>CAILJB010000093.1 GCA_903834465.1 uncultured Pseudomonadota bacterium | reverse complement strand
GCACAAATACGAAGAATATCGCCACTGTGAAGGCGGTCGAATTGAGCCGCTTACATCCTCGCCCTGAACGGCGAGGTTTTTCGCTACTTTAGGATAAACAGTTATCGAACTAAAAAACAGATATTTTATTTTTAAAGATTTTTTTACATTTGCATAGAATCAGATACACGTTTTCATTTGCAAAAAAAAAGCCCCGCTTTGCTGTGATGCAAGTCGGGGCTTTTTTTAAACTGGAAGATTGAATGACTATTTAGACACCAGTCTGTCTAAAAAAATCTGCTCGTTCTTGTTTAAGGAAAGCTAACGATTTTTGTAAATCTGAAAACTGGATTGTTTCTGCATGATTATTACTACTTTGCTCTGTTATCAGTTTGTTAATGTAATTTGCATCAACTTCGCCAGAAAGTGTACCTGTCTCACGATCAAGTGCAATGCGTGTTGCTAATTGATTTATTTCATGAAGACCAGATGATGACGTAGCCTGTAACCCATCCGTTGCCGCCTTTACCAAACTTTTATCATTTGCAGTAAGTAGATCATTGATTACGAAACCCTGTGATTTCTGATTTTCCATTGTCGGCGGTGAATACTTCATAGACGTTGCTATCGAGTTATTTGAGATTTGCATGGCAAGCCCTATTGGTAATTTACAATGACTTGATCCTGTCCACCGAAAACATTGGGTGAAATATAACCAGTTCCAGTAACTTGAAAATAGAACACAAATTGGGAGTATGCACTATCCCCAGAAAATGCCGACGTTCCGCCAGATTTAACACCAGTAATTTCCAAACATTTAGCATAATCACATAACCAAACACGTTGACCAGCTACATCTTGAGAATAAGAGTATGACCAATTCACCCAATTCGTAATAGATGCTGAATTTACTGTGCTACCTACTGGAGATATTGGGGGCGTGCTATACATTTGTCCTTTTGTATATTCAGTCCCACCAACTGCAGACCCAGCCCATGCGCCAGATACGCCTGCTGTAATCGCATTAAACATAGAGGTAGCAGCGACTGATTGTTGTGAGGATGCTGTAGTCATTGAAATTTGATTCGATTTCGACGGGACTAACGGTGACAATAGTTGCTCTGTAGCTTGAACCTGTAAACTAATAAAAGCCACACAAATGGCAAATAAGACTTTAAACAATTTCATAACATTTCCTTTCAAATGTGAGGAGAAAAATTTTTAAGGAGCGTTCATCAACCACCCCGCCGACAGTCTAATTAGTCTTTCTTCACTTTACAATGTGACAAATTGTCGCGCGACAATTTGTCACATATAAAAATTGCACATGAAAATTTAATGTACCATTCGTTTAACTCAGCGAAAAACTAACCACCAAAGTCATCCAACATAATGTTTTCAGGCTCAACGCCGTTGTTAATCAACATGTTAATTACTGGCGTATTCATGATTGGAGACCCACACATGTAGAACTCACAATCTTCTGGTGCGGGATGTTTTTTAATGAATTCTTCTTCCAACACGTTATGAATAAAGCCTGTGTAACCTGTCCATTCATCTTCTGGTAATGGATCAGACAACGCACAATGCCAAGTGAAGTTTGGATTTTCACGAGCCAACATATAGAAATCTTCCACATAGAACATTTCACGTTTGCTACGCGCACCGTACCAGAAGATCATTTTGCGTGTTGATTTCAAGCGACGAAGTTGGTCGAAAATGTGTGAACGCATTGGATCCATCCCAGCGCCGCCACCAACAAATACCATTTCGGCTTCCGTTTCGAAATTTTTATAATCCGCAACGTGTGGCGGACATTCGATTTGAATGTAACCACCCGCGCATTTAATTTCTTCGCCTTCTGGCAATGACAACACCAATTCTTTAATGAAAGTTGCCACGTTATTGTTTGATTTAACAGTGCATTCCCATTTTTTCACGCCGAAAACGCTGTCTTCGACTTCGATGTCCATGTTGCTTTTAACCGCAACTTAGCAAAAACCGTGAAGATGATAATCCCTAAAATAATTTCCAGCATGACGTTACCTTCCTAGAGTTGAATGCCTGAAAAAGCCATGAAGCCCAAAGACATCAGACCCGCTATGAAACGTGATGCCCAAACCTTGCAACGCGGCTGGAATATCACTGTATTTCAATTTGCAGTATCATTTCGCCAATCGAATAACAGGAATTAAAAAATGAAATTCATTTGGGATGAAAATAAAAATGTCACAAACAAAATCAAACATTGTGTTGATTTTGAAACGGCAAAGTTCGTTTTTGACGACCCGTTACACGTTAGCATCCAAGACCGACATGAAAATGATGAAGAACGTTGGCAAACGCTAGGATTAGTCAATAATGTGGTTGTACTTTTAGTTGCACACAGTATTGTCGAAGAAAATAACCACGAAATTATTCGCATCATTTCCGCTCGAAAAGCCACAAAACATGAGAGAAATCATTATGAAAAAGCTCACTAAACAACAAATCGAAGAATTAAATCTGTTAGCTAATTTACCCGATGACGAAATTGATACCAGTGACATTCCAGAACAAACAAACTGGGATAATGCGGTCATTGGCAAGTTTTACAGCAAAAATCAGCAAGCCATTCGTATTGATAACGAAATTTTGACGTGGTTTAAAAACAAAGGCGGACGCGATTATCAGCACATGATTAACAAGGCTTTGTTTGATTATGTCCAGCAACATAATCACGCTTAAACAAAAAAAAAAACCGATTTGCATTACAGCTGTGGGGCTTTTTTAAATTCAGTCGTAATGGTTGTTGATGTCAATCAGCGTGATTTGGTCGTCTTCAATAATGAAATCAATCACTATTCGATATTTCATATTGATTGAAACGCTGTGAAATTTTTTCAAATTTCCTGACAACTTATGCAATCTCAATGACGGGTGATGAGGATTTATTTCTAACAGTTCAAGCACTTTTCTATGAGGCGTGACTAATTCAGGATGCAATTTTAAAAATTTCACCAATTTTTTCGTGTAACTATCAGGAATAATCAGGTGGTAAGTCATATTCTTTAATTATCCGATTCATATAATCATTTGCCGATTCGGTTACAAATCGTCCCGCTGCAATGTCTGCGTTTGCTTTTTGCGCGGCAATTTCTAATTCGTATTCACGCAACTGCTGATAATGTTCAATGTCCATCACAATAAAACGCGGCTTGCCTTGCACTGAAATTGCAACTTCTTGTGTGTCGGCTAGAGCCATTGCAATGGCATTGATGCCTTGCGTTTTTAAATCACTTGCGTTGATTGCGTTCACTTTTGAAACCTCACAAATAAAAAATTTCCATGCTGCAATTCTACACAAAAAAGCCCCGCTTTGCTGTGATGCAAGTCGGGGCTTTTTAAATAGATCTAACAGTTTTTGTAATAATGCAGTTTAATTTTTTGGGTGCATTTTTTAAGTGCGTCAAATTGTCGCGTGACAATTTGTCACATTGTTTTAAGCATATAACTTAAATACACTTTGACTGCCATTTGAAAATGGTTAAGTGATGGGAACTTACTAGCTGTAACAGTGATGATCAACACCAGAAATCATGTTCATTTGTAGTTTTTCTAATTTTAGATATTTTGGGAGTGAAAATGAAGTTGAAATTATTATTAGTGGCAATGTCCAGTTTGTTATATTTATCACAATCATGCGAAGCGGCGCAAACAGGTCAAACAGTTTTATAAGTTACATCTCAGCCAATTGCATCGTTACCAGAACTTTCAAATGTTCAGGTTATAACACCAGAAGCAGCACCAACTCTTTCCACAACACAAACAAAAGTCTTATCTACAGCGGCTATCTCAGCTGCAACCGTGATGAGTGGTGGTTGGGGAAATAATGGTGGAGGTCCCACTATTTATTCTAAAAATTATTATTACGGGCTAACTTTGTATCCATCTGGAGTAGTTCCTGCTAATGCAACAATTACCAATGTTTCGTGGTCTTATGGCGTATCTTCTCGACCGACTGGTTTTCAAGCAATTTTGTGTAACTACAATAACGGTGGAGCGCTGTTGTGCGGTGATATAACTTCGTGGGGTTCTGGTGCAACCAGTTATTTTAATGGCTATTCTGCAGCAACTCCGATGGTATATTATTTTGCAGTAAACGGAACGGGAACTTTATCGCCATATGTATTCGGTATGAACGACTCAGTAAGTGTAACTTGGACGGCTCCGTAAAATTATAGGGCTGGCTTCCATGAAGTCAGCCCTATAATTTTACCAATCGATAATCATGATTCACCAATTTTATTCAGGGAAACCTTATGAACGCTTCACTTATACCATCATTAGATACTCAGAATAGGCGCTTAAATACTTCAATTGAAAAAACGTCTAACGTGGAATCAAATTTTTCAAAAATATTAAATTTGAGTACAGAAGTAGCATCCGAATACGCAAAAAATCTTGCAAGCGGCATTGATTTGGCTCATGTAGACTTAGATCTTAAAACGCAAACTGCAACTTATGCTGGAGGTGAACAAATTACTGCTGAAAATCAAACTTTATTTGCTCAAAAGGCTACTAATATAGCAGCTGGTCGAGCGGCAGTTTATCAAGCAGATGTAGCGTCTGGAAAATCACCACAACAAACTATTATTGACATAATTAACTACATGAATAATCAATCTTCTGAGTATCTTCAATTAACTAATTGGGAACATATAGAAAAGTTTTACACTGAGTAAATAATAGTTTTCAAAAAAAACGGCGCATTAAAAACTTAATGCGCCGTTTTTGTTTCAACGTTTTTTCAGCGAAAAACTAACCGCCAAAGTCATCAAGCATAATGTTTTCAGGTTCAACGCCGTTGTTAATCAACATATTGATAACAGACGTATTCATGATTGGAGGACCACACATATAGAACTCACAATCTTCAAGTGCTGCGTGTTTCTTAATGAATTCTTCTTTCAACACGTTGTGAATAAAGCCTGTGTAACCTGTCCAATTATCTTCAGGCATGGATCAGAGAGTGCTGTGTGCCAAGTGAAGTTTGAATTTTCTTTTGCAAGCATATCGAAATCTTCCACATAGAACATTTCGCACTTACTACGCGCACCGTACCAGAAGGTCATTTTGCGTGTTGATTTCAACCGACGGAGTTGGTCGAAAATGTGTGAACGCATTGGAGCCATACCTGCACCACCGCCGACAAATACCATTTCAGCATCCGTATCGCGTGCATAGAATTCACCGTAAGGACCTGAAACGAAAACTTTATCGCCTGGTTTCAAGTTAAAGATGAACGATGACATGATACCGGGTGGTAATTCTGGTTTTGGTGGCGTTGCAATACGCACGTTCAACATGATTTCTTTTTCTTCTGGATAAGAAGCCATCGAATAAGCACGCAACGCAGGCTCTTTCACGTTTGAAACATATTGCCACAAATTGAATTTGTCCCAATCGCCACGGAAACGTTCTGCCACTTCGAAGTTTTTATAATCCGCAACGTGAGCAGGACATTCGATTTGAATGTACCCCCCCGCTCGGTATTTGATTTCTTCGCCTTCTGGCAATGACAACACCAATTCTTTAATGAAAGTTGCCACGTTATTGTTTGATTTAACGGTGCATTCCCATTTTTTCACGCCGAAAACGCTGTCTTCGACTTCGATGTTCATGTCACTTTTAACCGAAACTTGACACGCTAAACGTTCACCGTGTGCGGCTTCACGTTTAGTAATGTAGTTGGCAAAATATCGCCGCCACCTGAATGGACTTTCACTTTACATTGACCACAAGTACCACCACCGCCACACGCAGATGACACGAATAAACCGTTGTCTGCGAGCGCGTTTAATAATTTAGAACCTGACGGGACATGAATTGTCTTTTCTTCGTTGATAACGATTTCAACATCGCCTTCTCCCACAAGTTTTTTCTTCGCGCCGATGATGACAAACACCAACGCAATCACAAAACCTGTGAAGATGATAATCCCTAAAATAATTTCCAGCATGACGTTACCTTCCTAGAGTTGAATGCCTGAGAAAGCCATGAATGTTAGTTTACCGAATAATGTAACCACCTAAAACCCACTATTTACCGAAAATGTAACCTTATTTCGAATTATTCCGAAATATACCGAAATATTACGAACTGAAAATATAATTTTGTTGATTTTTTTGAATTTGCGTCAGATTTTGAATTTACGCTAATTTTGTCTTGTGTGGCGATTGTTTTAAGACTTGCTTACTCGGTGGTAATGCTACACTGTATTTTTTGATTCTGCGGCGATTACGTTGCTATTTTGGCGTACATATCGAACCATTTCATGGGTTTTTATAATTCAAACGAAAAAATGATTTAAAAAATTAGCTAAAAACACCAAAAATCCAACCGTAACGCCGTAGTTATCTAGCATGAAAGTGTTCTTAATCTATCGTAAAATTTCATTGCACCCCTTTTTATTTAATAATTGCAGTGCTTTTTTATTTTTTATTGGGTAAGATTAAAAATAAGGAGGTTAAAAATGAAACGTTTTAGTAAAAGTAAAGTCAATCGATTTGTGACTCATCGCTTGAATCAGAATTTGGATGCTCTTGCTCAGAAAGAAAGCGAAGTAAGGATTGCCCAATTTCATCAGCAAGCTCGTCAGGATGTGCTTACGCTATCCAAGAATTTAGAGCTTTTAAATGCTTGTCCCCAGCTTGTTGATATAGCGGGGAAAGCATTAGCAGTTGTTCAAGAGGGCTTATGTCAGAAGTTTTTGACAGTGCAAAAAGATAATCTGTCGTGTAGCGCATAAAGTCACTTGTATCAATGCCTTTTGTATAGCGAACGCAGTTTCGGACAATTTCAAGAATGGTTGCTGTATCAGCTAATGGTGTTTTAGTTTTTTCAGCTAGTGCTATTGCCAAGGCAATGACGGTTTCATTAAGGGCGGATACTTGCGCCTCAAGCGCACTAACCCGTCCAACATATTAAGTAGTATTTCGCGTTCTTTATCGTTCATAAATGCTCCAATTTAAAATTAAAAAATGACACAGGCATTCTCCGTGAGTGCCTGTGTTTTTAATCTGTCGTAAAATTTCATTCCATCTCCTCTTTCAAAATACGACATTTTCATAATACGACATTTTCATAAGTGGTATTTTGGATTTCATAATGTGACATTTCATAATGTGACATTTCATAATGTGACATTTCATAATGTGACATTTCATAATGTGACATTTTTAAATTCATAATGTGACATTTTTAAATTCATAATGTGACATTTTCATTCTGTTTCAACAAAGGCATCATGCCATTGTCGCGTGATGCCGCCCTTGACGCTCAATTACCTGTTGATTCCACCGTCCAAACTTCTCAGCGAGCGCAAGCGTATCCTTTTTTTGCTCAGGTAGCATATTTCGCAACCATCTCAAGTATTGCGCCTCTTCTGGCGTTATCGACACTGCGTCATTCGCCGCTCGTTCGCCTTTCAACATCTCCCCTTCGCCTGTTAAGAGCCAGTTCATATCTATATCTTTGAATTTTTCTGCAATCGCTGTGCAGTATTCTGATGTTGGAGGTGTTTTATTGCCTTCATACATTCGTTGAGAGCGTTCCGAAACCCCACCAATTGCAGCAAATTCTGCGAACCCTAAAATTTTATAATTTCGTAGTTCTTTGATTCTGTTACCTATATTCATTGTTTTAGCCTTGTAATGAAATTATTTTGCATAATCGTGCAATTTTTCTTTTATTTTGCAGAATCATGCAATAAACTATGCCCACGTTACCAAAGTTAGGTAACAAATTAACCATAGCACAACGGTAAAAATATGCAACAGCACAAGCATCTCATCGCAGTAAGAGCAGGATTTACGCGGCTTGGTACATCTTTAAGAGCTTACTGTATTGAAAATGAGATTGACCAAAGTAACGCTTCTAAAGCATTACGAAATGAATGGAAGGGTGAAAAAGCCACGGCTTTAAAAAAACGCCTCTTAGAGGCATCAACGGCGCAAGCCATAACAACAGCGGAGATGTGAGATGAGTTTGGCAGAAAAAAAGAAAGAGTTGGAATCTCAAGAAAAAAAGAAAGAAGCAGAGTTAAAAAAAGACACCGCCGAACTTGAGCAACAATTTTTAAAGCTAATTGAAGGTCAAGATACGACAGTGATTTTTCAATCAATGATGCTAGTTATTCATCGACAGTTTGGGACGGATTGGTTTGTAAAGCACCTTCTTGGTAGTAGGTATCGCTAATCAATTTACTACACGATTCAAAGGCATTAGTAAAAGATATTGTGTCACTGCCCGCATGGATAAAAGCACCTTTTTCAAAAGCGAATTTAGTCAGTTCAATAGTGAGTTTAAGTAGTTCAAGTTTAGTTTGAGTATCAATTTTTTCAGTCATGAGGATTCCTTCAAGTTTGACTAGGTTGTTGTGGAGACGACAGTTTAACACGGGCAAGAATCCTCACCATGAACAGTAAACGGCGGTAGGGGCGGCGGTTTATCCCCGCCCTGTATAAATCAGGGCGACCACAAGGGTTCGCCCCTACATTTAATTAACGCAGTAATAATAAAGGTAACAAGGGGGGGGTATGACATGGAGTGGCTTAGTTTAAAACAGCTTGTTGATTTGCTTGGTATGTCGCACAGACAAATTCAGCGGATTCTAGCGGCTGGAAGCTATAAAAAAATCCCCCTGCAAGTTCGTGAAGTTAAATCACAAAAAGGTAAGCCAACGTATTTAATTTATTGGAATACAGGAACGGGCTTGCCAGTACCAAACAATCCTCTGATTGAGGTTGTAAAAGCTCCGCCTACTTCACCTCAAGCCGTCGCAGTTCAAACGGGCGGCTCTTTTTTGGGTGGTATTGGCGAAGTAGCACCTGTTTATCTTCAAAGTGAGGTGATAACGGCTGAAGTTTTTGGCGGTGATTACAAAGGCAAAATCATCACACCCGCCAAAGGCGAGGAAGAGAGAGTTACGCCTCACTTTGAAGATGAACAGGGCGTTTTAACACTTGAACAAGAATTTGAAAATTTGCTGGCGTACAAGATTCAAGGGAAATCAGGGTCTGCAAAAAAAGTCATGCGGGCGCGTTATAGAAAGCAGTTTCAGGAAACGGGAGAAATCCCACTCATTCTGCAAGGAACAGGAAAAGATGGGCGTAAAAACTCTGGTCGTAGAACGGAGTTGCCACCTGAGATTGTTGAAGCGTTTGTGAGCTTAGTAATTGGTAGTGCAGACAGAGAGAACAAAAAAACGTTCGTCACTCAACCGCTACGCAAAATCAGGAGCTTTCAAACTGCACTGGAATGGCAATTTAAAACCGAGATTAGCTATAAATCGCTCACGAATTTAGCCATCAAATATGACGTGAACTACCAACCACTAAACCGCTATCGCGGCTCTAGTGGTGGCTTCGACTGACCCGAACTGAAGAATATCAGCACCTTTCGCATCTCCACGAGCTTTGACCCGTTTAGAAGATGGGGAACGCTTTACAGTCACGACAG
>CAILJB010000092.1 GCA_903834465.1 uncultured Pseudomonadota bacterium | reverse complement strand
TTTTAAAAGAAGCACTGCGAGTTAGCAGTGCTATACGAACGCCGAGTGAATGTCAGACTGTCTAGGCTTTGCCAAAACAGCTATTTGCGTTGAAGCGTTTAGAAGACCGTAAGAATACTTTTCTATGGAATTTATAACTATGATTTGGCTGTTATTACATTTTTGAGGTTAAGTTATGAAATTAAAAAAGACGAGCATTTCCCTTGCATTGATAATTTTTTTAATGACTTTGCAGCCAATTTCAGCGCAAAGCGAGCCGAAAGGCTTAGACAATATTGAACATATCGTTGTGATTTATTTGGAAAATCGCAGTTTTGATAGTTTATTTGGCTTATTTCCAAAAGCAAACGGACTTGCCAATGCGAAAACTGCTTTGCCGCAAGTCGATGAATACGGTCGAACCTATAAAACATTGCCACCGGTTGGAAACGATGTACGTTTCCCGGCAGATTTAGCCAATGAGCCGTTCAATATCGGCGGCTACATAAATCTTGATACAAAACATCCCGATTTAACGCACCGTTTTTTTATACATCAAATGCAAATTGACGGTGGCAAAAATGACCGTTTTGCTCAATTGTCTTCAGCCGGTGCATTGACGATGGGACATTACGATTTATCTGGCACAGCATTGTGGCAATATGCCAAAGAATTCACTTTAGCCGATAATTTTTTTCAAGCCGCGTACGGTGGATCTTTTTTGAGTCATCAATGGTTAATTTGCGCTTGCACACCCGAATTTAAAGATGCACCGGCAGAATTGAAACAATGGAAAAGTGATTCTGCCACAGGTAAACCGATAAAAGACCCAACAGTAACAGAGGATGGTTATGCAGTTGGTACGATTCAACCGTATTATCCGCCTTTTGATACCGAACACGCAGAAAATCGATTGCCGCCACAATATCATCCGACCATTGGCGACAGATTGTCGGAAAAAGGAGTTTCGTGGGCATGGTATTCAGGCGGTTGGGATGATGCGGTGGCAGAGCAAAAAACCGATGATAATTTCCAATATCATCATCAGCCTTTTGTTTATTATGCTAACTACGCGCCAGACAGCCCCGCCCGCCGCGAGCATTTAAAAGATAAAAATCAATTATTTTCTGATTTAAAAGACAATTTTCCAAAGGTTGTTTTCTTTAAACCGGTTGGCAGTAAAAATCAACATCCTGGGTATTCCACTATTCTTGATGCTGACAATGAAGTGAAAGAAATTGTCGAAGCAATACGCAATAGTTCGAGCTGGTCTAAAACCGCCATTATTATCACTTATGACGAATACGGCGGTTTTTGGGATCATGTCGCGCCACCCAACATTGACCAGTGGGGCGCGGGAACACGCATTCCGGCGATTATTGTTTCACCATTTGCGAAAAAAGGTTATATCGATCACACGCAGTACGATACAACCTCTATTTTGAAATTGATTGAAAACCGTTTTGACTTAAAACCGCTTTCCAGTCGCGACGAGAAAGCTAACGGTTTACAGGGGGCGTTTAAATTTTAAGGCAATAATTTTTCGCCTTGCCACAGTTGCGCTAACGTTTCGCGTTCACGCACCACATAAATTTGCTCACCATCTACCATGAGTTCAGCCACACGCGGACGCGAATTGTAATTTGAACTCATGGTAAACCCATACGCACCCGATGAACGTACCGCCAATAAATCACCAGCCGTTAATTTTAATTCGCGTTGTTTGCCTAAAAAATCCCCCGTTTCGCACACGGGCCCGACAATATCCCAAACTAATTCAGGCGCAGAACCGTTTAATTGCACCGGAATAATGTCTTGCCATGCGCCATACAATGCGGGACGCACTAAATCATTCATCGCCGCATCAACAATGGCGAAATTTTTGTGTGCCGTGGGTTTTAAATATTCCACTTTCGTGACTAAAATTCCGGCATTACCCACAATGGCGCGACCCGGTTCGAGCATAATTTCTAAATCCGTTTGTGCCAAACGCGCCAAAATCGCGCTGATATATTCTGCCGGTTCGGGCGGTTGTTCATCACGATATTGAATGCCTAAACCACCACCTAAATCTAAATGTTTCAGCGCGATGCCGCTTGTTTTCAAGGTTTCGACTAAATCTAATACTTTGTCTAGCGCGTCTAAAAATGGACGCGTTTCAGTGAGCTGTGAACCAATGTGACAATCAATTCCCACCACTTCCACATTCGGCAACGCGGCGGCGCGTTGATAAGCGACTAAAGCGTCTTCGATGGCAATGCCAAATTTGTTTTCTTTTAAACCGGTCGAAATGTAAGGATGTGTTTTTGCATCGACATCGGGATTAACACGAAATGACACCGGCGCAATCACGCCTAATTCGCCCGCCAAATGGTTAATGCGTTCTAATTCGTCTGGCACTTCGATATTAAAACAACGAATGCCTAATGTTAAAGCGGCGCGAATTTCATCTTCGCGTTTCCCCACGCCCGAAAAAACCACTTTTTTCGCATCACCACCCGCTTGCAAGACACGCTGTAATTCACCTAACGATACGATGTCAAAACCTGACCCTAATCGCGCCAACACATTCAATACGCCTAAATTTGAATTCGCTTTGACGGCATAACAAATCAAATGCGCGTGCGAGCCGAAAGCATCGTCGAAAGCGTGCCAATGACGTTCTAACGTCGCACGAGAATAGATATAACAAGGGCTGCCATATTGTTCCACGATGGATTGAACGGCTACGTTTTCAGCAAAAAGTTGGTTATCGCGATAAGTAAAATGGTTCATAAGCGTTGTTTAAAATTTTAAGGGTGAGCGGTTGTATCTGGCGTGTTACTTGGCAAAACGAGTTTTCCCGTTTGCCCACAAGCAGTAAGGGCTAACGCGAAGATTATGGTAAAAATAATTTTTTTCATGATTCTGTCACGCTTGGTTTTTTGAATTTATTCGAACGTTTGCGACGTTTTTTCTTTGTAGGTACGGCATCTTTAGATGGTTCTACTTTTGCTTTAACAGATTCAATTTTTTTCGCCGGCTTTTTCTTTTTAGTCGATTTTTTTGCGGATTTAGGTTTATCCGCCGTCGATTTATCACTGGATACTAAAGCAAAATCCATTTTCTTTTCGTCCAAATCCACGCGCACGACTTTCACTTTTACCGTATCACCTAAACGGTAACGGGTGTTGCTGTGTTCGCCTTTAAGTTGATGACTGAGCGCGTCGAAATGAAAATAATCCTGACCTAAACTACTGATATGCACCAGCCCTTCAACATAAATATCGTTCAATTCGACAAAGAAACCAAACGATGTAACCGCTGAAATCACACCGGCAAATTCATCGCCGATTTTGTCCATCATGTATTCACATTTAAGCCAATTCGTCACATCGCGCGTAGCATCATCGGCGCGGCGTTCGTTTGCTGAGCAATGTTCGCCAAGCATCACCATGTCTGGCACGCCATAAACAAAACTGTCGGCTTTTTTGCCTTGCAAAGAATGGCGAATCGCGCGATGCACTAACAAATCGGGATAACGACGAATTGGTGACGTGAAATGCGCGTAAGCACTTAATGCTAAACCAAAATGCCCTTTTTCTT
Organism: uncultured Pseudomonadota bacterium; assembly: GCA_903834465.1. Lineage (GTDB taxonomy): Bacteria > Pseudomonadota > Gammaproteobacteria > Methylococcales > Methylomonadaceae > UBA10906. Next base: position 15,280 of record CAILJB010000092.1, on the reverse strand, counting down.
CCGCGCTATAAACGGCTTGCGACATCGAACGCAATAATACGGTTTGAATCAAATGCGCGTCCGGACGGTCTTTGATACTTTCAATTAGGTTCATATAATCAACCGGCGTAGGTTCGTTATCACCGGTTAATTTCAAGCCTAATTCACCTAAGAATGTTCGCAAATTCGCTAATTTTTCTTCGCTAGGACCTTCATGCACGCGCAACAGTTTGGGCATCTTTTTGCTGTTTAAAAACCGCGCCGCCGCCCCGTTTGCCGCAATCATGAATTCTTCAATCAACTTATGTGCGTCGTTACGAACGACGGGAATAATTTTGTCGATTTTGCGATGTTTGCCGAACACAATTTTGGTTTCTTGGGTATCGAAATCCATCGCGCCTCGTTTTTCACGCGCGATTCGCATGGCTTGATATAACGCGTAAAGTTCGCGCAAATCAGGCATTAACGTAGCGTGTTTTTCAGTTAAACCCGTATCGCCTTTCACCAACATTTTCGCCACGTCTGTATAGGTCAAACGCGCATGTGATTGCATAACGGCATCATAAAAACGCGCTCGTCCAACTTGCCCTTCACCATCAATTAACATTTCACACACCATGCACAAACGGTCAACGTGTGGATTGAGCGAACACAAACCATTCGACAAAATCTCTGGCAACATCGGAATCACTTGTTCGGGAAAATAAACCGACGTACTGCGTTTATGAGCTTCGTGGTCTAACTCGCTGCCAACCGTTACATAATGCGACACATCAGCAATGGCGACGAGTAATTTCCAGCCTTTAGGTGTTTTTTTGCAATATACCGCATCATCAAAATCACGGGCATCTTCGCCATCGATAGTGACTAATGGCGTGTTGCGTAAATCCACACGACCTTCTTTTGCAGATTCGGGAACATCTGCGGTAAGTGGTTTGATTTCAGCAAGTAATTCAGCCGACCAAGTATTCGGCAATTCATGGGTACGAATCGCCATCTCAATTTCCATCCCTGGCGCGAGATGGTCGCCTAGAATTTCGATAATTTTCCCCAACGGTTGATGTAATTTTGTCGGTTGCTGGGTAATTTCAGCCACGACAATTTGCCCTTGTTTGGCTTTACCGACTTGCCCATTTTCAACCAAAACGGTTTGGGCAATATTTTTGTTGTCAGGAATAACGTAAACAAAACCATCTTCAAAATACAAACGTCCGACAACTTGATGTGTGTTGCGCTCTAAAATTTCAACCACCGCGCCTTCACGACGGTTTTTTCTGTCTACACCTACGATGCGTACCATTGCGCGATCGTTGTGTAATAAAACGTTCATTTCGCGTGGCGATAAATACAAATCATCTGAACCATCATCAGGACGTATAAAACCAAAGCCATCTGGATGCCCCATCACGCGCCCGACGATTAAATCTTTATTGTTTACCAAGCAATAACGACTACCGCGATTGAATAATAATTGTCCGTCGCGTTCCATGGCGCGTAAACGACGACGTAGAGCTTCTAAGCGTTCCTCATCTTCAATGGCAAATGCACTCGCAATTTCCGGTCGCGGCATCGGTCGTCCTTCATTGGCGAGTAATTGCAAAATCAATTCGCGGCTAGGAATGGGATTGTCATATTTTTCAGCTTCACGTTCTGCAAAAGGGTCATTTGTTGATGCAAAATCAGGGACATTTTTAGACTTTGAGGGCATTTGAGAGTTACTTCTTTCAGGGGAAAACAATGGTAATTTGCCTATTATCATACAGGTTTAAGGCATAAGGTAAAAGGCGCAAGGTAAAAGCGAGTTTCTTTAAATTGACAAACCTAACCTTGCTGCGTATAGTTCGCCTCGATTCAGCCGAGGTGGTGGAACGGTAGACACGCTAGCTTCAGGTGCTAGTGGGCGAAAGCTCGTGAAGGTTCAAGTCCTTTTCTCGGTACAAAATAAGAATCCAACAAGATGCAATAAAGTCCAATAGGTCGCAAGTTATTTAGCTTAGCGGCTTTTTTATTGTCCAGCGATATTCAGTAAAATCTATTCAGATATCGTAATTAAAAATACAAAAGCTAAAGACAAACATACCCGCTGAAAAGGGTATGTATTTATGTAGCGTCCCCATCAAAGCCACAATTTCAGTTGAAAGTATGACTTTTAGATTTATCATCGATAGAACTGTTGTTTATATCGAATTGGCAACTGTGCGTTTCTTGTTGCCCATATCGTGCCGCAGTCGGTGCAATTAGACTGCCGTCTAAAAGCGCGTTCTGGCGAATGTGAAATCAGTTTTATGTTGTTCGATCTACACGCCGGGCAAATTGTTTTAGTGTCGTTTTGGGTGCGTATTTCACGCGGGTATACCATCGATAAATGGATGTTGTGAGTATTGTTCATTTCAGATAATTGATGATTTCTTAAACAGGGTTTATCGTCAAAAATCCAGCATACTTTATTTTTCTATAAAATAGAAAAGAGGGTCAGCACTGCTCTATTGGGAGCATGTAAAAATAAATTGGTATTCAATATATTGTTTTATTTGATAATTCTATTTTTAATTAAAGACTTTTTTCACCATTTAACAGTAAAAACAAAAAATATAAGCGACTAGGGAGACTTATTCATCTAGTTACTTTTTTGGGGTTATACGCTCAAAATTTTCAGCCTTTAACGCGTGTAATTTTCAATACAATAGACAATTCTTTTAACCGTCGAATAATTTGTGCTAAATGCACTCTATTACGCGCGGTGAGAATAATAGAATCAACGGATACTCGAGCATCTTGATCGACAACAGTAACGTTTTCAATGTTGGAATCTAATGCTGAAATGGTCGAGGCTATTGTTGCTAATGAACCGCGTTGATTTAAAATTTCAATTCTGATTTCAGTTGCAAAATCGCCTTTCGCGTCTTGTTCCCACTCAACATCGAGCCAATTGTTTTGTTTCTTTTTTATTAAAGCGTGATTGTGGCAATCATGTTGATGCACCACAATACCTTTGCCTGGATTGAAAAAGCCGATAATGGTGTCACCGGGAATTGGACGGCAACATTTTGCCATCGTCACCACCATGCCTTCCGTACCTTTAATCATCAGCGGTCGATTTTGACTTTTTGCGCCATCATCGAGTTTAACGTGAGTATGCACATCGTCTTGGGTAAGTTGTTTTGCCACCAAAAATGGCATTTTGTTTCCCAAACCAATATCTTCGAGCAACCTATTAAATGTTTTAATCCCCATAATTTTTAACAGCGAGGCAATTTTTTCTTCGCCAATTTGGGTTAATTGAATATTCATTGCCGCTAATTCATTTTCTAGTAATCGCCGTCCTAAACCGAGGGCTTCTTCACCCTCAATATGTTTTAAACGATTGCGAATCGCCGACCGCGCTCTGGCGGTAATGACATAATTTAGCCATAACGGATTAGGTCTTGCGTGTTCAGCGGTAATAATTTCGACTGTTACGCCACTTTCTAATTGCGTTTGCAACGGAATGAGTTGTTTATCAATTCGCGCCGAAACGCAGGCATTACCTAAATCGGTATGCACCGCATAAGCAAAATCCACAATGGTTGAACCGCGTGGTAATTTGATAATCGAGCCATTGGGCGTAAAGACAAATACTTCTTGAGGGAATAAATCGACTTTCAAGTTATCGATAAATTCGAGTGAATCACCGGCACTTTTTTGAATTTCGAGTAAATCTTTCAGCCATTCATTGGCTAAGGCTTGGAAATTGCGGGTCTTATCGGCATCCGCTTTATATAACCAATGCGCGGCAATCCCTGATTCTGACATGCGGTGCATTTCATGAGTGCGAATTTGTACTTCGATTGGCACACCGTAAGGACCAATCAGAACGGAATGTAATGATTGATAGCCATTTTCTTTGGGCAGCGCAATGTAATCTTTAAATCGACCTGGAATGGGTTTGTACAAATTGTGCATCATGCCCAGCACGCGATAACAGGCATCTACATCATCGCAATAAATCCGAAACGCATACACATCAAACACATCGGCGAGCGGAATTTTTTTCTTCACCATTTTTTTGTAAATGCTGTAGATATTTTTTTCGCGTCCAGCTACATCACAAGGGAAGGGAGCTTCTTGCAATCGCGCCCGAATGGTATTTTCAATGGTGTCAATCATTTTGCTACGATTGCCACGCGCTTTTTTAATATTGCTACTCAGTACCGCATAACGAAACGGATACATGGCCTCAAAACTCAAGCCTTCCAATTTATGGCGCATGGTATTCATGCCTAAACGGTTCGCAATCGGGGCATAAATATCTAAAGTTTCGCGTGCAATCCGGCGTTTTTTGGGTGGCAACATCACGCCTAACGTTTCCATGTTATGCAAACGGTCGGCAAGTTTGACAATAATGACGCGCAAATCTTTTGCCATTGCCAAAAACATTTTACGAACATTTTCGCCTTGTGCTTCAGCGTGTGATTTATTATCGATTTTTGATAATTTTGTTACGCCATCAACTAATTCGGCGACTTCTTTATTAAATTGCGTAGCAAGTTCTTGTTTGCTTACGCCGGTATCTTCAATGACATCATGCAAAATGGCGGCAGTAATACCATCCGCATCCATTCGCATTTCAGCCAAACTAATTGCGACGGCAATCGGGTGGCAAATATAGGGTTCACCACTTTTACGAAATTGTCCCGTGTGTGCTGCTGCACCGAATTCATACGCTCGCACACATTGGGCAACATGTTCTTCGTCCAAATAGCTCGCCAATGTGTTACATAAACGAGCAACTAACTGTGTTTCTAAAGAATCAACGGTATTCAGGGGAGCTATTTTGGGCATGGTTTAACTATAAAATTGGTGAAAAAAATTAAAATAACGGGTTTGCAGGTGGTTGATGATCATGAACTTCACCTACGCGATGTAACGCGGCAACATTCGTTTCAGTTACATGACCCGCAGCAATTTCACGCAACGCCACAACGGTATCTTTGTCTCTACCGCGCTGCACAAATTCTGTTGCGCCATGACTGAGCTGTCTTGCGCGGGTGCTGGCTAATAAAACCAATTTAAAACGGTTTTCAATGTTACTTAAACAATCTTCAATAGTTACTCGTGCCACAAGGTCTCTCCAAAATTTAAAGGGTTAAAAAGTTATTTTTGCAAAATAGTAACGGCGGGTAATTCTTTGCCTTCTAAGAATTCTAAAAACGCGCCACCACCGGTTGAGGTGTAGGAAATTTGGTCGTTAATGCCATATTTATCAATTGCCGCTAAAGTATCGCCACCGCCTGCAATCGAAAATGCGTCGCTGCCTGCAATCGCATAAGCCAGTGTTTGTGTGCCGTGCGCGAATTGTTCAATTTCAAATACACCAACGGGGCCATTCCAAACGATAGTTTTTGCGGATTTTAAAATTTGTGCGTAATGCGCGGCAGTTTCAGGCCCGATGTCTAAAATCATGTCGTCATCGGCAATGTCAGCGACATTTTTGATGGTCGCTTCAGCATTTTCTGAAAATTCTTTCGCACAAACGACATCAGTTGGAATTGGAATCTCTGAGCCAGCGGCTTTTGCATTAGCAATTAAACGTTTTGCTTCGTCGATTAAATCCATTTCAACCAGCGATTTGCCAACGGAAAATCCCATCGCGGCGATAAATGTATTGGCAATCCCGCCGCCGACAATCAATTGGTCTACTTTTTTAGACAATGATTCTAACACAGTTAATTTTGTTGAAACTTTTGAACCACCAACAATCGCAATGACTGGTTTTTCCGGTGTTTCGAGAGCGCGACCTAACGCATCTAATTCGCTGGCAAGTAAAGGCCCTGCACATGAAATGGGTGCAAATTTAGCAATTGCGTGTGTTGAGGCTTGAGCGCGATGTGCTGTTCCGAACGCATCCATGACAAAAATATCGCACAACGCCGCCATCTTTTTGCCTAAGTCGTCGTTATTTTTGCCTTCGCCAACATTGAAGCGCACGTTTTCACATAACACGACTTCGCCAGCGTTGATTTCAATGCCATCAAGCCACTCTTTTTCTAAGCGAACCGGTTTGTTTAATAATGCGGCTAAATGTTCGGCGACCGGTTGCAGCGAATATTCTGGATTGTATTCGCCTTCGGTTGGACGACCGATGTGTGACATCAACATGACCGCCGCGCCAGCATTCAACGCGAACTGAATCGTTGGCAAACTGGCTTGAATCCGCGCATCACTGGTCACTTTGCCATTTTTAACCGGCACGTTTAAATCTTCACGAATCAAAACGCGCTTCCCGGCTAAATCTAAATCAACCATGCGTAAAATAGTCATTTTTTATTCTCCTTCTTTCCATTTGATTGAACAGCCAATGCTGCTTAATTGTTCTTTGGGTCCACGACCGGTTTCAGCCACGAGTTTCATCGCTTCAAATAAATCACGCGGTGTATTGTCTGGGGTAATTTCACGACGACTTGAATCTAAACGTCCTCGATATTGCAATTCAAACTTCGCGTTATAACCAAAAAAGTCCGGTGTGCAAATCGCGCCATAGGCTTTCGCAATTTCTTGCGTTTCGTCGAGTAAATACGGAAAACTGAAATTCAATTCATCTGATAACTTTTTCATGTTTTCAAACGAATCATCGGGATATACCACAAAATCGTTGGACATAATTGCGACGCTGTTAATACCCAGCGTTTTAAGTTCAGCTGTGTCGCGGACAATGCGTTCTTTCACTGCTTTGACATAAGGGCAGTGATTGCAAATAAACATCACGAGCAAGCCTTTTTCGCCCATGCACTGTTGCAATGTCCAAGTGCGTCCGTCTACACCAAGTAATTCAAAATCTATTGCTGGTTTGCCAAAATCACAAATTGGCGTTTCTAACGTTACCATTTGTTTAAACCTCGTCTAATTAAAGGGATATGGCATGATTATATATTTTATTAGGGCGTAGGCGGTAAAAAGTTAAGCTATATCAAACAACCGTTTTTAAATTGACACCTTTTCAGATAACCGCTATAAAAATTTAATTTTGTTTAATTTTTTAGGAATAGGTCATGCAAATATGGGTTGATGCGGATGCGTGTCCGAAAGCCATTAAAGATATTTTATTTCGTGTGGCGAATCGAACTGAAATCACAACGACGTTAGTTGCCAATCAACAAATACAAATTCCGCCTTCGCGTTATATCAAAATGCTGCGCGTAAAATCAGGTTTCGATGTCGCCGATAATGAAATTGTTAAACAATTAAATCGTGGCGATTTGGTCATTACGGCTGATATTCCGCTGGCAAATGATGTAATCGATAAAGGTGGTCACGCTATCAATCCACGCGGCGAACTTTATAGTCATGAAAACATTAAAGAGCGTTTAAATATGCGCGATTTTATGGATTCTTTACGCGGCAGTGGTATCAATACCGGCGGTTGTGCGCCGTTAAATTCGCGTGATATACAAGCGTTTGCCAATCAGTTGGACAAATTTTTGGCGCAACGATAAATTTTTGTTTACTTGTTATTATCGCGGCATAAAAGCAAAATTAGCATTCTTTAGTTGGTGTGCAGTGAATGGCTGCATTTTTTAATTTTGAATTTAATAAGGAAAACTCTCATGACTGAAACAGCTATTTTTACCGTCACTGGCATGAAATGTGGCGGCTGCGAAAACAATGTAATCGAAAAACTAACCGCGTTAGACGGCGTAATCAGTGCCGTTGCGGATTGCAAAGAAAATCACGTTAGCGTCGATTATGACCCTGAAAAAATCGAGGTCGATGATTTAGAAGACGTAATTATTGCGGCTGGTTTTGGCGTAGAGTAACAATTATGACGACCGATTCTACGTCTCCAGAATTACGTTTATCCATTTTAGGAATGCGCTGTGCGGGCTGTATTGCTTCCGTTGAAGGCGCGTTGAGTTCAGTTGCAGGTGTGGAATCGGTCAGTGTGAATTTTGCCGACCATTCCGCCATCGTCAAAGGCAATCCCGATGTTGAAGCCTTAAAAAAATCGGTGAAAGCGGCAGGGTTTGATGCCGCGATTATGGAAGGTTTTGAAGACCCTGCCGAGCAAGAAGCGCAAGAATTAGCGCGTTATGCGTCGTTGATGCACAAAGCAAAAATCGCGGGCGGTTTCGGCGCATTTTTGATGTTGCTTGATCAATTTGGCTGGATGCCGATGGTGGGAATGCCGCACAGTCAATGGTTTTGGACAGTGGTTTCTGTCATTTCATTAGGCATTATGGCGTATTGCGGCGGGCATTTTTATACTGGCGCGTATCAGTCGTTTCGTTTACGCCAATACAACATGGATACGTTGATTGCTTTGGGAACAGGGTCGGCGTGGTTTTATTCGACCATCATGATTGATTATTACAAGTCGTTCCCCGCCTTGACACAACACGCTTATTTTGAAGCGGCGGTGGTGATTTTAGCGTTTATTAACTTGGGAAATGCACTCGAAACTAGAGCGCGTGGGCAAACGTCTGGGGCAATTCGTGCATTACTTGGTTTGCAACCGCGAACGGCGCGAGTGGTACGAGATGGGCAAGAAATCGACGTGCCGATTGAAGAAGTGGGCTTAGGTGAAACGTTGCGTGTGCGACCTGGTGAAAAAATCCCCGTTGATGGTGTTTTAAGCGAAGGACATTCAAGCGTTGATGAATCGATGCTCACAGGTGAATCGATGCCCGTTGAAAAAACGACTGGCTCGGCGGTTGCAGGCGGCACGATGAATCAAACGGGCAGTTTTTTATTTACGGCAACCCGAATTGGACGTGATACCGCGCTCGCGCAAATCATTAAAAGTGTTCGTCAAGCACAAGGCAGTAAACCAAAAATTGCCCGATTAGCTGACCAAATTGCCAGCGTTTTCGTGCCGACGGTTGTTGGCATTTCTGGCGTGACATTTTTATTGTGGTTAGTTTTTGGTGGTGATGGTGCGTTAGGTTATGCGTTTGTGACATCGATGACGGTGCTAGTGATTGCTTGTCCTTGTGCATTAGGTTTGGCAACGCCGATTTCTGTGATGGTGGCAGTCGGTCGTGCGGCACAATCGGGCATTTTGATTCGCAAAGGCGAAGCGTTGCAAACGGCAGGCAAATTAAATTGCATCATTCTCGACAAAACAGGAACAGTCACGCAAGGCAAACCAACGGTGGCGAAAGTGTTAGCGTTTGGCGATTTTGACGAAACGACCGTGTTACAACTTGCGGCAAGTTTGGAATCTGGCTCAGAACATCCGTTGGCAAGTAGTATTTTAGCGGCAGCAAAAGAACAGGATTTAAAACTCGACCGTATCAAACAATTTAAAGCCGTTGCAGGTCGTGGTGTGATGGGATTGTGGCAAGGCAAGCCTGTTTTGTTTGGTAATAAAACCTTGATGCTTGAAGAACAAGTGGCGGTTACGGGATATTTGCCAGCACTTAAAGAATTATCAGAACTCGGTCAAACGCCGATGTTACTTGCGGTGAATGCTGAAATTGTGGGGATTGTCTCAGTTTCTGACCCAATTAAAACGGATTCTGCTGAAGCGGTGAAAGCGTTGAAAAAACTGGGTGTGCGATTGATTATGGTGACGGGCGACAACGATATTACGGCAAATGCGATTGCGAAACAGGCGGGAATTACTGAAGTGAAAGCGCAAGTTTTACCCGAATACAAAGCGGCGATTGTGCGCGAATTGCAACGCACGGGATATTGTGTTGGCATGGTGGGCGATGGGATTAACGACGCGCCAGCCTTAGCCCAAGCCGATGTTGGTATGGCAATCGGTGGCGGCACAGATGTAGCGATTGAAAGTGCGGATATTGTGATTTTGCAAGGTTCGTTATTGAAAGTTCCCGAAGCAATGAAGCTCTCAAGCGCAACGCTTGTGAATATCAAACAAAATCTGTTGGGCGCATTTTTCTACAACACCATAAGTATTCCGTTGGCGGCTGGGCTGTTTTATCCGATTTTTGGTGTGCTGCTTAATCCAATGATTGCAGGTTTGGCAATGGCAATGTCATCAGTGACGGTGGTTTCAAATGCCAATCGGTTGCGTTGGATGAAGTTTTGAGTTTTGAAAACTAAGAGAGAATTGTTATGAGTGTTGTAGCCTTACATTTGTACGAAAAATTAAACGAAGCTGCGAACGATAAAGAGCGGTCGAAAGCGATTGTTGATGCGTTCAGCGAATTAGAAGAGCGTTATCCGAATTTAAAAGATGTTGCCACGCAACGGGATTTGAGCGAAACAGAATTACGTTTGCGAAAAGAAATCGAGCAAGTTCGATTGGAAACGGAAAAAGTACGCAACGAAATCAAAACGGTTGAATCGAACTTGCAGCTTGAAATCAAAACCATTGAAGCGAATTTGCAAAAAGAGATTGATAAAACTCGTATTGAAATTGAAAAAGTGCGTGCTGAAGTGAAAATGGTGGAAGTGAATCTAACAAAAGAGTTACATAAACACACGCTGTGGGTTATCAGTGGCATCGGCTCAATTATTATGGCGATTAAATTACTCGATTGGCTTATTGCCCATTTGTAGGAAAAACATCATGAAATTACAAAAAATAAGTTTAGGTTTTGCAGCCTTGGCGTTGAGTTTAAATGTCTACGCCGCTGATTTGACGCGCGTTGAAATCGAACAAAAACTAAAAAGTGCAGACAAAACGCACGTTGCCGATTTGCGCCGCAAAGATTTTCGCGGTTTGGATTTGTCGAAATTGGATTTTCACAACGCTGATTTGTGGGGAACGGATTTGCGTGATGCGAATTTGAACGACAGCGATTTGTCGAATTTGAATTTAGATTTAACCGTGATGACTCGAATTCATTTTGCGCGTGCGAATTTGGCGAATACCAGTATTTTCGGCGTGAGCATGATGGATTCGGATTTGAGCGAGGCGAATTTGAGTGGCTCTCGATTTATTGCCAATTTGGATAAAGCGAATTTGAAAGGCGCGAATTTGCAAAATGCCAATTGGGGCGTGGATATGAAAAATCAGCCGATGGGTTTGATGCGCGTGAGTTTGAATGGCGCGAATTTATCGAATGCGAATTTGAGCAATGCAGATTTGAATCGGGCGTTGCTTAGACGGGCAAATTTGTCACACGCCATTTTGAAAAATACGATTTTATTTAGTGCCGATATGAACAGTGCTGATTTATCGGGCGCGGATTTATCGGGTGCAAATTTGCGGGCGTGTCGATTGGAAGGCGTGAAATTTGATGGCGCGAATTTAAGCGGTGCAAAATTTAGCTCAAAAGATAAGGCGTTGCTTAATGGCGCGTTGAATGTCAATGCTGTGATTTTTGAATAGTAACATGTGTTAAATAAACACTGATTCGTGCAAGGAGCGAAAATGAGCGTTAAGTTAATTCTCTGTTCTATTGATATGTGTAAATCTACGAAGATAAAACATGTAATAGAGGGAAAGCCAATAGAATACAGGGACAAATTATACCGAAAATTGGTCAATCAAATGGCAAAGCAAGAAATGGATTTTTACGCTCAATTTAATAGGTCATTTAACGATATTTGCCAAGAAAATATACTTAGTAGAATTTTCGTTATAAAGAACATAGGTGATGAGTTTTGGTTTTCTATACCTTTAAATGAATCAGAACAATATAGCGTGAGTAACATAATCTATAGCCTATATAGTGCTTTTAAGAGTATTCGTGAACATGAAATAATCATCGATGAACAAGAACTATCTATAGAGGAAGAAATGGATTGGGAATCAGATAGGGATTTTCTACGTCTCCCTTTGAATTATAAAATTTACGTTGACCTAGTTGACAGTTGTGTTGATTTTTCTGAAACAAGAACAAAAACTTTTTTCGAAAATTACAGTAGTATTTTTTTTCCAGACGATAAATTAACAAGGAAACATAAAGAAGAAAAGTGTGAAGAAATATTTAATAACTGGAATATGGGAATTCGCCTTGATTCAAGTTTTGAATTGAAAAAATTCAAATATGTGAATCGTACTGATTTATTTGGGTATCAAATAGACCATTTTTTTAGATTCACGAAAGAAGCTAAACACAAAATATTTGCAATTGGAAATCGAGCTTTTGACGAATTGAGTTTATATATTGGTGAACATGGAAGAGCAGAACCACATATCGGAATTCAATGTGGTGTGTCTGGTGCAGTGAAAACAAAATATCTGATAAATTTTAAAAAGGAATGTGAAGCAAAAGACATTGATTTACCTTACTTGGTTCATTATTTCACTGAAGATTATTGCTTGCGTGATATTAAGCATAGATACGTCGAACAAAAAAATAGTGATTATCGTGAGCCATATGAACTAATGGAGAGTTTAAAGGGGTATGAATATGTGTAGTTACTCATGAGAATTTCACGACTTTACACCCCCGCCGCGTTGCAAACGGGCAGCACGATTGAATTGGACGACGATAACGCCCATTACGCTAGAAGTGTGTTGCGTTTAAAAAACGACGCGCCAATTATTCTATTCAACGGAACGGGCGGCGAATACGTCGGCAAAGTCGTCGAAGTGAGCCGTAAATCGGTGCGTGTTGAATTAGAAAAATACGTCGAACGCAGCGTTGAATCGAATTTGAAAATTTGTTTAGGTTTAGGGATTTCGCGTGGCGACCGCATGGATTTTTCTGTGCAAAAAGCGGTCGAACTAGGCGCAACTGCAATCACGCCGTTAATTACCGAGCGTTGCGTGGTGCAATTCAAAGACGAAAAAAAATCTCAACGTTGGCAACATTGGCAAAAAATTATTCAACACGCCGCCGAACAAAGTGGACGCACGGTTTTACCTGATTTTTATGACGTTTCGACGTTGAATGCGTGGGTCACAGTGCAGAGCGGTTTGAAAGTTTTTTTAGACCCGTATGCCGAAATGACGTTAGCACAACTCACGCCTGAAAATAATTCGGTGACGTTGCTCACTGGCCCTGAAGGTGGTTTTTCGAGTGCAGAACGCGAAACGGCAAAAGCCGCAGGTTTTATCCCCGTTCGATTGGGCGCACGAATTTTACGCACCGAAACCGTGTCACTCGCTGCATTATCAGCGGTGCAAATGTTGTGGGGCGATTTTAAATAATGGGTCGTTCTATCTTTTATGTATTTGTGCCATTTTTAGTTTTATTGGTCATAACGAGTAGTGCTTGTTTATTGAGTTATTTTATTGCGTTGAGTTTTAATGACCCCGCCATCTTGCGAAAATTGATGATTCGGTTATCGCAAATCATGTTATTGCTGAGTATTTTCCCCGTTTCAAAATGGTTGGGTTTGAACAAAGAAATGCTCGGTTACGCGCCGTTTAAAATCATGTTTAAACAATTCGGACGCGGTTTTGGTTTGAGTTTACTGATTTTATTGCCAGTCTTTTTTACGCTCAACGTTTTAGGCGTGCATTCTGTCGATATGACCAAAGCGTGGACGTTGGGTTGGGTGGCAAAAAAAATAGGCATTGCTTTTGGATTAGCGTTGCTAATCGGTTTTGTTGAAGAATCCGTATTTCGTGGTTTGTTGCTAACCAGTTTAAGAAAATACTTGCCTGCATTTTCAGCGGTTTTAATCAGTGCAATTTATTACGCCGGCTTGCATTTTTTAGACAGTAAATCGCCCGTTTCCGAAGAAACGCTTAGTTTGAGCGGGAGTTTTCAATTACTTAGCGAGGCGTATCACAACGTTTTTGCTATGCAAGACGTGACAGCATTCCTTGCATTATTAACAGTGGGATTATTTTTAGGCGTATTACGAGTGCGCGGCGACATGAATTTAGCGTTGTGTATTGGTTGTCACACGGGTTGGGTGACGCAAATTCGGATAAGTAAATCGATGTTTAGCATTGATTTAACGTCGCCATATTCGTTTTTAGTCAGCAATTATGACGGCGTTATTGGTTTACTGGTCGCGGGATGGCTATTGTTTGTGCTAACCAGTTATTGGTTATTCACGAAAGTTATCAAACTGTAACGGCTGTTCCAAATTCGCGGCGCGTAAAAACTGAATCGTCGCCTGCAAATCATCACGATTTTTACCTGTTACGCGCAGTTTTTCGCCTTGAATGGCGGCTTGCACTTTGAGTTTATTATCTTTAATCAGTTTGACGATTTTTTTCGCTAACACCGATTCAATACCTTGTTTGAGCAAAACTTCTTGGCGCATCAATTTACCGCTGCCTTTGGCATCTTTAACTTCCATGCACGCAATGTCGATACCGCGTTTAGTAAGTTTAGAACACAACACACTAAACATTTGCTGCAATTGGAAAGTCGATTCTGACACCATGACAATCGTGGTGTCGTTGAGTTCAAAACTTGAATCCGTGCCTTTAAAATCAAAACGTGTAGTGACTTCTTTATTAGCTTGATCGACGGCATTTTTCGCTTCATGTGGATCGAATTCGGAAATAATATCAAAAGAGGGCATAATTAAACTCGAAGGTTATTAGACAAGCGCGTAACTTAATTTATAATCCAATTTTCAACAAACAAAATTTTAGCGAGTCTATATATATGAAAGATGGTTCTTTCCATGTCCTCATTTACACGGCAATTTTTTTCATTCTTGGAATGATTAAACCGAAATGGCCGTTGTTTTTTTTAAAGCAACCGTCACGTTTTATCATTATCGCGGTTTCGACAGTTGGTTTTATGGTTGGTGCAACCATGTATGGTGAAGCGATGCGTCAGGAAAAATTAGCACAAAAAAAAGTAGAATCCACACAAATAACATCGCCTGCGGCTGAATTGCCAACGGTAAAATGATTTTTAATTTCATAATTGAGAGGGTGTCATGCGTTTAGTAAACACAGTTAAATCAGCAGCAGTCGTTTTAATGTTATTGTCCAATGTCGAAGTGCAGGCGTATTCAGCGGGCGACGTTGAGGATCTTTGTAAAAAACCGCAAGTGCGTGAATTTAGTTTGCCTCTTTATCAAGAGCCTGAAAAAACTGAAGTCGCACCGGAGTCGGAATTTTCATTTAAGTTATCGGTGTGGACAGATCCATCGACAATTAAGTTATCGATGAAAGAGCAATCCGTACCGTTTGCGGTAGAGAGTAACTCTAGTTTTCATAAAGTGACGGCAAAAATTCCAGCAGAATTTACGGGTAAATATGTACGTATCAACTTGTTTTCAAAGGCGGTTTTGGGTTGTTATGATCGTGAAGGTTGGTTAGTTAAAGTGGCTGATAAATAATTTTTTGAAAATAATTTAAAAAACTTTTTGACAAACTAAAAAAAATCGCTATAATTTTAAAACTCAGCTACGGCAACGCAGCTAAGACGAAACGAAAAGCTCTTTAAAAACTAAATCAAAATAATTTGTGTGGGTGCTTGTGTTGCAC
>CAILJB010000091.1 GCA_903834465.1 uncultured Pseudomonadota bacterium | reverse complement strand
GGACACGCTTACAGCCTGACCTTAAATGCACACAAGAGCAAAGTTAGACCATAGTTTCATCATGGCTTTTGCATTGACGGTGTGAATAGATACTAGAAAATCATAGATTTTATGGATTTTCATAGGTTTTTAGTAGCGGTAGTTGAAGAAATTTACGCAAATCCTGAATCTGGAAAAAATTATTTGGATTCAGGTTCATTTTTAGAAAATTGCGTAAAGATACACAGGGGGTATTAAGGAGTTTGAAAAATGGCTTTATGTAGATGTGAGTCTTGTGGTGTTAAAAAAAGCATTCAAACCTACGTTCCTGTTAATCCAGTCGATTACCCAAATGCTGCTTTGATTTGCGGTGCGACTAAATGCACTAATCATGCAAAAATTTGGTTAAATAACAACGAATACATTGATTATCAAAATGGTGTCAAAACTTTTAGAGGAAGCAATACAAACTTTGCTAAAGTTCGCGTTGATTAACTGAATTTAAAAGCCCCGACAGCATTTCAGCAAATCGGGGCTTTTTTCATTCTACTCCGTCAACAAATAATCCAACCAAAGATTAGATAATTTTTCCTGCACAGTGTTTTGTTTCAGACGTGCATTCAAGTTTGGAAAATCGACTTTATCTAAATCTTGATCTTGGTTGTAGCACGAATAAACAAAGAACTCTTTGCCGCTGTCTTTATCAACATGTTTACACAAACATTGAGCGCAAATGCCTTTCATCATGCACTGCATCGGCGAATTGATTGAACCGACCGCATGATGCGCTTTGGTCAAATACGGTTTTAAGACATCAAAACGCGCGTGTTTGACCGCGTCCATCATTCTGTCCGAACCAATCACAATCAAATGGTCAACATCTGCAAGCGAAATCGGTTGTTCACCCAATTCACCTTTGCCGTAAGCGAGCATACATTCCAAAATGTTGCCAACAAACGTTTTATCTTGCGGACGAGTTGGCGTGAATGGCACAACATTTTCGCCTTTATTCACCGACCAAATTACAACGTCTGCGGCAGCTTCCACGTCTTCGACTTTGAAACGGTCTCGCGCCAAATTGTAGCCTGCGAAATAAATCACTTTGTTGCCAGCGTTGCGTAACGCTTTACCGATTGAGAACAACACCGCATTTCCTAAACCGCCGCCGATGAGCAACACCGTTTGACCTGTTGGAATTTCAGTTGGCGTGCCTGTGACCCCCATCAACACAACAGGGTCGCCAGCTTTCCACGTTGCACATAACCGCGACGATGAACCCATTTCCAGCGTAATCAAGGAAACCGTGCCGTTTTCTTTGTTCACTTCTGCGCCAGTCAAGGCTAAACCTTCCGCCGCTAAAACCGTGCCTTCAACCGTCGGCGCAAACGCTTCATAATTTTGTACGCGATAGAATTGACCAGCTTCAAATTTTTCAGCAGCAAGCGGAGCTTTTATCACGATTTCAACAATCGTCGGTGTTAAACGGTTGATTTCAACAATCGTTGCTTTGAACGAATCATCCAAACGGGCAAATAAATTTTTTGCCGCCGCATCACGTTCAGCTTGTTGCGAAGGATTCAAACCTGCCAATTCTTGTTCAAATAATTTCACCACATACGGATAACCATTTTTCGCACTCGCCATCGCTTTCACGACGTTACCCGCATAAACAGGGTGATTGTCGCCATAAAAACTGATGAATTTACCGTCTTTTTGATAAGATGTGAGCGGTGCAGGTTTGCCAATTTTTGGCATTTTTTCGTCATTACTTGCAACGAGTGAAACCGAACCATTTTCAAATTCTGGTTCGTAACGTTGGAAAAACCATTTATCCATCACAAACGTGTCGGGATATTCGCTTTGATAAATTGTGTTTGGTGACGTTCCCGCCGCGACGTACAAATTACGCAATGGCACATTTACAGCCGCTTTGGTTTCGGTATTTTGGAAATCGACCGACACCAAATGTCCGAATTCATCGGCATTCGCACCAACGGGACTCATGAATTCTGCCAACGCAATGCCTTCTTCTAAGGCTTCGCTGATTTCTTCGTGATTTTGACGATACGCAGGTGCGTCTTTGATGCCTTTGCGATAGAACAAGGTCACGCCGCCCCATGATTCGACGAGTGGTTGAAAATCAGGTAATTCGCCTTCGGCTTCAGCGCGTTGACGTTCAGCGGCAATCGCTCGACCGTGCGCTAAAAACTCATCCAAAATAATAGTTTCTTCTTTGTCATAACGCGCCCGAACAGTTTGTTCGCCGTAAGTTTTTGCCAAAATTTCATAACGATGCAGAATTTTTTGAACTTGAACAGGGTAATACGCCATCAATTCCGTTGCGGTATCAATTGCCGTCAAACCGCCACCAATCACACCTGCTGGCAAACGTACTTGTAAATTGGCAAGCGAAGACGCTTTTGCCGCGCCTGTTAATTGCAACGCCATCAAGAAATCGGAGGCTTTACGAATACCGCGCATTAAATTATTTTTCAAATCAATAATTGTCGGTTGACCTGCGCCTGACGCAATACAAATATGGTCAAAGCCCATTTCCCACGCATCATCAATCGTCAATGTGCCACCAAAACGCACACCGCCGTAAGCGCGGAAAGTTTGACGACGTAACAACATTAAATACATGACTTTCAAAAAGTTTTTATCCCAACGCACGGTAATGCCATATTCCGCCACGCCGCCAAAACCTGCCAAAATCCGTTTATCTAAATCTTCGTAAAGGTCTTTGAAATCTGCAATCGGTTCAGGCAAATTGTTTGCGTCGCCCGTTAATTCAACAGGTAACGGCTCAAGTTTCAAACCGTCAATCCCTGCGACAGCAAAACCTTCATTGAGTAAATAATGGCTCATCGTATAACCCGCAGGCCCTAAACCTACAACGAGCGCGTTTTTACCGTTGTACGGCAACATCACAGGACGTTTAACGTTGAGCGGATTCCAGCGCGTCAATAAGCTGTAAATTTCAAACCCGTAAGGCATAAACAAAACGTCGGTTAAAACGTTAGTTTCGATTTGCGGAATGTTCACAGGGTCGGTTTTTTGGTAAATACAGCCCTTCATACATTCGTTACAAATCCGATGTCCCGTGCCTGCACACATCGGATTATCAACGGTCACAATCGCTAACGCGCCAATGTTATCACCGCCACGTTTGACCAAATTCATTTCTGAAATTTTTTCATCAAGCGGACAACCGATGGTCGTTACACCGAGCGGGTCAGTTTTAAAAATCTGCGTTTTCTTGTTAATCATGCCTTTTGAACATGAATCGGTGTCGCGCTCGTGGCAGTAAATACAATGATTCACTTCCGATAACACTTGACGTTCGTTGTAGCGCAAGTCGGTTAATTTGAAACCATCACGACGGCGACGATGTTCGCCCATCCAGACGTTAAATTCGGTTCTATCAATCAATTCGTGTTCAACTAAATTATCGAAATCCCGTTTTTCGGGAAATTTGAAACTGAGCCACGAGCTAACCACATCGTTATCTTGTTGCGCGACAAAACACCAACGTTGCACCACATCCATTAAACCTGCTGTGAATTCGGTCAAATCAGGCGCGTTGATAATGTCAGCAAATTCAGTTGCGGCGAGTTCGTGAGATTTTAATTTTTCGCGTAAGGCTTCGGCTTGCAAATCGGCATTTTCATAGTTGCTTTCTTTGCCTTTTGCCAAGGTTTTGTAATGATTTGCTAATGAACCGATGACCGCGCCAACACGCGCCACACGATGTTCTTCGTCTTCGTCCAAATTCGCTTCGGGGAAACCTGCTTCGATTAACAAATCAAAACGGTTTAACACGTCTGGAATTTTCCAATCGTCTGTCGTTTGACCTTTGAAAACTACGCCTAACTTTTCGACGACTTCATTTTTAAAGGTGAAAATGGTTTCAAGTTCGGCTTGAATATGGCTTTTTTGTGCTTGATGTTCGTTTTCAACATTGAACAATTTAGCGACAAATTTACCCACATAAGGCGCGACTTGAACCAGCATTGCTGATTGTTGTTCAGGCGATAAATCTGCGCCTTTTGTGTTGCGATATGAAAGGTAAGAATCGAATAAATCAGCATCGTGATATTTAAGCGATTCATCGAAAGTGGTTAATAAATCATTTAAGCGATTTGTGTTGTATAAATCGGCATAATTAAAACCAGCAATGCCGAGCGATAAAGGTTGTGTCATAGTTTTGTACTCAACTGAATATAAAAATTAAAAAAAGTGAAGCAAGGTAAAAAATAAAAAACAGGAGGTCAAGCATTACTTAGTTAACAAGTAATGCTCGCCCTCCTGTTTGATTAAGAATGGTTATTTTGAATTTTGGGCGCGTTGACGCAAAAGATGATCCATCAATACAATTGCAACCATCGCTTCGGCAATCGGTGTAGCGCGAATTCCTACACATGGATCGTGTCGTCCTTCGGTGATAACTTCGACGGCGTTACCTTCGAGGTCAATACTTTTGCCAGCTAAACGTAGGCTCGACGTGGGTTTCAACGCAATGCTGGCAGTAATCGTTTGCCCGCTTGAAATCCCACCTAAAATGCCACCGGCGTGATTACTTAAAAAACCCTCGGACGTGATTTCGTCACGAAATTGTGTACCTTTCGCTTCGACGCATTTAAATCCATCGCCGATTTCCACGCCTTTCACGGCGTTAATACTCATCAATGCGTAAGCGAGTTCAGCATCTAAACGGTCAAAAATGGGTTCACCCAAACCTGCCGGAACATTCGTGGCGACCACTTCAATGCGTGCGCCGATAGATTCGCCTTCTTTGCGAAGTGCATCCATGTAACTTTCCATTTCGGCAATTTTGTTCACGTCTGGGCAGAAAAATGGGTTGGTTTTGATGATGTCCCAATCGACTTGTTCAATTTTAATTGTTCCCAATTGTGACAAATAACCCCGAATTTCAATGCCTGCGATTTCTTTGAGGTATTTTTTCGCAATTGCACCCGCCGCAACACGCATCGCGGTTTCACGCGCCGAAGAGCGTCCGCCACCGCGATAATCACGAATGCCGTATTTTTGCTGATAAGTGAAATCGGCATGACCAGGACGAAATGCTTGCGAAATTTTGGAATAATCTTTCGAGCGTTGATCTGTGTTTTCAATCAGCAAACCAATCGGCGTACCGGTGGTTTTGCCTTCAAAAACGCCGGATAAAATTTTCACTTCATCGGCTTCACGGCGTTGCGTGGTGTGGCGCGAAGTGCCAGGTTTGCGACGATCTAAATCGATTTGAATATCCGCTTCGCACAGTTCCATATTCGGCGGGCAACCGTCGATAATACAACCCAATGCCACGCCGTGACTTTCGCCAAATGTCGTGACCGTAAATAATTTTCCTATTGTGTTTCCTGACATTTTTTATTCCTAAATTAAATCCAAATATGTGTCATTACTGCGCGTTACGAACTAAGCGAACACTGTAGCTGCCGTCTTTACTGGTTAAACCCGTATAGCCGTAGTTGAAATAAACAACCCAAGCATCACCTGCATAACTCTTAGATGAGGATGACGACCAAGACCAATTGGAGGCTGTATTGGGGAAATAAGTTGTGTTAATGGTTGGACGAGACGGCGAACCGGTACAAATGTAATCGGCTTTGTCTTTATCAACCGTTTTAGTTTTACCGTCGGAACAATAAACTAAACCTTTTAGTTCCTCATTTGTAGGCAATCGCCAATTCGTTGCACCACACAAACTTTGTGTATTCACAGCAATCACAAAACTATTGGCATTTGCGCCATCACCGTAAACACCGGTATGCGCTTTATCTTTACATTCTGATATAGAAGATAAAGAAACACATTTTGAATAATCCGTCGTGTAATTTGTGTAAATTTTTTTTAAATCTCGCAATCCACCATCATTTGTTTTAACTTCCCAAATTAAGCCGGTTTTATTGTCTTTCGTACATGCCCAATCTGTTGAATTAGCACCGAGTTTTGCGTTATCAGCTAATACAGAACCATTATTTGCAATTTTAGTATAGTCACTCGTAACGGTGAGAATTTGAGTGATTGACCTACTGTTTAATGCTGGCACACCTGCGTCGGTAGCAAATGCCTTCCAACTAAACGAACTCGCGGTAGTGTACGCATGGCTAAAAATTAAATTTTTCCCATCTATTGCGGTTATGGTTTCAGGCGCAGTGTTATCTCCCCAATTCATCGTCATGGAACTTAGATTAGCATCGACATCTTTTGCATTTAACGTGACAGTGAAAGCTGTGTTTATATTCGCCGTCTGATTGGCACTAATTAACTTTAATGTTGGCGCATGATTAACCGTTGACACGCTTGAAAGCGTATAATTTCCACTGAAAAGCGTTCCTTGAAGAACGTTTTTTGAATCATAAAGTCCAACTTTATAAGTTTGCGAACCGGTTGTAAAAATTGCACGCGATAAGGAATAACTGGTTTTTGTTCCCGTCATCGCTTCTGCGCCTTTACCCAAATCGATTTTGACTTTATTTCCAGCCGTCAAAGGAGTATCTAACGTTGCTGTGAATTTAAACGTCGTTCCAACAGGTGCGGTCGGTGGCGTGACGCTGGTCGCCGTAATTTTCGGCACAACGGTTGCCGCGTGAGTGTTACTCATTACGGCAAGTAAAAATCCAATTGTATAAAGCGATTCGCGTGCATTTTTCATGCTTTACCTCAGTGATGTTTTTTCAACGCTGAAACAAATAATTCGTGATAATCAAAAACTTGGCTTGCCGTTAGCAAAAACACGCCATCGCCACCACGTTCAAAGTTGAGCCAATAAAACGGTACGTCTGGTAATAAGTTTTGCAACGTTTCTGCGCTGCTACCGACTTCGATAATTAAAATTCCTTGCTCGTTTAAATAATCTTTTGCATTACTCAAAATTCGTAACACTAAATCTAAACCCGATGTACCACCTTTAAATGCCATATCCGGTTCAGCATGAAATTCGGGCGGTAAATTTTCCCATTCTTGCAAACACACATACGGCGGATTACTGATAATGATGTCGTATTTTGTCGGCGGTAATTTATTAAACAGGTCAGAATAATAAGTTGTGACCGATTCCGTCAATTGATGTTTTTCGATATTGATTTCGGCAACTTCTAAGGCTTCGGGCGACAAATCGACCGCATCAACCATGGCATTTGGAAACGAGTATGCACACGCAATCGCAATGCACGCGCTACCGGTGCATAAATCTAAAATATGTTCGACGTTTTCTTCTTCAACCCACGGCGCGAATTGCTGTTCAATCAATTCGGCAACGGGCGAACGTGGAATTAAAACACGCTCATCGACATAAAATGGCAAACCCGCAAAAATCGATTCTTTAGTTAAATAAGCCGCTGGAATACGTTCGTTAATGCGTCGTTCAATCAAATCGAACACCGTTTTTCTTTCTTCATGTGTTAAAACACAATCAAAAAAATGCGCGGACAAATGATACGGTTGATGCACCGCATAAAGCACTAAAGCCACCGCTTCGTCTAACGCACTGGTCGTGCCTTGACCAAAACAAACTTGTGCTTGTGTGAAACGACTTGCGCCCCAGCGCATATAATCGCGTAGCGTCGTTAAGGTGGATAAAATTTCAGAAGACATAAAAACTCGTAAAGGAGAGGAAGGAATTAAGCTAATGGCAACATTTTGTCTGGATTCAATAAGCCTTTAGGGTCAAATTGGCGTTTAATGGCTCGCATTAAATTGAGCGAATTTGCATCCAGTTCGCGGTCAACAAAATCACGTTTCTCAAGTCCTACGCCATGTTCGCCGGATAATGTGCCGTTCAGTTTTAACACTAATGAAAAAATTTCATCCAAACACGCATGGGCTTTTTTGCTTTGAATGGGGTCGTCGGGGTCGAGTAATAAATTAACGTGAATATTGCCATTGCCGGCATGACCAAAATTGATAATTGGTAATTCGTATTTTTTTGATAGCGCGTCTAAACCTGCAATTAACGTTGGCATTTCGGTAACTGGCACAACAACATCTTCGTTAATTTTTTTTGGCGCAACTTTACGCAGAGCAGGGGAGAGAGCTTTTCGCGTATCCCAAAGAGCTTTGACTTCAGCGGTATTTTTCGCCAATCGCATCGAAAGCAAACCCTCATTGGTTGCCGCTTGCATCACTTTTTCAGCCGCATAATCCAGCCCTTCAGCTTGACCATCCACTTCAATCATCAGCATCGCGCCCGCATTTTCTGGCAAATCCGTTTCGGTGTAATGGCGAATCATGTTAATGGCGTTGCCATCCATAAATTCTAACGCACACGGTACAACGGGTTGCGCCATCACCGCAGAAACTGCTTGCGCTGCGTCGCCAACGGTTTTGTAAATGGCGCGTAAGGTTTTTTTCGCTTCGGGCAGCGGCGTAAGTTTCAACGTCGCTTCGGTAATAATGGCGAGTGTACCTTCGCTACCAATAATTAAGCGCGTTAAATCGTACCCTACCACGCCTTTGCTGGTATAAACGCCAACACGCATTTCTTCACCAGCACCCGTGACAACACGCAAACCTAAGGTATTTTCGCGTGGTGTGCCGTATTTGACCGCTTTAGGACCTGCGGAGTTGTAAGCTAAATTTCCGCCGACACTGCAAAACGCTGCACTGGTTGGGTCAGGTGGCCAGAAAAAACCTTTGCTTTTAACGTAATCTTGGATTTCTTGATTCGTGATGCCGGTTTGCACTTTGATGTAACGATTATCCGGCGAAAAATCTAAAACCTGTTTCATGCGTTCGAGCGATAAAACTAAACCACCGTGCAGCGGCACAATTGCACCTGTCGTTCCTGTTCCTCTTCCACGCGCCGTGATTTTAATTTCAAATTCGTTGCATAATTGCACAGTTTTTAAAACTTGCTCGTGTGTTGTGGCAAAAACAACCACTTGCGGCAAGGCATGACGACGACTGTTGTCATAACCGTAAGTCCAACATTCTTCAGGTTCGGTAAGAATTTCGTTTTTTGAAAATATGGTTTTTAACGCAGTCAGAAATTCGGCAGGGAGAATTTTTTGCATATTGTTTGAGAGTCTAAATGTAGGGGCAATCCCTTGTGGTTGCCCTGTAATAACTGAAAGCTGAAAGTAGGGCAACCACAAAGGATTGCTTCTACGTTCAATCGATATAATCAAAAACAGTAATAATTTGACGAATATCGGGTTCAAGACGCACAACATTGATAACCACTGTGCCTTCGTCACGATGCACGCGCCCCATTAAATAAACCGTGCCTTGTTCAACAATTACTTTAATCAATGATGAATCAAAATTGGGTAAATCATGAATTTGCGTTAAGGCTTGTTTGATATTTTGGGTAATTCGTTTATCGTTGGCACGAGATAAATTATCACTCGGATAATCAACAATTAAATTGTCATGTACCATTTTAACGTGCGGAATAATGCGAACGGTTTCGACAATTTTTGTTTTAAATGCGTCATTCATCGCTTCGCCCGTCAGTAAAACCGCCCCGTTATAAACATTCACATTCACATGGCTAAAACGACGTAATTCGTCATCATCCCGCAACGTTTCTTTAACGTCTATTTCAATATCTTTATCATTTTCAGCCGCGTCTGCTGTACGACGATCTGCCATACTATTAGTGGCGCGTACATTTTTTTTTGTGCTACAACCGGTTGTTAGCGTCACCGTCAGTACACAGAAAAACACCAGTAAAAAATTCACACTTTTTTTCATTGTTTTATCTCCAACGGGAAAACCTAACACTTCGCTTTAAACGCGACGCGCATCAGGCAACACAATATTGAGTTCTAATGTCTCTTGATTGTCATTTTGCTCTAAGTTAATTGTCATTGCTTCGTGATTAACATCGACATATTTTTGAATCACCGCAAGCAACTCTTTTTGTAATTGGGGTAAATAAGAAGGTTGGCTATTTGAAGAACGCTCATAAGCGACCAAAATTTGTAGCCGTTCCTTGGCTAGTGATGCAGAACTGGTTTTAGAACTTCTAAAATAATCCAGTAGACTCATGATTATTTGCCTCCGAATAACTTCCTAAAAAACCCACTCTTGTCATCAATAAATCGATGCGGTTTATTTTCACCTAAGTAACGCGCCACAATGTCAGCGTAGGCTTGTCCAGCGTCGCTTTTTTCATCAAGAATGACGGGCATTCCTGAATTTGACGAAGTAAGTACCGATTTGGATTCAGGAATTACACCAAGTAAATGTAATGACAAAATTTCTTGCACGTCGTCTAAGCTGAGCATTTCGCCGGATTTTACGCGCTCTGGTGAATAACGTGACAATAACAAATATTCTTTAATCGGTTCTTCGCCACGTTCTGCGCGACGTGATTTGCTCGACAATAAACCGAGCATCCGGTCTGAATCTCGCACGGATGAAACTTCAGGGTTTGTAACTACAAACGCATCGTCCGCAAAATACATCGCTAAATGTGCGCCTTGTTCAATACCTGCTGGTGAATCGCAAACAATGTATTTAAAATCTTTGGCTAATTCTTCTAAAATTTTACCTACGCCTTCTTGCGTCAACGCATCTTTATTGCGGGTTTGCGAGGCGGGCAAAATGGACAATAAATTACAGTTTTTATCTCGAATTAAGGCTTGATTAAGAGACGCTTCGCCGTTAATTACATTGATAATGTCGTAAACAACGCGACGTTCACAGCCCATAATCAAATCTAAATTACGCAAACCTACGTCGAAATCGATGACGACAGTTTTATGTCCTTTTTTCGCCAATCCCATAGAAATCGCTGCGCTAGTGGTGGTTTTACCCACGCCACCTTTACCCGAAGTTACAACAATAATTCGTGCCACTTATGTCCTCCAAAAGAATCTTTATTCAGCCCAATTAAACAATAGGTTTAATGACTAAGGTGTTTTTTTGTAAATAAATTTGAATCGGGGTATTTGAAATCGCCCCTTGAATGTCATCGCTAATTTTATAATTTCCAGCGATAGAAATGAGTTCTGCTTGTAAATCTGAACAAAAAATCCGTGCTTCGGTGTTGCCTTGCACACCAGCTAACGCGCGACCACGCAATGAACCATAAACGTGAATATTGCCTTCTGCTAAAATTTCAGCCCCTGCACCAACTTGTGCCAATACAATCAAATCACCGTGCGAATACACCCGTTGTCCTGAACGAATGGGTTTGGTAATCATCACGGTCGTGGATTCATTTTCGCTCACTTCATCATCAGCGGGGGCTTTAATGGATTTTGAATTTTTTGTATTCTCTGGCTTGGCTTCAACGTTAGATTGCGAAGTATTAACGGGAATACCTAAATCGATAGCATCTTGATGTTGTTGTTCTGTTCCACCTCGCACACCAATGACAAATAAATCGGCTTTGCGAACACTCGTAACCAAATTACCAAAATCAATAACTAACTGTTTTTTATTGACTTCACTTAGGTCGATAATAACAGGCGAATGTTTAAAAAATTCCGGTGCGAGTTTGACTTTTTCGCTGAGTGACTGCTCAATAAGCACCAAATCATTACTGGCTAGGCTTAAAACAGGCACAGAAAAGGTGCTGCTTTTAAATTCTACGGCAGGAGAAGAATGGGATTTAGACTGTGCGTTAATCGTCATCGATGGATTCAACAGGTTGAAATAATGGCTTGAATTCTAACACCGCTACCGATAAAAATCATTTTTCTGTGCGTGCTATAATGCCGCGCAATTGAGTTATTTTTGATAATTTTTAACGGATTTATTTAATGAGCGCACCGCATATTGGTTTTATTAGTTTAGGCTGCCCGAAGGCATTAGTGGACAGCGAACGCATTTTGACCACCTTACGTACCGAAGGATATACCATTTCACCCACTTACGAGGCGGCGGATTTAGTGGTGGTAAATACTTGCGGTTTTATTGATGCTGCTGTGGAAGAATCCTTAGACAGTATTGGCGAAGCCTTAGCCAAAAATGGCAAAGTCATCGTCACAGGATGTTTAGGTTCACGAGAAGCAGAGATTCGCGCTCGTCATCCACAAGTTTTAAAAGTGACTGGCGCACACGCTTTCGATGAAGTGGTTAAAGCCGTTCATGAATATTTGCCCGCACCACACCAACCTTTTTTGGATTTATTACCCCCACAAGGTATTAAACTCACGCCCGATCATTATGCCTATTTAAAAATTTCTGAAGGCTGTAATCATCGTTGCACTTTTTGTATTATTCCGTCAATGCGTGGGGATTTAGTCAGTCGTCCTATTGATGACGTTTTGCTCGAAGCCGAAAATTTAGCGAAAGCCGGTGTGAAAGAATTACTCGTCGTGTCGCAAGACACCAGTGCTTACGGTTTAGATTTGAAATACGCGCCACGCGATTGGCAGGGTAAATCCGTCAACACCCGTTTTTATGATTTAGCGCAAGCGTTGGGCGATTTAGGCATTTGGGTGCGGATGCACTATGTTTATCCCTATCCGCATGTTGATGATGTAATTCCGCTCATGGCAGAAGGAAAAATTTTGCCGTATTTGGATATTCCATTTCAGCACGCCAATTCGCGCATTTTAAAACGGATGAAACGTCCGGCGGCTACTGAAAATAATTTAACGAGAATCAAAGCCTGGCGCGAAATCTGTCCAGATATTACGTTACGCAGCACGTTTATTGTCGGCTTTCCAGGCGAAACAGAAAGTGAATTTGAAGGATTACTCGATTTCTTAACTGAAGCGCAATTAGATAGAGTGGGTTGTTTTGCTTATTCACCCGTAAAAGGCGCGGCGGCAAATGAGTTACCCAATCAAATTCCCGAAGAAATTAAACAAGAACGTTTAGCGCGTTTTATGGCGCATCAAGCCGAAATTAGTGCTGCACGTTTGCAACGTCGCGTTGGACGCATTGAAACGGTTTTAATTGATGAAGTTGTCGAAGAAGGTGCGGTGGCGCGTAGTAAAGCTGATGCGCCTGAAATTGACGGACAAGTGTTTATTGATGGCGCAACGCATTTGAAAGTCGGTGATTTTGTCCAAGTCGAATTAGAAGAAGCTGACGAGTACGATATGTGGGGACGTTTAGTTTAAATGTTCTCGTTTGTAACAAAAAAATTTTATAGTGTTTACTTTTTCACAGCGTTTATTTTGGAGGTAACTTTTTATGACAAAAATTATTGAAATTCGTGCAAGAGAAATTTTAGATTCACGCGGTAATCCAACCATTGAAGCAGATGTGATTTTAGCGTCGGGGATTATGGGTAGTGCGATGGTGCCATCCGGTGCATCAACGGGCGAACGTGAAGCAATTGAATTACGCGATGGTGACAAAGCGCGTTATTTAGGCAAAGGCGTTTTGACCGCAGTGAAAAATGTACAAACCGAAATTCACGACGCAATTGTTGGTATGGACGTAAACGAACAAACTGCCATTGATGAAAAAATGATTGCCCTCGACGGCACAGAAAGCAAAAGCCGTTTGGGTGCTAATGCAACGTTATCCGTGTCATTGGCTGTTGCTCGCGCAGCGGCGAATGCAAAAAGACAACCGCTTTATCGTTCGTTGAATACATCAGGCGAATTCATTTTGCCTGTGCCAATGATGAACATTATCAACGGCGGCTCACACGCAGATAACAGCGTGGATTTACAAGAATTCATGATTTTACCTGTCGGCGCACCGAATTTCCGCGAAGCGATTCGTTATGGCGCAGAAGTGTTCCATAACTTGGCAAAAGTTTTAAAAAGCAAAGGGTTGGCAACAACGGTTGGTGATGAAGGCGGTTTTGCGCCAAATTTGTCATCGAATGAAGAAGCTATCGAAGTCATTTTAGAAGCAATTAAATTGGCAGGTTACAAAGCGGGTCAAGATATTTACTTAGGTTTAGACGCGGCGGCATCGGAATATTATGGCGACGGCATTTACGATTTAGCCTCAGAAAAGAAAACGTATAATTCTGAGCAAATGGCAGACTTTTTCGTGAATTGGGTCAACCGTTATCCAATTATCAGTATTGAAGACGGTCATGCTGAAAATGATTGGAATGGTTGGAAACTCATGACTGAAAAACTCGGCAATCGCATTCAATTGGTTGGCGATGATTTATTTGTGACGAATCCAAAAATTTTGGCACAAGGTATCGAACGTAATATTGCTAATTCAATTTTAATCAAAGTGAATCAAATCGGCACATTGACTGAAACGTTAGCGGCAGTTTCGATGGCGCATAATGCTAACTATACGGCGGTTATGTCACACCGTTCGGGCGAAACCGAAGACACTACGATTGCTGATTTAGCCGTTGCAACCGGAACTGGTCAAATCAAAACCGGTTCATTAAGCCGATCAGACCGTGTGGCAAAATATAATCGCTTGATGAAAATCGAAGAAGAATTAGGCGATTTAGCAAAATTTGCCGGTCGTAGCGCGTTCCGTATGCTTTAAACATGGAGTAGGAGTGTAAGCCGATGGTTTGCACTCCAAAATTTTGATGAAAATTATCGTTATTATCCTTCTCGTCCTCATCGGACAATTACAATATCGTCTGTGGTTTGGCGATGGCAGTATTACTGAAATTAACACTTATCAAACACGCTTAAACGACTTAAAACTTCAAGTCGAAGAAAAAAAACACCGTAATGAAATGCTTTATGCAGAAGTTTTAGATTTACGCAAAGGACAAGAGGCGGTTGAAGAACGCGCCCGTGACGAATTAGGGATGATTAAAGAAGGCGAAACGTTTATTCAAGTGATTGAATGACGTAATCATTTGAAAATTTTTTGCATATAAATTTAGCTGTTACACTAATCCCCTCACAATTTTTAATGACAAAAGGTCAAAGCAATGAATCATTCACATTCTAAATATCTCTCCAATTTCAAGAATTGGGCAGAGCAAAAACGCTTTTTAGACTTCACTGAAAAAGATGTTGAATTTTTAAAAAAACTGCATCCTTTTGCGATTGAATATGCGGATAGTTTTGTGGATCAGCTCTATGAACATTTGTTGCAATTTCCCGATACCAAACGTTTTTTGAGCGACGAAAAAACGCTTAATCGTCTAAAACTTGCTCAAAAAGCTTATTTTATGGATTTAACATCGGGCGAATACGGCGAGGAATATTATCAAAGTCGTATTAAAGTCGGTATCGCACATCAACGTATCGGTCTGCCGCCGCGTGTTTATATGAGTACCTATTGCTATTACATGCAGCTCATTATTCCAAAAATTTACGGTAATCCGATGTTTGATGTTGAAACAGCAAACGGCGTTTTTTTGGCATTGCACAAAATTATCAATTTAGATCAAGAACTCGCCATTTCTTCGTACATTCACGCCATTGACGAAGTGATTTCACGGCAAACTGAAGAAATTTTAGAAATGTCTACGCCGGTGATTCAAATTTGGGATGGTGTCGTGGCTGCGCCAATTATTGGAATGCTCGATAGCGGTCGTACACAACAGTTTATGGAACGTTTGCTCGAAGCGATTGTGGAAACAAATTCGCCTGTCGCATTGATTGACATTACCGGCGTGCCGCAAATTGATACCGCCACGGCGCAACATTTAATCGACACCATTAACGCTGTGAAACTTTTAGGTTCACAAGTCATTATTACCGGCGTGCGTCCAGTAATTGCTCAAACGCTGGTGCATTTAGGCATTGATTTAAGCGGCATTATCACGCGCCCGACGATGGCTTCTGGATTAAAAGTTGCCTTAGATAAACTCAATATTAAAGTGATGGATAATCCCAGAGCGTAAGGAAAACTAATGGACGGCGAAAACAATCTTTCAGTTATTAAATTAAAAAATATTTTACTTGTCACTGTGCCGGACGATCCGGGTGATGACATTATTCAAGAGCTACAAACCAAAGTGTTGCACGCCATTGAAAAGTATCAATCGAAAGGGTTGATTTTAGATATTTCAAGCGTGAATATTTTAGATTCTTTCTTTGCTCGTACGATTTCAGAAACTACGCAAATGGTCGCGTTAATGGGGGGGCAAACTGTTATTGCTGGCATGCAACCGAGTGTGGCTATCACGGCAACGGAATTAGGACTTCATTTGGGAAAAGCGATTTCAACGCTTGATGTTGATCGCGCTTTAGATATTTTTACGGATAACTTTAAATTGGTGTAGGTGATGGCAATTGAAGAGACTGGTGAAAATCCAATTAAAAATGAAGGCGACATTGTGACGTGTCGAAAACTGATTCGGAATGTAGCGACAACGGCGGGTTTTGGCATGACGGATGTGACCCGCATTGTCACAGCCGTTTCGGAATTGGCGCGGAATGTTTATGTTCATGCGGGCAGTGATGGCGTGATGCGTTGGCAACTTCTCTATCAGCCGGGAAAAATTGGGATTCAATTGGTTTTTGAAGATTACGGCAAAGGTATTCCGGATATTGACCAGGCTATTGAAGCGGGTTTTACCACCGCTGGCACAATGGGCATGGGCTTATCGGGTGTGAAACGGTTAATGGATGAGATGCACATTCAATCCGAACTTGGCATTGGCACGACAATTACTGTTGCTAAATGGGGTCGGGCAAAATGACTTTTCAAGTTGAAAGTCAATATATAGTGATTTCTAATGCCGCTGAAGTAATTGCCATTCGTCGTATTGCAAAAGAAATGGCGCAAGACATCGGTTTTGATGAACGCGAACGTGAAGAAATCAGTTTAGTAGTTAGCGAATTGGCTTCTAATATCATCAAATACGCACAACGTGGCGTTATCACTTTAACACCGGTTTGCAGTGAACAACGCGAAGGCTTGATGATTGAAGCCGAAGACGACGGCAAAGGGTTTAACGAATACACGGCAATGCAAGATGGTGTTTCGACATCGGGAACGTTAGGCATGGGGCTGGGCGCAGTTAATCGACTGATGGATGAGTTTGATATTTTGGCGCGTGAAGATCGCACTGGCACACGCATCGTTTGCAAACGATGGTTACACGATAATTCCAATCACGGGCAACAATGTCCGTTTGAATTTGGCGTTTTTTCGCGTCCAAAACCCAATGAAACGGCGAATGGCGATAGCTTTATTATTAAAAATATTCGTGGCGCGACGTTAGTGGGTGTTATCGATGGCGTGGGTCATGGAGAATTAGCTAATCACGCCGCAAATGCTGCGCGGCAATATGTAGAGCGGCATTGCGAATCGCCGTTACTCGATATTTTTCGTGGGGTCGATCGCGCTTGTAGTTCAACACGCGGGGTTGTGATGGCACTCGCTGTTTTTGATTGGACACAAAGCACGTTTTGTTTTGCCAGCGTGGGAAATATTGAAGTAAAAGTGTTTAATGATAATCGTGAAAAATCTAAATTTATTGTGCGTCGTGGCATTGTCGGAAAACACGCGCCACAACCTATGATTACTGAAAATAAATGGCAGCATGGGGATATGTTAGCGTTACATTCAGATGGCATTTCGACCCATTGGCATTGGCATGATTTTTCTTATTATGCGTCTCATCCCGCCCAAGTGATTGCGGAACAAATTTATAATGTCACGCAAAAAGACCACGACGATGCAACGATAGTTATAGTGAAATGAAAAAACAAGAACTCGAACAACTCCTGTCGGAAAAAGCCCGTTTAATCGAAGAATTAGAATCTGAACTCGAAGCGACCAATCAAGGCATCATCTTATTGACGATGGAGCTTGAGGAATTAGAGCATGAAAAATTACGCGAACACATTGACGTAATTAAACAATTGCAAATTGAATTGGCAGATACCAATAAAGGCTTATTGGCGTTAGCCGTTGAACTTGAGCAATCAGAAGAAAAATACAGTAGTATTTTAAAACACGCTGCCGAGACGGTTTTCACTTTCACCCAAGAAGGAATTATCGAAACGACAAATCCTGCCGCCTCGCGTTTATTTGGCTATGATGAATCGGAATTACTTGGCAAGAATATTGACGTGTTAATTCCTAAATTTA
The DNA here is from genome assembly GCA_903834465.1 of uncultured Pseudomonadota bacterium. GTDB lineage: Bacteria > Pseudomonadota > Gammaproteobacteria > Methylococcales > Methylomonadaceae > UBA10906. The sequence continues at coordinate 125,183 of CAILJB010000091.1, read as the reverse complement.
ATCAAATCGCGCCGCCGGTTGATTTTGAAGAAAAAGTGTCGCAACTCAACGGCGAACCAGTAATTTATGGTTTCAAAAAAGACGGCACCGCTTTTCCGATTGAATTTACGTTAGGGCGACCCGTTTATCGAAATCAACGGCAATGGCTGGTTATTATTCGAGATATTACCGAACGTAAAAAAGCCGAAGAAGGTTTACGCTTAATGGCGAAAATCTTTGAAGGCAGTAAAGATGCTATCGTTATTACCAATACGCGCAGTCGAATTATTGATGCAAACGAAGCCTTCACGACGCTTACGGGTTATGAAAAAAGTGAGGTATTACATCAACATCCTGCCATTTTGAATTCGCATCGGCATGGCGATAATTTTTATTATGTTCTGCGCCGTGAATTATTAAAAACGGGCGCGTGGAGTGGCGAAGTTTGGACAAGACGCAAAAATAATGAAATTTATCCGATTTGGTTATCCATTTACAGTGTCAAAGATGAAAACAATGTCACCACGCATTTCGTAGGCATTTTTAGCGATATTACTGCGCGTAAAGCCTCAGAAAATCAGCTCAAACAATTAGCACATTATGACGCGCTGACGGGTTTAGCAAATCGTACTCAATTTATCGAGCGGTTAAAATGGACAATCGAACTAGCGAAACGAAATAAAGAACAAGCTGCGTTAATGTTTTTAGATTTAGATCGCTTCAAATTAGTTAATGATACACTCGGGCATCAAGCGGGCGACGAATTGTTAGTTGAAGTGGCACAACGCTTAAAACAATGTGTGCGTGAAGTGGATATGGTTTCTCGTTTAGCAGGCGATGAATTTACTATTATTTTAAGCAGCATTCAAACGCCCGATGATGCCAGTGTTGTGGCGAAAAAAATTATTCAAGCCTTAGCCTTACCGGTGCAATTAGAAGGGCGAGACGTGTTTATTTCTACCAGTATGGGGATTACTGTTTTTCCGATGGATGGCATAACGGTTAACCATTTGATTAAAAATGCGGATACCGCGATGTATCACGCGAAAGAGCGCGGTCGTAACAATTACCAATATTTTGCCAACACCATGAATCAAAAGGTGTTGGATGAATTGGAAATGGAAACCAATTTACGGCAAGCCCTGCAACATGAAGAATTTTCATTGTGTTATCAGCCACAATTCAATTTGAAAACGAAAGAAATGATTGGTGTAGAAGTGCTATTGCGCTGGAAACATCCAGTATTGGGAGCGATTTCGCCTGCGGTTTTTATTCCACATGCTGAAAAAAGTGATTTGATTATTGCCATTGGTGAATGGGTGTTACGCACGGCGTGTACGCGCAGTATGGCTTGGCAAGCACAAGGTTTAAAACCGTTACGCATTTCGGTGAATTTGTCTGGAATGCAATTAAAACAAAATGATTTGATTGATAAAATTACGTTTATTTTATCTGAAACACGTTTACCTGCTGAGTTTTTAGAACTCGAATTAACCGAAGGCGTGTTAATGGATAACGTGGATACGACAATTAGCACCTTGAGAGAATTAAAAGAAATGGGTATTCGCTTATCGATTGACGATTTTGGTACGGGCTATTCGTCGCTGAGTTATTTAAAACGTTTTCCCATTGATACGTTAAAAATCGATCAATCGTTTATTCGGGAAATTACCACCGACAGCGATGATAACGCGATTGCCTCAACGATTATTGCCATGGCACACAACTTACGTTTAAAAGTAATTGCCGAAGGCGTAGAAACGCTTGAACAAGCGGCAATATTAGAAGAGAAAAAATGCGACGAAGTGCAAGGTTACTTGTTTGGTCGTCCATTAGTCGAACACGATTTGTGTAAATTATTAACAGAATTAAAACCCCAAAATTTATGAACGAACCACGCAAAGCCGTTGCCTTAATTTCTGGCGGCTTAGATTCACTGTTAGCTGTTAAAGTGATTCAAGAACAAGGCATTTACGTCGAAGGCATTAACTTTTTTACCGGTTTTTGTGTCGAAGGACACACGCACGCTATTCGTAATCGCGATAAAGATAAACCTAAACGCAATAATGCGCTGTGGGCAGCAGAACAATTAGGCATTAAGCTGCACATTATCGATGTGATTGAAGAATATAAAGATGTGCTAATTAACCCTAAACATGGTTACGGCACAAATATGAATCCTTGCACGGATTGCAAAATTTTCATGGTCAATAAAGCTAAACAATGGATGCTTGAAAATGGTTTTGATTTTATTATTACTGGCGAAGTGCTGGGACAACGTCCAATGTCGCAAACAAAATCAAAATTACCCATTGTCGCAAAACAATCGGGGGCAGATGATTTACTCGTGCGTCCGTTGTGTGCGAAAAATTTAGAACCGACTTTGCCCGAACTCGAAGGCTGGTTAGACCGCGAAAAATTGTTGGATTTGTCAGGACGGTCACGCAAACCACAATTTGAAATGGCAGCGAAATTTGGTTTTGAAGATTTTGCTCAACCGGCAGGTGGTTGTTGCTTTTTAACCGACAAATTCTATTCGTCAAAATTGGTCGATTTGTGGCAAGCACACGGGCATAAAGAATATGAATTTGACGATATTATGTTGCTCAAAGTGGGGCGACACATTCGACCTAAACCGCATTTCAAATTGATTATTGCGCGTGACGAAGGCGAAGGGCGTTTTATGCAAGGTTATCGCAAAGAATTTATCAGCGTGCATCCGGAAAGTCACAAAGGTTCGTTGGCGTTAGTGGATGGTTTGCCAACGGATGACGATTTAAAACTGATTGCCAGTATTGTGGCACGTTACGGACAAGGCAAAAATGCGGAATCTGTGACATTATCGATTGCTGAAAAAAATGGTGAAGCCAGCGATGTAACGGTTAAACCTTTTAATGACGACGCGCAATTGGCGGCGTGGCAAGTTTAAAAACTTTTTTACTTTTTACCTTTAAAAACATGCAAGAAATCAACCCAATAAAAAACAAACTCACCGATTTAAAAAGCCGCGTTGACGCGCTACGGGGGTATCTTTGACTTCGAAACCAAACACGAACGTTTAATCGAAGTTTTACGCGAACTCGAAGACCCAACAATTTGGTCAAATCCACAACAAGCGCAAGAGTTAGGCAAAGAACGCGGACAATTAGAACTTGTTGTCAACGGACTTATCGAACTCACACGCGGTTTGGATGATGCCGAAGAATTGCTCGCTATGGCAGTTGAAGAAAATGATGCTGACACCGTTGATATTGTTGCAAACGATGTCGATGGTTTTGATAAACACGTCGCCGGCTTAGAATTCCGCCGCATGTTTTCAGGCAAAATGGACGCAAATAATGCCTTTTTGGATATTCAATCGGGTTCGGGCGGCACAGAAGCACAAGATTGGGCATCAATGATTGAGCGGATGTTTTTGCGTTGGGGCGAACGCAAAGGTTTTAAAACCGAACTCATCGAAGAATCACAAGGCGACGTGGCAGGCATTAAAAGTGCGACGATTCGTTTTGAAGGTGAATATGCGTTTGGTTGGCTCAGAACGGAAACCGGCGTGCATCGTTTAGTTCGTAAATCGCCGTTTGATTCGGGTAATCGTCGTCATACCTCGTTTGCATCGGTCTTTGTTTCGCCCGAAATTGACGATGACATCGACATTGAAATCAATCCCGCCGATATTCGCACCGACGTTTATCGTGCCAGTGGCGCGGGTGGTCAGCATATTAACAAAACCGAATCCGCTGTGCGTTTAACCCACGCGCCAACAGGAATTGTGGTGCAATGTCAAAGCGACCGTTCGCAACATAAAAACCGCGATACCGCGATGAAACAACTTAAAGCGAAATTGTACGAACTCGAAATGCGAAAACGTAACGAAACCGCGCAAGCTCTTGAAGACAGTAAATCGGATATTGGTTGGGGCAGTCAGATTCGCTCTTACGTTTTAGACCAATCGCGCATTAAAGATTTACGCACCGGCTATGAAGTTGGTAACACGCAAGCGGTTTTAGATGGTGATTTAGACGGCTTTATTGAAGCCAGTTTGAAGAGCGGCTTGTGAGTTCTGAAAATCTAATCCCACCCGTTTGGGTGCATACTTACGGCACACCGTCAGGGCAGGGCGTGATTCGCACCTTGCCAGAAGATTTTATTGTTGAAGAAACGTTGGCATTTGAACCGTCTGGCAGTGGCGAACACATTTTTTTGCAAATCCAAAAAACGGGCGAAAACACCGAATATGTGGCGCGACAATTAGCGCGGTTCGCGGGCGTTCGTCAGCGTGACATTGGTTTTGCAGGCATGAAAGATAGACATGCGATTACTACACAATGGTTTAGTGTCTGGTTGCCAAAAGGTGATGAACCGCAATGGCAAGATTTTGCAGCAGAAGGCTTTAAAATTCTTTCTGTGACACGTCATGCTCGAAAATTAAAACGTGGCGCGTTGGCAAGTAATCGTTTTGAATTAACGGTGCGGCAATGGCGCGGCGATAAAGCCAAAACGATTGAACAATTAACCCAAATTAAAAACGGCGGTGTAGCGAATTATTATGGCACGCAACGTTTTGGTCATGGTGGTCAAAATGTTCAAAAAGCGTTAGCGATGTTTCAAGGTGCAAAAGTTGGGCGCGAACAACGCAGTTTATATTTATCAGCGACGCGGTCGTTTTTGTTTAATCACATTTTAGCGACACGCATTGAGCAAAATTGTTGGCATCAAGGTTTGGCTGGCGACGTGTTTATGATTGATGGTTCGCACAGTTGTTTTAGTTGTGAGGCGATTGATGATGATATTTGTAACCGATTAACACAAAACGCTTTGCATCCGACCGGTGCGTTATACGGCAAAGGTGAACCGCGTGTGAAAGCTGAAGCGTTGGCGTTAGAACAAAACGTCATTGAAAAATATGCCGAACTTGCCAGCGGTTTGATTGCTTTTGGGTTAGAAATCGACCGCCGAGCGTTGCGCGTGATGCCGGCGGATTTAACGTGGGAATTTGGCGCCGATGACACATTGCGCTTGCAATTTAGTTTGCCAGCAGGCAGTTATGCCACCGCCGTGTTGCGCGAAATCATTTCGGATTAACGCAATTTATCCAGCACTTCTTGAACAATTTTTTGACGGCATAACCGTTCTTTGATTTGGTGTTTCTTCAACATTTCAGCAACTAAAAGTTCAGCAAATTGCGAATCACTCATGTCTAAATATTCTAAGTGTTCGTCTTCATTTTCTGGCACTTTCGTTAAATCTAAATAGGTTCGCATCCCATTTTCTTCAACTAAATCATTTACCTTTTCAAAGGTAAATGATTGTTTAAATGTCGCCGCCTCTTGTTTCTCAAACGGAAAATCGACCATTACCAATTCTGGTTCTTCTTGAACTGTTTTTGTCTCAGATGGATTTTCAGTGAATTCAAATGTCGTGGTTTCATCTTTAAACGGTTCACTTGTGACAAAATTCAATACATGTTCTTCGATTTGTGATTCAGGTTTGCTGTCTGCGACAAAAGCATTGAAATCCAAGGCTAATTCTTCGCTATGTTCAGATTTACTGTCTAGCGCAAAGGCACTGAAATCTAACGTCATGTCTTCAGCAGGTGTTTCTTCAGGTTGGCTGTCTAGCGCAAAGGCACTGAAATCTAAGGCTAACTCTTCAGTTGGGATTTCAAATACAGTTGGTTTTGTTTCTAATGATTCATTCATTTCAAAACTACTAAAGTCCAATGCAGACTCTTCTTTTTCAGTTATTGATATTTTATCAAATTCAAATGTTATTGGTGTGTTGTCTGATAATTCACCGAAAAAATCTGTCACATCCGCAGAAGACAGCGTCTCTTCATGTGTTAATTCACCAAACGTAATTTCTTTATCATCAGGATCATCAAAACCCATTGAGCCAAAATTAAGACCATTATCCGATTTTTGATTTGTAATTTCATTTGCGAACATTTGATCCATCGACGTTGACGCGATAGGAATAGCTGCGGGTGTTGTAAACAAATCTGTTACGTCCGCAGAAGATAAGGTTTCTTCCGGTGATAACTCACCAAAAGTAATTTCTTTATCATCAGCATCATCAAAACTCATCGAGTCAAAATCAATGCTGTCATCAAATTTTTCATCTAAATTTACACTTGCAAACATTTCATCAAACGGAATTGAGGTTAATGGATTAGGAATAGCAGGTGGGGGCGTAAAGAATAAGGCTTCAGGATAAAACTCTGCTGCGATGTCAGATACTTGCACCCAAAAATCAGGCAAATCGTTTTTGCCGAGTTTGACTAATTCCAATATAAAATTTTTAAATTCGATTTTATTATCTTGCGCCTCATAAAGTTTTAATAATCTGAGTGCATAATCATGCGCCTGAGGATTTTTAATAAATTCGTCGAACAATAATTTTTCGGCTTGCTCATTGTTACCGTAAGCACAATAAATATCAGCTTTGTATAAGATGTCATCTATGTCATGTTTATCGGGATCATTATTTATAAAATCACTAAATTCGCTAGCTGCGAAATTTTCAAACTCCATATTATCCATATCAAAGCTATCATCAAACATAGTTGAACTTGAATCTTCTATTTTTTTACTGATATTCGCCTCATCTTCTTTTGTTTCAGTTTCTTCGGATGTTGTGATAATTTCAGTTGTAACATCTGTCGTTTTATTTCGTTCACGCAAACGTAACAACGCTAGTAATCCTAATAGTAATGAACCTACGCCACCCGCAACGTAATAATACAAATCGGCGGGAATACCAAAATAATTATCAGACGTTGTTGTGATTACAGGTGTTGGTGTCACAGGTAGTGTTGGTGTGACAACAGATGGTGGAGTAGTAATAACAGCGGGTAAGGTCGTTGGCGGTAATACCGCGATAGGTTGGGTTGGTGCTTCTAATATCGGTGCAGCAGTTTGCGGAACAATAACGGGGGCTGATACAGGTGGTGGTAATACGGTCTGAATTACGGGTGCAACAGGTGTTGTAATAGGTGCTACGGGATTTGGAATTGAGGGCGCGACAGGCACAGGTTTTGCTGCAAGTTCCGGTTTTATCGTCGGTTCAGATTTGGTTGTCGTCGAAGATGGTTTTGAGGTGATTATTTGAGTCTCTTTTTCAGCAATAGTTTTTTTCATGGCAGCTAATTGTTTTTCTAAGTCAGTCATTTTTTGCTGCATAGCGGCAGATTCAATAGTAACTGGTTCTGATTTCGCTGGTTTTTCGTGATGAGGTTGTTTTGCAACACGAACCAATTTTGGAGCTGTAGGTTTGGATACATGTTCTTGCGATGCCGCTGCAAATAATAGAGGAGATTTAGCAAAGGTTGGAATTTTCAGCACTCGTCCGACAATAAGAGAGTCTGTTTTTTTGCTGGAAAAGGCTTCCGGATTAGCAATATAAATAGCAGCAAGCATTCGCTCGATAGAGACGTTATTTTGTTTATTAAATTGTGCGGCAATGCTCCAGAGCGTTTCATTTTGGCGTGTTGGTCCGTAATTACTTTCTTCGGAAGTTATTTCACTAAGTGCTGAGATAAAACGTTGTGGTAATTCAGATGCCGTTTGCACCACCGGTGGTGGCAATGTTTCGGCTGCTACATGATAGGCAGCAGGGGGGTCAATTAAGATGGTAAATTCACGATATAAACTGCCTTTCGCACTTTTAATTTCGAGTAAAAAATCTAAAAAAGGTTCTTTTAAAACTTCCGTTGAGCTGAGTTTAATGAACGTTTTGCCATTTTTTGTGACAGCTTGAAATTTAATTTTGGATAAAAATAATGTCCACGGAATCCCGGCTTCATCAAATTTTGCATTCGGGGCTAATCCCACTTTAAAGTCAACGGCTTTTTCTTCGTCAGATAAAATTAACGCAATTTCGGCTTGCAAATTTTGATTAAGCGCGGACTGCAATTTCATATCACCAATACCCAGTGCATAACTGGATGAACTGACCAAAAAAGAGGTCGCAGCCAATGCGGTAGTCAAATGACGCACGTTACTTTTTTTCATAATGAGAGCTAAAATTTTTACCGTGAATGAAATCGGGTCATAAACCCAGTAATAATGTTTAGCTCTAAGCAGTATAGATACCAAAAAGTAATAATTTAATTATTTCAATAAATTACCTTGTAAACGTCAAGAATCTGGCGAAGTTGAGAATGGTGCATAAATAACGGCAATAGTTACGGATTTACCGTTTCACTAATCACCAAATTCACCACGCCATTATCAATTTGTGTTGAAATTTGCTTTTTGCCAATTGGTTCGCCGGCTTGGGCAATAGCATTGCCTGAATGACTAATTCTTGCGCTCAGTTGTACATTCTCCACAGATGAAATAGTCATATTAGGTATCATTGCCATGCTGTCATCGAGTGTGATGTCTAACGGCAAATCTTTCACCTGTTTTTTTACTGCTGCCAGTGGCATCTTTCCACCTTGCGCCGGTTGTGCATAGATGAAGACAGTATCGTCAGGATTTGTAGATTCTTTAAATTTATTGTCTAATGTTACCGATAAACGAATGCTCTTATTGCTTGTAATTGTTTTATTTTCAGGTGTTGCAGTTGCTTGTCCCAAGGCTTCTTTTGCTTGGTCAATGAGTTTTTGTACTTCCAAATAATCGGCATCTTGCGGCTGATAATGCGTTTGCAATTTTTGCCAATAACCAATGGATTCGTTAAATTTACCTTCTTCGGCATTGACTAAACCGTATAGCCACAACCCCATTTCATTATTTGCATCTTGCTCTAAAACTTTCGCCACTAATTCGGTCGCTTCGCCGTGTAATGAACCATTGTTTACCATCGCCAGCATATCAGCTAATTGCAACAACGTGTCAGGGTCATCACCTAATAAAGCCCGCGCTTTCCGTAGCGCATCAACCGCTTCGGGATAACGTTTCAACACTTTGTAAGAACGCGCCAACATTATCCAACCTTGCGAATCGTTAGGATTTTGCACCATTTTTTGCGCGAGTTTTTCGACCATGGCGTTAATGTCAGCGGATGTTCTCGTCGGGAGTTCGCCTTGAGTTGCCGCCTCGTCAAAAGCACGCAAATCGCCTTTGAGGCTATACAATGCTAAGGCAAGCAATGGCACGCCAATACCTAAAGGAATCGTAAGCCAGCGACCTTTGTTTTCGTTAATCGTGTGTGCGTTAGCGTCTTTTAAATCACGATGTAAATTTAACAGCAATTCCTCTTTTAATGGCTCAAATTGCGCTTGAGTAATCAGACTATTTGCTAAATCTATTTCTAGCGATTGTAATTTTTTTTGGGCGAGTTCAATGTTTATTTCTGAATCATTTTGCGGCGTAATGTTAGGTTTTAACCAAAACGGAATCAGTAAAAAACATAACGCGATAACAATGAATAACGCGACGAAAATACTGAATTGAATCATTGTTTATCACTCTTGGTTTGTAAAAGTTTGTTAAGACGTTCGCGTTCGCTAGCAGATAATTCGATTTTTTCGTTTTTACGGTGTTTGAGTAATGACCAAAAACTGAAACCACCGATAATCAAAGCCAAAATTGGCGCAAGCCATAAAATCAAAGTCTTTACGTTGAATGGCGGACGATACAACACAAAATCACCGTAACGCTCGGTCATGAAAGTAATGATTTGCTCATTACTTTCACCAGAACTTAATTTTTCATAAACTTTTCGCCGTAAATCTTGCGCGAGTTCGGCATGTGAATCGGCGATATTTTGGTTTTGACAAACTAAACAACGTAATTCTTCGGTTAACGTTTGATAACGCGATTCGAGTTCGGGCGTGGCGAATTGATAGATTTCAATTTCTGCGTGGATGCTTTGGCTTAAAAGTAGTAAACATAAGACTAATTTTTTCATTCTGCCTCCGTATTCAACTTTTCAATCAACGGCATAATCACTGTTTGCAAAATCGTCGAATCTACTGGCCCTGTTTGTTTGTGACGAACAATGCCTTTTTTATCAATCACAAAGGTTTCGGGAACACCGTAAACGCCCCAATCTAAACCTGCCATGCCTTCGGTATCTGAAACACTGACTAAATACGGATTACCTAATTTTGCTAACCATTGCTGCGCGGCGGCAGGTTCATCTTTGTAATTCAAACCAATCAAATTTACAGATGGATTTGTTCGCGCAAATTCAGTAAAAAAAACATGTTCCTCACGACACGACGCACACCATGAAGCCCACACATTTAAAAGCCACACCTTGCCTTTCATGTATTCGGGAGAAAAGGTTTTTTGTGGTTCATGCAATTGCGCTAATGTGAAAGCGGGAGCAGGTTTGTCAATCAACGGCGATGGCACTTCGTGTGGGTCGAGTTTTAAACCAATGCCTAAGAAAACCGCCATGACTAAAAATAAGCCCAGTGGTAATAAATAACGCAATTTCATTAAATCGCCTCCGCTTTAATTTCACGACGATAACGTTTATCTAAAACCGCAAGCAAGCCACCAAATGCCATCAATAAACCACCTACCCAAATCCAACGCACAAAGGGTTTGTAATAAATACGCAATGCCCACGAACCATCCTCACCAAGCGGTTCGCCAAGTGCAACAAACAAATCGCGTGTTAAACCTGCATCAATACCTGCTTCGGTCATTGGCATGCCTGAGGCGTTATAAATCCGTTTTTCAGGGTGTAATTCAGCGATTAAATTTTGATTTTTGGTAACGGTAAAACGACCTTCATTCGCTTGATAATTCGCACCCGTTGAAGGTTTTACGCCATGAAATAGAAAATCAAAGCCTGCTAAATGCAACGATTCATTCGGCGCAAGACGAATATCTTTTTCTTCCGAATACGTTGAAACCATCGTCACGCCAACAATAAATACCGCAATCCCTAAATGTGCGACGGTCATTGCCCAAACGCTTAAAGGTTGTTGGATTAAGGCTTGCCATTTATCGGTTTTATTTTTTAGACGGTCATAAATACCGAAACCTGCGCCAATCGCTGTCCAAACCGCGAGCGTTAAACCAATAAATGCCGCCCAAGAAAAATGCGATTGTAAGAAGGCTAATATCAAACCCATTGCCAAACTTGCCGCAAGCGGAATCATGACTAATTGCCACAAACGTTTTATATTATCTTGTCGCCAACGTGCTAACACGCCAATGCCGACAAAAAACGCCAGCGGTGCCATCAACGGTACGAATACGCCATTGAAATATGGAGGTCCTACTGAAATTTTGCCCAAACCTAAAGCGTCAATGACTAGCGGATAAAGCGTACCGAGTAGAATTGTTGCCGTTGTAGCGACTAATAAAACGTTATTGACTAGCAACAGTGCGTCGCGTGACACGAGTTCAAAATGTCCTTCTGTTTGAATTTTGGGAGCTTGAATGGCAAATAACAGCAACGAACCACCGACGACAATGCCTAAAAATACTAAAATGAAAATGCCGCGTGTTGGGTCGCTAGCAAAGGCATGAACCGATGTTAAAACGCCAGAACGCACTAAAAATGTGCCAAGTAAACTGAGTGAAAAAGCGAAAACAGACAATAAAATTGTCCAACTTTTGAACATGCCGCGTTTTTCAGTCGCGGCAAGTGAATGAATTAACGCTGTGCCAACCAACCAAGGCATAAATGACGCATTTTCGACAGGATCCCAAAACCACCAACCGCCCCAACCCAATTCGTAATATGCCCACCAACTGCCGAGTACAATGCCGAGCGTTAAAAATAACCACGCCGTTGTTGTCCAAGGACGAGTCCAACGCACCCACGCGGCATCAAGTTTGCCATTCATCAACGCGGCAATCGCAAAGGCAAAGGCGACTGAAAAACCAACATATCCCATATAAAGCATCGGCGGATGAATCGCCATGCCGGGATCTTGTAACAGCGGATTTAAATCTCGACCTTCGGCGGGAATTGGAAAAATGCGTTCAAATGGATTTGACGTAAAAATCACAAACAACAAGAAACCTAACGCCACTGCACCCATGATGCTTAATACTCGCGCCACGAGTTCAGTTGGCAGGTTTTTACTAAATAGTGCAACGACGGCTGTCCACAATGACAAAATCAACGCCCAAAGCAGCAATGAACCTTCGTGCGAACCCCAAACCCCTGCGACTAAATACATAAAAGGCAAATGCGTGTTGGAATTTGACGCAACGTAAAGCACTGAGAAATCATGATTGATAAACGAGGCGGTCAAAATGCCGTAGGACACTATCATGAAAAAGGTTTGTCCAAATGCCGACGGTCGCGCCATCGCAATCCAACTGCCTACGCCTTTTTGCACGCCGAGCAATGGCACAACTGCTAACACCAACGATAAACATGCTGCCAAAATTAACGAAAATTGACCTAATTCCGGCAACATCATTTTTGCGTCTCCGCAGGTGCATTTTTCATACTGCCAGCTACTTCAGGCGGCATATAGTTTTCATCATGTTTCGCTAACACTTCTTGGGCGATAAAAACGCCATTTGCGTCTAATTTGCCATTCGCCACAATGCCTTGTCCTTCACGAAAAAGGTCAGGCAAAATGCCTGTGTATTCGACGGTGACTTCTTTTGCCATATCGGTTAAAACGAAGCGAACTGTTAAACCAGAGGGTTGGCGCACAACGCTACCTTTCACCACCATGCCGCCTAAACGAAATAAATGGTCTTTCGGGGCTTTGCCTTCCACAACATCCGATGCGGAAAAGAAAAACATTAAATTATCGTTAAAAGCTCGTAAACCGAAAAATACGGCAACCGAAATTCCCGCGACCATTAACAAAATCAGTGATAAGCGTTTTTGTTTTATGATTCTCATGCGTTGCCCTCCCGTTTACGTTTTAAGAGCAAGTCACGCAAAATTTGTTTGTTTGCTAGTAGCGGTTTTATAACGCCAATCAGCAATAACAAAAACGTCAATCCGTAAGATGTCCACACATAAAAGGCATAACCGCCCATTGCGAAAAATTCGCTCATTTCGCTTTCTCCAATAATTCGTCAATCCATTTAGCATTTTGTTCGCGCTCTAATAATTCGTTGCGGCAACGTAATAATAACGTGATGAAATAATAGACTTTAAACGCCCCCGCCATGACCAGCAGTGGAATTAACATATCGATATGAATGGAGGGTTTGTCTAATTTTGTGACTGTCGCGCCTTGATGCAACGTATTCCACCATTCGACCGAATAATGAATAATCGGAATATTTACAACGCCCACTAACGCTAAAATCGCTACAGCACGAGACGCGGCGCGTTTATCTTCGATACCGTTATAAAGTCCGATAACGCCTAAATATAAAAACAACAAAATCAATTCCGATGTTAAACGTGCATCCCAAACCCACCACGCACCCCACATCGGTTTTCCCCAAAGTGAACCGGTAACGAGTGCTAAAAATGTGAAACTTGCGCCAACCGACGCGCTAGAAATACTGACGATTTCGGCAAGTTTGATACGCCAAACTAATCCGATGCCGCCACTGATTGCCATGACCACATAAATAAACATCGACATCCACGCCGCTGGAACGTGAACGTAAATAATGCGAAAGCTATCGCCTTGTTGATAATCTGCCGGAGCGGTCACTAAACCACCGTATAAACCGTAACCTAATAAAATTAAAAATAATGCCGTTAACCACGGCAACATTTTCCCGCTTATCGCGTAAAAATAAGGCGGTGAGGAAAATTTATAAATAAATCGCATGAACATAGTTAATTCAAACTCATTTCTAAAGCTGCCGCAATGGCAGTAGGATTAGGACTAATAATGGCGTGCATTATAGTTCAGTTCTATTTTTCAATTGAGCAGAAATGTGAATTCAAAAAATAAATAACGAATTAACGCAAAAGAAAATGAAGGGCTTTTAGGGGAAATTATGACACGACATCATATGAACTGGCAGAACGTGGTGTTTGATAAACCGCCTCTATGCTTTGAATAGAGACGGTTTATTATTTTTTAAAGCCCAAATGATAAATCTAATAGTGCATTATCAAGTTGACCTGCACGGAAACTTTTGCCCGATTCTACAGCAGTCACAATCACGCTAGCAGGACTAAATAACATCGCATCGACTTTGAAAAAGTCATATTCATAGGCTTTGAAAATTTCGGCAAAAGGTTTACCGTAATCTTTCGAGGTTGAACTTGGTAATTCTTTGGCTAATTTTTCAGCCGCTTCATCACTGCCTTTTACAAATAAATGCACTTGTCCGGCAAACAAAATAGCGTCATTGGTACGTCCCATTGCTTTAACAAAGTTTGGGTGCGGTGGACAAATGGGCGCAGAACCACTGCCATCAACAATGTTTTCTAATGGGAAATGCAACGCATGCGCTTTGTGCATAGCAACTTCTAAAACACGCGCCACCACTTGCACACCACCTGCCAAACTACTTGTTGGCGTTACAACAATGGTTAATTTTTCTGGCGAAACACCACACGCGGCAGCAACTTTTTCAATAATTGCCAATGGTGGAATGGCATCATTTTCAATAACTAATGTCGCGCTATCGGCTTCATCGTGATACGCCAATTCTTTGTATAATTCTTCAACAGGTTCGGTTTGACCATCTTTTTGTTTTGTTGCCATCGCCCGCGCAGGGCCTGAACCTAACGCATAATATTTTTCGTGCGACAAACTCCAGCCCGCATATTGACTACCCAAACAACCTAAAACAGGATTTCCCGTGTGAACATTGACAGATAAAGGCCAATTCGTGGTGTATGGACTGTGACTGATTGTCACTGTTCCCATGCCGCCTAAACAAATTTCGGCAATAATGCGACCCGCTTCCAATCCACCAAGATGGTTAATCCCTGCATCAATCACGGTGCAACCGTTTTCTAAAACCTCCACGCCAACACGCAATTTTGCCGCATTGTCGATAAGTTGTTGTACCAATGGTTGTGTAAGTTTATTCACACTCGCTTGTTTCATAGTCAAATACCTTTCCAATTGTTGAGTATTAAATCTTAATTTTGTGAGTGCAAATTCGTTTTGCACATCACCGGCAATCATACTGCAAATGGGTTGATTTTTGCGAATTATTGACCCCGCATGCGGTAAATCCTGACAATCAGCTAACCAATTAAAATTAGCGGGAATAATTAGTGAACGCGAAGCATAAATAATTTGGTATACAGTAAAACTTTCATTTTTGAAGGGAAGGGGATTTGCTTGTAGGTGCATAGAAAAAAGCGGTGCGTTATAAAGCTGCATACTCGCTGATGGACGCGGATTGATTTCTAAAACGAAAATATCGGTGTCTGTTTGAATAAAATCCAAGGAATTCAAACCTCGCAAATCAAAATAATCGACTAATTTGTGTAACCAATTAGTAATGCGTATGCGGTATATTTTTGCAATAGAATCGTCATGACAAATACCAGCAAACAAAAATTCATTTCCATCTGTGGCGTGTGTCCACTGGCGATGAAAACCGATGACGGTGACATTTTTTTCAGCGGCTAAAAACAAAACAGAACCGGCTTTCCCTTCGCAATAACGCTGCCAATACCTGTCACTTTTATTGGAATCATTAAATGAAATACCAACGCCGCCTTGCCCGCTCAGTGGTTTGCATAACCACGTTTTAGAATTACATGAATCGGGACATTCAAATTGCGTTTCAGGATAAGGAATTTCTAAAAATTCTAGCGCAGAAAAAAATTCTTTTTTATTTTGCACGCGCTCAAAAACACTTGGAGAATTACCGAACAATGAAAAACGATGTTGTAAAAAATGCAAACTTTCAGGGAATGTTTCAAAACCACTGCCATAAACGATGCCCGCAATCGTGTACATTTTTAATGAATCAAGGGCAGGGCTTAAATTTTCGATAGAAAGCGAATCAACGCGAACAACTTTTTTAGCATACTTTTGCGTATCAACGTCAGCATAACAATCAATTACTAAAACATCATAACCCTCATGTTGCGCGGCTTGCGCGAGCATTCGCCCTGATGTTGCAATAATTAAAAAATAGCTCATCGTTGTTGAACTTTACGATTCTCCATTGACAGACGTTTTATTTTGCGTCGTTCAAAAAACTGCACCAGATGAAAAGTAAGCCAACTGACTACCGCCATGCTAACGCCAAAACAACCGTAAGCAATCTGCCACGGAATCCCTTGCGTCATCATTGAAAATTCAGACATGCCTCCAATTCCGGCAATCACATTGAGCGGCATAAATACTAAACTTATCACCGTTAGGCGTTTAATATCTTTATTCTGATTAACGTTAATAAAACCGACAGTTGCATCCAATTGGAAGTTGATTTTATTAAACAAAAACGAGGTATGACCATCGAGTGACTCTATATCGCGTAAAATCTCACGCACATCTTCATGTTGAATAACAGATAAAAATCTGCCGCGCATTAAAAAGGATAATGCTCGTCGCGTATCGAGAACGTTACGGCGAATTCGTCCATTCAAATCTTCTTCTTCGGCGATGGCAGCAAGAATTTTTGCCGCTTCTTCATCGGTCATATAAGATTTGAAAACTTGCCGTCCAACAGATTCTAGTTCGGTATAAATATCTTCGAGTGCGTTCGCAGAATATTCAACATCAGCGGCATATAAATCGAGCAGCAAATCTTTTGCATCTGAAATGTAATCAGATTCAGCTCTGGCGCGTAAGCGTTGCAGTCGGAATGCGGGTAATTCTTCGCTGCGTACTGAAAACAACGTGTCTTTTTTTAACACAAATGCCACCGCGACGTTGCGTGATTCGTCTTTCCGGTCGAGCAAAAAATCAGAATGCAAATGCACTTCGCCGTTGTCTTCCATATAAAACCGCGCACTGGTTTCTAAATCGGTAAGCTCTTTGGGATTGGGTAATTCAACATCAAATACATCTTGCGCCCAGTTTAAATGTTCCTCTTCGGGCATGACCAAATCAATCCAAATGGGTTTGGCATGTGCTAAATCGCTTTTCGATTCAATAGGGATTTGACGCAATAGACCTGCATGTAAATCGAAAACACGAATGACCATATTACGATTACGCGGACGAAAATCGGCGGCTAATTCAACGCGTGTGTCATACGGCATTGCAGTCAAAATTTCTTCTTTGCGCTCTTCGGCGATTAACTCCCAGACAATTTGCCGATCATCATGCGAAAAAATTTCCAGCATTTCTGCCGTGGAATTAGCATCAAGTTGTTCGAGTAAACGTTGCAATTCCACTAAATTTTGTTTTCGCACTAACTCTTCAACCAAACGATGTCGCGCCAAAACGCTACGGACATTTAAAATGGTTTCTTTGGTATAAACTTCGTCGGAATCGGTCATAATCTTTTGTTGCTCTTTTTAGGTTGCAAATTGATAATTATTTTTTCCGTGCGTTTTAGCCATATACATTGCTTTGTCGGCACTGGTTAGTAATTTTTCGTAGTCGTTACAAGTTTCAGAATACACGGCAATACCGATGCTTGGCGTAATCAAAAGGTTCTTCGTGTTACCGGTAAGCCTTTGATTTAAAGCATGCAGTAATTTGTCGGCAATCGGGACAATATGATGCGTGTCGGTTAAATGTGTTAAGACGACCACAAATTCATCGCCGCCCAAACGCGCAATCAAATCACGTTCGCGCACATTTTTTCTCAACCGTTCAGCGGTAATTTTCAACACCTCATCACCAACATCATGACCTAAATTATCGTTTACGGCTTTGAAGCCGTCTAAATCTATAAATAATAATGCCAATAATTGCTGATTTTTTTGCGTAGAAACCAATGCAAGTTCAAAGGCTTCTTGCAGAGCCATGCGATTCATTAAACCGGTTAAACTGTCGTAGTGCGCGAGATATTCAATTTGTTCCGTGGCGCGTTTTTGCAAGGTAATATCTGAAAAAATACCAATGTGATTGATAACTTTGCCATGCGCGTTACGCATGGTAGTAATGGTTAAAATTTCAGGATAAATTGTGCCATCTTTGCGTTGATTCCACACTTCACCTTTCCATAAACCATGGGTGTTAATGTCATGCCACATGGTAACGTAGAAATTTGAGTCTTGTTTACCTGAACTGAGAAAATTTGGGTTGCGTCCCAACACATCGTTGCTGTTGTAACCGGTAATTTCCGTAAATACTTTGTTAATTAAGGTCACGTTGTTGTTTTCATCCGTGACGACAATCGCCTCACCAATATGGTCAAATACTTGTGCGGCTAAACGAATTTTCGTTTCCATTTCACGTTGAATTGTTACGTCTTGCAGCGTACCAATCATTCGTACAACATTACCTGAAGTATCCAGGCGACTTTCGATGCGTTGGTGAATCATTTTTGTTTCACCATTTTTGCAATTCACCCGATATTCCACATCATAATTTCCTGCAACACGTTCAGCATGGGCGAACGTGGCGGTAACATTATCGCGATCAGTGGTTGTAATCCGATTCAAAAAACGTTCAAAACTCCATTCGACGATGTTTTCTGTTATATCTAAAATGCGATAGCTTTCATTAGAACAGTACAATTCATTTGTTTGTATATTCCAATCCCAATCACCCAATTGTGCAATACGCTGCGCCTCTGTTAAACGACTAATGCTGTGTTTTAATTGTTCAACATTATTGGCTAATCGATGTCGCATAACATTTAACGCCGTAAGCAATTGCCCAATTTCATCGTGATATTCAATTTCAATTGGATGATTGTAATTTTCGACGCTTAATTGCTCGCAATAAATAATGGCGCGATTTAAAGCCCGTAACCGTTTCTTAAAATGGTACAAAAAGCCAATTAACAACGATACCAATGAAAAAGCCCCTGCAAAAATGAGGTATCGTTTAAACAATAAAGCGTCGATACGTCGATTTAACTCCAGATTAAGCGCACCCACGACGGGCGTATACAATGTCATAATTTGCGTGATAACGTCGCTAGCTTGGGAGTAAAACGCTTGATTGCTTAATGTGCCTTCACGTTGAAGAATATGCTGTTCAACAATCAATAAGAATTGCTCAATTTTACGATTCGTTTCCTGCAAATTTTTGCGTTGTTCGTATTCAAAGGACGGTAAAACAGTAAACACTTTTTCGAGTTGTAAATTAACGGCTTGTGTCGATAAATACACTCCATGTACCAATTTGGCGACTTCGATTTGTTCAGCCGTATTCATAACGTGCTGCGGCATCATCAACCCGCTACCAAATCCGCGTAATTGCCCAATATGTTCCATTAAATGAGGCAAATTTTCTACCATGCTATTCATGAGGTAATAACTGGATAATTGACTGTCTAAACTTAAATTACTGTTATCAGCAATATCCGTTGAATATGCCAGCATATCGGTGATAAGCAGCGTGTGCTGACTAAAATTTTCGCTCACAGTCAGTGTTAAATACGTTGCTTTCAAACTATTCCATTTCGTTTGCAGATTGCTCAATCGTTCACACGGTAAAACAATGGCTTGCGCTTGACATTCTAAAATACGCCCCGTAAACGCATTATCAAGATGATTTTCTAAATCCGTTAAAAAAGGAATTAACTCACGATTACCATTTAGTAGACGATTGGCAGTACCACGATGCTGTGCGAGTAAAATGTTGATATGTTGCAATTCGGGAATGAGGACAGTACCGATTTGTTCGTCACGCAATAAATGAATTTCGTTGTTTTCGGTATACACAATAAACGTTAATGGCACAAATACCGCGACAAGTACAAAACTCATCACGATAGCCAGTAATGTTTTGATGGAAATTTTGTACATAAGAAACTCGAAAATTTAAACGAACGACGAACAGTTTATTTTACAAAACAGCTTTTTTCAGCAGTGTCTTCAACCTCTTTTAACTGTTTGCGTAAATCTTTACTTTGTTTTGGATCTCTCGCCATTCCACCGTTGTCGCCAGCCATTGATTTAAGATAAGAAAATGTTTTTGCTGCCTCATAATCATTAAAACTTAATGTTTCGGCAATCTTGTCAATTTTGCAGCCGCACGCATATTGATTGATATAACTCAAACCGCCGTGTTGCGCGACACAATTCAATACATATTCTACGCGGTCGCGGGTTGGGTAATCATTTACTAATACAGCAGGGGTTGCTTTTGTGGCAGAATCTTCAGTAATTTTTTCTGGATTACTCGTGCAACCTGTAATAATGACTAAAATTGTGGTAGTTAAAAGCAATTTTTTTAAATCGATTTTCATTTTAATTGTCTCCCTTAACATAGATAAAAAACAGGCTACAGCTTAACATTATGACCTCGCAAACAAAAGTAACAGGCGTGATTCTTGCTGGCGGTCAGGCTAGCCGTATGAATTACCAAGATAAAGGATTGCAACTTTTTCGTGGGCAACCGTTAATTCATTATTCGTTTAGTGCATTGCGTCCGCTTGTGGATGAATTAGTGATTAACGCGAACCGAAATTTAGAGACGTATCAAACTTTTGGTGTACCGGTGATTAGCGATATAACGCAAGATTTTTCAGGTGCATTAGCGGGAATTTTAGCAGTAATGTGTGACAGTAATGCGGATGTTTTGTTAATTGTACCGTGTGATGCACCATTTATTACCACGGAGCAATTGTGCTATTTACTTGAGCAGCATAAACAAAATGACGCAGATATTACAGTTGCCTGTACGGGCGAACAGGTTCATTCGGTTTTTTTAGTTGTAAAAAAAAGTTTGCAAGCTAATTTGGAATCTTATTTAGCACAAGGCGATCGAAAAGTGCGACTCTGGTTTAAACAGCATAAAACGCAGTATGTAGATTTTGGTGCAGACGCAACGGGGTTTGAAAATATCAATACACTAGCGGAATTGAACGCTATTGTGTGACGGTCACGTCGTAACCTAATTGCCGAATTTCCTGCGCGAAGTTTTGCATAACGTCTAACTTCATCGGCAGTAAATCAACCGCTTCAGGTTGTTGCGAGGGACGCGCTACTGTGTAAATGGTGACATTTTGAATAGTAGTTATGGCGCGTATTTTAGTTAGAAAATTTAAAAAACCTTCACGTTCACTATTTGTTAAACCGTGTTGTTGATAATCAACTAAACAAATTTGTATTTTTGTCGAGCAACATTGCGCGGCGAGCGTTAAGTTTTTCAAAACAGCTTCATTTGTTTGCGCGGAATGATTCACTAACGCACGACCTTTGCTTGTACCGCTATCTATTTTGAACCATACTTCGCCGCCGTAACTATTTAACAATTGCAGACCGGCTTGCACAACGGGGCGGTGAATCAAACTACCATTGGTAATTAAAACAAAATGGCTGTCAGGGAAAACGCCTAATTCTGTGGCAATATCGCCAATCAGTTTCACTGCTATATCAAAATTGACCAAGCTGGTCGGTTCGCCATTTCCAGCAATGGCAATATCTTTAATGACGCGCTGCGTTTGTGAAACAGCCATTCGGTCATAAAAATCACCGTGTAAAACATCATTTAAAAATAAACGTAATTCTTTGGCTAATAAATCTAAATCACAACTCGGTGCAGAACCAAGTTTTAATTCTGGCACTTGGCAATAAATACACCGCCAATTACAGGCATTATTAGTATTGAAGTTGATGCCAATCGACAAACCACCGGCGCGTCGTGAAAGTACGGGGTAAACATAAGTAAGACCGCTAACATCGCGCGTGTGATTTGTGACGGTGAGTTTATTTGACATAAAAACAGGAAATTAAGTGAATGAAAGGCAAGTATAGCACAGCAAAAAGCACGGATTTTTGTGTGCTATACTTTGCCGGTTAACGGCGACATTTTGCCGTGTTTAATGAAGAATGCCCATAACAATAAAAACTAAAAATTAACGAGGAAAAATCATGTGTTGGAGTGGTGAAGCATCGGGCGTACTGGCAACAGTTGGATTAGGTACAGCTTGTTACATTATTAAAAGAGGCGAACCCAAAGAGCTTTGGATTCCGCTGATTTATTTTTCTCTGATGGAATTGCTACAAGCGGTCACTTACATTTATATTGATTTGTGCGACAACCCGAATAATCAAATACTCACGTTGCTAGGGTATCTGCACGTTGCGTTTCAGCCGTTTTTTGTCAATATGGTCGCAATGTATTTCATTCCCGAAAGTGTCAAACTTAAAATTCGTACAGTGGTTTATACCTTGAGTGCAATTGGTTCAATTTTTATGATGATAAAAATGTATCCGTTTGCGTGGGCGGGCGAATGTGTCATTGGCACGGAAGGTTTCTGTGGCCCGCACATTTGTTCGGTTTCGGGTGCATGGCATATTGCGTGGCAAATGCCGTTGAACGGTTTATTATCGCATCCGGTTGAATGGTTATTTAATTTCAATTGGGGGTTACACGTTTTAGCGTATATTTTAGTGGCGTTTGTTTTGCCAACGCTTTACGGTTCATGGAAATTTGTACTGTTTCATTATTTCATGGGACCTTGGATTTCAGATATTACAACTGATGACCCGAATGAATATGCGGCGGTGTGGTGTCTATTTTCGATTGCCTTGTGTGTATCGGTAATTAAATCGCCAGTGCGAAAATATCTGCATGTTACGAATTGGCCATTTTATAAAAAGACCATTGGCGACTCGCTGTAAGTGATTAGTCATAAAAAAGCCCGCGTAATGCGGGCTTTTTCATTTTCAAAATAGTTTTTATTTTTGCATTGATTTAATCAGCCGCTGAACGGTTGTAATGGCTAATTCAATCAGCGAGTTAGTCAAATCAAACAAATAAGCCACAATTTCAGTGGCTGTCATGCCTTTAAATTTCTTTGCTAAGAATGGCGCAACCAACACACCTAACAATAATCCAATAACCGTTACACCTGAAAAATCGCTTTCTTCTTCGACAACAACTGGTTTCACAGGAGCGGTTTTTGTTAGTTCAACAACAGGTTCAGGTTCTGGTAAATTTGCTTCTGCATGTGCTTTTTCGAGCAATTCAGGTAACGTGATTTTGTAATCATCTGCCACAACATTTGCCGTTACGTTTGGAATACTTGGTAAATCACCATCGCCTTTACCTACTTTGAGCTGTGCTTTCATCCCCTTTTCCATGTGCTGCGCGATGTCGCAATGCACCAAATAGGTTTTATCGCCTGGTGGTAAAATCAAAGTGCCTGAAATTTTTGCTGGCCCTGAAACCTCTAAATGGAACATGCCTTTAGGATATAAATATTTTGGCAAGCCGTGCATCATCCACTGATGACGCACGTTATCGTCATTGATGAAATGTACCGTCAGTTTTGTGCAGGGTTTGAATTGAAATTCCTGCGTATCAAACGCGAACATTCTGCCAGGGAATTTTTCCGCATATTTATGACCGGCGTGGACAGTAATTTCTTTAGTTTCAGCAATTTTGTCACAGCCACCTGGCAAGGTGTCAGGATTATTACCCATGACCATACCGCCCGCCATGTCCATTAAATGCCCCTCACCATGATTCATAAGCATACCATCGTGATCTTGATAGTCCTGAGCAAATGTTGGCAGTGAAAATAACGCCGCGAATACACTTACCGATACTAATTTCATCATTGTTTTATTGCCTCGTGATAACTAAAAAAACGTCCCTGTTTGGTGTGCTAATCGTTGAAATTTAGCCTTTTAATTTGGCGAGTAATTTATCAACAGCGCGTTTAAAACCGGCATGTGATAAATATACAATGTACAAACCTGCAAAGCCAAAGAAGGAATACAACAAGAGTTCATTTCGGCTCATTTGCTGACCTTTACCCGCTTTAAAACTCATGTGCGCATCTAAACGTTCGCCTTGTCCTGCATCAGGAACTAAGGTGATATGAATCAAGTATTTACCCGCTTCAGGCACGCCTTCAGGTAACGATAACATTACTGTTCCCGATTTGTGTTTTGCCGCTTCTTGGAAATAAACACGTTTGCCTTCAGGTTCTTTAGTGACTTCAAATTCAACCGACATATTGCGGTATTTCATATCTTGATAGTCAAAAACCAATTGTGTCAGCGTACCGGTGTTTGGAATATTGCCGCAAAAATCTTCTGCCGGAAAAGCATGCGGCTGATACGCGGTGTAGTGAATCCAATGTGTCGGTTCTAATTCAAATTTACATTGGTCAGTATCCGTTCCAGCCGCCCCACCGTGCGCCCATAACGCAGATGAAAAGAGCAATGCTGTCAAACCAAGTGATGTTTTTTTGATAAATTGCGCGATGTTCATAAATCCTCTCTATTTATCCGAATAATTATTATTGTAGTAACTCATTCCACATTAACTGCGTGTTAACTGTACAACATATTCAAACCAACTGTATATAACTGTACGGGGCTAACTTTAACACGTCGATTTGAGCAAATAAAGCAACACATAGCGATAAATTTACCATCACAGAAACGCGGATTAAAAATGACAATCCGCGCCGTGTATTATTGCTATCTGCCCTTAATTTTCGTAGACTTGCGACAATTTTTATTTATTTGGAGTTCTATCGCATGGCATCGTTGACCGCTACGCCCGCTTGGGCAGCATTGCAGAATCATTATGACGAAATTCGTGATCAAAGTTTAGTCGAAAGTTTTAAAAACGACCCTAAACGTCATGAAAAATTTTCCATAACTTTCAATGATATTTTGTTTGATTATTCGAAAAATAGGATCAACGACAACACTTTGCCTTTATTGATTAACTTGGCAAAACAAGCGCAATTAGAAACTAAAATCAAAGCGATGTTTTCGGGTGAAAAAATCAATATCACGGAACACCGCGCTGTTTTACATACGGCATTGCGTAATCGTTCAAATACGCCTGTTTTAGTCGATGGCAAAGATGTAATGCCACAAATCAATGCTTCACTTGAAAAAATGCGTGGCTTTTGTAGCCGTGTGCGTTCGGGGGAATGGAAAGGTTACACGGGCAAAGCCATTACAGACATTGTGAACATCGGTATCGGTGGTTCAGATTTAGGCCCTAAAATGGTCTGTGCTGCGTTGCATCCTTACTCGACACCTGCATTGAAAGTGCATTTTGTTTCAAACGTTGACCAAACAGATTTAGTCGAAACGTTAGAAAATCTTTCACCAGAAACCACTTTGTTTTTAGTTGGCTCAAAAACATTTACCACTCAAGAAACTATTACTAATGCGAATTCAGCGCGTACTTGGTTACTTAAACATGCGCCTGATGCCTCAGCGGTAGCAAAACATTTTGTCGCATTATCAACGAATGCTAAAGAAGTCGCCGAATTTGGAATTGATGTTGATAATATGTTTGAATTTTGGGATTGGGTCGGTGGACGTTATTCGCTTTGGTCAGCGATAGGTTTATCGATTGCTTTGTATGTTGGTATGGATAATTTTGAAGAATTATTACAAGGCGCGCACGAAGCAGACAACCATTTTAGAAATACGCCATTTGAAAAAAATATCTCTATTGTAATGGGATTATTGGGTGTTTGGTATAACAACTTTTTCCATGAATTTCATGCAGAAACACACGCCATTTTAGCGTATGACCAATCAATGCGTTATTTTGCTGATTATTTTCAGCAAGGTGATATGGAAAGTAATGGTAAAAGTACAACCATTGATGGCGAGCGCGTTGATTACAACACCGGACCTGTTATCTGGGGACAGCCTGGAACAAATGGGCAACACGCTTTTTACCAGCTAATTCATCAAGGTACAAAGTTGATTCCGTGTGATTTTCTTGCACCTGCGATTAGCCATTACAGTTTGCCAGAACATCACAAAATTTTGATTTCAAATTTTCTCGCTCAGCCCGAAGCGTTAATGCACGGTAAAACAGTGGATGAAGTGAAACGCGATTTAACCGAAGAAGAATGCAAAGACAGCGTTTTAGTTGCCTCAAAAGTATTTGATGGCAATAAACCATCCAATTCGTTCTTGTTTAAGAAATTAACGCCGAAAACATTAGGTTCGTTGATTGCGCTGTACGAACACAAAATTTTCGTTCAAGGGGTGATTTGGAATATCAATTCTTACGATCAAATGGGTGTACAGTTGGGCAAAGTATTAGCGAAAGTGATTTTGCCAGAATTAAATAACGACGATGAAATTACAACGCACGATTGTTCTACCAATGCGTTAATTAACGCTTACAAAAAATTGGCACGCGAAAGTTAAAACGTTTTCGTAGTTATTAAAAAAGCCCCGCAACCGAAAAGTTGCAGGGCTTTTTAATTTCAAGAAGCGAGGAATTAGATAAGGCTTTTCGCGTCAAGAATTTGTTTGTGTGCATCACGCAATTTTGTTTCAGCTTGTTGTGAATTGCCGTCTTGTACGTCTTTGCGCGCTGCTTTTACGATGTTAGTTGCTTTGCTACTGCGCGAGCAACGCGGTCATTTGCGTTAACTTCTTTTGAAAAGTCAGATGCTTCTTTAATCAATTTGCTAGTTGTTTCAGCGTCTGAACCAGAAGTGATTGCATCTGTTGCAGTTTGAACTTTAGCTGCCAACATATCAACAGCTTGTGCTGCTGGGTAAGAAACGCGACCTGGATCGCTTTCAGCGAAAGAAGTTGTAGAAACAGCACCTAAAGAAGCGGCTACGATTGCTGCTAAAGCGATTTTTTTCAATGTTTTCATTAACATTTATCCTCGGATTGTTATTATTTTCTGGGTTTTAAAAAGAAACAGCCATCGCCAAACCGATGAGCCAGCTCCAATTCTAAACACATTTGCGAATTTTTCAACAAATCTAAATGTTAATTTACTGACCATTGCACGATTCCACTGTAAGCGGTAATCAAAACGATTGCACCAAAAACGAGTCGATACCATGCAAAAACCAAAAAATCGTGATGACTGATGTAACGCAACAATCCTTTGATTGCCCATAATGCACTGAAAAACGCAGCAATCATACCTAATACAAAATGTGGCGCATCGGCGGCAATATCAAGTAAATCGCGGTGTTTATATAAATCATAAGCACTCGCCGCACACAACGTTGGAATCGCTAAGAAAAAAGAAAATTCGGTTGCCGCTTGGCGCGAAAGTCCAAATAATAATCCGCCGATAATGGTTGCGCCAGAGCGTGACGTACCAGGAATGAGCGCGAAGGCTTGAGCAAAACCAAGCTTTAACGCATCGAATTTTGTTAATTCATCAACCGCGTTAATTCGCACGGTGTGTTCACGTTTTTCTGCCCAAATAATGATAAATGCGCCGATAATGAAGGCTAACGCGACTGGCACGGGTTTAAACAACACAGCCTTGATGTATTTACTAAATAAAAATCCCAAAAACGCAGCGGGTAGAAACGCGATAATTAAATTTAAAGTGAAATCTTGAGCGATTTTTTCTTTGCGAAATAAGCCGCTAAACGTATCGCAGATTCTGCGCCGATATTCCCAACATACCGCTAAAATTGCGCCGACTTGAATGACTAATTCGAAAAGTTTTCCTTTTTCATCATTAAAATTCAATAAATCGCCGACTAAAATTAAATGTCCGGTACTAGAAATGGGTAAAAATTCTGTCAACCCTTCGACGATGCCTAAAATCAATGCCTTTGCGGCGAGTAATAAATCCATAAATCCTACAAAATTGTTAAAGTTTTAACGTTTAACGTTAATTGTAATTGCTGCCCCATCAAAAGGTTTTATTTTTTCTTCTTCTGGGTAAGCAAACATAATTGCTTGCGTGTCAAGTTCGACTTCACGTTGAATTTTTTTAGGTTTTTCAATGGTGAATTTTGATTGCGCCTGCGTGATGGGCGTGGCATTTTTATTATCGAATTGCAACGGCAGCGATAAATCTAATGCGCGAGGTTCAGAAGTTTCAACGGTTGATTCGACGATGTGATGTTTTCTATGATGATAAGAACGCCAGCCAGTTAATATTGACATCGCCATAATCAAAAAACTGACTAAGCATAAACGACGTGTTTTCATTTTCTTATCACCTCAACAGGAATTTTACTGATTTTTGTTTGCCATTCTTTTGGGGCAATTTGATGAATTGAAATGCCTTGACTATCAACGGCAACGGTTACTGGCATATCTTCCACCACAAATTCGTGAATGGCTTCCATCCCTAAATCGGCAAATGCCAAAATGCTTGATTTTTTTATCGCTTTTGAAACCAAATATGCCGCGCCCCCAACTGCAATCAAATAAATCGCTTTGTGTGCTTTGATTGCCACAATCGCGGATTCGCCACGTTCGGATTTACCAATCATGCCAAGCAAACCGGTTTTTTCGAGTAGTGGGGCGGTGAATTTATCCATGCGTGTTGCCGTCGTAGGACCTGCGCTGCCAACCACTTCATCACGCACTGCATCGACTGGCCCGACGTAATAAATAAATTTATTTTTAAAATCTACGCCATCGGGCAATGCTTCACCACGTTCTAACATCTCACATAACCGTTTATGTGCCGCGTCACGTCCTGTTAAAAGTGTGCCGCTGAGTAATAACGTTTCGCCGACTTTCCAATTTTGAATTTCATCAGGCGTAATAGTATCTAAATTCACTCGTCGTGCCGCGCCAACATTCCAAGTGACTTGCGGGTAATCTTCTAAACGTGGTGGTTTAAATTCAGCCACACCGTTGCCATCTAATACAAAATGAACATGGCGCGTGGCAGCGCAATTCGGAATTATCGCAATCGGTAAATTTGCTGCGTGCGTTGGATAATCCAAAATTTTCACGTCTAAAACGGTCGTCAAACCACCCAAACCTTGTGCGCCAATCCCTAGTGCATTGACCTTTTCGTAAAGTTCTAAACGTAATGCTTCCAAACGATTCGAAGCGCCACGTTGTTGCAACGCTTGAATATCAATTGACCCCATGCAGGCTTGTTTAGCAAGCAACATGGCTTTTTCGGCTGTGCCGCCAATACCAATGCCTAAAATACCTGGTGGACACCAACCCGCACCCATTGTTGGAACAGTTTTTAACACCCATTCCACAATATCGTCGGATGGATTAAGCATGGCAAATTTGGCTTTCGCTTCTGAGCCACCTCCTTTTGCTGCAATATCAATTTCAACTTTGTCGCCCAAAACAAATTCAGTATGAATGACGGCGGGCGTATTATCTTTTGTGTTAATCCGCTCACCGGCAGGGTCACGCAATATTGACGCACGCAATGGATTATCGACGTTTTGATAGGCTTGTCGCACGCCTTGGTTAATCATATCTGCCAAACTTAAATCACTTTGCCATTGCACGTTCATGCCGATTTTGACAAATATGGTGACAATGCCAGTATCTTGACAGATGGGGCGTTTCCCTTCGGCACACAAACGCGAATTGATTAAAATTTGCGCCATCGCATCTTTGGCAGCAGGACTTTCTTCGCGTAAGTACGCAGCGTTTAAGGCTTGAATAAAGTCTTGCGGATGGTAATAGGAAATAAATTGCAAGGCTTGCGCGATGCTTTCAATAAAATCGTCTTGACGGATTACGGTCATAAATTCAGATAATTAGTTTTTTAGAAATTGCTTCATTACAGCAATCATCGCGCCATGATCGAAAACACCGGCACTTTCACGGCAACTGTGCATTGCCCACATTGGATTTCCGACATCCACGCCACGCACACCCAACTTTGCCGAAACCAGCGAACCTATGGTGCTGCCACAGGGTAAATCATTGCGATGCGAATACATTTGATACGGCACATTGGCTTGGTTGCACCAGCGCATAAACATCGCCTCTGACACGCCGTCAGACGTGTAACGCTGATTAACATTGACTTTAATCACCACACCTTGGTTGATATGCACCGTATGTGCGGCATCGTAAACTTGCGGGAAACTTGGATGATAAGCGTGCGCCATGTCCGCGCTGATTAAAAAACTTCGCGCCAACGCTCTGGCGAAATCTTGTGACGATTGCGAGGTTGCCGTGTTAATTCGTTGCAATGTATCTGTCAAAAAACTGCCTGATGCGCCGTGACAACTTTTGCTGCCGACTTCTTCATGGTCAAAAAACGCACAAACCAACGTACTGTCATTATTCAAGACACTTTCATCGAGCAGTGCGTTAAGTGCCGCATGACACGAAGCTAAATTATCGATTTGTCCGTTAGCAAAAAATTCATTATTTGCGCCCCAAAAACTGCCTTTTTGAGTGTCGTAAACGTTCAAATCCCACGCTAAAATTTTGTCGGCATTAGGCAATTGTGATTGCAATAATTTCAAAAAAGGCGAAGGCAGCAATTGTTCAGAAACATTCGCCAGAATTAACCCTAATTCATTTTGTTTTTGGAATTTCAATCCGTCTTCATTTACACCTCGATTGAGATGAATCGCTAAATTCGGCAAGCGTAATAATGGTTGTTGAAAATAGACTAAATCGTGCGCCAATTTGCCATCAGCTGTTTGATAATTCACGCGACCAGCAAGACTTAAATCACGATCGCTAAAGGTCGCTAAAATCGCCCCACCATACGTTTCGACGTTTAAGCGTTCAAGTCCGGCGATTGTCGTGGTGGGATTAGGTTTGACGCGCAAACTGGGGGAATCGGTGTGTGCGCCGATAATTTTAAAACCACTTTCAGCAACCGCTTTTTTGCCGTGAACAAAAATGACAACCGATGAATCGCCACGCACAACGTAATAACGTCCGCCGTTTTCCAATTCCCATGTTTCGGTTTCGTATAAACGTTGAAATTGAAAGGTCGCTAATTGCGCCTCAATGGTTTTAACAACATGCCACGGGCTTGGGCTATCATCTATAAAGTCGAGTAAATTTTGGACAGTTTGTTGAGCATTCATGAGCGTTCTTTTAAAAGTAAGGAGGCAGAATTGACGCAATAACGTAAGCCTGTGGGTTGCGGGCCATCGGTGAAAACGTGACCTAAATGCGCGTCGCAATTTTGACAAACGATTTCAACGCGACGCATGCCATGCGAGTTGTCGGAATTTTCAGCAACACGATTTTCTAAGGCTTGCCAAAAACTCGGCCAGCCTGAACCTGAATCGTATTTTGTTTGAGAATCAAAAAGTGGCGCGTCGCAACACACGCAATGGTAAATGCCGTCTTGTTTACAATCGACATATTTGCCAGTAAAAGGCGGTTCGGTGGCTTTGAGACGGCAGATGTTAAATTGTTCGGGCGTGAGAGAGTTATTTTGACTCATGTTATGAAACACACTTTATGATGTAAAATGCGGATTTTAGCATCTAATGTGTTGTAAATAAGACCAGATTTAATTTTTCAAAACAAGTCTTAAATTTAGTATGTGAACGGGTCAGCATAAATTGAATTTAACGCGGCACCTTGCAAATACGCCATTTTTTTAGCGTGTTTTACCATTTCGGGTTGCCCACATAAATAAACGCGCCAGCCATCAAGTTTTGCACATTCTTTTAAGGCAATTTCATGGACTCGTCCATGTGCGTAATCGGTTGATAAATCGGTGCTGCTAGACAGACAGGGTGTGTAATGAAAATTGGAATATTTTTTAGCTAATTCACGCAGTTTCTCTACAAAATACAATCCTGATTCATCACGACTGCCGTGATACAAATGAATTTCACCGTGATGTTTGTATGAAAGTGCGTCTCGAATAATACCGTACAAGGGTGCAAGTCCAGTTCCCGTTCCAATAAGCAATAATGGTTGCTCTTCTTTTCCTTCGATGTAATGGCAACTGCCTTGGGCGTGGGAAAATGTCAAAAGCATGCCAATTTGTAATTCATCTGCCACCCAACGACTAAATTGACCATCTGGTAAAATGCGAATATGAAATTCTAATTCGTGATTAGGATTGTGAATATTGGCAATCGAATAACTACGCGTCACGCCATCATCACGGCGCAAATTGACAAATTGTCCGGCAAAAAAAGCGAGAGGGTCTTTGGATTTTAGTTTTAAAAAAATGACATTTGCAGATAAATTTCTTTTTTCGATTACTTCAGCGTCAAGCCAAACACTTTCCGCATTTGGCAATACCACTGTCATATCGTTTTCAGGTTTACATAAACAGGATAAAAAATAATTTTGTTTTTGTTGAGTATCTTTTAAACCAACCTGTGAACTAGCAGGCGGGGCATTGTCGAGACTACGCATTAAACACGAAAAACACACGCCTTGTTTACAACCATAAGGCACTTGCACGTTGTTGTGCAACAACGTATCTAAAACAGTTTCATCGTTTTGACTTGTAAAAGTTTGGTCATCGAATTTAATGCGTGTCATGATTTTATGCCTAAATTTATTTGCCTAAAACATCGTTGCGAGTTGTTTGAGCCAATGCGTCAACTTGGGCAATCAATTCTTGTGGTACATTTAATTCAGCTAATGTTGCCACTAAATTTTCCATTACCGCATCAAAATGACTATCGTCTAAGCCCATTTTGACTAATTTTGCGTGACCATTACGCATATCTTGACCGCTATAATTATTTGGACCACCGAATGCCATAGTTAAAAAGGCTTTTTGTTTGGCGGCTTGTTGTTCCATATCAACGTTATCGAAAAAACGGTTGATTCGGTAATCTGACAGCACTTTGCGGTAAAAAATATCAACGGCTGCATTCACCGCTGCTTCGCCACCGAGTTGTTCAAACAACGTTAAATTGGTTGTGTTATCGCTCATTGTCCTGATCCTAAAATTATTGCTATAAAACGAGCTTATTGCTCGAAAAATAGTTTATAGCAACAAGGATACTTATACAATACAATCCTTTCATAAGTTAATATTTTTTGAGCTATTTCAGTTATGAGCAAAATAAATCCACGACAACATGAGATTCTTGAATATTTTTTAACACATAAAGAAGGTTTGTGTATTGACGATTTGGCAAGTGTTTTAATGATTTCGCGTACGGCTGTGCAACAGCATTTTTATACGTTAGAACGGGAAGGCTATATTGAAAAAAACGCAGTAAGTAAAACGGCAGGGCGACCCATTACGCGCTATGCAATTACCTCGAAAGGTATCAATTATTTTCCAAAACACTATGCGTGGTTTGCTGATTTGATGCTTGAAGATTTACTTGAAACAATTTCAGTTGAAGAATCTGAAAAATATATGCGGCATTTAGGAACAAAATTAGCCCTGCAACTGCGCGAACAATTTGAAAATAAATCGTTGACTGAACGATTAACGCAATTGTTGTTAATTATGAATGAATTGGGTTTTGTCGTGACACAAACAACCAATGAAAATGAAACGCTTTGTTTGCAAGCCTGTCACTGCATTCTCCATGATTTAGCACAAAAACATCTGTCAATTTGTCAATTTGATTTAGCGTTAATGACGACAGCATTAGGTGAATCGGTTGAACAAACACGTTGTATGGCAAAAGGTCATCCTGTCTGTGAGTTCTTAATTTCTAATCGTAAATAAAAAGGCGAAACATATTTGTGTACAATCGCGTCAATTATGAAAAATAAAATTTGTTGAGGCTATGTTTAAAAAATATTTTGTTTGGGGTTTGCTATCAATTGTTGCGGCGTTAGTTGTCGTGATTACACAATGGCTTCCCATCCTTGAACAACACGCGCGTGCTAATCCACCGAAAACGGTTTTCCGTAATGCAGACAATGCCAATGTTGAAAAACCATGTACGAACGACCATGTTGAATGGCGTGATGCCCAAGAAATTGAAGGCGTAACACTTGCTGCATCACCGTCTTGTGAGCCGGATAATCCTTACACAATTGCCTCATCCGTGAAAGGTACGAATAACGTTTCTATGATGACGTTAATGCAAAGTCATCTCGCGCAAGATGCCGTCATTATGGGGGAAGATTTGGATAAAGACGGCGACCCTGACGTGATTCATATTAAGTTGGAAGTTGTTGAACTGAATGGTTTTAGTCCGGATGGCGATTTTTTAATGAATACTTACGATATTGCGCCTGGTTTACAACCGTCGTTATGGGTATTTGCGCCAAAAATGCAGGGCATGGCGGTAAAAAATTCTAATTCGCGCGTTGCACATCCATTATTGCGTGCGCCATCTCCGGTGATTCGTGTTGAGCAAGGTGATAAAGTGTTTATCACTTTAGAAAATACGCATTATTTACCGCACACCATTCATTTACACGGTGTTGATCATCCGTGGCTTACCGCAGCGGGGCATGATAATGACGGTATGGAAGAACACGCTGTTTTCCCTGGCAAACAACACACTTATGAAATCCAGCCGCGTCATGCTGGCACTATGCTTTATCACTGCCATGTACAAACTGCTCAACATTTTATGATGGGATTGAATGGCATGATTATCGTGGAAGAAAATGCGCCAAATAATTGGGTACAAACGTTTAATATCGGGGCAGGGCAGGTGCGCCATCCAGCGGTTGCCGTAAAAAAAATGTATGACCAAGAATATGATTTGCATTACCAATCGTTAGATAAAGAATTAGCCATGATTCCGCAACAAGCTAACGATCCGCGTTTAATCAGTCAGAAAATGAGTCGTGAATACAATATGACGACTTCGAATGAAAATTATTTTTTACTCAATGGACATTCGTTTCCTTACACTTTGCGTGATGCGATGATTATTGCTGGCGAAGATGAACGGATTAAATTACACATTGCCAATTTGCAACGCTCTGCCATTGCATTGCATTTTCATGGACATAAAGCCACTGTGATGGCTTATGACGGTGTCGATGCACCCGCAGGTTTGCAATTAACGCGCGATGTGTTTGATATTGCTACCGCGCAACGTTTAGATTTATCACTTAAAACGAAAAATGATGGTTTAAACAGTTACGGCGCAGGTTTATGGATGTTTCATGATCATGTCCCGACCGGGACAACGACAGATGGCATGGAGCCTGGAGGCAATATGGCAATTTTGGCGTATAAATCGTTGCTCGACGAACAGGGAATGCCCAAAATGCACGATGCGTTATTTAACGATATATTTAATAAAGAATATTACGCAAAACAACGACCATTGTGGGCAACGGGAAATTTTGCGGTGTTATTGGGCGATGCGGGGAAAGTTGCACCAAATTATGGCGAATTGATTGCTTTTTTTACAGTTATTGGTGTGTTAGTCGGTGCATTCATCTTAATACTTTACAGTTACTTACAACGAAAAGTTCATGATACAAAATAAGAGTTTCTTTTTTTTAATTTCTTTATTTATATGTACTATCATTTTTTCTCCAATTAGTTTGGCAAACATGGTGATGGACGAAAAGGGCATGGTGATGAATGCGAATAGCGATAATTTGCCGAAAGATTGTCCTCAGATCTCTGAAACAGTGAATTTAATAGTCCATGCTGGACAAAAATATGCGACTAAATTTAACGGTAAAATGTTTGCTTTCGATCAGCAACAATGGAATGTAAAACCGTGTGCAAAAATCAATATTACATTTATCAATGATGATCAAATTCGTCACCAATTTATGATTCATGGATTACCCGGTTATTTGTATCCGGATGGGATGGTGCATTTAGAACTTTATGGTGAAGGTGAATTAAAGGCTTCTTTGATTGTGCCTAGTCAAAAAAAGACCTATTTGGTGCATTGTGAGTTGGCACAACATGCAGAAAAAGGAATGAAAGCACAATTAAAAGTTGGCGGTGGAGACGGGGATTTACCTAATATTTCTGCAATCAGTTCGCCAATAAAAATGGATGCCTATTCCATTGATTGGACAATGCTAAAGTGGGGTGGCATGGTGATTTTAGTGGTCGTTACGCTTATTTTTGTGAGTGGTCGTTGGCTACTATTTCGTCATTTTAGTCGACGAAAATGAGTGGGATTTTCTAGCTTGATTTGATGTGTAAAAAGATTGTATGTCATTTAGAAAATTATTTAGAGCATTGCTGTTGACAACAAAGAATGAACTGGTAGACTTGCACACGCTAAATGGAGTTGCGACATTTTGACGCAGTTAGTGCGATTAGGATGCGGGAAAAGGATGTGAAAAACATGACTCCCGAAAAAATCGGGGATTTAGTAATTTTTAGGAGGTAGAAATGGCAGCTACAACTGAATCAGTGAAAGCTGATGCTGCGGAAGCACCGCTTTTAAACAAAAAAAATATGTTCGCAGGCGCAGCACTTTATATTGTGTTCTACGGCTGGGTTCGTTGGTATGAAGGTGTCTATGGCTGGTCAGCTGGCTTAGATTCATTTGCACCAGAATTCGAAACATACTGGATGAACTTCTTGTACATCGAAATGGTTCTTGAAATCATAACTGCTTCTGTATTATGGGGTTACATTTGGAAATCTCGTGACCGCAAAGTGATGTCAATCACTCCGCGCGAAGAGTTGAGAAGACACTTTACCCATTGGGTATGGTTAGTAATGTATGCTATCGCAGTTTACTACGGTGCGTCTTACTTCACAGAACAAGATGGTACATGGCATCAAACAATCGTTCGTGATACTGACTTCACACCAAGTCACATCATCGAATTCTACTTGAGCTACCCAATCTACATCATTACTGGTGTTTCTGCGTTCTTATATGCAAAAACAAGATTGCCAACCTATCAACAAGGTTTGCCTTTACAGTACATGGTATCAGTTATCGGTCCTTTCATGATTCTTCCAAACGTAGGTTTGAATGAATGGGGTCACACTTTCTGGTTCATGGAAGAATTGTTCGTTGCTCCTTTACATTATGGTTTCGTATTCTTCGGATGGGCTACTTTAGGTGTAATGGGTGTTGTGAACATCGAAGTTCAAGCAATTTCTAAACTTCTGAAAAAAGACTTAGCTTAATATTTTAAGTCCTTCAGTTGTAATTACTATCTCCCGCTGCCCTGTCAATAATTTAGAGGTGGGGCAGTAAAAGAGGTGGATAGTATCAATAAAAATAATTTAAATCCTTTAGGAGGTAAGCTAATGAGCGCATCTCAATCAGCTGTACGGTCACGCGCTGAAGCAGTAAAAGTTTCACGCACATTTGACTGGATGATTTTGTTTACGTTGTTTTTCGTTGTACTTGGCGGTTATCACATTCACTACATGTTAACCGGTGGTGACTGGGATTTCTGGACAGACTGGAAAGATAGACGTTTATGGGTAACTGTTGCCCCGATCGTGTCAATCACGTTCCCAGCAGCTGTTCAAGCATGTTTGTGGTACCGTTACCGTTTGCCATTTGGCGCGGTAGTTTGCGTATTAGGTTTATTGTTAGGTGAATGGGTTAACCGTTACTTGAACTTCTGGGGCTGGACATACTTCCCTGTGAACTTCTGCTTCCCATCAAACTTAATTCCAGGTGCTATCGTATTAGATGGTATCTTATTATTGTCAGGCAGCATGACATTGACCGCTGTATTAGGTGGTTTGGCATGGGGCTTATTGTTCTACCCAGGTAACTGGCCAATCATTGCTCCATTACATGTTCCTGTTGAATACAACGGCATGATGATGACTTTGGCTGACTTACAAGGTTATAACTATGTAAGAACTGGTACACCTGAATACATCCGTATGGTTGAAAAAGGTACTTTAAGAACTTTCGGTAAAGACGTTGCTCCAGTATCTGCGTTCTTCTCTGGTTTCGTAAGTATCATTATCTACTTCTTGTGGCACTTCTTCGGTAGATGGTTCGCTTCAACTGCATTCGTCAGCAGCGAAAACATTTAATCTGAGAATTATTTACCACATAGGGGGATATATGAAATTATTAAAAGACAAAGTCGCAAAATTGTCCTTTGTCGCGTTGTTAGCTGCGACTTCAGCTTCAATGCTTTACACACCAACAGCAGCAGCTCACGGTGAAAAATCACAGGCTGCGTTCATGCGTATGCGTACTATTCACTGGTTTGACTTGAATTGGTCAAAAGAAGAAGTGAAAGTAAACGACACCATGACACTTTCTGGTAAATTCTACGTGTTCTCTGGCTGGCCAGAAACTGTTGATAAACCAGAAGTTGCTTTCTTAAACGTTGGTGAACCAGGTGCGGTATTTATCCGTCAAGGTTCTTGGATTGGTGGTCAGTTAGTACCACGTTCAGCATCTTTGGAATTAGGTGAAACCTATGAATTCAAAGTATTGTTGAAAGCACGTCGTCCAGGCGACTGGCACATCCATGCTATGATGAACGTTCAAGGCGGTGGTCCAATCATCGGACCTGGTAAATGGACAACCATTACTGGTTCTATGAAAGACTTTGTTAACCCTGTTACTACTTTAACAGGCGAAACTATTGATCTTGAAACTTACAACTTAGAAAACACTTATTTCTGGCACGCTTTATGGTATGCCTTAGGTTTAGCTTGGTTGGCTTACTGGGTTCGTAAACCAATGTTTATTCCACGTTCAATTGCTATTGAATCTGGTAAATCAAACACATTGATTACAGCTACAGATAAAAAAGTTGGTATGGCTTTCACCGCTGGTACGATTGCAATCGTTGCGATGGCAATGGCAAGCACAAACGAAAAATATCCAATCACAACACCACTTCAAGCTGGTTTGTTGCGTAATATGAAAACGTTTGAAATGCCTGCTCCAACTGTTACTGTTAAAGTTGAAGATGCAACTTACCGTGTACCAGGTCGTGCTATGCAAATGACCTTGAAAATCACTAACAATGGCGATTCAGCTGTTCGTTTAGGTGAATTCAACACAGCGTCTGTTCGTTTCTTAGACTCAGCAGTATTAGAAGACACAACTGGCTACCCAGATGATTTATTGGCTGAAGATGGTTTAACTGTTAGCGATAACAGCCCATTAGCACCAGGTCAAACAAGAACTGTTCAAGTTACTGCGTCTGACGCGGCTTGGGAAGTTTATCGTTTAGCTGACTTGATCTACGATCCAGACAGCCGTTTCGCTGGTTTGTTGTTCTTCTTCGACGAAGCTGGCAAACGTCAAATGGTTACTGTGGATGCTCCGTTAATCCCAGTATTCATCTAATCGTTTAGCGTAAGCTATCTGAAAAGAAAAACCCCCGTTGTGTGAACAGCG
This sequence comes from uncultured Pseudomonadota bacterium, assembly GCA_903834465.1. Taxonomy (GTDB): domain Bacteria; phylum Pseudomonadota; class Gammaproteobacteria; order Methylococcales; family Methylomonadaceae; genus UBA10906. Next base: position 86,430 of record CAILJB010000091.1, on the reverse strand, counting down.
GGGGTTTTTTATTGTCATAAAATTGTTCGTTCAACTAACCAATATGCGCCCGCTAAGCTCACCAAAATTGAGCAAATAGGAACTAACTTTGAATCAATGTTTGGTTGTTTATGTAGCCACCAAATTACGGGTAATACCAAAGATGCGACGAGAATTTGACCCGTTTCCACACCTAAATTAAAGGAAAGGAGCGGTACAAAAATACCTGTTTCATTGTTTGCAATCCCCATTTCTTGCAATACCGCCGCAAAGCCAAAACCGTGAATTAAGCCAAACGAAAAAGTCAGCCATCTACGTCCTTTCGGTTCTTTACAAATAATATTTTCTATGCCGACGTAAACAATTGTCGCGGCAATCAACGGTTCGACAATTGTGCTTGGTAACGTTACAAGATTTAATCCCGCTAACCCCAAGGTAATTGAATGAGCAATAGTGAAAAATGTCACAATGCCAACGGCTGACCAAAAATTGCGCGTTACAACTAATAGTGCAAGTAAGAATAACAAATGATCGTAACCGGTTAAAATATGTTCAACACCCAGCACAAAAAAATCTTTAAACATCGATGAACTTTCGATGGTTGCTACATTTAACACGATGCTATTATCTTGTTGCATCAACATTTTTTCGCTAATATTTTTCCCCGTTGAATCTTTAATAGTCACAAATTGTTTATGACCATCGGGCAATTTATCTAAAAATGACAGCTGCATTTTTAAACTTGTCGCCGCCGGTTCGTAATGAAACAAAATGTGTGCATTATTTTGAGCATCGAAACTAACGCTGCCTGCTCCGACAGGTTTTACTATTTGATTATTGATGCTCAACTGTAATTCGCGGGCAATTAACGCAGCAATTTCAGGTTTTGCTGCGTCACGTTCCGCATCACTAACTTCTGCATCACCATCATTATCCATCGGTGCAAATGCTTCGGTATCTTGCAAAGCAAAAGTAATCGAAACATCCACCCCTTTTTCATTTAACACCAAATCTGCCGAACTTAATCCAGGATCGTGTGCAAAACTGAATTGAGCATAGGCGCATAAAAAAAGGACGCTACATATTTTTTTAGTCATGCGATGCGCTCCGTTTTCGGCGATAAAAATAAATACCGCCGATTAACGTAACTAATGTGAAGCCGCCCGCGAGAGCGATTTGAATTTCTTTTGACAGTGCGAAGGGATTTGCGCCAACATGAAACATAATTTTTAATTTATCTTCATCCGAAATAGCTTCTTCGCCGCCGATGAGTAAAATCAGTGCGTAATCGCCTTTTTTATCCAAATCGGCTTGCGCTTGAACCACACCAGTTGAATAAATTTTCGGTTCAACATGATTTAATTCTCGAATTTCGTTGAAATCGCTCGGTTTATCACCTGTTTTTTCGATTTCAATCACCCGAATACCAATTGGTGTTTTACGAATATCACGATCAATTAAATCCGCCGCAAAAAAGGCTTTACCCACATCAGGTAATTCTTGACAATAAGGTTTTTGCAGAGCTTCGCGATCATTACCTTGTTGCGCGGAAGTAGGTTTTAAATACGCGCTAAAATGCACCGCGTAAAAATCATTTGCTACTAAACAGCCAACGCTATTCACATCAGGGATTTGCGGCGGTGTGCCGAGTTTTTCTGATATATCACAGCCAGTTAATAATACACTCGCAAAGATTGCGCTTAAAATGAATTTGTTTTTCATACGTTATGGTTTAATGGTGAATTGAAATTTGCCAGTGACAATATGTGTATCAATGGAAACGACGCGATAACGCACGGTGTAAGTGTCGGCAGGTAGATTGGGGATAGTGCAGTACAAGTGCGAGCCATCGAGTAGTTCTTGTTGCACGTCTTTGTTATCTACGCGATTACCTTTGCTATCGATGACGGCAACAGCTTTGTATTCGCTCCCGACTTTATCGTTAAACCACACATCAATTTGTTTTGGCGAAACGGTAAGTGTTGCATTTTGTTCGGGTTGTGATTTGACCATAATGGCATGAGCAAATAAGGGCAAGGGCAGGACAACCGTGACAATAAAAGCCAATGATTTTAAAATGTTTTTCGTGTGATATATTTTCATGAATACAGTGAGTGCTAGAACTAAAAAAGAAACGCATTATAACCCAACTAAACTCTAAACTTTCTAACCTTAAAACCATGAAAATATTAAAGATAACGGCAGCTATTTTTCTTTTATTGAGCAGTCTTGTCGCGCGAGCAGATGAGGTTTTGCCAGAGTTTAGTTTTCCAGATATTGCCGAAAAAACGCACAGTATTTCGGAATGGAAGGGCAAAACATTGGTGATAAATTTTTGGGCAACGTGGTGTCAGCCATGTTTAAAAGAAATTCCAGAATTTGTGCAATTGCAAACTAACTATGCGAAACAAAATGTACAGTTTATTGGTATTGCCATTGATGAATTGCCGGCTGTGATGCGTTATAAAAATACGGCAGGAATAAATTATCCAGTATTGATTAGCAGCGAATGGGAAGGTTTTAATTTAGCGCAACAGTTAGGTAATAGTGCGAACACCGTACCTTACACAGTGGTTGTTAATTCAACCGGCGGAATCATTTATCGTCATGCCGGTGAAGTCAAAAAAGAAGAATTAGTGGCGATAATTGCGCCAAAATAAGTTAATCCAACCATGTCATCGCCCATTGGCTGGTTTGTTTAGGTTGTTTCTCTGTCCATAAAATCAAGGCATTATTTTTATTTGAGACAATACGCGGATGCGTTGCATTTGTGCCTATTGCCGATAAACGACGTGGTGCTGACCACGATGCGCTTTTATCAATCGATTGAGCTGTAAAAATCCCTGTACCTTCCACACTTATTTCGTCCCAAACGATAACGACACGATTGTCTAAAACAGCAATATCACTGTGTGTGGCATTTTTACCAATTTTGACTGGCGTATCAGTGTTTGAGGTCACAGTATACAATCCTGATTTTGATGCTTCACCTGTCCAAACGCTGGCATAAAACGCATTATTTTCATCAAACGCAATGCCACCGCCAACGTGCGGACAGCCATCGAAATGCCAGTTAAATTCCCCGATGTTTTTTTTGCTTTGCCACGTCACGCCGTTATCGCTTGAACTGAGCAAAACCATATCACGCGGATTCATATCTCGATATAACACATGAAGTTCATTATCGGGTGAAATAGCAAGCGTATTCCAACAACACGAACAGGTTGAATCATCAAGTTTTACAGGCGTTTTCCAATTTTCACCATTATCGACTGACCGCGCATAACGCAAACTTTGATAACCATTTTCTTCGGGGTCGGCAAGCCAAACGCTATGAAAATTTCCACTTTTATCGGTAATTAAATCAGCGTGTGATTGGTCTCCATTATCATCTACAGCTGGGTTTTTTCCCGCTTGCCACGTTTTTCCGGCATCGTGTGAATAAAAACTGACCAACGCGCCACTGTTTGGAAATTCCCCTTGTGTTTGCCATACCGCAATTAAATTCTTTCCATTTGCCGCAATTTGTACATCATTACCACGCGAGGCAAGAGCAGGCGGTAAATTGCTATAAATATCAATGGGTAATGACCAGTGATTACCATTGTCGTCAGAATGTAAATAACGCACAGTTTGTGATTTATCCCGCTCAGATTTCAATCCAGAAATCAGTGCGTGCAACGTTTGCCCGTCTTGATAAATATCGAAGCTGTTCACGTCTAATAATCCAATCGATGTTTTAGGATAAAACGTCATCGCCAAATTTTGCGGCGTGGTAACGGTTGCACAACTTGCAAGCAACAATAACACGCTTGAAGAAAAAATCGTTTTAATCATGGGGCAATAAACAAATAGTGAATTTTGAGAGCTTCATTATAATAGCGACTGGTCAATTCACCGTGAACATTTAGAAGGCGTTATGAAAAATAAAAATAAAAAAATCATGTTGATGTCAGTTATCGCGTTAATGGGACAAAATGCACAGGCGGTAGAGTTCAAAAATTTTGAGGGTATTCGATTTGTTAAAATCGACGCGGGTTGTTTTCAAATGGGGCAAGATAAACAAACCGATTTAAATGCGAAAGATAAACAAACGACCGGAAACGAATTACCGCAACATAAAGTCTGTATCGATAAACCCTTTTATTTGGGCGAATCGGAAGTCACCCAAAAACAATGGGAAGACGTGATGGGCAATAATCCCAGTAAGTTTAAGGGCATGTATCGTCCAGTTGAAAGAGTAAGTTGGAACGACACGCAAACATTTATCGAAAAATTGAATAGTCGTGACAAAGGCAATTTTTATCGTCTGCCAACCGAAGCCGAATGGGAATATGCGGCACGCGCTGGCACCACAACGGTTTATTCGTTTGGTGATGATTCGAAAGTGATTCGAGATTATGCGTGGTTTGGTAACGAAGGTTATGGTGGTGACACGCACGAGGTTGGGCAGAAAAAAGCAAATCCATGGGAATTAGTTGATATGCACGGTAACGTGTGGGAATGGGTGCAAGATTGGTACGACCCTAATTATTACAAAAATAGTCTTGAAACCAATCCTAACGGTGCAGAAACAGGGCAATATAAGATTTATCGAGGTGGCAGTTGGGTGACAAAACCGAATAATTTACGTTCTGCCGTGAGATATAGCGGTTTACCATCGACGCGTAGTGGCGATATTGGCTTTCGTTTAGTACGCGAAATAAAGTAAATTTTAAAGGTGCGACAAAATGTCGCGCGACATTTTGTCACATTTTCAAACGGTTAGCCTGCGATTAAACTATTTGAAACTCGTGAGATTGTCGCTCACGAGTTTCAAAATTTCTAATCATCTAACCGAGAGATAAAAATGAAAAAATTTCAAAAACGTAACATTATCATCGCTTTTTTCATGTTCGCTTTAATGTCAGTCATGGTTCTTCAAAAAACCAATGCTGAAAGTTCAAAATCTGATGCGAAAAGCGTGGCATGGTATACTGCAAATATCAAAAAAGCCGAAGCAAAAAATAAAGAATGTCGCGCTGATTCAAATAACATCGAATTACAAGCTACGCCTGACTGTATCAACGCGCTTCAAGCATTGGAACTCAGTTTTGGCGTGAAACGTTAAATCGGATGGTTAGGGACGTTACACAAAAAATATGAAACGTCCCTAATTTTTTTAAAAATTAACCGTGATAGTTCCTCTCACCATGCGTGGTTCAACTGGATGTCTGACAACGCCATATTGTGGCGTACCATTTGCGGGATATTGTGTTGTGTAAGCATAAGCAATATCGTTAGCCGTTGTTCCCAGCAAATTGAACAGACTTAAATCCAATTTGTAACTTTTCTGTTTATAACCTAAACCTAGATTGAGAATATTGGTATCACCTGACCAATAAGTGCCGTTTGAATCAAGTGGTGAATCGCCAAAATGTCTCAATCGTAATGTGCTGTACATGCCGTTAGGGGCGACCACTTGAATACCGCTCGAAATTACTGCACCAACTGAATTAGGTATGTAATTGCCAGTACACGCCACATCAACAAGCGGTGCGGCTGGATTTGTACAACCACTTGTCGGTATTTGCACATAGTGTGCTGACGTTTGGGCATAGTCGAAATCTAGCGTCAACCAATCGTTCACTTTATAGTAATTAGTAAATTCAATCCCGTAACGTCGCGAAGCACCATTAACGCTTGTTGTTCCATCATCGCCAGAAAATACCAATTCTTGGGCAGAATGTAACCACCATAATGCAAGCGTACTATTTAATCTAGGAATGAAATTGCTCCGAATCCCAACCTCGCCCCCATAAGCTCTTGCTAAAGGCGTAACGGTTGCAACAGAACTGCCATCCGCGTTAGTCGTTGCACCATCAAAAGGATTAGCGTGGGCAACTGTTCCTCGAGCATCATTAGAATGATAGCCAGAACCGGTGTTAATAAAATACTCCGTATCATACCAAGGACCGAGGATTATACCGAATTTAGGACTCATGATACCGCCTGAAGATTTCCCAGAGTTTTGTGCGTTGAGTGTTGCCGCAGCCGCCGCATTTGTATTTGATAAACCGTTCGCAATTTGCGTCACATCATTACGGATAAAATCGCCACGCAATCCTGCAATCGTGCGTAATTTCTCTAACCAAAATGTTTCATTTTTGAAATAAATACCTGCTGTTGTTTCACCCACATTGTTATGACTGATAGTGTCAAGATATTGCCTATTTTCAGTCTGGTCTAGTCCCAATCCCATAATTTCATCGTGACGGAAACTAAAGCCCACGGTATTATCCATATTGAAGCCGAATAATTTGTTACTGCGCGTATGATCGATATTGCCGCCCACTTGTACGCGATGTTCAAATTGGTGAATTTGATCACCTTGAGGGCCATTCAAAAAACCTGTGAAATTGGAATATAAATCTAAGTCGTAATACACCGCATAAAGATTGGCGTTGTTTTTCCAGTTACTTCCTTTATTCCATAAATTAGTCGAAAAACTATAACGGTTAGTGTTTCCGCCATCGCTAGGACTCATCGAACCATAAAGTCCGACCGAATCAATAGCCATTTGTGAAAGCTGATTTGTTGCTGTCCATGCGTTAGAATAGGCTTTGGCATTAACCGCCACGCCCCAATTTGTTTGGTCTAAGGTATAACGCAACATCCCATTGTATTTATGCGAATTTTCAGGAACTGTCCACGCCCCATCATAAACATTCACTTCCCCACCATACAATAAATTGCCATCGCCAAGTTTGCTAGAATTAGCAACTAAACCGCGATAATAACCAAATTCGCCTGCTGTAAATTTTGCAATACCTTGTTCTAAGGTATCCATTGAAGACATTTTTGTGAAACCAGCCGCCGAAAAATCACCAATTTCAGCGTAATAAGGGCCTTTTCCGTATTCGATTTTATCAACCAATTCTGGAATGACGCTGTTTATATCCATGTAACCTTGACCGTGTGCATGGGTCGGCATGTTCATCGGGATACCATCAACAACCGTGGTAAAGTCCGTGCCATGGTCAAGATTATAACCGCGCAAAAAGTATTGATTTGCTTTACCAGAACCACTATGTTGTGTTGCCACCGCGCCAGGCACAACTTCGACTAATTCCCCGTTGCGTGATAATGGACGATATTCAAATTGTTCATGGCTTACTTCACCTTGTGAAGCTGAACCTGTAACACCAATGAGATCTTTTTCGCGACCTGAAGTAACAACCATTTCTTTTAACTCAACAGTGTCATCGTTACTGTCTTTTGAAGTGGAGGCAGATTTTTTCTTCGCTTTCGATTTGTTTTTTTTTGCATTATCGCTACTTTTTTTATCGGATTCATCAACAATAGTCGTTTCGGATTCTGTGTATTCAGCGTGAGCATAAGCCGAAAAATTCGCTAAAATTGCCAGTGATAACAGCGTTAATTTAAAAGGGTGCGTTTGTTTTTTCATGATGTCCTCATTAGTTAGAATTTTTATTAGAAGTTATGTTTTACAAAATTGTTCGTTCAACTAGCCAATAGCCACCTGCCATACAGACCAATACGGAGCAAATGGGAACGAGCTGTTGATTGATTTGTGGTTTGGCGTGCAACCACCAAATGACGGGTAAAGTAAGTGAAGTAACGATAATTTGTCCCGTTTCGACACCAAGATTAAATGAAAATCGCGGTACTAAAATTCCTGATTCGGCGTTACCGATGCCCATTTCTTGTAATACCGAAGCAAAGCCAAAGCCATGAATTAAACCAAATGAAAACGTCAGCCATTTACGTCCTTTAGGTTCTTTGCGAATGATATTTTCTACGCCGACATAAATAATTGTCGCAGCAATTAAAGGTTCAACAACCGTGCTAGGCAATGTGACAATATTTAAACCTGCTAAACCAAGCGTGATGGAGTGGGCGATTGTGAAAAAGGTAATGATGCCAATTGCTGACCAAAAATTGCGCGTCACAACCAGTAACGAAAATAAAAACAGCAAATGGTCGTAGCCGGTCAAAATGTGTTCAACGCCTAGCACAAAAAAATCTTTAAACATTGATGAGTTGACCGTTTCTGACAAGTTTAGTTCGATAGCGTTATCTTGTTGGGACAACATCTTTTCACTAATGCTTTTACCCGTTGTATCTTTGATGGTGACAAATTGTTTGTGTCCTGCGGGTAATTTATCCAAAAATGATAACTGCATTCGTAAATGTGTTGCGGCTGGCTCGTAATGAAGTTCAACCCGCGCATTATTTTGGTCATCAAAACTCACATTGCCCGAAGTAGTCGGTTTTACGACTTGTTCGTTAAGCGTGAGTTGCAACTCTCTTGCAATTAACGCCGCAATTTCTGGTTTTGCCGCGTCGCGTTCTGTGTCGCTAATTTCTGCATCGCCATCCTTATCCATTGGCGAGAAGGCTTCAATGTCTTGCAAGGAAAATGTAATCGTCGCATCAACACCGTTGTCGTTTAAAACAAAATCTGACGAACTTAAACCTGGGGCGTGTGCCAGACTGATTTGAGCATAGGCGTATAAAAAAAGTACGCTGATTATTTTTCTAATCATTGGACAACCCACCACTTTAATTTCATTGCCAATTCAACACATTGTGCTGTCATTATGCCTGCGATATGCAGCAACGACGTTGCCACAATAAAACCTAAGCTATAAGACAAAAAGTTTGCTGAATCGGTGATTTCTGCGCCATGTGCGTAACCGTGAAAAAGGGCAAAAAACGCCACGATTAACATGTTAATTTTGGTATCAAAACGCACTTTCTTAATCGCTAAAATGCTCAACACAAATCCCGACGACAAAATAATCAACTCTGCGCTGGGAATTTCGATGTTTGTCATGCCAATTAAGCCGCCCAAGCTCATGACACTGACAAACGTTAGTGGTAACAACCAAACAGATTGACCGCGTAATTGTGCTGCCCAAAAACCAACAGCAAGCATCGCAATGATATGGTCAAGACCTTGCAACGGATGTAAAAAGCCGCTGTTCCAATCGATTGCGGTGAATGCTATGGAATGGGCGTGAGCGAAGTTAGGCAGCAATAAAATTGATAGCGCAAACAATAGGTGTAAGTTTTTGGATAGATGAGTTTTCATAATAATTCTCGTAAATTTTGGACGCGCCAAGGCATGCCGCCAAAATAAAAAAGGCAGTATTGGAGTATAAAAATTGAAAATAAATAAACGCGAAAGCGTTAAAGATAAAGCGTGGGATTTGAGCGATTTTTTAGAACAACAAGCGAGATAGGTAGAATAATCGTGGCGTTGTTTGGGATAAAAAACGTAACAGAAAAACTGGGAAACAATAAAAACGAGCAGGAGTGCGGCAAAGACAAAATAAGTCCGTGTCGGTGGCGATGTTAACCCCACCCCGTTTGTTAAATGTTGAATACCTGTTTTTATTACATCAAACGATAGCCAATTTTGCGTTGGCGGCTTGTAAAAATGCAAAATCTGTTTGAAATTAAGCCATTGCGGTGAATTTATCAGCGGTGGTTTTTCTACAAGTAGCCGCTGATTTTCCTGTTGTTCAAATGCGATTGTGTAAGTAATTACCGGATTAACCGCGATAGTTTTTTCAGATTCAACCGGTGCAGCGTGTAGGATTTGAGCAATGAAAAATGTGATTGCAATCAGAAGTAATTTTGCAACCAAAATGCCTGCGCCATGCAACAGCAACGTGGCAACCATAAAACCTAGCGTGTAAGAAATTAAACTTGCGGAAGCAGAAATCTCCTGACCGTGAGCATAACCGTGGAAAAAGGCGAAAAATGCTACAATTAACACATTGATTTTGGTATCAAAACGAATTTTGCGAATAATTAACACGCTAAAAACTAAGCATGATAATAAAATCAAAACTTCTGCACTTGGTACGGCTAAATATTTCGCTGCACCTGAAATACCGCCTAAACTCATGACACTCACAAATGTTAGCGGCAACAACCAAATCGCTTTACCGCGTAATTGCGCTGCCCAAACGCCAACCGCAAGCATCGTAACGAGATGATCCCAACCTTCTAGCGGATGCGAAAAACCACTGGTTAAGTCAACAATGACTGTTTCGGTTAAACGACTAAAAAACCACACCATCACCAGCAACAAAAGAGTTGCTGGCAACAGTAAGCGTTTTATGAACGTCGTTTTCAATGACATGAAAGTATGGCTTTTTTCACTAAAATTTAGATTGCAATTATTTTACACAGCTTTTTATTTATTATCCAATCGAGGATAACGTGGACAAACCTTGAAACAACACTTTTTTTTCTGCGATGGTTGCGTATAATGCGAGTGTCTTTAACCTACTTTTAAAGTAGGTTAAAGATAAAACCCCTCTGGTCTTTCATATTTAAGGTACCCAATGAATATTTTCAAAAAAATCGCTTTATCAACTGCTATTGTTGCTGCGTTTGCAGCGGTTTCTGCACCTGCATTTGCAGCGGAAGAACATGGTGACAAAAATGCAATCGTGAAAGCAGCCGCTGCTGATACGATTGCTAAAGTTAATGAAGCGGTTTCAATTGCTGAAGGTAATGGCGATAAAGCAGCATTCATCGCAGCGATTTCAGATGCTCGTCAAGCACAAAAAGAATTCCGTTATGAACAAACAGAACGTTTACGTCAAAAATTAAATGACAAATTGCGTGCAGCGCGTGAAGCAGCTGACCAAGGTACAATGAGCGAAGCGGGTGCGGCTGCAAAAGCGGCGGCTGACGTTTTGAAAGAAATGAAAGAAATTTACGACGCAGCGCATAAATAAGACTGTCTCAAAAAACGTATTACAAATAAACGCCGCTTTAGTTCTCGTAACTGAAGCGGCGTTTTTATATCTAAAAAGACAAATTTCTACATGTAATGATTGCCCGTCACATTTCTTTTGGTACGTTCATCTTCAATTTGTCTTTGACGTTTTTGAGCATCAAAGGCGCGTTCAAAATTTTCAACTTTTTGCGAGCCATTTGGCAATTTGATTGTCAATCTATACACAATCTTTCCGTTGGGTTCACAAATTTTTTCAACTACGGTACTCATAAATTCTCCAAATTTTAAATATGTTCATCAGCTAAATTTAGCTGTAGAAATGAAATGATAGTAGATAATTCGGTAAAATTACCATAAGCAAGCGATAATTTTACAAACGTTGCTTCTAACGAGATATTCCAAATTATTTCCACATCTTGATTTACCAGTTCCAATATCGATTGATAAGCGTTTTCCAACTTAAAGGCTGGAGCTAAAAAAACGGCTATTTTCCGTTCGTGACAACGTCTTATAAATGCCAGTAACGAATGATTTACGCCCCATTCAGTTGTCGTACATGCTGTTCCTGAATGATATAAATCATGCAGCACCGCATCCACATTATCCAAATTAAAATGTGAATAGTCTAAACCGGGATATGGCTTTATTAACAAAATTCGTTTTGAAAAATTGGGGATTAGCGGCGCATTGAAAGTAATTTTGGGAATTGATTGTTCAATATCTCTGGTGACACTAAAAAAATCACTGCTAAGTTGTGGCGAGCAGGTAAGCCTTGCTCCGTGATGCAATGTCACAATGTGTTCAGACGGGTTACGATAAGGAACAAAAACGCCTGTTAGTTGTTCATGTAAAATTTTTTTCACCGCAAAACTAAAATTATCTAAACCATTTGCATTGTCATTTTGCAATGGATATTGGCTAGATACTAGAAAAATCGGTACGTTTAATTTGTGAAAATAAAAACTCAACGCCGCGGCAGTATACGCTAACGTATCTGTGCCATGCGTGACGATGATACCGTCGTATAATTTCGGACTTGCGTTTTCAATGGCAGTAATTAACGTTGTCCACACCGCTGGTGAAAGATTTTCACTTAAAATGTTATAAGGCTGTAGCGTAGTGAAATTGACATCTAATTGCGGATAACGCTGTTTGAATTGCGCGAGCAATAAAAAACTTGTTTTGGAATCGGTGTTAATTGCACCATCGATGACACTTGAACCAATCGTCCCGCCTGTAAATACCACTAAAATGTTTTTCATAGTCCTTTTGCATTAAAATTGCGCTTTTTTAAAGCATAACAAGCTCTGTACTAAATGAAAATATCACTTATCGTCGCTATGTCAGCGAATCGCGTTATCGGGTTAAACAATAAAATGCCTTGGCATTTGTCTGCTGATTTAAAACGTTTTAAAGCAATCACTATGAATGCGCCAATTTTGATGGGGCGTAAAACCTTTGAATCTATTGGTAAACCGCTTATCGGACGCACGAATATGATTTTGAGTCGCAATTCGGATTATAAACCAGAGGGTTGTTTGGTTTTTGATTCGTTGGAATCGGCGTTAAATACCGCACAAAATTATGGCGAAGAATTATTTGTGATTGGTGGTGCAACCCTTTATGAAATGACGTTGCCGTTGGCAAATCGATTGTATTTAACAGATATTGAAACTGAATTTGAAGGCGATACATTTTTTCCTGAAATTGATTATAACAATTGGCAAGAAATCGCCTGTGAGCGCGTCACCAACGATGAAAAAGTGGATTTTAATTATCGTTTTTTAACATGGGAGAAAAAATGAAATCTTTGATAAATCTAACGGATTTAGGTGTTTTATCGGTAACCGGTGAGGATGCAGCTTCTTTTTTACAAGGTCAAATGACTTGCGACGTAAACGAACTTATTGAGCATAAAGGTCAATTAAGCGCTTTTTGCAATCCAAAAGGACGAGTTATTGCGACATTTTTGATTATTAAAACAACAGAAGGTTTTTTGCTGGTTTTGCCAAAATCACTTTTAATAACGGTTCAAGAATTATTGCAACATTATAAGTTACGCGCGAAAGTGGAATTTTCTGAAATGGAAAATTTACCAATTCAGCGTTTTCTAAAACCAAGCACTTTGAGAACACCTTGGATTTTGCCCGAAACCAGTGAGCAATTTATCCCACAATCGTTGGCATTAGACACAAATGGTGCGGTAAGTTTTACGAAAGGTTGTTATACAGGTCAAGAAATTGTGGTACGAACGCATTATCTGGGTGACGTAAAACGGCAATTAAATCTTGCGCTTTGCGAATCAATTGCGAACGTTGAACCGGGTTGTCCAATTATTGACGAAACGGGTGAAAACGTCGGGACGGTTTTATTGGCACAAGTGCGAAGTATTCCTTATAAAACTAAAGATAGTATTACGGGCGATGTTATTGAAACATCTGTAAACAAAATGATTGTTTTGTGTGTATTAAATACCGACACCATAGAATCTACGTTACGTTTAGATAATGCGTTGAGAGATGTTTTAAAAATTGTAGGAGGACGTAAACATGAATGATGCACAGGCTTTGAAATTTCGCAGATTGGGAATGTTGACCATTTGTGCGGTGTATTTTGTAATTTTAGTGGGCGGAATTGTGCGAGCGTCGGGTGCAGGGATGGGCTGTCCTGATTGGCCAACCTGTTTTGGACAATGGATTCCACCCACATCAGAAGCACAATTGCCCGCTAATTATCACGAAATTTACGCGCAACGCGGTTATGAAAATACGCAATTCAATCCAGTGAAAACATGGACAGAATATACCAATCGTTTAGTTGGTGTGACGATTGGCTTTTTGATTTTTTTAACGGCATGGTCATCGCGGATTTATTTAAAAACAGATAAACCGGTTTTTTATTTAGCCGTAACCGCATTTTTACTGGTGGGATTTCAAGGTTGGTTAGGTTCGACGGTTGTTGCCAGTAATTTAAAACCGTTGATGATTACCATTCACATGGCGGTTGCACTGGTTATTGTCGCATTATTGATTTACACGATAACCCGCTCGCAACGCGAAACGTTTGCGCGAATTGATTTGGCAGTTTTGCCGGCAAAATTTAAAACCGTTTTGTTGGTGGTGATCGCAATGACCTTGCTACAAATTGTGATGGGATCGCAGGTGCGCGAGGCGGTCGATTTTATTGCTCATGAACACGCTTACATTGATAGACAATTTTGGCGTGAGGATTTTCCAATCATTTTTTATGTGCATCGTTCGTTTTCATCGCTGATTTTGTTTACGAATGCGTGGCTGGTGTGGCGACTTTTTCAGAACGTTGATAAAAAACATCCATTAGTTCGTGCTGGATTTTTATTATTTGCTTTAATTGTTACCGCGATTTTAGCCGGTGTAAGTTTAGACCGATTAGGCATGCCAGCGGTTGCTCAACCGATTCATTTGCTCATGGCGAATTTGATTTTAGGCACGCAATTTTTTATGTGGATGGCGTTGCGTTACAGCACACGAAAATAATGGCACAACCTGATTGGAGAGATACATTTTTTGCTTGGGCGGATATAAATCATATCGCCCAAGAGAAATTGCCGCGCGATAAAGAAGCTCTTTTGCTTATGACGGCGTTAAATTTGAGTTTTTGTAAATTAACGCAGTTGCCTGATGTGATAGGTAATTTAACCAATTTGACAGAACTCGATTTAGCTTATAACCAACTGATTGAATTGCCCGAATGGATTGATAGTTTGACGGCATTGAAAAAATTAAACGTCGTGGGAAATTCAATTACTTCATTGCCGGATTCGTTGCGGCATTTGCCAAATTTGGAAATTGTGGGATTGGATAAGCAGTTACTTAAAACATTTACAGGAAAAATAAAAATGAAAACTACCTACCAACAAAAAATCCTTTTTGGCAGTCCTGGAACAGGTAAAAGTCATAAAATAGATAAACAAATCATTCCAAACGAGTTAAACATTTTTAATTCTGAAAATATCATCAAAACCGTGTTTCATCCTGAATACACTTACGGCGATTTTGTCGGTAAACTCGTTCCAATCACGCGAAAAGGTTCGGTCGAATACAATTTTTACGAAGGACATTTTTTAAAAGCTCTTTCGCAAGCCTATAAAAATATCATCGCCGCACATGAAAAAACCGAAAAAATTGAAAATGTTGCGCTAGTGATAGACGAAATCAATCGGGGAAATTCGGCAGCGATTTTCGGAACAACGTTTCAATTGCTCGATAGAAATCCTGACGGTTGGTCGAGTTATGAAGTCAGCGTGAATGAAATCACGTTTAATCGATTACTGGAATTATGCGAATTAGAACCACATTCAAAAGTTAAAAATCAGACTGTAACCTACAAATTTGGCTATGAAGAAATCCCCGCGACGACATTACAACAAATTCTGAGTTGTGATTTCAAAAATCGAACCATAAAAATCCCGTCCAATTTATCAATTCTCGCCAGCATGAATACGTCGGACAGTTCAATTTATTACATGGACAGTGCGTTTAAACGCCGTTGGGAATGGGAATTTACGATGTTGATTCCAACACAGTTTCCGCTGACGGCGTGGCATTTGAAAATCGAAATGATTGGATAGAATTTGTCGGAAAATTAAATGCGTTTATCAAAAGCAATCACAAATCCATTCGTGGCATTGAAGATAAACAAATCGGACATTTTTTCATCACCGACGAGGTAATTCAAAAATCGAGCATTCAAAATAAATTGATGTTTTTTTTATGGGACAGCGTTTTTAATCGAGATAAAAAACCGTTGGTTAAATTGCTGTTTGATGACCAAGAAGAAACTTTGATTACCTTTGGCGATTTTTCAAAACAGGTTGATTTGTTTATCGACAAAATTAACGGTCATGTTTAATTTCAAAACGCTAAAACTCACCAAACGTTGCGATTTTGAAAGCACGAATTCCTTTGTCGGTATTCGGCGAAATGAAAACGGAGAGGTGGAATTTCGTTTGCCACACGGTTTTGATGATTTTCCTGAAAATGATTTTGAAGCCACCAAAGATTTGTTTTTCAAAATGTATCGCACGTTTAAAAAGTTTGAACGTGACAGTACGCGCGAAATTTTAGACCCACGTTCCAACGGTAAAGACCAAGTCCAAAAAGAAAAAGACGGCTATCGTTTCAAGAACAAAGAAGAAAATGAGGTGGTGCTTTATAGCAAAATCGCGTTAATCGAAAATTTGTTAGAGACTTACGCTGATTTAGCGTTAGATGTGATGGAACGGCGCATTGGCGCAGATGAAAAAGTTGATTATTCCAAAATTGACCGCTATTTGGACAGAGCGATTTATTTGCCCAAAGATGTGATTTATATCGATGAAATGGATTTGCCGCGCCAAACCTTGTGTTATGAATCGACAACGTTGATTGATTTGTTTTGTTTCATTGTGTCGGAATTGCAAAATGAATTAGAACAAGACATAGAACCGCGTGTGCAAGAATTAGCGCATCGTTTCAGCGAACAGCATTTGAATCACGAAGAATCGTTGTTTAACGAAGAAACGTTTGAAACAACGATTCGCACGCTCAAAGGTGTTTTAGACGACATCGACAAACGTACCGCGTACAAAGACGAAGATTATTGGCGACTTTACGAAGCGATTGAGATGTTTCTTTATGGCGAGTTAGATATGGACAACCCAGACGAATTAGGCACATTTTGGGGAATTAGTAATTTTTCGTCGGTTTGGGAGGATATGTGTGCAACTTGGGCTTTTGCAACTCGCAAAAATTCAATTATTTATGCTGACACAAATATCATTTTCAATGACCAACGTATTGCAAATGCTAAATCAGCAGGTTATTTCCCCATTTACAAAAAAGAAGATTTCGACGACCCATTTTTCATTGAATTTCGTGGCAAAAAACGCTGGATTCGTCCTGATTTACTTTGTGTATCAAATAAATACAAGGGAAACAATGACGCTATTTTTGACCAAGTAATAAAAATAATTGTCAAAAAAGATTATGGATTAACGGTTGATTTTAAAGTCGTGTTAATAAACAAAACTGCAAGGTTGTCTATTTACAGGAAGTTTTGTTTAATTCTCAAACAAAGTAAGAGTTCCATGAGACCCATCGGAGAGAATGAATTTAGAAACTATCCTAAATCAGAGCTTGAAAAACAAAAAAAATTTCTTATTGAAAATGTCGATCTCAATCTACCTGATCCAATGCATTTATTTGATTGGAAGTACATAGATTCAAGTTGTTTTATCAGTTACAACTCCAAAATAAAAACAGACATTACAAAACAACTTTGTTACGAATTTGCACTACAAAAATTCAAACAATTTATAAAAAGTCAATTTTTTATCCCTTGGTTTTATACAAAATCACAAATAGAAATACTCGAAGAAGATATTAGTGATTTTATAGATGAAGACACGTTGTATTTTCGTATTAAAGATAGCCAAATAAAAGTCTTCAAAGCTAATTATTCAAAAATTCAAGAAATCTACCTAACCCATGATTGAAATAAACTCAAAATCCAAAAGTCAGTTTGTTGGCTATTTTGGCGTTAAAAATTATGAAAAAATTGAATGTGAATTACTTAATCTTTTAGTGAATAAATTTTTTGCCGCGCGAAACATTCAATCTTTCAAACCCATCGAAGAACACGCCGCGTTTGCAGATTTAGATTTTGACCGAAAAAATTTTGATGATTTTTTCGCGCATTTTTATGAATTCATTGTCGATGGCATTCACAAAAATGGTGATAACGTTGAAATTCCTGTGAAGTATTGCATCACATTAGACGAAACAAACTGCTCAAAAATCTGTGACCAAACTCAAATTCGTTACGACGAGATTTTGCTATTTGATACGCCCGTTTTTTATTTTATTTATGTGGATGTGAAAGACGTTTTTGCTTGTTTGCGTGGTGAAAATGGCAAATTTTAATGTGCATCTTTCCGTCGCGGCGAGCAGTAGCAGTATCGTGGCGGTATTCGGTGTTAATTCAAACGTGATGGATATTTCTCACGCGCCATGGCTTGTGTTTTTAGGCATCATCGGCGGCATGTTGCCCGATGTTGATGCTGTTAATTCTAAACCTGTGCGTTTGTTATTTAATGTGCTGGCGTTACTTTCGGCGACTGCTGTGTTATCTGCGTTGAAAAATTATGTGGCATCTTATCAATTATTACTGTTGGCGGCGGGAATTTATTGGCTTACCCGTTATTTAGTGCTGGCATCATTGGCGCGATTCACGGTGCATCGCGGTATTTTCCATTCTGTTTTAGCACTCTTCTTTTTTTCTTTATTGATGGTATGTGTCAGCGATTATGCGTTCAAGCAAAATGCAACTTATGCGTGGCTAAATGGATTTTTTCTAGGGTTTGGTTTTTTGGTGCATTTATTGTTGGATGAAATGTACAGTGTGGATTTATCAAATCGACGCATTAAAAAATCGTTTGGAACGGCATTAAAACTGATTAACTATAAAAATCTACCGTCATCGGCATTGATGATGCTTTTAACGATTTTTTTCTATTGGGCAACACCGTCATCATTGCCATTGTTGACGATAAGTCAACATAGTCTGGCATTATTGCCATTTTAGTTCATCTTTGTTGCACAAAATAAGCATGTTTAAAGTAAGACGTAACCGGTTTTTACATGTTAAAATGAATTAACTTTGTTAATTATCCTATTGTTTATTGAGTTGTTTTGAAATGAAGATACGCTTCCCCTTTGCTTTTTCTGTGTTATTAGTAGCAAGTCACGTTAGTTTTGCGACAACTTACACGTTGCCCGCTAACAATCATGACACGGTAATTGCGGAATATCCAAATGAAATTGCGGTTACTCGCGCCCAACAAAATGAAACGCTGCTCGACGTAGCGCGTCGTTTTTCGTTAGGACAAGTAGAAATTATTCGTTTGAATCAAGATTTAGATCGCTGGTTAATCAAAAAAGATCAAGTAATTACCTTGCCAAATAAACGTATTTTACCGGACTCACCGCATTTTGGTATTACGCTCAATATTGCGGAATATCGAATGTATTATTATCCAGAAGATGCGACTAAAGTTTATTCATTCGCGCACGGCGTAGGGCGGCAAGATTGGAAAACGCCACTTGGCAGAACGACCATTCAGAAAAAAGTTAAAGATCCTGTTTGGCGACCACCCGAATCTATTCGTCGTGAACATACTGCAAATGGCGACCCGTTGCCTGAAGTTGTACCAGCGGGGATTCATAATCCGCTTGGTGCTTACGCGCTGTATTTAAATTTACCCGGAGATTATCGTATTCACGGCACGGATGTGGATAAAATTTTCGGTATTGGCATGCAAATTACGCACGGTTGTGTGCGAATGTATCCCGAAGATATTGACCAGCTTTATCATTTGGTCGATGCAGGAACACCCGTTTATATTGTGAAACAACCGATTAAAGTGGGTTGGCTTGATAATATTTTATATGTTGAATCGCATCCCGATTTGGAAGGCGAGGAAACCACGTTAGAGCAACGTCGTGCCAGCGCGTTAGCCTTAATTCAAAAAGCTAATAACAATCAATTGCCAGAAGTGAATCAAGCGGCATTGACTGAAGCGTTAGAAAAACAAACTGGCAATCCAACGCCGATTTATGAACGTATTCCCGCGCTAGACGAAGCAGCAAACGAAGCCTCTTCTATTCCTGCACCGGAAACACCATCGGCAGCGCCCACGCCAACTAAATCGATTGTTGCGCCGGTCAATAAAGTTGCACCTAAGCCCTCGCAACCCGTAGCAAAACCGGTCAATAAACCTGTGTCAACAGGTGGCTATCATCATATTTAGTTTTTACCTAAACAAAAACGATGAAAAAAATTCTAATCTTTCAATTCATTTTGAAACAAGTTTCAATAATCGCAATTCCGGCAGTTCATCACACCACGCAGATAGTATTATGAGTTTTGACATTGTTTGTTTTGATTGCGATAGCACGTTAAGTAAAATTGAAGGTATCGATGAATTAGCACGTCGGGAGGGTTTAGGCGAGGAATTAGTTAAACTCACCGACGCGGCAATGAATGGCGAAGTGCCGCTTGAAGCCATTTATGGCAAACGATTGGATTTGATTAAACCAAATCGCGTTGCAATGGAATGGGTGGCAGAACTTTATATTACGGAATTAGTTGATGGTGTGACAGACGTTTTTGCCGAACTCGCCAAACACAATAAAGTTGTTCACATTATTAGTGGTGGGTTATTGCCCGCGATTTTGCCTTTGGCGAAATTATTAAATGTTCCAGAAACAAATGTTCATGCCGTCGATGTATATTTTGCTGATAATGGTGATTATTTGGGTTATGAGACAGATTCACCGTTAGCAAAAAATGGTGGCAAAGCGGCAATTATAAAATCTTTACACGCGCCAAATTTAGTTCTTATTGGTGATGGTAAAACAGATTTGGAAGCGCAACAAACGGGTGCGAAAGTGATTGGTTTTGGTGGCGTAGTGAATAGAAAATTGGTGCGTGAAAATGCAAATTTTTTCGTTGCCGACAAAAATTTAACAGCGGTTTTACCGTATATTTTATAAACATTTTTAGAAAAATTTTAGAGAGTAAGCAACATGGCTGGTCACAGTAAATGGGCAAATATTAAACACCGTAAAGCAGGTCAAGACGCACAACGTGCAAAAATTTTCACCAAAGTTTTGCGAGAAATTAACGTCGCAGTAAAAGGCGCAGGTGGCGATCCGTCAAGTAATCCAGCGTTACGCACGGCAATTGATAAAGCGTTAGGGGCGAATATGCGCCGCGATACGATTGATACTGCCATCAAAAAAGCCTCTGGAACATTAGAAGGTGTGAATTATGAATCAATTCGTTATGAAGGTTATGGCGCAGGTGGCGTAGCGGTTATCGTCGATTGTTTAACGGATAATAAACAACGCACCGTTGGTGAAGTTCGCCATGCGTTCAGCAAATCGGGCGGCAATTTAGGTACAGACGGTTCTGTGGCGTATATGTTTAGCAAAATCGGCATTATCAGTTATGGTGCAGATGTTGACGAAGATGCGTTGATGGAAGCGGCAATTGAAGCCGGCGCTGACGATGTTGTGACCAATGATGATGGTTCAAAAGATGTCATGACGACACTTGAAAATTATTTAAATGTTAAAGAAGCGTTAGTTGCCGCAGGGTTTGCGCCTGAAAGTTCTGAAATCACCATGCAAGCCAGTACCAAAGCTGAATTAGATGCTGAAAACGCTGAAAAAATGATGTTGTTGATTGAACGCTTAGAAGATTTAGACGACGTGCAAAATGTCTACTCGAACGGCGATATCAGCGATGAAATTATGGCGACAATGGGTTAGTGAAAATTTTAGGCATCGATCCCGGTTCGCGTTTGACAGGCTACGGTATTATTGAAATTGTACCGAACGGTTATCGTTACATTGCAAGTGGCGCGTTAAAAATTCAAGCCGACGATTTGCCGCGTAAGTTAAAACAAGTTTTTGATGGCATTTTACAATTAGTTAATGAATATCAGCCGCAGCAAATGGCAATCGAACAAGTGTTTATGGGTAAAAATGCGGATTCAGCATTAAAACTGGGGCAAGCCCGCGGCGCAGCAATTTGTGCCGTGCAAACGCACGATATTCCTGTTTTTGAATATGCCGCACGGCAAGTTAAACAGGCGATTGTCGGTAAAGGTAGCGCAGATAAATTACAAGTGCAGCACATGGTTAAACTTTTGTTGAATATTCAAGGAAATTTGCAAATTGACGCGAGTGACGCATTAGGCATTGCGATTTGTCACGCGCATTACGCGCAAACGCAACAACGCTTGCAAACGGGGATGCGACAATGATTGGTTTTTTACGCGGTAAAATTGTTTTGAAAGCTCCGCCATTAGTCGTTTTGGATGTGAACGGCGTAGGTTATGAAATCGAAGCACCGATGACGGTATTTTATAATTTGCCCGAAGTTGGCGCAGAAATTACTTTGCAAACGCATTTAGTGGTTCGAGAAGACGCACACAGTTTGTTTGGTTTTTCGACGGATGCAGATAAAACACTGTTTAAAACGTTGATTAAAATTAGTGGTGTCGGCGCAAAATTGGCGTTGACGATTTTATCAGGGCAAACCGCAGAGCAGTTTCACATTTGTGTGCAAAATAATGACACCGCCGCATTGGTCAAATTACCGGGAGTGGGCAAAAAAACGGCTGAACGTTTAGTGATGGAATTGCGCGACAAATTGCCAAAACTTGAAAATACACAATCGTTTACCAATGTTGGCAATGCGAGAGAAGAAGCCATTAGTGCGTTGTGTTCATTGGGTTATAAACCGCTTGATGCCAGTCGCATGGTGTCAGCAATTCAACCGGAAGGCAAAAGTTGTGAAACGATTATTCGGTTGGCGTTACAAAGTGCGGTGAAATCATGATGTTTTATTATCCCGTTACGTTTGAAGAAGATGCTGAAAGTCAGCAAGAGTTTAATGTCCAATAAATTTTCACGGAATTAAAAAATGAAAGGCTGGGTTTATATCATTACAACAAAGTCGATGCCGCATTTGGTGAAAGTTGGTTTTTCAACAAAAGACCCAGAATTGAGAGCCGCTGAATTAAACAATACGGGAAATCCGTATCCTTACGAAGTTGCGTATGATGTTTTAGTGAATGAACCGAGAGACGTAGAACAAATTGCACACGGCTTGCTTAAAAATAAAGGCGTTCACGAAAACAAAGAATGGTTTAACTGTTCGATTGATATTGCCGTTGAAGCAATTAAAAAAGCATCAGCGGGTGGAATTATTTTAGAAAATATCCAGTTTAATTCATCAGGTATAACATTTGCAGAATCTGTTATTTCAAAGCCTGTAAGTAAATTTATTCTCCAAGATGGTATTGCAACGGATACTGAAACTGGTCTGATGTGGTTACGATTTGCTTATGGGCAAAAATGGAAAGATGGTAATACGGTTGGAAATGCTGAAAAAATGGATTGGAGTAACGCAATGCAAACTGCTAAAACATTCAACAAAAAACGAGGGTACGGAGGTTTCCTTAATTGGCGAGTTCCTAACTTGACGAATTAAAAATGTTAGTCAATAACATCAAAAACGAAAAAATAGACATTTTGCCTGAAAATCCAGGAGATTTTTGGTCTTCTTCGGCTGATGCTAGCAGTAGTAGCCATAACAGTACCCATGCGTGGAATATCTATTTCGGCTACGGAGATTCTTACCGCAGCAATAAAAACGGTAGCAATTATGTTTGGTTAGTGCGGTAGCGACAGTGTTTTAAAATTTTGATTTTTTGGATGTTTTACGATGAAAGTTTCAGAGCTGTTGAAACTAATTGAGCAGAATGGTTGGTTTTTAGTTCGACAGCGTGGCAGTCATCGACACAACATCATTTGTACAAATCAGGAACTGTAACCGTTGCAGGAAAACCGAGTATTGACGTGCCAGCGGGAACATTGAATAGTGTTTTAAAACAAGCAGGTTTGAAGGAGTAGAAAATGCAATATATGGTCGTAATTGAAAAAGGCGAAACCAGTTATGGCGCGTTTGTTCCAGATTTAACAGGGTGTGTAGCTGTTGGTGAAACTGAAAATGAAGTGATTGCGTTAATTCAAGAGGCGATTTATTTTCATTTAGAAGACTTGAAAGCTGAAGGTGTGAGCATTCCACGACCTGTTTCAAAAAGTGCGTTTGTTGATGTTGAAATGGCATATTGATTTGCTTGAAGGCGCGGGGCTTTCGTTCTTGGTTTGTGGAGATTTTTTGGAGATTTGTTGTGCCAGCGATTAGTATGTTTTATGGAATTATTATCAGGATGTTGTTTTTTGATACGCAACAACACCATTTGCCGCACATTCATGTCGAATATCAAGGTGTAAGAGCTGTTTTTACTATTCCTGACGGCGAATTATTAGAAGGCTCGTTACCAAATAAAAAAGTCAGTCTGGTCAAAGCATGGATTATTTTGCACGAAGACGAATTGATGGCAGATTGGGCATTAGCTGTAAATGGTGAGCCAGTTTTCCAAATTAAACCGTTGCAATAATTATGTTTCCGAATGTAATTGCTGTCGAGACATTACCTGATTATCACTTGTTGCTTACATTTGAAAATAACGAAAAAAAATATTTTGATATGAACCCTTATTTGAATGCACCAATATTCCAGGTATTGAAAAGTATTAGTTTGTTTAAGCAAGCGCGAATTGATTATGGGACAGTAGTTTGGTCTGATGAAATTGATATTGCTCCCGAAACGCTGTATGACCTTTCCTATTTTTTAAAATGATTGAAGAAGACCGTTTAATTACCGCAAATACGGGGCAGGGCGAAGAAGGCTTCGACCGTGCGATGCGTCCCAAAAAATTGGCGGATTATGTTGGTCAAGAAGAATGTCGCACACAAATGGAAATTTTCATTGAAGCGACATTGGCGCGAAATGAAGCCTTAGACCACACGTTAATTTTTGGTCCACCAGGTTTAGGTAAAACGACACTGGCTATGATTATTGCCAGCGAAATGGGCGTAAATTTGCGTCAAACCGCTGCGCCCGTTTTAGAAAAAGCCGGTGATTTAGCGGCGTTACTGACAAATTTAGAAAAACACGACGTACTGTTCATCGACGAAATTCACCGTTTGAGTCCAGCCGTTGAAGAAATTTTATATCCGGCGATGGAAGATTATCAGCTCGATTTGATGATTGGCGAAGGGGCAGCGGCGCGGTCAATTAAAATTGATTTGCCGCCATTTACGTTAATTGGTGCAACAACTCGCGCGGGTTTATTAACGTCGCCATTGCGCGATAGATTTGGCATTGTACAACGCTTAGTTTTTTACACGGTAGAAGAATTAACCAGCATCGTTACCCGTTCGGCACACGTTTTAAAAATGGGAATCGAACCTAAAGGTGCCGTTGAAATTGCGAAACGTTCACGCGGCACACCACGCATTGCCAACCGCTTATTACGCCGTGTACGAGATTTTGCTCAGGTGAAAAGCAACGGCATTATTACCGAACAGGTTGCCGCCGAAGCCTTAACGATGTTGAAAGTCGATAGCAATGGTTTTGATAGTTTGGATAGAAAGTTTTTATTAACGCTTATCGAAAATTTTTCGGGCGGGCCGGTTGGTTTGGATACCTTAGCCGCAGCAATTAGCGAAGAGCGTGGCACGATTGAAGATGTTTTAGAGCCGTATTTATTGCAACAAGGTTTTATTATGCGAACACCTCGTGGACGTGTAGCAACGTCAGCAGCTTATTTGCATTTTGGTTTGACTGCCCCCAAAGTTGCAACAGTAAATGTCGATTTATTTGAATCATGAAAACACCTTTTATTTTTCCCATTAGGGTTTATTACGAAGACACTGACGCAGGCGGCGTGGTGTATCATGCAAACTATTTAAATTTTTTCGAACGCACCAGAACAGAAATGTTGCGTGATTTAGGTTTTGAGCAAAACGAATTACGCGCACAAGCGGGCATTATTTTTGCTGTAAAAAATATGCAAATTGATTATTTACGTCCCGCAAAATTTAATGATTTACTGCACGTTAGTGCAGAAATTTTACAATTGAAAAGGGCAAGTTTTACGTTTGAACAAACCATTAAGTGCGGTGATATAACGCTTTGCACTTGTAGCTGCCGGATTGTTTGCATCAATGTAGAGGCATTTCAACCGACCGCCATTCCTGATTTTTTATTTGACGCATTTTTAACTAAATACAATGAACACTGATTTATCGATTTTCCATTTAGTCACCGAAGCCAGTTTTGTGGTGCAATTTGTGATGCTGGTTTTATTTACCGCCTCACTCGTATCATGGACGTTTATTTTTTCTAAACGCAAAGAACTTAACCGCGCGATTGAAATCACGGACGAATTTGAAGAGCAATTTTGGTCAGGCGTTTCGTTGTCAGAGCTTTATCGCAAACTCGCGGCAAAAGATTTTGAACCCGAAGGCATTGAAAAAATCTTTTTAGCCGGTTACAAAGAATTTTCTCGGATGCGTTTAAGCGGTAATGTCGAACCAGCCGTGCAAGTTGAAAGCGCACAGCGTGTGATGCGAATTGAGTTATTGCGCGAACTTGACCGTTTGGATGAACATTTGGCGTTTTTAGCAACCGTCGGTTCAACTAGTCCGTATATCGGTTTATTCGGAACGGTTTGGGGGATTATGAATTCGTTTATGGCGTTGGGAAATGTAAAACAGGCTACGTTAGCGCAAGTTGCCCCCGGTATTGCCGAAGCATTGATTGCCACCGCGATTGGTTTGTTTGCCGCTATTCCAGCGGTTGTGGCGTATAACCGTTTTTCAACCCGTTTGGATAGATTAACCGGTCGTTATGAATTATTCGTTGAAGAATTTATCGTGTTATTGCAAAGACAGGCGCATAGCAAATGAATGTAAATAACAAAAAAGCCGGTCGCCGTCGCCCGATGGCTGAAATTAACGTCGTGCCATATATCGACGTAACGCTGGTATTGCTGATTATTTTCATGATTACCACGCCGATGTTGCAGTCCGGCGTTGAAGTGGATTTGCCACGAGCGCAAGCGGCAATGATTGAGCAAAAAGATGATACACCACCGTTTATTATTTCGATTCAGCACAGCGAAGAGGGCGGTAAATATTTTATCAACGTCGGGAATGGTGAAGATGAACCCGTGACGCTCGAAGAAATTTATCCGCGTATCGAAGCAGTCTTGAAAAATAAACCTGAAACCCAAATTCTGATTAACGCTGACAAAAATATTGATTACGGCACAGTTGTTGTCACCATGGCAACGCTCAAACAAGCTGGCGTGCCAAGCGTTGGCTTAATGACTAAATCTGATGAAAATTAACAGCTTCAATGGCTAATCAAAAATTTTCAAAGCCTTTTTTATTGGCATTAGCGTTTCATTTAACGCTATTAGGCTTATTTGCGCTTAGTGCGTTGTATAAACCTGCGCCACCGCCACCACCGCCAGAACCCGAAATTATTCATGCGACGATGGTGGAATTAAATCCGCCTGCGGCAAAACCTGTTCCGCCAGTTGAGAAACCTGCGCCTGAACCAGAGCCAACACCGCCGCCTGTTGAAGAACCGAAAAAAGTTGAACCACCAAAACCTGTTGAACCGCCTAAACCAAAAGAAGATTTAGCGGCAAAACAAGCGGCAGCCGTTGCTAAAGCAGAGGCAGAAGCTAAAAAGGCAGAAGAAACTAGAAAAGTAGCAACGGAAAAAGCGCAAAAAGAAGCGGCGGTTAAAGCTGAAAAATTGGTGGCTGAAAAAGTTGAAGAAGTTAAAAAAATGGCGAATGAAAAGGCTGTAAAGGAAGCCGCTGTAAAAGCTGAAAAACTCGCCGCTGAAAAGGCTGAAGCGCAAAAAGTTGAAGCGGCTAAAAAAGCCATTGAGCATGTAAAATCTAAAGAAGCTGAAGACGCTAAAAAAGCTGAACACGAAAAAGAAGCAGCGGCTGAAAAATTAGCCGCCGAAAAAGCCGAAGCTAAAAAAGAAGCCACTGAAAAAGAAAAAGCTGAAAAACTTGCCGCCGAAAAAGCGGACGCTAAAAAGGCAGAAGCGGAGGCGAAAAAAGCCGCTGCCAAAGAAGCTGCCGAAAAAGAAAAAGCTGAAAAATTAGCCGCTGAAAAAGCAGAAGCAAAGAAAGCAGAGGCTGATGCTAAAAAAGCTGCCGAAGCGGAAGCGAAAAAAGCGGCGGCTAAAGACGCTGCTGAAAAGGAAAAAGCTGAAAAATTAGCTAACGAAAAAGCACAAGCCGCAAAAGCCGAAGCATCTGCAAAACAAGCTGCGGAAAAAGCAGCAAAAGATGCTGCTGCAAAAGCCGATGCAGAAAGGGCTGCCAATGAAAAGGCACGCGCTGACGCATTAGCAAAACAAGCGGCTGAACGTGCGGCAGCAGATGCGGCAAGAATAGAAGCTGCCAAACAAGAAGCCGCCGCCGCAAATGCCAGAGCCGCCGCTGCGGCAGCTAATGCGGATGCTGCAATTAAAGGCGAAATTCAGAAAAAAATTGAAAGTCATCATCATCGTCCACCCGGTTCAGACGCTTTAACGTGTGTTGTCGAGTTTAGACTAAGTTCAACAGGTGACATTGTTGGCGAGGTGAATGTAACAAAAAGTAGCGGCGACACAATGTTTGATGATTCGGTTGTGAATGCTGTGACTTCAGCCGTTCCATTCCCTGTGCCAAGTGAAAGAAAAATTAAGATAACAATACACAGAAAATAAAGGTGTCTCGTGAATTTATTTAAAAAACTGGTTTTAGCGTCGGCAATTGGAATGTGTTTTGCGTCTGTAGCGAATGCGGAAATGTCGATTGAAATTACAGAAGGTATTGAAAGTGCGATGCCGATTGCAATCGTGCCATTTGCCTCACAAGGTGCGCCACTTGATGTAAGTAGCGTTGTGGATTCGGATTTGACACGCAGTGGTTATTTTAAAACCTTGCCCTCTCAACGCATGCCAGCACGACCTACGTCTGCCGAAGCCATTAACTTTCCAGATTGGCAAGCGGTTGGACAAAATTACGTTGTGATTGGGCGCGTGCAACCAAATGGTGGGCAATACACGGTCGAATTTCAATTATTCGATGTCGCCAATGGTTCGCAATTATTAGGTTATCGCATGTCATCATCGGCAAACGATTTGCGTAAAACCGCGCATCACATTAGCGATATGATTTACGAAAAATTGCTGGGTAAAAAAGGCGTGTTCAGTGGTCGGATTGCTTACATTACCAGCACTAGACAAGGCGCGGAAAGTCATCACAAATTGATGGTTGCTGACGCAGATGGTGCAAATGCTCAAGCGATTGCTACATCAATGGAACCGTTAATGTCACCTGCGTGGTCGCCGGATGCGCGGCGTATTGCTTACGTTTCATTTGAAAAGAAAACAGCGGCGATTTATACGCAAACGTTGGCAACAGGACAACGTGAACGGGTGGCTGAATTTCCAGGCATTAACGGCGCACCTGCGTGGTCGCCCGATGGTTCAAAATTAGCGGTCACTTTATCTAAAGACGGCAATCCGGATATTTACATTTTGGATTTAGGGTCGCGTAATGTCACAAAATTGACTAAAAATCGTGCTATTGATACCGAACCAACGTGGTCGCCCGATGGTAGAACGATTGTGTTCACCTCAGACCGTGGTGGTAAACCACAGTTATATTCGATTCCCGTGCAAGGTGGTGAAGAGAAACGCATTACGTTTAGTGGTAGTTACAATGCCCGTGCAAGTTTTTCACCTGATGGAAAATTTATTACGATGGTTCACGGCAACGGTGGCGACTATCGAATTGGCGTGATGGACGTAAATTCGAAATCTATTAGCGTTTTAACCTCCGGGCCGCTCGATGAATCGCCCAGTTTTGCCCCGAATAGCGACATGGTTTTATATGCGTCACGCAAAGGCAGCACAGGCTATTTATCCGCCGTTTCTATCAATGGTAGAATGCAACAAAAGCTCGTTTTTGATAGCTCTGAAGTGCGCGAACCCGCTTGGTCGCCTAAATAAAAACTTTTTTAACCCTTATATTTTGGAAAATACATTATGAAATTTACAAAAATGTTGGCGACAATTGCCATGATGAGTGCTTTGACCTTAGCGGGTTGTAGCTCTGATGAAGAAAAAGACGCGAGTCTAACAGATGGCAGTTTAAATGGTGGGATGAACGATGCGTCAGTGAGTGGTTTGAACGATGGTTCAGGCATGAATGGTGGACGTTTTGGGGCAAACGGTAAATATGGCGCACGCGGTGCAAACGGTTTACCGCCCGAATTTAGCGATCCAAATAATCCACTTTCAAAACGTACCATTTACTTCATGCTTGATAGCAGTCAAGTGCAACAAGACTTTGTTCCTGTGATTGCGGCACACGCACGTTACTTACTGGCAAATCCAAGTCAACACGTTGTTTTAGAAGGTAATGGCGACGAACGTGGCTCGCGTGAATATAACATTGCGTTGGGCGAACAACGTTCAAAAACCGTTGCCGGCATGTTAAAAGCACAAGGCGTTTCAGAAAGTCAGCTTAGTATTGTCAGTTACGGCGAAGAAAAACCGGTTGCAATGGGACATGATGAATCGGCTTGGGAATTAAACCGTCGCGTTGAACTTGCTTACTAAAATGAAAAAACTACCTGCGTTTTTACTTTATAGCGTTAGCGTATTGGCGTTGGCTGATTCACTCGCGCCTGTGATTGATAATTCAGCGTATCCAACCGGTGCGCCAGCGGCTATGCCTGTTCCAGCAAGTGCGCCCATGAACAGTACGTTTGAGTTAATGACTCGTTTAGACGAAGCGCAGGCAGAAATTCAACAGTTAAATGGTAAGCTCGAAGAGCAAGCCAATTTGATTGTTGAAATGAAAAAGAAACAAGCGGCAATGTATGCGGATTTTGATGATCGTTTGCAACAATTGGAAACGAAATTGAGCGGTGCAAAACCGGCGACCTCTTCGGAATCGCCTGCGCCAGCGGCAAAAGAAGCTGAACCGGTTGAAGCCTCGCCGCCACCGAAACCTGCCACTGCACCTGTTGCACCAACTGGGCAACCAGCGGCAACACCGGCTGACGAGAAAAAACAGCAATATTTGCAAGCTTTCGAGGCATTTCGCAACGGTCAAGTGATTGAAGCCATCACGCAATTCAATACGTTGTTAAGTAAAGATCCCAATAATTTGTATGCCAATAACGCGCAATTTTGGTTAGGTGAAGCGTATCGGGTAAATAAAAATACTGACGCGGCGCGTAAAGCGTTTAGTTTAGTTTTAGAAAAATATCCGAATAGCCAAAAAGTGCCGGACGCACTTTTAAAACTGGGAACGATTGAAATGGAACAAAAAAATACGGTTAAAGCGAAAGAATATTTAACGCGCGTCATTACGGATTATCCCAGTTCTAAACCCGCTGAAATCGCGGCGAAAAAATTGCAGCAACTTAATCAAGTTCCTAACTAATGTCTGAATTACGCATTAGTGAAATTTTTTATTCGTTGCAAGGCGAATCGAATACGGTTGGATTGCCAACTGTTTTTGTTCGATTAACAGGCTGTCCGTTACGTTGTAATTATTGTGATACCAGTTATGCGTTTTCAGGCGGCACAAAAATACCGTTAGAAACGATAGTCTCTGAAATCAAAAAATATAATTGCAATTACGTTTGCATCACAGGCGGCGAACCGTTAGTGCAACCGGCGTGTGAGACGTTATTAACGCAATTGGCGGATTTAAATTTTAATGTTTCACTCGAAACCAGTGGTGCGTTAGATGTTTCCAATGTTGATGCTCGAATTGTGAAAGTGGTGGATTTGAAAACACCGAGTTCGGGCGAAATGGCTAAAAATCGTTATGAAAATATCGAATTTTTAACCGCGCAAGATCAAGTGAAATTTGTCATCGCTGGTGACGAGGATTATGACTGGTCTAAAAAAATGGTTGCAGAATACGGTTTAACGCAACGTTGCCAAGTGTTATTTTCGCCGGTTGTACCAGTTCAAAATCCAACTGAATTAGCGGAGAAAATTTTGGCAGATAAATTGCCGATACGTTTTCAAATTCAATTACATAAACTCTTGTGGCAAGATGCACAAGGAAAATAGCCAATGCAAAAAAAAGCAGTTATCTTACTTTCAGGTGGTTTAGATTCCATTACCGTATTGGCGATGGCGCAAGCACAAGGCTATGCGTGCTATACGCTCAGTTTTGATTACGGGCAACGCCATAATGCCGAGTTGCACGCCGCCGCAAAAATTGCTGCCGATTACGGTGTCGTCGAACATAAAATTATTCGCTTAGATTTAGGCACAATTGGCGGTTCAGCGTTGACCGATTCTGATATTGCCGTGCCGCAAACATTAGAAATTGGTATTCCCGTTACTTACGTTCCTGCACGAAATACCGTTTTTTTATCGTTAGCGTTAGGCTGGGCGGAAGTGCTGCACGCACAAAATATTTTTATCGGCGTGAATGCGGTAGATTATTCCGGTTATCCGGATTGTCGTCCTGAATTTATTGCCGCGTTTGAGACGATGGCAAATTTAGCCACAAAAGTCAGTGTTGAAGGCGCGGCGTTTAAGATTCATACACCGTTAATCAACTTAAGCAAAGCACAAATTATTGAACAAGGCACAGCGTTAGGTGTTGATTATCGCCGCACCGTTTCTTGTTATTCGGCAAATGATGATGGCGAGGCATGTGGCTCGTGCGATGCGTGCCGATTACGTCAAACGGGATTTTTAGAAGCGAAAATACCTGATGTCACACGCTATGCAATTTAAACATCATTTTTAAACCCCATTTTTTAACTACCTAAGGCACAAAACCATGAGCAAAGATATTTCAAGCACCACTTTAATGTATTCCATTTTGTCGGTTGAAGATTCTGTCAACACTCAAAAAGATTATTTAGATTCAGGTGAAATTCCAGAAGATGAAATCGAATACGAAGAAGAAATTTTGGGTGATTTAGAACAAGCCTTAATGGAACTGATTGACCTTTATAAAGTCCGCTGCAAAGCAGACCCTGAGTTGCCAGCAATTGAAGAGTTGCTCGGCGGTGATTCAGAGGTTTAATACGATGATTATCCTTTACGGTTTAGCAAATTGCGATACCATTAAAAAAGCACGACACTGGTTAAAAGAAAACAAGCTCGATTATCAATTTCACGAAATCCGCCGCGATGGTTTTTCATTAGAATTATTGCAACAATTTGCTGCACGACTTGATGATTGGCAGGTTTTGGTTAATCGTAAGGGCGTGACATGGCGTAAATTTTCGCCTGAGCAGCGTCAACGTGCTGAAACGCTTGAAATGGCGTTGCCTTTAATACTGGAATATCCAACGTTGATGAAACGTCCAGTGCTTGATACCGGTGACACATTGTTAGTGGGTTACGATGCTAAAGTTTACGAAAAAACGTTGTTATGAGCGATACGCTAGAGCTTTTAAAAGAGCTAATTCGTCGTGAATCGGTAACGCCTAATGATGCGGGCTGTTTGGATTTATTAGCCGCACGTTTAACGCCATTAGGTTTTGTCGATGAACGTTTAAATTTTGACAACACGGAAAACATTTGGTTGCGTCGTGGTGATGCGAAACCATTTTTTGTGTTTTTAGGTCACACGGATGTTGTGCCAGTCGGTGCGTTAAATCTTTGGGAATCGCCACCGTTTGAACCCACAATCCGTGATGGTCAATTATACGGACGTGGCGCGGCGGACATGAAAGGCGGCATTGCATGTTTTGTGACGGCGGTGGAACGTTTTATTGCCAATCATCCAAATCACGCCGGTTCGATTGCGATTATGTTGACCAGCGACGAAGAAGGCATTGCCACAAATGGTGTTGTAAAAGTTGTCGATGTGTTAGAAAATCGAGGCGACAAAATCGATTGGTGTTTAGTTGGTGAACCATCAAGTGACAAACAGATTGGTGATGTAATCCGTGTTGGGCGACGTGGTTCGCTCAATGCGAATTTAACCGTTCACGGTATTCAAGGACATGTTGCCTATCCAGAATTAGCCGACAATCCGATTCATAAAATTACGCCGGCATTAAATGATTTGGTGAATGAAGTTTGGGATAACGGAAATGCGTTTTTTCCGGCGACGAGTTTGCAGATTTCCAATATTCACAGCGGTGCAGGGGCTGAAAACGTCATTCCTGCGAATGTAAATGTGCAGTTTAATCTGCGTTTTAGCACGGAATTAACCGCTGAGATTATCAAACAACGCACGGCAAAAATTCTAAATCGACATGGCTTGAACTATGACATTCAATGGCGTTTGTCAGGTGAACCATTTTTGACGGCAACTGGCGCGTTGATTGATGCGGCGCACAAGGCGATTAAAACTGTAACCGGTTTTGAAACGCTAGATGATACTGGTGGCGGTACCTCTGACGGGCGTTTTATTGCACCGACGGGCGCACAAGTTATCGAATTGGGTGCGTTAAATGCCAGTATTCACAAAGTAAACGAACATATTGGCGTTGCAGATTTAGACGTTTTAAGCAAAATTTATGAGCAGATGTTGGTTGATTTGCTCGTTACTTCCTAAGCGATTTTTCTTTTTTATCTCACACAGGTTTTATGCACTTACTCCAACTTGCACGACAAGCGATTCTCACTCCTGCGAACATCCAAGATTCCGATATTGAAAAATTGATGAATCAATTACTTAGTGCAGAAGTTGATGCCGCCGATATTTATTTTCAATCTAGCCATTCGGAATCGTGGGTACTCGAAAGCGGTATTGTCAAAGAAGGGCATCACAGTATTGAGCAAGGTGCAGGTGTGCGTGCGGTAGCCGGTGAAAAAACAGGATTTGCATACAGCGATCGTTTAGAAATACCGGTTTTATTTGAGGCAATCAACAACGTTAAAGCCATTACTCGTCAGGCACAAAACGCGTACGTCAATCTGAATGCGATAAATACCAATGCTCGCGTTTTATATCCTGCGTTGAATCCATTGAAATCGCTTGCAGACCAACAAAAAATTGATTTTCTAAAGCAACTCGATACGCAAACGCGCCAATTAGATTCACGCATTGAAGAAGTGATTGTGAGTTTATCGGGCGTTCACGAGCATATTTTGGTTGCGAATCAAGACGGTCATTTACTCGCAGATGTTCGCCCATTGGTGCGTTTGAATGTCACCGTTATTGTGGTTGAAAACGGTAAACGTGAACAAGGCAGCATGGGCGGCGGCGGACGTTGTGATTACGCGATGTTTTTTGAACAAGACACAGGCATGAATTATGCGCGAGAAGCCGTGCGTCAAGCCTTGGTTAATCTCGAAGCTGGCGAAGCTCCCGCAGGAAATATGACCGTTGTATTAGGGGCTGGCTGGCCTGGAATTTTATTACACGAAGCCATCGGACACGGTTTAGAAGGTGATTTTAATCGTAAAGGCACCTCAGCATTTAGTGGACGTGTTGGTGAACGTGTCGCATCTTCATTATGTACGGTTGTGGATGACGGCACATTACACGGTCGGCGCGGGTCATTAAGTATCGATGACGAAGGCACGCAAACTGAAAATACGGTGTTAATTGAAAACGGTATTTTAAAAGGCTACATGCAAGACCGATTAAACGCGCGATTGATGGGAGTCAGTTCTACCGGAAATGGACGACGTGAATCTTACGCACATTTACCCATACCACGCATGACAAATACTTATATGTTGGCGGGACAACATCATCCCGATGAGATTATTCAATCGGTTAAAAACGGTTTATATGCAAAAAACTTTGCCGGTGGACAAGTTGATATTACGTCGGGAAAATTCGTATTTTCTGCCAGCGAAGCGTATTTAATTGAAAATGGTAAAATTACGCGTCCTGTCAAAGGCGCAACGTTAATTGGTAATGGCCCTGATGTTTTGACGAAAGTTTCAATGGTGGGTAATGATTTAGAACTCGACAGCGGCGTGGGAACATGCGGCAAAGATGGACAAAGTGTGCCGGTCGGAGTCGGTCAACCAACATTAAAAATTGAAGGTCTCACGGTTGGCGGCACACAAGTTTAATGACAGAAACGTTTATGAAATTTACTAAAATGCACGGTCTTGGCAATGATTTCGTTGTCGTTGATGCTATCAATCAACGCATTGCCCTTACGCCGAAAAAAATCCGTTTTATGGCGAATCGTCATACGGGGATTGGTTTTGATCAATTGCTGGTCGTTGAAAAAAGTAGTCAAGCGACTGCGGATTTTAAATACCGTATTTTTAATGCCGATGGCAGCGAAGTGGGACAATGCGGTAATGGCGCACGGTGTTTTGCGCGATTTGTACGCGATAAAAAATTGACCGATAAAGATGAAATTCGCGTTGAAACAAAATCAGGACAATTGATTTTAAGTTTTGACGACAATGATTTGATTACGGTTAATATGGGAATTCCTCGCCATTTGCCAGCAGAAATTCCACTCGTCGCTGAGCAAGAAGCACGTTTTTATACCGTCAATGTGAATGGTACTGAAAAAGCCTTTGGTGCGGTGTCGATGGGCAATCCGCACGCGGTTTTGCAGGTGAATGATATTAAAACAGCACCGGTCGAAACCATTGGCGCAGCACTTGAAAGTCACAGTATTTTTCCCGAACGCGCGAACATTGGTTTTATGCAAGTGTTAGATAAAAATGCGATTAAATTGCGTGTTTATGAACGTGGCGCAGGCGAAACGCAAGCGTGTGGCAGCGGTGCATGTGCAGCGGTTGTCATCGGTATTGAACAACATTTATTAGATGATACGGTGCGCGTTGAATTACCCGGTGGCGAATTAACCATTCGTTGGGCAGGACGCGGCGAACCTGTATTTATGACAGGGGCGGCGGTTTCTGTATTTGAAGGATTTATTGCATTATGAGTGAAGTAAAAAAACCTGCTAAAAAACCACGCGCCCCGCGTACTGTAAAACCTAAAGCTGAGCCGAAAACGTCTAAGCCTAAAGTAATTAAAGCCAAGCCTGTTGATAAAATCGAGATGACAGCCGCGCAAGTTGCGGATTATTTAAAAGCTCATCCTGATTTTTTTATTGAACACGTCCTATTACTTGAACATCTCAGTATTCCGCATCCAAGTGGTGGCGCGGTTTCACTGATTTCTAAGCAGTTAGAATTATTTCGTTCGCGTTATCAAGACATGGAAAATCAACTGACGGAATTGATTGAAATTGCGCGTGATAACGATACCGCTGTTAATCGAATGCACAAATTAAATTTAGCTCTGCTCGATGCGACGACACTAGAAGATGTGGTATCTAATTTGAATTTGGTGTTATCAGAATATTTTTTAACCGATTTTGTGGCAATTCGTCTGATTCAACCGTCGCCCCCTTCCGATTTCGATGCCATTTTTATTGCGCCAAACAGCAAAGAGTTGAAACCGTTTGAACGTGAATTAAGTACCGGTTTACCAAGCTGCGGTCAATTATCACCTTTACAAGCGCGGGTATTGTTTGGTTTTCAAGCAAACGAAGTTAAATCTTGCGCGATTGTGCCAATGTTATTTACAGAATTAGAAGGTTTGCTGGCAATTGGTAGCCGTGACGAAAATCGTTTTCACGCCAGTATGGGACATTTATTTTTAACGCAAATGAGCGAAGTGATTGCGACGCGCTTAATCACGTTGTTGCAACCTACAAAATAGATTTATATTCATCATGTTATTGATTTCATATCTAAAATTATGTTTTTTTCGAGGCAGCCCAACGGAATTAACACCGAGTCGTAATTTTTCATGGCAGTGCATCGCTTTTTACTTAGTTTCAGGGATTATCGTTGAAGGATTGATTGCAGATTTTGCGGACGGCACGTTAGAAGTTTCATTACGCGCCATCATGGCATTTTCTTCGGTGGCGACATTCTTATTTTTTCACAAAAACATTTTGTTATTTCAGCGCGTCTTTACCGCGATATTTGTTTGTGAAAATTACATTATGATTCTTGCCATTGCGTGTGAGGCATTGGATTTCGCGTTAGTCAGAATTCATTATGAACACCGTGAAATAGTCGGGATTGGTTTGGCCGTTTTTTTAGTGACCTGGTATTTAGGAATTGTGGCCTTTATTTTGCGACGATTTTTCGCCTACAACGTGGGGAAAAGTGTGTCATTGGCATTTTGCTATTTTGTTTTAACGTACGGCATTCCGATGCTGTTTATGGATATTTAAACTATGCGCTCAGCATTTTCGCGTTCACGCTTTAGTATTTTAGGGCTATTTTTACTGGTCAATTTGGTAACATTTGCCTTATTGCGTGTGGCGTTACTCGCAAAACAATGGGCAGATATTGACACGCCGTTTTATCAAATTATCTTCGCATTTGTGTTGGGTGCAATTCACGATTTAGCGTATTACAGTTATTTTTTAATTCCCTTCACACTCTATTTACTCGCCATTCCTAATCGCTGGTATCAAAGTAAATTACATAAATGGTTTGTGTTTTCAGGTTTCTTGATTAACTTGTATGCCTTATTTTTTGTTGTAGTATCGGAATGGACATTTTGGGATGAATTCGGCGTGCGTTTCAATTTCATTGCGGTAGATTATCTAATTTACACGCATGAAGTGGTACAAAACATTATCGAATCTTATCCGTTAGGTTTGTTGTTATTTAGTATTTTGGTTGTAACGATTGGCTGTTTTTGGCTGGTCAAAAATACATTGGCGGTCACATTCTATGCCAACGAAACATTTTCACGTCGAGCAAAAATTGCAGGTGTTTTATTTTTATTTCCCGTCATTAGTTATTTTGCAATCGGACGCACGACGTATCAATTTTCCGCCAATACTTATTTAAACGAAATTGCGGCAAATGGCGCATATCAATTTTTCTCTGCATTTCGTAATAACGAGTTAGATTATCGGCATTTTTATCGATTAGGCGATGACACGCAATTATCGCAAAAAATCAAAACGGAATTAGACGCAACGAATGATGGTTTGTATGACATCAAACGCGAGATAAAAGGCAATGGCGCAGAAAAACGCTTAAATATTATTTTGATTACCGTTGAAAGTTTGAGCGCGGATTATTTGAGTAAATTTGGCAGTACGCAAAACATTACGCCCTTCATGGATAGTTGGTTTAAAGAAGGCGCATTGTTTACCAATTTTTATGCGACGGGAACACGCACGATTCGTGGTTTAGAAGCATTGACGTTGTCAATTCCTCCCACAGCGGGACAATCGATTGTTAAACGTCCTGATAATGAAAAACTCTTCAATTTAGGTCATGTGTTGCAACAACGTGGTTACGATACGGCGTTTTTATACGGTGGACGTGGTTATTTTGACAATATGAATGCGTTTTATGCGGGGAATGGTTATCGCATTGTCGATCAAACTGAATTCACTGTCGAAGAAATCACGTTTAAAAATGCGTGGGGCGTGTCAGACGACATCATTTTTAATCGCACCGTCAAAGAAGCCGATTTAGATTTTGCTCAGAATAAGCCGTTTTTCTTTCAAATTATGACGACGACCAATCATCGTCCGTATTCATATCCAGAAGGTAAAATCGATATTCCGTCTGGTCAAGGACGTGAAGGCGCGGTGAAATACACCGATTACGCGATTCAAGAATTTATCAAAACAGCAAAAACGAAGCCGTGGTTTGATAATACGATTTTTGTGATGGTCGCCGATCATTGTGCCGGCAGTGCGCGAAAAACAGAATTGCCCGTTGATAAATATCATATTCCATTGTTTATTTACGCGCCCAAACACGTTCCGGCTGTTGAAAATACGACGCTTTCTAGTCAAATCGACGTTGCGCCGACGGTGTTAGGTTTATTGAATTTGAATTACGAAAGCCAATTTTACGGGCAAGATATTTTTAAAATGTCGCCTGAAAAAGGTCGCGCGTTAGTAAGCAACTATCAAAAATTGGGCTTATTTAAGAATAATAAGTTAGTGTATTTGTCGCCACAGCAAAAAGTCGATATGGTTGACGACCCGCTCGGAAAGCATCAGGATTTAAAACCTGAAACGCAGCCGGATTTAGTCAATGATGTGATGAGCTATTATCAATCGGCGGATTATGTTTGGACACACCGTTTAAGCCGCTACCCTTAACTTTTACTTTGAAAAAAACAGGATAACACCCAATGAAAAGCATCGCGTTTAACGTTCAAAAAACTGTCTGCACGGCAGCTATCATGCTGTTATCAACAGGTTTAGTCACAGGTTGTATGACGGTGGGGCATGAATTTCCTGCTGGTAATGTATCGAGTATTAAAATAGGCACAACGACCCAAAATGATATTACCAATTTATTCGGAACGCCTTGGCGCACGGGTGTTGAAAATGGTTTGAAAACATGGACGTACGGCGATTATTCTTACAATTTGGTTGGTAATGGCAATTCTGAAGATTTGGTGATTCATTTTAATAAAAATGACGTGGTGTCTTCGTATACCTTTAACAGCACGAAGCGGTCTAAATAGTTGCAATCTCTCGCTGCAAAACAACTTGATAATTTTCTCACGCAACTTGAAGTTGAGCAGCGCGTTTCCATTCATACGTTGAAAAGTTATCAGCACGATTTGCAGCAATTGGTGGCTTTTTGTGAGGAACAAAAATTAGACGCTTGGGCGCAATTGCAACCCAATGATATTCGCCAACACATTGCCAATCGTCATCGACACGGTTTGAGTGGTAAAAGTTTGCAGCGTGAGTTATCAGCGATGCGGTGTTTTTACACTTATTTGTTAAAAAATAATCTGGCAACCATCAATCCCGCGCAATATGTTAAAGCTCCCAAACAAGTGCGAAAACTACCCAAAACGTTAGACGTAGATCAAGTCGGCGGGCTTTTAGATGCGGGGACAGATTCTGTTTTAGAAGTGCGTGATTTAGCGATATTTGAATTGTTTTATTCGTCAGGTTTGCGATTAAGTGAATTGGTGAATTTAGATTTACCGGATTTAGATTTAAGTGATAAATCGTTGCGCGTTCAAGCGGGGAAGGGCGGTAAAGCGCGGATTTTACCTGTAGGCAGTAAAGCTGTAAGCGCGTTGCAAAATTGGTTAAAACATCGCGTCGCACGTTCGGAAACAGAAAAAGCGGTATTTTTATCGATACGCGGCGAGCGTCTAAGTCAACGCAATGTCGAATACCGTTTGGCTCAATGGTGTATTAAAAAAGGCATACCCGAACACGTCCATCCACACATGTTACGCCATTCTTTTGCCAGCCATTTATTGCAAGCGAGTCAAGATTTACGCGCTGTGCAAGAATTACTCGGTCATAGCAACATTAGCACCACGCAAATTTATACCCATTTAGATTTTCAACATTTGGCGAAGGTCTACGATAACGCCCATCCACGGGCAAAAAAAAAGCCGGCTTAGTCGCGCCAAAAACAATAAAAACCTGCTACTATGCGCCACACTTTTAAAATACAATCTCGCAAATATATTTCCTTTTAAGGTTTAAATCATGGCGGCAAGCGAAAAAATAACAGACATCAAATCAAAAGGTACGGCATGGGTGCTTAGCGTTTTAGCGTCCATTGGCATTTTCATCGTCTTTTTGTTAGCACAATGGTGGGGGCGAGAGCCTGGACAGTTCAACATATTGGAGTCGGCAATTTCCCAAGCGGGTCTTACCCCTGTGCCAACTGATGCCGAAAATGCAGATGCTGGACACGGTGAACCTGCTGAAGCCCCTAGTTATGAAGTTTTAGCGTCTCAATTACCGCTTGGTTACACTTATGCCGCAACATTAGCGCATATTGCTGATACATTGCTAAATAAAAGTGGTGGTTATATTACCAACGATATTGCGCCACCCGGTGTGATGCTCGATAACATCACCAGTTGGGAATGGGGCGCATTAGTTATGTTGCGCGACGCAACAACCGCATTACGAAATCATTTTGCCCGTGATCAATCGCAATCTGAACAAGATCCTGATTTAGCGGTTGCTGAACCGTATTTTTATTACGAGCCAAATTCTTGGGCATTGCCTGCGACCGAAGCCGAATATGAAAAAGGGATTCAAGCATTGCACAAATACATGGCGCGTTTGCAAGACCCTAATGCGGGTAAAAAAGCACAGTTTTATTCACGAGCAGATAACTTGTGGCAATACACCGAGGTTGTGATTAAACGTTTAGGCGATTTATCGACCCGTTTAAGTTCGAATGCGTCAAGCAGTAACTTTGCACCGGGTTTAACCGAATTAGAACTTGAACAAGCTAATGACAAAGTGGCTGCAAAAGTAACATGGATGGAAATCGATAACGTGTTTTATGAAGCACGCGGCGCGAGTTGGGCATTGTTACATGTTTTACGCGCCATTAAGCATGATTTTCATGATATTTTGCTTGATAAACGCGCGATGCGAACCGTTGATATTATGATTCGTGAATTGGAAAACAGTTTAACGCCAACATTGAGTCCGATGGTTTTAGACGGTAGCGGATATGGTTTATTTGCTAACTACTCGTTATCAATGGCGAACTACATTGCGCGTGCTAACGCGGCAGCTCTCGATTTACGCGATATTATGAACAGAGGTTAATCCAGTGGAAGAACAAATCAATATTCATTTATCACAAGCTCAAACGTGGAAGCGTATTTTTTTCATGTTACTGTTTGTCGTAGTTGTCACGATGGCACGTTGGTTAGCATGGGCTGTTATTGTGTTGCAACTGATTTTTGTCTTATTAACAGGGACAAAAAATAGTAATATCTTGAGCTTTGGGCGTGGTTTAGCTATTTATGAATATCATATTTTGCTATTTTTAACGTTTGTCACAGAAACGCTACCGTTTCCATTTTCTCCTTGGGGGATTCAAGCGGATTTAAAATTCCCTGACGAAAAGTAAATTATTTTCTCACCAAATAAAAACGCCCTAAAACGTAAGTTCTAGGGCGTTTTTTATGTTTAATATTTACGGATTACCCGTATTATCAGGACTACTGACCAAAATTCTAAAATCTACCGCTTGTGGCGACGGAGCGAGAGCGTTAATAGTTTGTTTCTGCCCTGCATAAACTAACAATGGTTGCCACGCTTCATCATCGCCAATCACGATTCCATTTCTATCTAACCATTTGAAACGGTAATACAACTGCTGATTATCTGAATCGGTATTGAGAATTTCAGCTTGCAACGCCATTAAATGATTACGTTTAGTCGCGATAATATTGCTGATTTGCAAGTACGACATTTCGCCTAATTGTTCGACCTTGGTTGGAATGCTATTTGGTCTAGGAGGTGGAGGAGGTGTTGTTGCACACGCAGATAGTGTTAATGTAGCAACCATAGTTAAACGTTGAATTAACTGAATCGATTTCATTTTTTACTCCGTTTTTTATTGGAAGATTTACGCGCTGTTTTCGTAGGCATAATTTCGGGTTCAACGTGTTGAACGGGTAAGGTGTTATTGGCGGGCATTTTTGCAGTGTAAACTGGTTGTGACCAATACACTTGATTGTTAATAACTCGTGCTACCACTACGGCGTGCGAGCCGTTAATTTCTAGCGTTTGTTTTCGTGAACCAATGGTAAATTCATGCTTGCCGGTTGGCAATGAAAAACGCGCTACGTTAATCGTCGAAGGCAGCGTGCGCCATGTTCGTTCGTCTGCGGATTCAGTAATCACATTCGCCGCATTTAACGCTACACCAGCCAGTACAGCATAAGTATTATTACTACTCATCAAGGCTTGTTGCGAAGCGGTTTTAACGGCGGAGCGTAAAATACCGCGTAAAATAATGCCTGTCATATCATCTTTTAACGCCCGTTTCGACATTGCATCTAAACTTGTTACCATCGCCAGCGGTTGATTGATTGCACTATCGATACTGACGTAATTTGGCGCGGTAGTATGCGTGGGATCAGAATGTAAAACGGGGAATGAAATCGGAATAACGCCTAAGCCTTTATAAATAACCGGAATTGGAATCATAATTGAAGAAAGTGACGGAGCAACGCCGCTTTCGACGACCATTAAAACATCTGTTTCATTCGGTTTATGCTGGCGTGGACGTAAATCTAAACCGGATAATCCATCTTCCAATGTTTTGATATTCGGACGCAATTCAATAGCTTGTCGATAACCTGCTGACGCTAAACTGGGTTCATTCAATGCTTCATAAACAAACCCTGCTAAATAATGACTAAACGCACTTTGATAACCATTTTTTAACGAGGTAATTTCGGGCGAATTTAACGTTTCGACCGGATAACCGTTTAAATCTTTAAATGTCGTACCAATGCCTTTGGCTTTACTTTCTTTTTCAATTTCGTCGGCTTCTTTGGCGCGAACTTCGGCAATAACGGCTTCACGTTCATGCGTTTTTTTAATTTCCGTGCGGGCGAAATCCCAATCACCATTGAGCAAATGATCCAAAGCCAATTGCGTGGAAAGCATCACTTTTTCGTAATCATGCCCATCATAACGGCGTGTTTTATCATTAAGCGTCACCGCGCCAATATTTTCTAAAATTGCGCCGGCACGAATTTTCGCCTCGTTTTCCCATTCATTGACTAATCTATCTGCCGAAAGCCACGTCGAAATGCTGTCTTTGTATTGATTGTTAAAACGCTGCAATGTGCCTTTTTCAAAGTAATACAACAAATCTTTATCGCTGCTCGTATTATTTGAATCCAGCTGTTGCAGAGCTTGATTGACTTGACCTTGCGCGACTAAATCAACGGTTTGTTTTAACTCGTCGTCATAACTTCGCATAACAGAGCAGCCCGAAAGCACAAAAGTGATGGCTAACGCTAACGTGAATTTTTGGGGAGAAATCGGCATAAAAATCCTTGAATGATTAAAACTAAACAATCTCGAAAGAAAAAATGACCGCAATCATTGTCATCGAGACCAATCCTAAAATGAAAATTATTTCTGCCCACCGCTCTAACCTCAAAGCAGAATAATCTAGGCGAATTGATAAAAACGAAAATAGTGCGCTAATCATGAATAATACGCTATCAATAGCCAATGCTTTGTCGATAAAATAATTCACCGTGTCTGCAGGCATGCTTTTAACGATACTGATGACCATAACGCATACGCCAACCATCGTCGCAGAATTGGGCAAAATATGATGTGACAGGTCGTTGTTATTGTTATCGTCGTTCACGAATAAAAAATCCTTTAAATATTTTTGAGGGGCGTGAAAGTTTTTGTGGCAGTTTATCTTTAAAATCAACGAACAGTCTAAAGTGTGACGTTTTGGCTGTTCGTTAATCTTGTGGTTATATC
Source organism: uncultured Pseudomonadota bacterium (assembly GCA_903834465.1). Taxonomy (GTDB): domain Bacteria; phylum Pseudomonadota; class Gammaproteobacteria; order Methylococcales; family Methylomonadaceae; genus UBA10906. The sequence goes on along the minus strand of CAILJB010000091.1, from coordinate 41,943 downwards.
AAACGCTCTTTAAAATCAACGCTCAGGGCTTGATTGTGTTAAAACAGAACCTGCTAATTCTTTTGTTGCATTACTGTATTTTGTACTATTCAGCACAGCCGAAGCTAAATCTTCCATTTCAGCACCTGTTTGCTTTCCATTTACAGATTGGGCTAAAGCCGATGCAGCTAAACGTTTTGCAGTTTTAGAAGCATTTTTATCTGAAAGAGTTTTCGCCGCTTGCGAAGCTACTTCGCTTGACGTTTTTTTATTATTGATTGACATAATTTTTAAATTCCTATTTTGAATCGAAAATTAGTCGTGCAGACCTGAACAACCTATTATGACAATAAGTATCAAAATTTAAATATCAACCCTAATCGTGAAAATTCCAATACTTCCCGTTTGTTTCGCGCAAACTTTCAACTGTCACACTCTCTCGATTTAATCGCACTGTCATCGCGCCACTGTTCGCGCTCGTTAAAAATTTCGCGTTCATTGATTGATAACGCGCCAACACGCCTTGGCTTGGATGATGGAATTGATTGCGATAACCGGATGGAATTAAGACCATTTCAGGTTTAACTGCTTCCAAAAATGGCAGCGTAGACGATGTTTTACTGCCATGATGTGGCGCGACTAATACATTGGCGCGTAATTTTTCACGCGCATTTTCAACCAACCAATTTTCTGCACTCGCTTCAATATCACCGGTTAATAAGATTGCACCCGTCGCTGTTTCAATTTTCAAAACACAGGAATTATTATTGTCCGATTCAAAAGTCTTCACAGGCGAAAGTACCGTAAAATTTACGCCATCCCATGTCCAAGTTTGCCCCGCGTGACACGTTGTCGTTTGATACGGGATAAATTTTTCTGGCACGCTGGTTAAAATTTCTTGCACCGGCAACGCTTGTAAAATCGATTCAGCTCCGCCAATGTGATCGTTATCGCCATGACTAATCAATAACGTGTCGAGCTGTTTCACGCCTTGATAACGAAAGAATGGCAATACTACATTTTTGCCCATGTCGCCGCCGTTGGGAAACTTTGCACCCGTATCGTAAAGTAAATCATGATGTTGAGTTTGCACCGAAACCGCTAAACCTTGTCCAACATCCAACACTGTAACAATTGCTTCACCGTTGTTTAATTTCGGCATAATCGGAAACAACAACGGTAAATTTAAAACCAATCCCAGCCAACGTGCCGGAATGCCTCGTGGTGCAAATAACCACAATAATCCTAAACACGATAAAAGCAACGTAAAAAATGACGGTTGCGGCATATCAATACTAGCGAATTCCAAAGTCGTCGCAGATTCCAACGCCATCATGAATTTTTGCAAAATAAAATCTAAAATCAGAAAAATGTTGTCCGCCAACCACGGTAAAACGAATATTGCCGCAATGAGTAATAACGCTAACGGCACAACGACTAATTCAACAATCGGCACAGCAATAAAATTCACCACTGGCGCAATCAATGACACTTGTTGAAAAAATAATAGCAATAACGGCGACAAACCTAACGAAACGGTGAGTTGAATATCCACGGCATTTAACCAATTCGGTGGCGATTTCAAACGTCCCGCAACGCGATATAAAATCAATGCGACGGCTAAAAATGACAGCCAAAAACCAACCGATAACAACATCGTTGGGTTGAAAATTAACATTGCCAATAACGCCATCGCCAAACTTTGTAAATGACCCAGTTGCCGCTGATAAAAACTCGCTAACGCCACCATTCCAATCATAATCACGGCACGTTTTGTTGGAATCACATAACCTGCCAGACTCGCATAACCCATCGCAGCAAACAAACTCGCCAATGCCGCGACGCGAGGCGGTGAAACACGCAATGAGCCAAAACTTGCCCACAATTTTAACGTCAGCCAATAAATCAACCCCGCAACTAACGCAATGTGCGAACCCGAAATCACGATTAAATGCGTTGTGCCAGTAATTCGAAATGTGTCCCAGTTTTTCGAATTCAATCCGTTATCATCGCCAATCGTTAAGGCTTTCAATAATGCACCACTGGTATTTTCGCCATAACGTTGAGTCAAAGTATCGCCAATTTTTTGCCGTAGCGCGTTAATACTAAACGAAGCTGGTGCAACAAAAATGGGCGACGTTTTCGCATAAACGGTTCCCGTCGCGCCAATACCTTGCATAAATAACCAACTTTCAAAATCCTGTCCGCCTAAATTAAAATTAGCATGTGGACGTTTGAGTTTGACGGTAAATGTCCAATGTTCGCCAGCGTGTAAAATGATATTTGGTTCGTACCAACTGAGTTTGAGTTTATCGGGTAATTTTTTGGTGGTTTTTTCGAGCGTAAATTCAAAATTAGCGCGGTGCGAATTTTGGTCGGGCAAGTTGGCAATTTCGCCGGTGATGGTGAGCGGGATGCCTTCAAATTCGGGTGATAATCGGTCATGCAATTGATAATAGCCAAAACCACTTGCCCATAAAAAACCGATTATGAAAAAGAGCCAGTGAAAGTAGCGTAACCGTGCCATAATTGCCGCTAACGCGCCAGTGACGAGCAACCAGTTTAAGGATGGCAATTGTGCTAATTGTTGCACTGCCAAATCGCCACATACAAAAGCAAGAGCGCGACCTATCATGCAAGAAAAATAATAATGAATGAGGAAAATAGAGAATGGCTAAAGAATTGATTGAAAAAATGATGCACAGATTTATTCCCGACCCAGAAGTGATTAAACGCCACAAAAGTCTACAGTTTTTGGGCGAGAAATTACACGACCCAAATTTGTGGCATTTAAATCGGCGGTCGATTTCGATGGCGTTTGCGGTCGGATTATTTTGTGCGTGGATTCCAACACCTACGCAAATGGCGATTGCCGCTGCGGCAGCGATTTATTTTCGGTCAAATTTGCCCGTTTCAGTCGCGTTAGTTTGGGTGACAAATCCGTTGACGATGCCGCCGTTATTTTATTTCGCCTATCAAGTCGGATTATGGATTTTGAATCAACCCGCAGCAGAAGGAGATTTTTCGCTAACAAGCGTGTTATCTGGCTTGGGTGATGTGTGGGAACCCTTTTTATTAGGCTGTTTGATTATGGGAATTCTCTGTTCGGGCGTTGGTTATTTAGCAATGAACAATTTTTGGGCATATCACGTTAGAAAAAAATGGGCGCATCGCCGCGAAAAAGGTCATAAATTTGCACGTTATCCGATTTTTCATGCGGTAGAATGGCGACGTTAATTCAAGATACAAATCTCACAACACTTTTACAGGAAAACCGTGAACAATAAACAACGTAACCCTTTCGCCTCACGCGATAAAAATACACTTAATAAAACAAAGCCTAAAACCGCGCCACGTCATGATAAATCGCGTGCAACTGAAAAATCATCGACACAAAAAGGCGTGGTCAATGCCGAATCGCCCGAACGTATACAAAAAGTGTTAGCGCGGGGCGGTATTGGTTCACGGCGCGAAATTGAACGTTGGATTACTGAAGGGCGATTGAAAATAAACGGCACGGTTGTGACGCAAGGGACACATTTAAAAACCGGTGATTATTTACAAATTAACGACCGCGTGGTGCATTGGGAAAAATTCGCCATTCAACCCACTCGCGTGTTGATTTATCACAAACCCACTGGTGAAATTGTTACGCGCCACGATCCACAAGGTCGCCCGACGATTTTTGCTCAGTTGCCGAAATTGGATACCGCGCGTTGGATTGCGGTCGGACGTTTAGACGTGAACACGTCGGGCTTATTATTGGTAACAAATAACGGCGAACTCGCTAATAAATTGATGCACCCCTCTACCGAAGTGGAGCGCGAATATGCGGTGCGAATTTTGGGCGATGTGCCGGACGAAAAATTAGAATTACTCAAACAAGGCGTGCAACTCGAAGATGGCGTGGCGAAATTCGACCAAATCTATTTTATGGGTGGCGAAGGCGCGAATAAGTGGTATCACGTTGTAGTCAGCGAAGGGCGAAATCGATTAGTGCGTCGTTTGTGGGAAGCTCAAAATGTGGTTGTCAGTCGCTTAATGCGTGTGCGTTATGGACCAGTGGTGTTATCTGACGGATTACGCACAGGTAAATGTTATGAATTAACAGCCAAAGAATTGGAATTATTATTTGAATTTGCAGGGTTATCTGCGGAAAAAACGAATGTCATTAAAGGGTGAGAATCATGTCAAAACCAACATTTATAGAAGTTGCAAAAAGTGTTATCGCCGCTGCAACCGGTGTGCAAAATAGTAAAAATCGTGAACAAGATTTTCAACACGGTTCACTATCGGCGTATGTGATTGGCGGTATTCTTTTTACGATAACGTTTATCGGCGTGATTGTATTAGTTGTTTCGATGGTGTTGTAAATTTTTAAAAAGCTAAATCAAAAGCTCAAGATACAACGCTTTAATCGCGTTGCAGTTTGAGCTTTTTTAGGTAAGAATATTTGTCAAGACGGATTAAATCGGTTATCGAGTTTTTCTATTGTTTGACATAGGCAATGATACAAATAGGCAATGCTTGCCGTTATATTTTGTTCATCGGGTTGAATTGTCCTTAAATTGGTCCACTTCATAGCAGAATTAGGATTTTTGATGATGGATAAAAACTTATTACCCAAATCCGTTCCATTATCAGAATAATAATTTGCATAAGTATAATTCCATTCATTTCTCACTGTACTAGGAAGTTTCCACTTGTCCTTGCCATTATCACAAATATCTGTGAGTAAATTTTTATGTTGTAATAAGCAATCATGCACTTTTAATTGTCTAATAATTTTACATAAATTTATCCATACAATTTTATGAGGCTTTGAACTTTCTTTTGTTAGTTGCAAATCTAAAAAATTTTCATAATTGGACGATTTAACTAAAACTTTGAAACTGTTATTGCTATCCGAAGTTACACTTAGCCCATTCGGATTGCTAGAATTACTCAATATGGTCGCAAATTCATCCGCAGAAAAATTGATAATAAATTCACCATGTAATTTGGCTATCTCAACAGCCATAAAATAACAGGCATAATAGGTAGTAGTTACAATCCATGCCACTTGAGAGCTTGAGTTTAGTAAATTACCAACATTTTTAATTTGTTCTTTGATTCGTATATGTCCAAAATAAAAATCAGAAAAGAGAGCAAGGTTAAACTCTTCTTTTTTGATTTCTATTTTCAGCTTATTTGTTGCCTCTAATGTAATGGTGGAGTCACCAACACTATCCAATAAACATTGCTTTAATGTATCTTTGAACCTGTAATTGTTATTAACAGCAGGAGGCGAAAGTTTAAGACTGCTAAGATTTTTCAATATTTGTTTTGCTAATTCTTCTTGAATCATATTTAAAACAGTAAATCATCTGGAACGCCTAAAATTCTCGTTTTTATTTCTAAAAGTGTTTTCATTTCCTTTATCATGTCATTTTTAACCTGATTATTTGAACCGGGGTATCTTTCAAAATTTAATGTGGTAATCCCATCAAGTATTTCGATAAAAGATGATTCTTTATAGTTTTTGAAATAAGTCAGAGACATTAAACAAACATCTTCAAATATTTTAAATATAGCCTGAAAAAATATGGAATTAGTCATTCGATTAGAATCTTCCCCCATTTTTTTGAGTACAACATCAACCGCCAATAAATAATTCATAATTAACATCTTTTTGTCTTCGTAGTTATAGGATCTTAATACTTTTCCATCAAGTAAAGGATCGATGGCATCTTGAAATGGCACATGTGATAATTTCCCAGCAATGGAGGTCGTTGAACACATTCTGTTATAAAGCGGAGATGCTACATCTTCATTTAATTCTTTAAATAAACGATTACGAATTGCATCCTTAGATTCGGGTTCAGACATGAACTTCAATAATTCAATTCGTAGTGTTTTAGCTACTCCTCTTTGATAACCGTTAATATCCAAAAAATATTGAACCTCTTGTTTAGTATCTAAAGTTGTAAAAATACAAACTGGTAATTTCACATCTTGTATACATTGACTTGCACCGTATAATCGATGTTGACCATCAATCACAAATAAAAGATTACCATCTTCTAACGTAATACTGAGTTCTGTATTTTCTTTATCATAATGTACATTGCAATCCTTTTGGACACTTAAGATGATAGAACCTGGGATAACATTTCCTATGTCAATATACGATGTAATTTCTTTAACGCGCCTCGGGTCTAAATAACGTTGATAACCATTTTCTGGGTCTTTATCAATACGCGACACGGTTGCGATTTTAACCATTTCTTGTGCTGACATAACGGTTGCATAGCATTCAACATTATCGGTACCAATACTAAAAGCGGTAAATTTTTTAGTTGTCATATAGTTATGAATATTTTTTGAAAAATAAGGAAAAACTATGCTTTTTATAAATTTAATAGCGTAGTCGTATCGTTGAATTGTACGGTTGTTTTCGTAAAATAACGATAATTTTCAATGTTTTTGATGTGAATAATGACGTGTTCTTTACGCCGGTGTTTATGTTTTATGCCAAGGTTTTACGAGAAAATGATATATCATGTTGATTCGTGATAGTTATTAACAAATTTTCGATAAATTCATTAGCACCAACCTAAAGATCAAATCTAAAACGCTATATAATTGAAGGTAAATGAAATGACAATAGTTACGTTGAATGAAAATTTAAACCAACAAATTACCATGCTGTCGCAACAAACGCTTTTTTCCGTTGATGAAATTGTGAACAATGTTTTGGCAAAATATCTAAACGATTATTTTGACGAAGCGGTAGAGGACGCAGAATTTTTTGCAATTGTGAAAGCGCGGGAAAATGAACCAACAATTAAGGTCTCGCTCGATGATTTATGAGCTTGAGTTTAAAGATAGCGCGTTGAAGGAATGGCAAAAATTAGATGCTACTTTACGAATACAATTGAAAAAGAAGCTCGCTGAAATCTTGGAAATGCCACATATTCCAAAAGCAAAATTGTCGGGTGGCTCGAATGTGTACAAAATAAAACTCAAGAAATCAGGTTATCGATTGGTTTATCAAGTTTTTGATAATGTTGTGACGGTCACAGTGATTGCAATTGGAAAACGTGAACGCAACGATGTTCATAAAATTGCGTTACAGCGATTGCAATGATACGTTAAACCTATAAGCACAATCCGCAAACTGGAGAGCAAATATGAAATTAAAATTAGTTGTTGCAGCACTTGTGTTCACCGTGCCTTTACTAGCAAATGCTGATCGTGGAGGCGATGCTTGGATTGCCCCTGCAATTGTTGGTGGTGCGATTGCGGGCGCTGCTTTATATGAAGCAACACAATATGCGCCACCTCCGCCACCCCCACCATCATACTATGGCGGTAGACCATTAACACAGTATGAAATCAGAGAAGAACAGTTAAGACAACGTGAGTTTGAACTCGAACGCCGCGAACATGAATATTACGAGCATCAACAACACCGTCACCATGATAGAGACGATTATGACCGTGAAAAGTGCAGAGAGTATTACCGCGATGATGGTAACTCAAATTATTACTCCAGAAATTGCTGGAATCGTTAATTTTGCACCTATCAATAATATCGTCCCGTGCCTCAACCGACTTTGATAGAATAGCGCAAACAAACACCGTACGGATTAGCTGCACCGTTGGCTAGTCCGATTTTTTTACCTTCAAATTTCAAAAAGTAACCCGTGGATTTAAAACATATTAGAAACTTTTCCATCATCGCGCATATCGATCATGGTAAATCAACGCTCGCCGACCGTTTTATTCAACTTTGTGGTGGATTATCTGACCGCGAAATGTCTGCTCAAGTTCTCGATTCAATGGATATTGAAAAAGAACGCGGAATTACCATCAAAGCGCAAAGCGTCACCCTCGATTTCAAAGCCGCTGACGGCGAAATTTATCAACTTAATTTTATCGACACCCCTGGACACGTTGATTTTTCGTATGAAGTATCACGTTCTCTCGCCGCATGCGAAGGCGCGTTACTTGTCGTCGATGCAGCGCAAGGCGTAGAAGCACAAAGTGTGGCGAATTGTTACACCGCCATCGAACAAGGTTTAGAAGTTGTTCCCGTTTTAAACAAAATCGATTTACCGTCCGCTGAACCTGAGCGGGTCATGACAGAAATCGAAGAAGTGATTGGAATTCCGGCTGACGAGGCGTTGATGATTAGCGCGAAAACCGGTTTAGGTGTGAAAGATGTTTTAGAACAACTCGTCTTAAAAGTTCCATGTCCCGTCGGCGACCCTGACGCGCCGTTGCAAGCGTTAATTATTGATTCATGGTTTGACAGTTATTTGGGCGTGGTGTCGCTGGTTCGGATTATGAATGGCAGCATCAAGCGCAAACAGAAAATCACCATCATGTCCACGGGCAAATCGTTTTTAGCTGAAAAAGTTGGTGTGTTTACGCCAAAACGGGTTGAAAAAGAAATTTTAAATACCGGCGAAGTAGGTTTTTTAGTCGCTGGAATTAAAGACATTTTCGGTGCGCCGGTGGGTGATACCGTCACATGGACAGACAATCCAGCAACTGAACAATTGACTGGTTTTCAGCGCGTGCAACCGCGCGTTTTCGCAGGGATTTATCCGGTTAGTTCCGACAATTACGAAGATTTGCGCGAAGCGTTGAACAAATTGAATTTGAATGATGCTGCGTTGCAATTTGAACCTGAAACTTCGCAAGCATTAGGTTTTGGTTTCCGGTGCGGATTCTTAGGCATGTTGCACATGGAAATTGTGCAAGAACGTTTAGAACGTGAATACGACGTTGATTTGATTACCACTGCGCCAACGGTAATTTACGAAGTGATTACGCAAACCGGCAAAACCATTATGGTGGATAATCCGGCGAAATTGCCTGAAAACGGTACGATTCAAGAAATCCGTGAACCGATTATTCGTGCCAATATTCTTGTACCAGAAACTTACGTCGGCGCAGTGATTACGCTCTGTATCGAAAAACGGGGCGTGCAAAAAGATATGCAATACGTCGGGCGACAAGTGTCGTTGCATTACGAAATGCCGTTAAACGAAGTCGTTTTGGATTTTTTTGACCGCTTGAAATCCGTCAGTCGTGGTTTTGCGTCGTTTGATTATGAATTTTTGCGTTTCCAAGAAGCCGCGTTGGTGAAACTCGATGTGTTAATTAACGGCGAAAAGGTCGATGCGTTGTCGATGATTGTGCATAAAGATGTCAGTCAACGTCGAGGTCATGAATTAGTTGATAAAATGAAAGAGTTAATTCCGCGTCAAATGTTTGAAATTGCCATTCAAGCGGCGATTGGCGCGAAAATTATTGCCCGTTCGACCGTAAAAGCGATGAGTAAAAACGTGTTGGCAAAATGTTACGGCGGCGATATTTCGCGTAAGAAAAAACTGCTCGAAAAACAAAAAGCCGGTAAAAAACGTATGAAACAAGTGGGTAATGTTGAAATTCCACAAGAAGCGTTTTTAGCGGTTTTGAAATTGAACAAAGAATAACGGTGATATAAATGGACTTTGATTTTTCGTTTTTTTTATTTGCAGCAACTATCGTGACAGGCGTGATTTGGGGCGGTTATGCGTGGTATTTGAAACAGCAAAATGTGCCTTATGACATCGAAAAAGAACCGCTGTTAGTCGAATACGCGCATTCATTTTTTCCGGTTGTGCTGATTGTCTTTTTGCTGCGTTCATTTATTGCTGAGCCGTTTCGGATTCCTTCTGCATCCATGATGCCGACGTTGTTGGTGGGGGATTTCATTTTGGTGAATAAATTTACTTATGGCATTCGCATTCCTGTTATTAACAAAAAAGTGATTGAATTGAGCCAACCTCGACGTGGCGATATTGTGGTGTTTCGTTATCCTAAAAATCCCGAAGTGGATTACATCAAACGTTTGATTGGCTTGCCGCACGATAAAATTTCATACATCAATAAACGTTTAACCGTGAATGGTCAGCCAATTCCAGAAACGGCATTGGGCAGTTTTCAAGGTGTCGGACAAGGCGAAGATATGACTGGTGCGGCGTTATTTTTGGAAAACTTAACCGGCGTTGAACATCAAATGTTAAATCGTGATGGCGTTTCATCTGTTGAATTCACTTACACTGTGCCAGAAGGGCAATATTTTATGATGGGTGATAACCGTGATAACAGTAACGACAGCCGTTATTGGGGAACTGTGCCGGAAGAAAACTTAGTCGGTAAAGCGTTTTTCATTTGGATGAGTTGGGATTGGCAAAATAAAGGTGTTGATTTTGGACGGATTGGGACGGTTTTGAAATAAATGACAAAAAAACCAGAAGTATTAAGTAAAAAATTAGGTTTAGTTTTTAATGAGCCACAGTTGTTTGTTCGTGCGCTGACACATCGCAGCGCAAGTTCGAATAACAATGAACGATTAGAATTTTTAGGCGATGCGATTTTAGGGTTTGTTATCGCAGAGCAGTTATACAATTTGTTTCCCAATGCGCCCGAAGGTGTATTAAGCCGTTTACGCGCCAATTTGGTGAATCAACGTTCGCTTGCCGAATTGGCGCGACAACATAATCTAGGCGATTATTTGCTACTTGGTTCAGGTGAATTGAAAAGTGGCGGTTTTCGTCGGGATTCCATTTTATCCGATGCGGTTGAAGCTATTATTGCAGCGTTGTACCAAGATCAGGGCATGCCAGCGTGTCAGAAATGGGTTGCCGAATTATTTGCCGAAAAACTGCACAATCTCTCGTTAAATCACGGTCAAAAAGACCCCAAAACCCGTTTACAAGAATTGATGCAATCCAAAAAACTCGACTTGCCGCAGTATGAATTATTAACAATGTCGGGGTTAGCGCACGAACAAACGTTTAAAGTGCAATGCAAAATTTCGTTATTGCCAGACCCTAGCATCGGCGCAGGTGTCACCCGAAAAGGCGCGGAACAAGCCGCCGCAGAAATCCTCCTCGAATTATTAGCTAAGGAAAATATATTATGAATTGCGGTTACGTCGCGTTAATCGGTCGCCCTAATGTCGGTAAATCGACGTTAATGAATCATTTAATCAAACAAAAAATCAGTATCACCTCGCGCAAACCTCAAACGACGCGCCATCGAATTTTAGGTATTAACACGACTGACGCAGGGCAAGCCATTTACATGGATACGCCAGGGATGCACGCCGACCAAAAGAAAGCGTTAAATCGTCAACTCAATCGCACCGCCGATACCACGTTGCTCGGTGTGAATGTGATTGTGTGGTTGCTCGACAGTTTAGCGTTTCAAGAATACGACGAAGTGATTTTTGAAAAACTCAAACAAGCCGGTTTACCGGTTATTTTGGCGGTCAATAAAGTCGATAGAATTACGGACAAAGACAAAGTGTTTGCCTTTTTTGCCGCTGCACAAGAGCGTTTTCCGTTTCATGCTATTTTTCCCATTTCGGCGTTAAAAGGTATCCATTTAGAGGAATTGGAAAGCGAAATTATGGGCTTGTTGCCGGAAGGTGATTTAATTTACCCCGCTGACCAAATTACCGATAGACCAGAGCGATTTTTGGTGGGTGAGATTATTCGTGAAAAGTTAATGCGTCGTTTGGGGGCAGAATTGCCGTATGAATTGACGGTTGAAATTGAACGTTATGAAGAACTCGAAAATATCAGCAAAATCTACGCAATTATTTGGATTGAGCGACTCTCGCAAAAAAGTATCATCATTGGCACAGAAGGCGAAATGTTGAAAAAAGTTGGCACGGATGCGCGGCTTGATATTGAGCGTTTGATTGGGCAGAAAGTGTATTTGCAACTTTGGGTGAAAGTGAAAAAAGGTTGGTCAGATAACGAACGGGCGTTGCAGAGTTTGGGTTATCAGGATTGAGATAACTAAATCTCGAATAATAAAAAAAGCGATGTCAAAAACATCGCTTTTTTATTACTTACCGTTTTTATGCCTCAGTATCATCCACAATTTTTTCTTGTTCTTCGCTACGCAGTGAGATGACAGCCTCATGCAATTGTTTTAACGCCGCCTCAAGGTTGATAACATCCTCAGGGGAATAGTTATCAAATAAGCGGTTAATAAATAATAAATGTTCAGGAAACGTACGTTCAAATAGGGCATAACCTGTTTCCGTCAATCGAATAATCTGACTACGTCCATCCGTTTTTGACGCATCACGTTGAACAAGTCCTTTGTCTTCCAACCGGCTAATCACTCCTGTTAATGTACCTTTGGTAATTAACGTTTTTTCGCCGAGTATTTTATAAGGCAGCCCATCCGTATTGCCTAGCGTGATGATAATGTCGAATTGTGGCAATGTCAGATCAAGTTTTTGCACATGACTTGCGGCATAAGATAAAAAGGCTTGGTGTGTTCGTAATAATTCACGCAACACGGTTGGAAAGGTAGATTTCATAATTTTTAAGTAATTTAAAGTTCTAATTAGAACAATTAGTGTAATCTTAATATTTAAATAACATCAGGAAAAATCTTGTTATTTCATGAAGATAAAAATATTTAAAAAATAGTTCTGATTAGAACAAAATAGTTCTAATCAGAACTAAGTGATGTTAATATATTGTCCATATTTAATCAGTCGTTCAAAACTTTTCTGATTCAAAAGTCTGTTCTGACTGATTAGGTATCAATATTTTATTCACCACCCTGCGAGGTTTATTCTAATGAACGTATTTAAAAAAATCCTAATTTCTTTTGTTATCGCGACAATATCTTCAACCGCTTTTGCGGTGGCGAATCCCTCTTATGATGAAGTGAGAGCCGCCATTGATAATACTTTGGCAAAAGTAGAAGAAATCAAAACCGGCATGGATAACGGCACAAGCAATGAAATTCTAGTTGACATGCTAACCGATGCTCGCCAATTACAAAAAGATATTGCCAACAATGTATTGGATTTAAAACGTAATCAAGCCAGCAATGTTTTAAAACAAGTGCGAGCCGCGCTTTTGAAAAATGAGCAAGAAACAGCTAAAGAATTATTGGCTGAGGCGTTAAATCGCTACAAAGAAATCAAGCAACTTTATGCAACGAATCACCAATAAGTTGAAATAAAGTGGAAAATAAAAAGGCGATGCTAAAAACATCGCCTTTTTTTATAACTTATAAAAATTTCCAATCAGAAAAGCACGCCGCCTGTCCTTGGTAGATTCCATCGTCATCAAGCAAATTCCACACAACGGCATTGCGGATGTTGAACCGTTTGCCTGTTTTAGAAATACGAACGCCTTGGTAATTGTCAATGAAACCCTTTGTGGTGACTTGCGTTAGTAATTTTGCCCGTTCGTCTTGATTCACAGATTCGGCAGATAAACGAGAAGGTAATGCGATGAGTTCTTCCCAACTCAATTCAAATAATGCTAACGCTTTCGCATTGGCATAATTAAACATCGGTTCTGATGCCGTGTTATGCGATAGCAAGGCAAATTCGCCATTAAAAACGGCTTCGGCAAGCCTTTCATCATCGCTGCTGTTAATCAATGAACGTCCAAGCAATCGTTCAAAACTGTTAGCCATCAATTTAACGTGCGTTGCATAAAAATTATTGTGGATGGATGGCATTAAAGATATGGTCATAAAAGTATCGTTATTGTTAATCAAATGTGTTTGGCAATTCTATTCGAGAGTATTTAGCATCTTCAACAGATTGTTTGAATGGCGACTGTGTTAAAATTCAGCGAATTGAAAGACGGCTTAATAAAACTTCGAAATGACAAAAAAATATTTAAATGGCGTAACGTTAGAAACGATTTTAAACGAATTGGTCACAGCGTATGGTTGGGTTGAACTTAGTCAACTTGTTAAGATTCGGTGTTTTTATAATGAACCTAGCATAAAATCGAGCTTGAAATTTTTACGCAAAACCCCGTGGGCAAGAACGGAAATTGAAATGCTGTATTGCGCTTATAAAGAAAAAAACAGTGAATTGTAAAACAGGAAAATGCCAATGAAAACCAGAGAAATTGCCCTTTTGGGCGAATCAGTATTAAGACAAATTGCACAGCCCATTGACGATGCAACAAATTTTGCCGTGCGCGAATTGGCGCAAACGATGTTGCTCACGTTAGAAGATTCTGGCGGCGTGGGATTAGCTGCACCACAAATTTTTGAATCAAAACGTCTAATCATCGTAGCGTCTAAACCCACAAAACGTTATCCCTATGCGCCTGAAATGCCTGCAACGGTGATGGTAAATCCTGAATTTACGCCGCTAACGGATACGATAGAAAAGGACTGGGAAGGTTGTTTGAGTATTCCGAGTATTCGGGCATTAGTGCCGCGTTATTCATCGATTCGCGTTTGTTATACGGATTTGGATGGGCAGCAGTTAGACGTTGATTTTCAGGATTTTGTAGCACGGGTTTTCCAACATGAATACGACCACTTGAACGGTTTGGTTTATTTAGACCGCGTGGAAAATAACCAAGATATTATTAGCGAAAAGATGTTTTTAACTTTGATTGCTGGAGAGTTAAATTGACTGATGAATTTTTAGAACAATTGATTGTATTCCGTTGGAAAATCCCGCTCAATCACTCGCAGTAATCCCCATTGTCCGATTTCTTCGTGCTTAAATGGGAAGATATTTTATTATAAAGTCCTTCTGTTCCATAATAATCGAGCAAAAGCACAGGAAAAGCACTTAAAACAGCAACTTTATTTTCTGGTCTGATATATTTTTCTAACTGGGCATCAAATATTTCTAGTTGATGAAAAACCTCCTCAGGAAATGAATAAGATGCAGCCACGAGAAAGTTTAGTTTTTTGCAATGTTCTTGCGTTATTATTATCCAATGTTCAAATTTTAGTTTTTCAATTTGGTTATAATCAGAATCACAATTTTAGCTGACTAAATTTTTATATTTAATATTTGTTTTCGCTTCAACAATCGTTTCATGGAAATCAACATTTTCTTTCAAATGCTTAATAGCTTCAACCATAGGATAACTAATATATAGCTTTCCATTTTCCGTTTCATTATTAAAATAATTAAGCATTTCCTTTAAATGATCATCATTGGCACGCAATGTTTTATTTAAATTAGCGGCATGACCATCGTAATCAAAAAAAAGATAAACTTCCGCAATATTCTTTCTTACAATTCCAGTTAGTTCGATTTCATTTTTAGCTCTAAGTTCTTCAACCAAATCAATGCTAATCTCATCATTTCCTAGCTCTAGTTTTTGATAAAGCTGATAAATATCCGCAT
Source organism: uncultured Pseudomonadota bacterium (assembly GCA_903834465.1). Lineage (GTDB taxonomy): Bacteria > Pseudomonadota > Gammaproteobacteria > Methylococcales > Methylomonadaceae > UBA10906. The sequence goes on along the minus strand of CAILJB010000091.1, from coordinate 26,774 downwards.
TAAAAGTTGCACATAAAACGCTATGCCCATTTTCATTTAAAAAGTATTTTTGCAAAGATGCAAAGATTTTTTTCTCTGTTTTTTCCCCTTCAAATACAAACAGAATAACTTTAGCTTTAGACATTAAAACCTTCTGCCCTATAAATTTTCTCAAGGTTGTGAGCAAAGCGTAGTTCTTTTTCTGTACATTGACTCAGGGGTTTTATTTTTTCTTTCGTCATTAAAAAATAACAATCAGGTCTTAATAAGTCATTCGACATGATACTGGTGTTATGTGTGGTTAAAATAACCTGTGCATCAATTTTGTTTAGCTGTTTCACAACAGTCTCTGACAATTCATGATGATAAAAGGCATCAAACTCGTCAATAAATACAAATGAAACTTGTTTGTTTTCTTTTAATCGTTGCAACCAAAAGTAAAGCAATGTTAGTGATTGTGTACCTGTAGATGCAACGTCATAAAACGGCATATTCTTTTCATTAAAAACAAAAAATAGATCAAGCCTTCCATTTTGTTTAATCGTTTTTAATTTACATTCAATCCCAGCATCGTTAAGAAATTTTTCAAAATCTCGAAGATTATTATGCCCTACAATGTCGGTAATAATGTCGCCAGTAAATTTTTCCAATCCTAAATAATAGATTTCATTGCCCATTAAAGTTTTAACAAACAGCATGTTATCAATAAAATCTGTAAAATAATCAAATACAGTATTTATAATGTTAGCAGTGCGAACAGTGTTATTTTTGACATAATTAATAACTGATATTTTTGATTGTCCCATATCTGTATTTAGATTTTCAGCTCCTAAAATATTTATAAATGCCTCGTTGCTATTTCTGCGGTCTAATCGGATAACTTGATCATCATTGATTATTAAATTTTCATAAACTAATGTATCTGTGTCTGATTTTCCGTAAGAATACTCAATTTTGTTTTCTCCAAATTTAAAAGTGTAACTAAATTCTGCTAATTCCTCTTTGAGATTATTTCCATTTAAGTAATTTTTGTAATATGCTTTTTTAAAATTTTTATCTGTTAAATGCGAGACAACATCAAAGATTGCTAAACCCAAATTAGATTTCCCCGAACCATTAGCCCCGTAAATCATACCTTTGTTAGTGATACCATTTTTTACACATTCCGTATTGAATTGGTAATCGCTAGTATTGGTAAAATCAAAAGTAAACTTTTCTTTAAAGCTTTTGAAATTAGTAACCTCAAATTTTGTAAGCATGATAATAGTATGACTGGAAATAAAACATAAGAGCGTTCAGTGTAGCAAGCTATTGTTAAAATGTTAAGTTTACCGTAGAAAAATTACGGCGAATTGTATAAAAACCGTTTTTATTTTAACTTAACTGAAACGACACTTTTAGCTGCTTGCACATTGGATTCGAGATTGGACTTATTGAGAAACAAACTAAAACTAATTATTTAAAAAAGGCAATGCCAAAAACATCGCCTTTCTATGTAGCTTAAACGTTTAACCAAACGTAGAACCGTTATAACCCCAAAACGCCGCAGGGGCATTGCTAAATTCAATATAAATTCTATCCGACGGGATGTGTAATTCGGCATTGAGTAATTGACACAGCGACGCGCTTAACGCCTTCGCCTGCTTTTCCGTTAAACCAATACTTTTACATTCCAAATAAGCAAGTGGCGCATCTTTGCCAGCAAACAACATGTTCGGATTATGCGCGATTTCAACCATCACATACGATTCCGGTTTACCCGTTTCTTTGACTAACAATTGCGAAAGTTGACGCAAAACCTGAGGTTTATCCGCGATTTCAACATTGGTGTTCAGTTTGACATAAGGCATAAAATTTCCTCAAAACAGTAGATTGAAAAATAACATTAACTTAATTTTTGCAATAGAAAATCCCGCGTGCGTTTTGCAGCTCGCAAAACGGGTGCAGAGCCGCCCATTGCCACGGCATCCACTAAACAATACCACGCCGCCACGCCGCTAGGCGGATTTCCTTGTGGCAAACCTAAAACAGGGTCGATGGCTGCCCATTGCCACGTTCCGACCGCTGTGCCGATTAACTCCAGCCATGTCGTAATAAAAAAAGCGGCTAAATAAACCAGCGGAGAACGTCCTTTAAATAAATACAGCAAAAATATAACAAACAACAACGCGCCAACAAAATCACCTTGCTCGGCAAAGGTAATGCCCCACAGTGACCACGCGCCACAGACTGCCACGACAAAAAAAGCAATTTGCCGCGCATAACGCACGAAAAATCCGGAACGTCCCAACGCCACAGCAGTTAAATACACCATGCCATGCCCAGCGGGAACATAAGCCGGAACATTATGAAAACGATAGGTATAACCGCCCATAAACGGGGATGCGAAATGCTCGCCCACCGTGGCAAATAACACGGCAATCAAAACTTGCACGCGAATTTCTTTGTTTTCGCCTAGCAACCAACCAATCAAAAATACCCAACCGCTTACGCCTAAAGCATTTTGTTTTTCTATCGTGGCATCTGCATCGGTTATTAAACATACGGCAACGCAAAAGAAAGTAAATGCAGCAATGTAATAATCTCGGTAATTGTGCGGGTGAAGATTGTGTTGCGGGGGGAAATAACGAAACATTCAAATACTCTAAAAATTCAAATTAAGATGACAACTTTGAAGTCTAGCATTGAGAACTGGCTTTTCCTAGCCTGTTATAGCTTGCATCCTGCTAAAACGTTATGATATATGCCGACTTGAACTTTTCACCTTGAACCTTTTATCTAAATTATGAACACATTAAAGTTTCTTACTCGTTTATTGCTCAGTGTATTCCTGTTAAGTGTGATGGTAGGTTGTTCGGATAATACTAAACGCGAAAGTACGGGCGAATATTTAGACGACTCCGTTTTAACCACTAAAATTAAAGCGACTTTTCTAGGCGATTCACGTTTAAAAATGCTCGATATTAACGTCAAAAGTTTCCGAGGAACGGTGCAATTGAGTGGATTTATCGATACGCAAAAAGAAGCCGACCGCGCTGTGCAGCTCGCTCGAACCGTCAAAGGTGTCAAAGCCGTTAATAATAGTTTAATCATTAAATAAAATATGCTCGATTCTTTAAAGCTCCCGCTCGCCACGCTAAAAGCCACTATCGATTTAAGTGCTATCGATTTCACCACACCGTTGAATTCACAGACGAGCATTTTGGGGCAAGAACGCGCTCAATCTGCACTCGAATTCGGTATCGCCATGCCTAATTCGGGCTATAACATTTTTGTTATGGGCGAAACCGGTTCGGGTCGGTTGTCGATGATTATGCAGTATTTAAACGCACTCGCACCGAATAACCCTGCGCCTATGTCGTATGCGTATGTGGATAATTTCGAGAATTCGCGCGAACCGATTGCGGTGCAATTGCCCGCTGAACACGGTCAGGCTTTTTGCAAAGCGATTGAAAATTTAATTACCAATGTGTTGGCAACGTTTCCGGCTGCGTTTGAAAACCCGAGTTATCAACAGAAAAAAACGGCTGTCGAACGGCAATTTGTTCATACTTATCGTGATGCAACCGAACGCATTGACGAACAAGCGCGTGAGTTAAATATTGGTTTATTTTCCGAAAATGACACGTTTAATTTTGTGCCATTGTCTGAAAACAAACCGATGCGCGAAGAACAATTATCAGCTTTGTCGAGCGAAGAGCGTGACATATTCAAACAGCATATTGAAGAATTGGAAGATTGTTTAAGCGAAGCGTTATTGGAATTACCGCAGTGGCGCAGAGAGCTTGCCGCCTCGATGCAACAACTCAATAACGATACGATTGACGCGGCGATTGAGCCACTGTTTGACGAATTAAATTCGCGCTACGAAGCCATTGACGATGTGGTAACGTATTTAGCCGAAGTGAAAAAAAATCTACGGCATACGATTAACGATTATTTAATGCCGGTTTCATCGAATGAACCCATTGAACGCGACCACACGTTGAAGCGGTTAATTTTGGAACAATACGCACCCAATATTTTGATTGATTACAAACAAGATAGCGGTGCGCCGGTTATTTATGAAACGCATCCGACGTATCAAAATCTTTTCGGGCGTGTGGAATATACGAACGATCAAGGCACGTTAATTCCGCATTATCGCCGTATTTGTGCCGGTGCGTTGCATAAAGCCAATGGCGGTTATTTGATTTTAGATGCCGAAAAAGTGCTGCATTATCCGTTTGTTTGGGAAGGTTTGAAGCGTGCATTAAAAGCCGGTTATATCGAAATTGAATCGCCTTATACCGAGCAAAGTGTGAATACCATTACGCTCAAACCCGAAGTGATTCCGTTAAACGTCAAAATTATTTTGGTCGGCAGTAGCGATATTTATTATTTGCTCGAAGCGATGGACGACGAATTTAATGAGTCATTTCGCGTGTTGGCAGATTTTGATTATCGGATTCCACGAACGCCAGCGACGATGCAACATTTCGCGCAATTGATGGTCAAACAAGCAAGCGATGCAAAAACGTTCCCGCTTACTTGTGCGGCAATCGAAAGTTTAATTGAACACAGTTGTCGCTTGGCAGAAAGTCAGCAATATTTTTCAGCGTGTATTAACGATGCGTTAGAAATTATTGGAGAGGCGCAATTATTCGCTAAAAAAACGCAAAGTGAACAGAAGATTGACCGCACGCATATTGAACAAGCGTTAGCGGCGCGGGAATATCGCAATGGACGCATGTCGCAAACCATTTTAGAAGAAATGCTCGACGGCACGATTTTGATTGATACCGATGGCAGCGCGATTGGCAAAATCAACGGTTTGACAGTTTTAGATATGGGCGGCAGCAGTTTTGGTACGCCAGCACGCATTACGACAACTGTTTATCCGGGTTCGCGCGGCGTTGTCGATATTGAACGCGAAGTGGAATTAGGGCAGGCATTGCATTCAAAAGGTGTCATGATTCTGACCGGTTATTTGGGACATTGTTACGCGCAACAATTTCCGCTCGCCATTTCTGCCAGCATCGCAATGGAACAATCTTACGGTCACATTGATGGCGATAGCGCATCACTTGCGGAGTTGTGTAGTTTGATTTCTGCGTTGACGCGCGTGCCAATTAAACAAAATTTTGCCGTTACCGGTTCGATTAACCAATACGGTGAAGTGCAAGCCATTGGTGGCGCGAATGAAAAAATCGAAGGCTTTTTCCGTTTATGCCAAGCACGCGGTTTAAATGGTTCGCACGCGGTAATTATTCCTGCTGCAAACAAACGTAATTTAATGCTCAAACAAGACGTATTAGACGCTGTGGAAGCGGGGTTATTTTCCATTTACGCGGTAAATACGGTTGATGAAGCATTAGGATTATTAACCGGCGAAGTTGTGGGAATGATTGACGATGATGGAAATTGTGTGGAAGGCAGTGTGAACTTTAAAGCGATTTGTCGTTTAAAAGAGATTTCAGAATTGGGCGACGACGATGACAAAGAAGGGGACGCGGCGTAAATTTATTATTTGTTTTCCTTTCTAAAATCAGATGGATAAATAGGATTATCGGAACGCCATAAACCAATATGGCGTTCACGCGCGGATTTTTCTAAATCTATCAATGTTGAATCGTGCGCGTATTCGCGATAAACCCACGCATAACCATTTTTGACCATTTCACGGTTGATATTATTGCCGTCAACATACACCGTTCCTACGTTACGCCCGTATTGATCAACCGTTTCCACTTCCACGCGCACTGAACGATTCGCAACTAAACTTGTTAAAAACATGGCAGCTTCTTTGCCATACGGTTGCGCTTTGCTGCCAAAATGTGAGGTTTCGGGCGCATCAATTTGCGCGAATCGTATTTTTACTTTGCCGTTAGACGTTCGAATTGTAATGGTATCGCCGTCTACAACTTTGATAACGTTGCCAGTGATAACGCTTGTATTCGGTTGTTTTTTTTCTGTTAGAGGAAATGTTTTTTTAGATTCTTGTTTAGGGCTATTTTCAAACGTCATGACCGTGGCATCAATGCCACATGGCGATTCGGAATAAACTTTTATACCGTCTTGCGAGCATTTATAAACCTCAGCATTGGCTAATGAAGAAATGCTATTTAGAACGCAAATTGTCCCTAAACAAATAAATCGTTTCATAATTTCTCCCTTTGCTTTGTGAAAATAAACAATTGTATGGCTGTGATGGTAGTATTAGAGCTGTCCTTTTACCATATCCGCCACTCTTTTCGATAATTTATCTAATGAAAAACGCGATTCTATCCCAACGTGATTTAGCCGTATTGTGGCATCCATGTACCCAAATGCACGACCACGAAACATTTCCTTTGATTCCCATAAAATCAGGGGAAGGCGTTTGGCTGGAAGATTTTGAAGGCAATCGTTATTTAGATGCCATTAGTTCGTGGTGGGTGAATTTATTTGGTCATGCCAATCCAATTATTAACGCGGCACTCAAAAACCAACTGGATAATTTAGAACACGTTATTTTTGCAGGTTTTACGCATGAAGCCGCGATTGAATTAGCGGAAAAATTAGTTGCCATTACACCGGCGGGATTATCACGCTGTTTTTATGCCGATAATGGTTCAGCGGCGGTCGAAGTTGCGTTAAAAATGAGTTTTCATTACTGGCAAAATTGCGGACAAAGTCAGAAAACAAAATTTATTACCCTCGAAAATAGTTATCACGGGGAAACGTTAGGGGCATTAGCCGTTGGCGATGTGGCGTTATACAAAAAAACTTACGCGCCATTGCTTATGGACGTGATGACTGTGTCTAGTCCCGATTGTTATTTTCGAGAAGAAGGCGAAAGTTGGGCAGATTATTCCACGCGCCAATTTGTTCATCTTGAACAAACTTTGCAGCAACATGCAAATGAAGTTTGTGCCGTCATTATTGAACCGTTAGTGCAATGTGCAGGCAATATGCGAATGTACGACGCGGTTTATTTGAAATTATTGCGCGAGGCGTGTGATAAATATGGCGTTCATTTAATTACCGATGAAATTGCCGTTGGTTTTGGACGCACCGGAACGTTATTTGCGTGTGAACAGGCAGCAATTTCGCCAGATTTTTTATGTTTATCAAAAGGCTTAACGGGCGGTTATTTGCCGCTTTCAGCGGTGCTGACAACAGATAAAATTTATGGCGCGTTTTATGATGATTATGAAAAACTCAGCGCATTTTTACATTCTCACAGTTACACCGGCAATGCCTTAGCCTGTCGGGCAGCATTGGCGACGTTAAGTATTTTTGAATCGCAAGATGTATTGGCAAATAATAGCATTTTAGCAGCGAAAATGACGGTATTAGCGCAACGTTTTTTGAATCATCCCAATGTCGCCGAAGTGCGTCAAACCGGAATGATTGTCGCCATTGAATTGGTTAAAAACAAAACTACTCGTGATCCTTATCCGTGGCAAGAACGACGCGGTTTGCAAGTTTATCGGTATGCGTTGTCGAAAGGCGTGTTGCTTCGACCATTGGGGAATGTGATTTATTTTATGCCTCCGTATGTTATTACACAGGATGAATTAACCGTGATGTTTGATGTGGCGTGGCAAGCGATGGTGAATGTTACTACTAAGTAAGGGGATGAAATATGTTGATTTAATGGGGTGAACGATGGGGCTCGAACCCACGACAACCGGAATCACAATCCGGGACTCTACCAACTGAGCTACGCTCACCATAGCGTATGTGTAAAACTGTAAAACGAGGATTTTTTTATTGGTACGCTTGGCAGGACTCGAACCTGCGACCCCCAGCTTAGAAGGCTGGTGCTCTATCCAGTTGAGCTACAAGCGCAAAGTTGGTCGGGGTAGAGAGATTCGAACTCCCGACATCCTGCTCCCAAAGCAGGCGCGCTACCAGACTGCGCTATACCCCGAATAATCTTTGTTTGAAATGACTTAGTTCGCAGAACCAAGAGCGCACATAATAACCAGTCAGCTTTTTGTCGTCAATTTTTATTTTTAAATAATTTATTTCTCTCTGGTAAATATAAACAGCTTTTTTTGAAAAAACAAATAATTAAACCATTTTCCAATACAATATTTCCGTTGATTTTAATGGCGTTATCTTGTCATAACTTGCCGGCACTGTCCAATCCGTTTTTTCTAAGGTCACTTTTTCAACATTTCGCGGCAAACCATAAAAATCTGCGCCATAAAAACTTGCAAAGCCTTCTAATTTATCAAGCGAATTCGCTTGTTCAAAGGCTTGTGCATAAAGTTCCAACGCTGCAAATGCACTGTAACAACCCGCACAACCACACGCATTTTCTTTTAAATGCGTCAAATGTGGCGCACTGTCTGTGCCTAAAAAAAACTTTGGATTGCCACTGATTGCTGCGTTAATTAACGCTTGACGATGCGTTTCCCGTTTCAAAATGGGCAAACAATAATAATGCGGTTTAATGCCACCGGCTAAAATAGCATTTCGATTAAACAATAAATGTTGCGGTGTAATCGTCGCGGCAATTTTGTTGCTTGCAGAAGTTACAAATTCAACAGCTTCTTTTGTGGTCGCGTGTTCTAAAACAATTCGCAACGCCGGAAAATTTTTAACAATGTCTATCAAATAACGTTCAATAAAAACGCGCTCACGGTCGAAAATATCGCAGTCTTCATCAGTTACTTCGCCATGAATGAGCAGCGGCAAATCGTATTTTTCCAACGCAGCGAGCAGGGGATAAATTTTGGTTACATCGGCAACACCCGCATCCGAATTGGTCGTTGCACCTGCGGGATAAAGTTTAAACGCATAAACATGTTCGCATTCAGCGGCACGTTTAATTTCTTCAAGCGTTGTTGCTGCCGTTAAATACAATGTCATCAATGGCGTAAAATTCACACCTTCTGGAATCGCTTGCAAAATTTCATTTCGATATGCCAACGCCTGCGCGACTGTCGTTACCGGCGGTTTGAGATTTGGCATAATAATCGCCCTTGCGAATTGGCGAGCTGTGTGCGGCAAAACGGTTTTTAAAATTGCGCCATTGCGAACGTGTAAATGGCAATCATCTGGTCGAGTAATGGTCAATGTTTTCATAATTGCATCCTAAATCTGTAAAATAGACACATTCTATAGGCTATCGCCTTGAAAAATGAATAATTAGCGTCATCTTTTCTATTTTTGGAGTTACAAAAATGCCCATTTACGAATATCAATGCAAAGCATGTGGTCACGAACACGAAGCCTTACAAAAATTAAGTGCTGAACCGCTTAAAGATTGCCCCGTATGCGAAAAATCGGAATTAGTTAAAAAAATTTCGGCGGCGGGTTTTCGCTTAAAAGGTTCTGGCTGGTATGAAACCGATTTCAAAAGCGGCACGAAAAAAAATGTCGCCACCGATTCTGCACCGTCAAGTTGTTCCTCTGGCAACTGTTCGGGTGGCGGTTGCCAATAATTACAAAAATCTTCTTTTTAACCTCAACAGGAAAAACTTATGCGTACCCACAAATGTGGCGAATTGAACACTCAACAACTTGACCAAACTGTAACAATTTGTGGTTGGGTGCATCGCCGCCGCGATCATGGCGGTGTTATTTTCATTGATTTACGCGACCGCGCGGGTTTAGTGCAAGTCGTTTTTGACCCAGATTTAGCTGAACAATTTGCTATTGCCGAACACGTTCGTAGCGAATATGTGTTGCAAATTTCAGGCGTAGTGCGTCATCGTCCCGAAGGCACGATTAACAAAAATATGCACTCAGGCGAAATCGAAATTTTGGCGAAAAGCATCGTTGTTTTGAATGAATCCGAAACACCGCCATTCCCGATTGAAAGCGACATCGAAGTGAATGAAGAATTGCGTTTGCGCTATCGTTATTTGGATTTGCGTAAAACGGCAATGCAGGAAAAAATGAAAGTGCGTCGTGATGTGACGTGCGTATTGCGTAATTATTTGGATGATAACGACTTTTTCGAAATCGAAACGCCTTATTTAACTAAAGCAACGCCAGAAGGCGCACGCGATTACATTGTGCCAAGTCGTACACACGAAAATTCATTTTTTGCGTTGCCACAATCGCCACAGCTTTATAAACAAATGCTGATGATCGCCGGATTCGACCGTTATTATCAAGTGGTGCGTTGTTTCCGCGACGAAGATTTACGCGCTGACCGCCAACCCGAATTTACCCAGCTCGATATTGAAACGTCATTCATGACCGAAGAACAAATCATGAATGTGATGGAAGAGATGATTCGTCAGTTATTTGCAAAAGTGATTAACGTGCAACTTGATGCGGTTTTCCCACGGATGACTTACGCTGAATCAATGTCGCGTTTTGGTGTCGATCGTCCAGATTTACGCATTCCGTTAGAACTCGTTGATATTGGCGAATTCATGAAAGATGTCGAATTCAAAGTATTTTCTGCGCCTGCAAATGATCCAAAAGGTCGAATTGCCGCATTGCGCGTGCCGAATGGTGGCGAATTATTAAGCCGCAAAGACATTGACGAATTAACCAAATTTGTCAGTATTTATGGCGCGAAAGGCTTGGCGTATATCAAAGTCAACGATTTAAATGCAGGCATTGACGGTTTGCAATCGCCGATTGTGAAATTTGCACCGGCTGAGGTTTGGGCGAATGTGTTAGCGAAAACGGGCGCGCAAAATGGAGATTTAATTTTCTTCGGTGCAGATAAAACCACAGTTGTAAACGAAGCAATGGGCGCGTTGCGCGTTAAATTGGGTCATGATTTGAATTTGATTCAAGGCGATTGGAAACCGGTTTGGGTGGTTGATTTCCCAATGTTCGATTGGGATGAAAAAGCCGGACGTTTCAACGCCATTCATCATCCATTCACTGCGCCAAGTTGCAGCGTTGAAGATTTAAAAGCAAATCCAGCGACGGCATTATCACGCGCTTACGATTTAGTGTTGAACGGCACAGAAGTCGGCGGCGGTTCAATTCGTATCAATCGCCCAGCGATGCAGCAAACCGTGTTTGAAATTTTAGGTATTGGTGAAGATGAAGCGCGTGAAAAATTCGGCTTCTTGCTGGATGCGTTGAAATACGGTGCGCCACCACACGGTGGTTTGGCGTTCGGTTTGGATAGATTAGTCATGTTGATGACCGGTTCACATTCAATTCGTGACGTAATTGCCTTCCCAAAAACGCAATCTGCCGCGTGTCCATTAGTGAGTGCGCCTGCGGTTGTAACCGACGAACAATTGAAAGAGTTGGGCATCCGGTTAATTAAACCTGCAGCGAAAGAAAAGGTTTAAATTTTAAGACGTTGCGGTGGGTAGCGAAAGCGGCTCACCGTAAACACTAACCGTATAAAATTATTTATGACACTCGATTTTTTAGATAAAAAACACACGATTGCGGGCGCAGGTTTTAACCGTTGGCTCATGCCGCCGGCGGCGTTAGCAATTCATTTATGTATTGGTATGGCGTATGGCTTTTCGGTATTTTGGTTGCCGCTTTCCAAAGCCATTGGGATTAAACAAAGCGTGGCTTGTCCTGTGGACGTGGGCTTTTTTGCCGAATTATTCGTAACCACTTGCGATTGGAAGATTTCCACGCTGGGTTGGATGTACACGTTATTTTTCGTATTTTTAGGTTCATCGGCAGCACTTTGGGGCGGTTGGCTTGAACACGTCGGGCCTCGTCGCGCTGGGGTTGTGAGTGCGGTATGTTGGTGCGGTGGGATGTTGCTATCGGCATTAGGTATTTACACGCACCAGTTCTGGCTTATGTTGCTGGGTTCTGGCGTGATTGGCGGTATCGGTTTAGGTTTGGGCTATATTTCGCCGGTGTCGATGCTCATAAAATGGTTTCCTGACCGTCGCGGTATGGCGACCGGTATGGCAATTATGGGCTTTGGCGGTGGCGCGATGATTGGTTCACCATTAGCGACATTACTCATGGGACATTTTGCCAGTGAAACCGATGTGGGCGTAATGCCAACATTTATTGCCATGGCGGGGATTTATTTTATCTTCATGATGGCTGGCGCGATGACGTATCGTTTGCCTGTTTCAGGCTGGCAACCTGCTGGCTGGATACCATCTGTGTCATTGACTGAAAACAAAATGGTTACGCCGCATCACGTTCACGTTAAAAACGTATTCAAAATTAAACAATTTTGGTTGCTGTGGGGCGCATTGTGCATGAATGTCAGTGCGGGAATTGGTGTCATTGGCATGTCATCGCCGATGTTACAAGAGGTTTTTGGCGGACAATTGATTGGTTTAGCAAAAACTTACAGCGAATTAGATAAACCCGAATTAGCGACGATTGCCACGGTTGCCGCAGGTTTTACAGCGTTATTGAGTTTATTCAATATCGGTGGACGTTTTTTCTGGGGCAGTTTGTCGGATAAATTAGGACGTAAATTAACGTTCATGGTGTTTTTTGTAGTCGGCAGTGTGTTGTATTTAAGCGTTTCTGGCAGCGCGATGGCAGGCAATAAATTGTTATTTGTGGCGGCATTGTGTTTGATTTTAAGCATGTATGGCGGCGCATTTGCAACTGTTCCGGCTTATTTGGCAGATTTATTCGGCACACAAATGGTCGGTGCAATTCACGGTCGCTTACTCACTGCATGGGCAACCGCCGGTGTTTTAGGCCCAGTGATTGTTAATTACATGCGCGATTACCAACTTGGTTTAGGCATTCCGCGCGAACAAGTTTATAACCAAACTATGTGGATTTTGGCGGGACTTTTGATTGTCGGATTGATTTGTAACGTGCTAATTCGTCCCGTTGACGAAAAATGGTTTATGTCTCCTGACGAACTCGCCCATGAAAAACATTTAGCGCAAGACAAAATTCATGAAGAAGAAGTAAGTGCAGATGAAACAGACGATATGGTGAAATCAACACCGATGGTTTTAGTTTATGCAGCGTGGACAATTGTTGGCATTCCGTTGGCGTGGGGCGTTTATAAAACACTCATGAATGTAAGCAAGTTTTTTGTATAACGACTATGACTGAAAATCGGCTCATTGAATTAGAAATTAAAGTCGCCTATCAAGACGATTTGTTGCAAACGTTAAATACTATTATCGCCACGCAACAACAACAAATTGACCGACTCGAACGTGCCTATAAAACTATGCACGAGCGGGTTAGCAGTTTGGCATTAAAGATGCCCGAAGAATCGTCGCCAATGCATGAAATTCCGCCGCATTATTAAGCGTTTCTTATGCTAATTAGAGCGGCATTGCTGCTGATATTGCTGTGTTTGCCGCTATTTATCGTGGCGAAAGTATTACTTATTTTCACTTTTATCATTTTTGCCGCTTTCGCGACGCAGTTAGCGGCATTCGTGCTACTCGTGGGATTTGGACTATTGATTTTCGCGGGCATGTTTGGAATTTTGCAACGTTTTTGGCATGTACTAAGGCATTATTTTTCGGCTGAACAACACGGTCAACGCGAACTTCTTTTTATAAAAAATAAACGCTCGCATCGCCAACGTTTGCTACATTTTCAACGCCTGCAATTGACATATTTCAAAGAACGGCAACGTAAACGCCTGCTCGAAGAAAATAATCGACAACAAATTAACGCGCTGTCAGCGGCAATTGAACGGGATTTGCAGCGTATCAAACATTTGCTTTCTAAAGATCATTTTTCACAATTACAAGATGAAAATCGCCGTTATCGGCTGAAACAAAATGAGCAAGCTCTGTTAGAATTGCATCAAAAAATAGTAACTCTTACTGGCAAATAACTATGTTGAAAAACTGGCTCTTAAATATCGTGACCACTGTTCACTCGCTTAAAACCGAAAATTTAAAATGGAAAAACGATAATCAAGCCCAGCAAGCCTCGTTAAGACAGGCGCAAGTATTAGCGGAAAAAGCCTTAATTGCCGAATTAAAAAAACGTAGCCGCCAGTTAAAACATGAATTAACGATTTTGCAAACCCAGCACAATGCCGAATTGCTGATGTTTAAAACAAAATGTAAACAAGACGTTAAAGATTACAAACAATATCTCGCCTCGCTCGACCAACTCAAAGATTCCATTCAAAGTAGTTACACGCATTTGCCCGAAGCGGTCGCGTTTACCATTCATCATCATGCAAAATATTTGCTCAATGAAATGTGGGAAACTACCGAATTTGAAGAAAAAATGCGCCGCGAAATCCAACTTATCCGTTTTATGTCAACGGTTCACGAAGATGCGCGGCTCTATTTGGAAGGGGAAAATAAAGAAATTTTGCCTGAACGAACGCTGGAATTTATCGAAAAAGGTTAGCAAATTCGCAGCAGTTGCTCACCGCTGAGTAACATCAATTGCCGAGCCACGCCCATCGCGGTTTCTAATACGACCGTGCCATTTTTATCCACATTTGTAACCGTCCCAATTTGTTGCGCTTGGTGTCCGAGCGGATGTTGACGCAATAACTCTAAGGTTTTTTCGGTTTCTTCTGGTGACACAAATAAGACAAAACAGGCTTCGTTTGCCACATACAACGGGTCAAAGCCTAAAATTTCGCAGGCACTGTTTACATCTTCGTGAATGGGGATTTTCGTTTCTTGAATGGCAAAACGTTGTTCAGATGTCGCCGCCAATTCCAATAAACCACTCGCTAAACCTCCGCGTGTTAAATCTCGCAAACAATGTAAATCCAATTTAGCCGCAACTAATTCCTGCACTAAACCTGATAAATCGGCGCAATCGCTTTGAATTTGGCTGTCAAACGCCACACCTTCACGCGCTAACATAATTGCCATGCCATGACGGGCAATGTCGCTGTTAATGATGATGCTGTCACCGACTTGAATGCGTTGTGGCGCGATATTCACATCGGAAGCAACTGCTCCGATTCCTGCGGTGTTGATATAAATACCGTCGCCTTTGCCTTTATCGACAACTTTCGTATCGCCTGTGACAATTGATACACCTGCTGCTTGAGCGGTGTCGTGCATCGATTGCAAAATGCGTTTTAAATCTGCAATGGCAAAACCTTCTTCTAAAATCAAACCACAGCTTAAATACAATGGTTTCGCGCCACTCATTGCTAAATCGTTTAACGTGCCGCACACCGCCAATTTGCCAATATCACCACCAGCAAAAAACACGGGGTTAATCACATACGAATCGGTGGTAAAGGCTAACTTTTGTTCACCAATGGGAAAAACGGCGCAATCTTGTTTTTGTTGTAGCAATGAATTATTAAAAATCGGTTGAACGGTGGAATCTAACAGTTGTTGCATTAACCGTCCGCCGCCGCCATGAGCTAGTACGATTTGTTCATAATGCAGCGGAGTAGGGCAGTTGAGAGTGAAATCAGTCATAAAAATTATACCGTCAGGAAATTAACAGCTTACGATTAGCATTCACCCCACTATGAAAATAGTGGGGCTTTTTTTAAGCAACAGTTTAAGTAATGACTGTGGGTTCAGTTCGACCAGTGCGTTGTTTGACTTGGCAAAATTGTTCAGCTAACGCAATCAATTCGGCTAATGCCACTTGTGGGTCTTGATTATGTTTTTCTGCATCGGGTTCAAAACGTTCGATATAAATGCGTAACGTTGCACCCACTGTGCCTGTGCCAGATAAACGAAATACGATGCGTGAGCCATTTTCAAAACCAATTCTAAAACCTTGATTTGCGCTGCTGCTGCCATCAACGGAATCGTGATAACAGAATTCATCGGCATATTTCACAACGTAATCACCAAAAACTTGTCCTTTCAATGTTGTAATTTGTTCACGCAAACTCGCCATCATGCCATTCGCAATATCAGTTTCCACGGCTTCATAATCGTGGCGACTATAAATATCACGACCGAATTTTTGCCAATGTTCATGCACAATTTCCGCAACCGATTGGCGACGACGCGCAATTAAATTGAGCCAAAATAACACCGCCCAAAGTCCGTCTTTTTCGCGAACGTGTTGCGAACCTGTGCCGAAACTTTCTTCGCCACATAGCGTGATTTTGTCTGCATCGAGTAGATTGCCAAAAAATTTCCAGCCCGTTGGCGTTTCATAACAGGGAATACCATAACTTGCCGCGACTCTATCCACAGCTTGACTGGTTGGCATTGAACGCGCCACGCCTTTTAAACCATTTTTGTATGCCGGAATGAGTGTTGCATTGGCGGCTAAAATTGCCAAACTGTCACTTGGCGTGACGAAAATACCTTTGCCCATAATCATATTGCGGTCGCCGTCACCGTCTGAAGCTGCACCGAAAGTAGGCGCGTTTTCACTAAACATTAAATCGGCTAATTCGTGAGCGTGAATCAAATTCGGATCAGGATGATGCCCGCCAAAATCTTCTAACGGCGTGGCATTACACACCGAATCAGACGGTGCGCCAAGTAAATCAATCAAAATTCGTTTTGCATAAGGCCCAGTGACTGCACTCATCGCATCAAATGACAGCGTAATAAAACCGTTTTGAATACTTTGTTTGAGCAAATCAAAATCAAAAATAGATTGCATCAGTGCCGCATAATCACTAACCGAATCAATGACGGTAATTTTTAGTTCATCAATTTGTTGCGTGCCGACAGTTTCTAAATTGATTTCAGGCAAGTCGGCAATTTTGTAACTGTCTAACACTTTGCTGCGTTCAAAAAAGGCTAACGTGTCTTTTTCTGGCGCAGGACCACCGTTGCTGACATTATATTTAATACCGAAATCTTCATTTTCGCCGGCAGGATTATGACTAGCAGATAAAATCAAACCACCAAATGCGCCATATTTACGAATAATATGTGAAGCAGCAGGTGTTGAAAGTAAACCATTTTGCCCAATAATCAATTCACCAAAACCATTCGCTGCCGCAATTTTGATAATGATTTGAATGGCTGCATGATTAAAATAACGCCCATCGCCACCAATAACGAGCGATTTCCCTTGATAATCGGGTAATACGTCGAAAATCGATTGCACAAAATTTTCCAAATAACCAGTTTGTTTGAAAACTTTTACCTTTTTTCGTAAACCCGAAGTCCCTGGATTTTGATCATGATAAGTTTGAGTAAGTATTGTTTTTATGTGCATAATATTCCTCGAAAATAATTGACAGGGTGTGTGTTAAAGTACACCAAAACCAGCTTTCAGTGTAGAGGAAATATGTTACGCGCTTATTTATTGTTATGTTTTAGTTTATTTGCTGTGCCGGTTATTGCCGCGACGGAGGTTTATCCAAATCAGGTTTGGTTATTGGTTGATACGAAAGCTAAAAAAATTGAAGTCAAAAAAGGGGAACAAACGGTTGAAACGCTTGAAAGTATTGCGATTGGGCGTGGGGGTGCGGGCTTGAAAACGCATCGTGGCGATAATATTACGCCGCACGGTGAATATCGAATCGGTTGGATTGGTGAAAAAAGCACGTTTCGTCGATTTTTTGGCTTAACCTATCCTTCGGTTGACGATGCCGAAAATGCGTTCGAAAAAGGCATTATTAACGAAGGTATGTATAGACGGATTGTGTCGGCTCATCAACGTAATCAGATTCCACCTCAAGACACACCATTAGGTGGACAGATTGGCATTCATGGCTTAGGTAGCGCGAATGCGCGAGTACATGAAGTTTTTGATTGGACACACGGTTGTATTGCATTAACGAACTCGCAAATCGATCATTTAAGCCAAATAGTTGATACCGGTACGCTGGTTAAAATAAAATAAAGCTGGAAAATATGGCTGTGGGTGGTTAAAATTGTTCACAGCTATAATTGAGTTTTGTAGTAAAAGTTCTCGTTAAGTTCTCATTTTAAAAAGGAAAGTCCCATGAAAAAATTTGTTAAATTATCAATGATCGCTTTAGTTGCTAGTGTTGTTGTTGGCTGTGCAAGCACTGATGACATTACACATTTGCAATCACAAATCGACACATTGAAAACATCAGTTGCACAAGCCTCAGCAGATGCTAACAGCGCACAAAGCGCAGCAGCTGACGCAGCATCACGCGCAGCAGCAGCTGAATCAGCTGCAAACCGTGCAGCGCAATACGCACAAGACACTAACAGCAAATTGGACAGCTTGTTCAAAAAATCAATGTTGAAATAATTCATTCATTGAATGCTGATAGAAAAACCCTGTGAGTTCGCTCACAGGGTTTTTTTTTAACCATTATTTTACAATTTTATTTTTCATGATTCATTTAATTCGCGGTTTTTCCAATTTAGAAAATTTTCTACGCGGTTGCGTATTGACGGTTGGTAATTTCGACGGCGTACATTTAGGACATCGTGCTGTTATTGAAATGTTGGCAGCACGCGGACGCGAACTTAATTTACCAACAGCAATCATGCTGTTTGAACCGCAACCATTGGAATATTTTTTAGCCGATAATGCGCCGGCACGTCTCATGCGATTGCGGGAAAAAATACTGGCATTATCTCCGCTACCTATCGATAACGTTGTTATTGTGCGTTTTAATCGTGCTTTAGCCGACTACGAACCGGAACAATTTATCCAACAAATTTTGGTGTCAAAACTCAATCTTAAACATCTTGTCATCGGTGACGATTTTCATTTTGGCAAAGCGCGACGCGGCAATTTCAAATTATTGCAAGAACAAGGGCAATTGCTTGGTTTTTCTGTGGAAAAATCGACGACATATCGATTAACAGATTTGCGTGTCAGCAGCACTCTAATTCGAGATGCGTTGAATGCGGGTGATTTAAAACAAGCGTGCCGCTTGTTAGGGCAAGATTATTCAATTTGTGGACGAGTCGCGCAAGGCGATCAGTTAGGACGAACGCTCGGATTTCCCACTGCAAATATTAAATTACTACGCCGAAATACACCAATTCGAGGCGTGTTTGCCGTAACCATGACTGGCATTGATAATCAAAAATTTCAAGGTGTGGCAAATGTCGGTACACGCCCAACGATTGATGGCAAACGAAAAGTTATTTTAGAAACGCATCTATTTAATTTTAATCAAGATATTTATGGGCGTTACGTTAGCGTGCAATTTAAACATAAATTACGCGATGAAATGCGTTTTGGTTCACTTGAACAATTACAATCTCAAATTCGTCAAGATGTCGTGGCGGCGAAAGACTTTTTTAACATTTGACGTGCTAAGATTCACGTTCCTAAATTCCATTAAAGGGTAAAAAATGAAAGCACAAATTGGTATGGTTGGTTTAGCGGTAATGGGTAAAAACTTAACAATTAACATTCGTGACCACGGTTTTAAAGTGGCGGTTTACGAATATGCGGAAGGCGTTGCCGATGCGTTTGTTGCCGCAGAAGCTGAAAACACCGCTGCGATTGAAAATGCTGAAATTATTAGCACGAATTCATTGCAAGAGTTAGTTGATAATCTGCAAACACCCCGTGTTGTATTTATGATGGTAAGAGCAGGGGACGTGGTTGATTTTTACATTGATAAATTAGTGCCGTTGCTTTCAGAAGGCGATATTATCGTTGACGGTGGAAATTCACTTTACACCGACACCAATCGCCGAGTGGCTGCATTAAAAGAAAAAGGCTTGAATTTTATAGGCATGGGCGTTTCAGGTGGTGAAGAAGGCGCACATTATGGCGCGTCAATGATGCCGGGTGGAAATCGTGCAGCATGGGCAACTGTTAAACCCATTTTTCAAGCAATCAGCGCACACGTTGATGGTGAGCCGTGTTGTCATTGGGTTGGTGATAATGGCGCAGGGCATTACGTCAAAATGGTGCATAACGGCATCGAATACGGTGATATGCAGTTGATTTGTGAGGCTTACCAATTATTGTCAGAAGGCTTAGGATTGAGCATTGACGAAATTCGCGATATTTTCCAAGAATGGAATAAAGGCGAATTAAGTTCGTATTTAATGGAAATCACCGCTGATATTTTGGGGCATAAAGATGAAGATGGTTCGCCATTACTTTTAAAAATTTTAGATACGGCTGGTCAAAAAGGCACGGGTAAATGGACTGGAATTGACGCATTAGAATTAGGCATTCCACTCACTTTGATTGGTGAGGCGGTCTTTGCGCGTTGTTTGTCGTGGCAAAAATCAGAGCGTGTGCAAGCCGCTAAAATTTTACCTAAAAAACCTGTTGCTGCCTTCACCGGTGACAAAGCCGAAATGATTAACGCTATTCACGATGCGTTGTATGCGTCAAAAATTATTTCTTACGCGCAAGGTTTTCGCTTAATGCGTGAGGCATCCAAAGAATATAAATTTGCGCTTAATTATGGTGATATTGCTTTAATGTGGCGCGGCGGTTGTATTATTCGCAGCAAATTTTTAAAGAATATCAAACAGGCTTATAGCAATAATCACGAATTGGAAAATTTATTGTTTGATGACTTTTTTGCGAATGTGATGGAAAAATCAGAAGTTGGCTGGCGCAAAGCGGTCATTTTAGGCATTCAATTGGGTATTCCAACGCCGACGTTTTCATCGGCATTAGCCTATTTTGATGGCTATCGCACTGAAAAATTACCGGCGAATTTATTGCAAGCACAACGTGATTATTTTGGTTCGCACAGTTACGAACGTATCGACAAACCGCGCGGTGAGTTTTTCCACACCGATTGGATTGGCGATGGTGGTAATGTTTCGGCGACAACTTATTCTGTGTAATTTCAGTTAAAAAAACGCCGCTGTTCTTTTTCAAGGAACAGCGGTGTTTGAATTTCAACGATATTTTAAATTTTTAAAATTCTTCCCAATCATCATTACCTACTGTGAACGTTGCGTTAGGCGTAGACACCGCTTTGACAGGTGCAGATCGTGCGGCAACTGGTTTACTTTTTGCGGGTGTGATGGTTTTTGCTACGCTTCTTTTATTGCCTGAATCATTCCCTGTTTTGAATTGCGACATTTCTGAAGACAAGTTACCAGTTTGTGATTCTAATGATCCTGCTGCTGCCGCGATTTCTTCTACCATTGCTGCATTTTGTTGGGTCACATCATCCATTGAAGCAATGGCTTGGGCAACTTGTGCAATCCCTGCACTTTGCTGTTCTGAAGCACTGGCGATTTCTGCAATAATACTGGTCACGCTTTGAATAGAATTCACAATGTCTTGCATCGTTTTACCCGCATCGGCAACTTGTTTACTGCCGCCCGATACGCGTTCCACCGAATCACTAATTAAACGTTTAATTTCGCCCGCCGCATTGGCGGCGCGTTGCGCTAAATTGCGAACTTCGACCGCGACAACCGCAAAACCTTTGCCTTGTTCGCCCGCACGAGCCGCTTCAACGGCGGCGTTCAATGCCAAAATGTTAGTTTGGAATGCAATATCATCAATCACAGAAATAATATCGACAATACGCAATGATGATTCGTTAATGTTTTCCATTGTTTTCACAACTTGTTCAACGACTGTAACACCTCTATTTGCCGTATCTGTTGCGCCAACGGCTAATTCATTTGCCTGTTTAGCATTTTCGCTATTGTGCTGAACGGTTGATGTTAGCTCGTGCATACTTGCAGCGGTTTCTTCTAAACTTGCCGCTTGTTCTTCGGTGCGGTGTGACAAATCATTATTACCCGTTGCAATTTCTTTTGCCGACGACGCAATAACCTCTGTGGTTTCCTTAATGCCGTTCATTAAGACTTTTAAATTATCAGTCGTTGTATTCATTCCCACTTTCGCTTGACCAAACACACCTGGGTAATCTTTCGTAATCGACTGGGTTAAATCACCTTCTGCTAACGCATTGGCAACACGCAACACGTCGTTAAAACCTACGTCACACGTTTCAACATACATATTCAAATACTCAAGCACTGATTTGAACATAAATTCAAATTTTTCAGCATCCGCTCGTTTGGAAAAATTACCTTGTGCGCCCGCCGCCGCGAGTTTTTCAATTTCAGTATTTACGGCTAAGAAAGAATTTTTAACAGCATCTATCGCCGCTGTGATTTTTGCTTTTTCACCCGGTAAACGTTCCATATCCGGTTTAAAATCACCTTTCGAATATTGCGTGACCACGTCAACAATCTGCATTTTGACAGCGATATGTGATTGCACGAGATGGTTAATACTTTGCGCTAGTGTTTTGTAAGAGCCTTGGAATTTAGTTTCATCAATTTGCTCTTTAATCCAGCCATCAGCGTGTTTTTTTGCCATCGCTTCTTGAGCATCAACGAAAGCAATCAGCGTGTTTCGCATGTTTTCCATCGATTTCATCATCGCACCGGCTTCATCATTGCTGCTAGTGTCTATTTTTGAATTTAAATCACCGGCAGCGATGGCATTTGCCACCGTTTGTACGTTACGGATTGACTGTAAAATGCTGCAAAGCACTTTGCGACTTGAAATTAAAGCAACCAATAAAGCTAAAATAACTAAGCTAATCAGAACTAATGCGATTATTTTGAAATTTTCTTGTGAGTTTTCGTATAACTCTTTTGAGTCTCTTTCTTGAATTTGAATCAATTTATCAAGGGAGTCTGACATTGGCGCGTACAGTGGACGGATTTTTTCACGAATGTGATTTTCCAATTGTTCCATCTCGCCTGCTTTGATAAAGGCAACAGCTGGATTTAACGCTTCATTAACGAAATGTTTGTGTTGCCCAAGAAATTTATCCATGATTTCCTGTTCTTCAACACCAGCTGGTGTTGCGGCATAAATATTCCAGGCTTTGTTAAGTTCTGTTTCTGTTTTTTCAATCAATTCGACATTTTTAATCGATTCATCTTTGAAAATAATGCTATTCGCAATAGTAAGTCGTTCTTTTACTAACCTGTCTCGCACGTTGCCTAACTCTCTTGTTGATACGAGTTTATTTGTATAAAGGCTTTCCACACTGTTATTGCATTGGTTAATTCCACCTAATCCAAAACCATTCGTTATCAAAATAACGCCAGCCATAAATCCGACGAGCAATATCAAACGCAGTTTGATGGTTAAATTGTTAAGCATTTTCTTCCCCTCAAATATATGAATTTGAATATGGCATGTTAGTAAAATTGGAAACAGTTGTTTTATTTTAGGACTCAGTCAAATTTGAATCGTTCAATAAAAGACTCAACGGTGTATTTTTCTTAAAAACTTTAAAATATTTGCACTTTTTATCGGCTTAAATCTAACGGGCTTGAATTACTTCTCAGATTTGAAATGGTTAAGAAATATTGTTAATGTTATTTTTTAAAAATAACACCAAGTCAAACTGGTTATATCCCATTCTAATACTTGGTATTAGTTAAAGTAAATTATGATAATTTGTTTATAACAATATGTTTTTTTAAAGAAAGTTTAAAATGAATGAAAAAGCCCGTAAAATTATTTTTTTATTGGCATGTAATGCGTTCAGATTCAAGAAAATGAAATTAAAATTGAGTTTATTTTTTAATGGAAAACACGTCGGCGAATTGGCTACCAAACTGCGTTATAATCAGTTTCCGCTTTATTACTTTTATTTTGGAGTCATTTGTTATGAATGCTGAAGCCTGTACTTATGTAATTTTTGGTGCGACGGGAAACTTGTCGCGTATTAAATTGATGCCTGCGCTGTACCATTTGGATATGGCGAATAAATTACCTGAAGGGACGAAAATCATCGCTGTCGGACGACGTGAATGGAATCAAGAAAAATGGCTCGCCGAAGTCAAAGAGATGATTCAAACCAAAATTAAAGAAACGTTCGACGAAACCGTATTTAAACGTTTTGCTGATAGGTTGCATTATCATTTCGGTGATTTGCAACAGCCAGAATGTTATAGCAGTTTAGCCGAGACGTTTAATCAACCGCAATTTCCAAAAAATATCGCCTTTTACTTATCAATTAGTCCGTCAGACTTCGGATTGGTGATGGAACAATTGAGTAATAATCAATTATTCAACGAGCAGCACGGCTGGCGACGTGTGGTGATTGAAAAACCGTTTGGTTATGATTTAGATAGCGCACAAGCTCTACAAAAACGTATTAGCCATTATTTAACCGAAAATCAGATTTATCGTATTGACCATTATTTAGGTAAAGGAACAGTGCAAAATGTGTTGGTGTTCCG
This sequence comes from uncultured Pseudomonadota bacterium, assembly GCA_903834465.1. Classification (GTDB taxonomy): domain Bacteria; phylum Pseudomonadota; class Gammaproteobacteria; order Methylococcales; family Methylomonadaceae; genus UBA10906. Next base: position 2,871 of record CAILJB010000091.1, on the reverse strand, counting down.
ATTTGCAAATGTAATGCTTGAACCGCTGTGGAATCGAAATTATATCGACCACATTCAAATTACGCATTCGGAAAGTATTGGTATTGAAGAACGCGGCGATTATTACAATGGTTCAGGTGCAATGCGCGATATGTTGCAAAGTCATTTATTGCAATTATTAACACTCGTCACTATGGAACCACCCGTTTCAATGGAAGCCGATGCGTTGCGTGATGAAAAAGTGAAAGTTTTAAAATCGATTCGTCCTATTTCTAAAGAGGCTGTTCATGCTCATGCGTATCGCGCTCAATATGCAACGGGGGTGGTTAATGGTGAAAAACTGAAAGGGTATTTAGAAGAATCCCATATTCCCGCTGACAGTATTACGGAAACGTATGCGTCAATGAAATTGTATGTAGACAATTGGCGGTGGCGCGGTATTCCCATGTATTTACGCACCGGCAAACGTATGAAAAAAGCACAATCGGTGATTTCGATTTGTTTCCGTCATCCGCCTCTGCATTTTTTCCGCGATACCGAAATTCATTGTATGAATCAAAACTGGGTACTTTTAGGCATTCAACCAGAAGAATGTATCCGCATTGAAATGACGGTAAAAGAACCCGGTTTAGAAATGCGAACCCGTACCAGTTCACTGGATGCGAGTTTTCGGAATTCGGATGAAAAAGCCATCGATGCTTATGAAGATTTGTTATTAGATGTTCTAAGAGGTGATCGGTCGTTATTTTTACGCTTTGATGAAGTGGAATATGCGTGGAAAATTGTCGATCCTATTTTGCAAACGTGGGCAAGCGAACGCGATTATGTGGCGACGTATCCTGCAGGTTCATGGGGACCTGAAGACAGCCGATTATTCGATAAAGAAAGTCAAAAATGGCGAACATCTTTAACGCCGGAATGTACAAATGCAAAGTAAGATTCAATGGTCTCAATTTGAAACCGTAGACCAAATTGCACAAACCGTTTGCGAACGTATTTTAGAATTAGCCAAAGAAGCGATTGCTGAACATGGAAAATTTAAATTTGTGTTAGCAGGCGGTAAAACCCCTGAAAAACTGTATCAGTTGCTGGCAAAACAGGATGCAGATTGGTCGAAATGGTTTATTTATCATGGTGACGAACGGTGTTTGCCAGTGAATCACGCTGATAGAAATAGTGTGATGGCAGCGAATGCTTTTTTGAGTTTGGTCGCAATTCCTGAAAATCAAATCTTCGATATACCAACCGAATTAGGTGTTGAAGAAAGTGCGGGGGCGTATCGTTCGATTGTAGAAGCGGCAATGCCATTTGATTTGGTTTTGCTGGGAATGGGCGAAGATGGACACACGGCGAGTTTATTTCCGGGGTATGTTCATGATGAAAATGCACTGGTGTATTCAATTTATAATTCACCCAAACCGCCAGCAGAGCGCGTTACCCTGAGTGCAAAAGCATTGAGTAATACGCAAAATTTGTTTTTCTTAATTGAAGGCTCAAATAAACATGAGGCATTGAAAAAATGGCGGGCAGGTGACGATTTGCCTGTTTCGACACTAAATGCGTTAAAACATATAGTTGTTTTTTTTGACGCGGCAGCTAGCGTAGATTGATTTTTACTCCCACAATCTTGTGTGCTTAACCCGTGTTGCATTAACATGAACGACTTCTTAATGAAGTAACCACCCGAAAATTAACAGAGGATGAACCATGATTATTAAAGATGATGAAATTGCAGATTTAGAAACCCCGACAGGGACGATGCGAGCGCATATCTTTCGCCCCGCAGCACCTGGAAAATACCCCGGCATTTTAATGTTTTCGGAAATTTTCCAAGTAACTGCGCCTATTCGTCGTACAGCTGCGATGCTTGCCGGACATGGATTTGTCGTGGCTTGCCCAGAAATCTACCATGAATTGGAACCTGCCGGAACAGTGCTTGCCTATGATGATGAAGGTACAACTAGAGGTAATTCCCATAAAATTACCAAAGAACTTTCTTCTTATGATAGTGATGCGCGTGCCGTACTCGATTATCTTAAAACGCTAGATTATTGCACAGGTCGTCTTGGTGTAATGGGAATTTGTATTGGTGGACATCTTGCATTCCGTGCGGCAATGAATCCTGATGTTTTAGCAACGACTTGTTTTTACGCAACAGACATTCACAAAAAAGGATTGGGGTTGGGAACAAACGATAATTCTATGGATCGTGCCGGCGAAATTAAGGGCGAATTGTTACATATTTGGGGAAGACAAGACCCACACGTCCCACTGGAAGGTCGTAATTTACTTAAAGCAAGACTCGAAGAAGTGGGGGCAAAGTTTACTTGGCATGAAGTGAATGGGCAACATGCCTTTATGCGTGATGAAGGTCCACGCTACGATCCAGCTCTTGCGTTACAGAGTTGGTCGTTGCTATTAGAATTATTTCATAGACGTTTAGGTTATGGTGATCTTGATATAGAACAGCCTGATACAACGCCCGCAGAGACGCGTCACTAAAGCATTTATCAAAGAACAACTCTCACAATTTTTCATACAGTGGGAGTTGTTTATCGACAAAAATAAAAAAAGTTTAAATTTTTGTTTGACAATGTTTAAAAAGTCTGTAGAATACTCGGAATCAGCTGCACAAACGCAGCGAAATATGAAGCTCTTTAAAAACTAAATCAAAATAATTTGTGTGGGTGCTTGTGTTGCACGAAAGTGATTATTAAATAATCGACACAAGACCTAACGTAAAAAGTAATTTATACGTTTAATTCTAGTCGAACCAAAATTGGTCACTAATTTTATAGTGACAAACTGATTTAAACTGAAGAGTTTGATCATGGCTCAGATTGAACGCTGGCGGTATGCTTAACACATGCAAGTCGAACGATGAGAAAGAGC
>CAILJB010000090.1 GCA_903834465.1 uncultured Pseudomonadota bacterium | reverse complement strand
TTTTTCACGGCGATTGTTGTTACCTTGTTGTTTGTGGATTAGCACTAGCATGACGGCGATAATCGCCAGTTCGATTGCTATAACTGTCATTGGTTTCACCCTTAAAAAATGCGCTACCTTGCAGCAGCGCGAGGTCAGGAGATAGCTAACGCTACGGGTTAATCATTTTTCAACCTTCTACATCAGGTTTGCCGTGTTATTTCTTTTCGTGTCATAATTCACCTCGAAATTTTCGTTAAAGATTTTTCATTGAAGTCCACGCTGTGTCCGCAGTCGTGGGCTTTTTCATTTGTATCAATTGGTTCGGTTGATTTATGCCGACCGCTCATAAAGTCACGAACTAATGCTGAGTCGAGACCGCGTTTTAATTTCAATTGCGCCGCGTGTTTTGCAAACCATGCGTCGATTTCCTGTTCGCAATACACCAACACCGTCCGATTCACCCCGATTGCCCGTTGAACTTTTCCAAGTGGAAAGTCAGGAAATTGTTCAATGTATTGATATACGCTCGATTCATGGGTTTTGTGCCGATGAGCAATTTGCATCCGCGACAAATAGCCACTGTGAATTTTTGCCATGTTTAACTTCCTCCTCGTAAGAGTTTCTTGATTGCTGAAATTGCTGTCCGCCTGATTTCAGGGTCGGGAGCGGGTTTTGGTAACGCTTTTGTTTCGTTACCTGCTTCACATTGGGCTTGGAATGCCCGTTGTTCTTTAGTTAGCCCATCGCCGCAGTAAGCTAAAAATTGCGGTAGCCTTGGTACATAAGGTGAGCCACTCTGCTTACACATTTCGATACCTTGAGCAATTTGCACCATAGTGAGTTTTTTAATTTCCATCACCCATTGCGCGTTAGGTTGTTCGCTGTATTCATTTGTCCACTGTGAGCCGTAAATCTCTGCCATCGCTGACCATAAATAGGCGATTAACTGGTTATCAACCTCGGTTGTGTTCGTTGTGTTCAATGTGGGTAAATTCACCGATGCCTGCGGCTTTTCTGACTCGCTCGGCAGGTGAAAGTTTTTTAGCAGATTGCCGATGTACTCCATGGTTGCCTCCTATTGGTAATTGGGTACTGTGTCGTTGTTCAAATTGCTTACGCATTCCTCCTTTGGGTGAGCAATAAGCCTTCAAAAAATCCTCTTCCGAAGAGGTGGCTTTGTGCCAATACTCATGACTACAAGCCCATACATAAACTTCGTACTGCACCGCATTCAGCTTTGACGTTACCGAATTTTCAAAAATGCCCTCGCTCGGCGTAGTAGTAATATTCAGTATTTGTTTAGTATTCAGTCTTTGTTTAGTATCAGTATTTACTTGTGGGGGATTTTCCGTAAGCGGCTTTTCCGTAAGCGGGTTTTCCGCATACGCCTTTGCCGTATTCGGCTTTTCCGTATGCGGCATAAGTTCTAGCTTGTAAATTGGAGCGTCGCTGACCAAATAATCCCAGCCCCCCGTAGTACAAGGCTTTCTGGTTGCATACCCCGCCTCAATAATTGTTTTGAGTGAAGCGTAAATTGCGTCCCGCCCTGATTTTCTGACCTTTTGCAGATGTGCCACGCTAACCTCCCACTCGTCAGGCTTTGACAATAAATAAATCAACAACCCAAGGTCTCGCCAATCAAGCAGTGGGTCATAAATCAGCGCGTTATTGACGACTGTGAAATTTTCCGCACGTTTCGTTCGGATAATGCTCATTTTTATTTCTCCTATTTGTTGTAAAACACAACCCAGTTAAGTTGTTCATACTGCCTCGTTACAGTTAATGGGATGTTTGCCTTGTGATGCTTCAAGGATGTACTGTCTTAAAGCGCGTGCTTTTTCGCCATTTTTGAGTCGTAAAATCGACTTTCTGGCATTGGCATAATCAATTCCATTTTGACCACAAAACTTGTTCAAACTAATACCGCGCTCCATGAACCCAATACGAATTTGCCGAAGCTCCTTGGTAAAATCTTTTTCTTGAGGTTGTTCTTTTGGTTCTTGCATTTGACACCTATCAGTTTATGATTTCTCCATACCCAAGGTGGGTATGTGGGTCTCATTATGAACCCAAAATAGGCTCAATGTCAACAGGATAAACTCAAAATGAATTCAGATTTACACGCAGAAAATGTAATTATTCGCTTAAAACAAATACTTAATGAAAAGTCAGACCAGAAATTAGGGGATTTTTTAGGCATTCCAAAGTCAACAATTAGCAATTGGAGGCAAAGAAACTCCGTTCCGTACTCAATTTGCGTTCAGATTGCTTTGGAGCGGAATGTTTCCTTGGATTGGCTTTTAACGGGCGAAGGTGCGATTTTTAAGGGAAAAGCCGCAAATGATGGGCTTAGTGAAAAGGAAGCTACGGTATTGGAATTATTCGCACGTTTAGATGACTCGACAGGCGAAGACTTCATATACACTGCGAAGAAGCTCGTTGAAAATCATGAAATGAAAAAAGAATTGCAACAGATTAAAAATCTAGTTAGCAAACAACAAGCAGCGGCTTGATGCTTGCTATTTAAGCACTTTGTGGCTTTAAATTAGGGCAACAAGTCGTTTGCTTGTTACCAAGTACAAAATAAACAAGGTAAAAATGACAAACGAGACAATACAAACTGAATCGCCGCAGTTTCTAGCCATTTGGGATGAAATTCACCAAAATAATTTTAATGAAGATGTTTCGAGTGAAAAGGCGGCGACACTTTTAAGGACGCTAATCGAAAGTGCTTCACCAGAGTTTAGCGATATGCTGCTCAAAGAATTGGAGCAAAGTGGTGCAATTCCTAAAACATTGGGTTATACAGAAGAAGGTATTTCTGTTTGTTCATTAGCAGATTTTGCTGAAAAATTTAATTTAACATTAGAAGAAGCCGACCAGCGCACCAAACAACTGGCTGCCAAATATGGAAATGTCATGTCATTTGATTTGGATAAAATTCACCGCCCTGTGTAATTCCCTAAACATACTCTCTATAATCACGCCCCCGCAACGTACAGGAAGGCTTGATTATATGTCTAACTTTTTATCTGAAATGCGTGAGTTTATTGCGCGTGAACTCAAAGCCCGTTCTGTTGAATCCCAAACTGCTGAAGAAATCAGTGAACATCTGACCATTACCTTCCGCCAAAATTACGGCGGTGTGCCAATTTATATCCACAAAAAATCCAACGATTATGCCGAGCGCAATGCCGAAATTTATCGTAAATTTAACGGACGTAATACCCTACAACTCTGTCGTGAATACGATTTGTGTTATCAACACATCTGCAAAATTATCAAAGAGCAACGCAATAAGACGCAGTCCGATTTGTTTGCGTAGTGTTTGACAAATCGAAGCTGGCAGCTTATTTTCCAACCCTCATTAAATTTATGGAATAATAAAAAATGACAGCATTAGAATTTGTACAGAACGTACCTTCTATTCATCTTGTCGTAGTTGAGATAAACGAAGGTACTCGATATAAAGCAGAAGATTTAGCGGCTGCTTATGCTATTGATTTGCTTACAACAGAAGAAATTGAATTTTTAGATGAAAGCCTTCAAAAACACTTAGACGATTTAGTGTTTCATCAGGCAAATTTTGACGAACAAAAAGCTATGGATATTTGTCGAGAAATTGTTAACAGTAGGGCTGGCTAATCATTACTTGGAAAAAAGCCTGTAAAGTGGTTGAGCGGATGTTGAATTTGAATTAAATGTGTTAATTTCTTAAAGGTTATATATTATGTCGAATGAAATTTTTAAAAAAAATCTTAATGATTTTTACAGCGCGGTTAGTCTAATTCAGTTTTATCAAAGGCTTATTAAAAAAAATATAAAAAAAGAACTTATTGAATCACATGATACTTTGAATAATTTATCAAATATAGATGATGAAGATATAAAAACGCTACATGGACAAAGCATAGATGCTTTCTTTTTTTACAATCCAATAACAGGACATATACAGCCATACGAGTGTAAAAGGACATTGATAAATGAGAAAGAAAATATTATTCATTTTCATAAAAATAAACAATATCAATGGCTCTTAGCTGAAGCATACGAGTTATTTGAAGATTATGTAGAATCCTTATATGCGTGTTGTGGTTATACTGATAAATCTTTTTGGCAATTAGCAGATTATGGAACAATATCCATAGATGAAATTGATGGAAAAGATTATTCTTGGTTTTTAAAAAGAGCAAGAGATAGGAAAGGTGGAATAAAAGAAATCTTAGCTCAATTCAGAAAAAAAATTCCTGAATTGGAAAACATAGAAAAAAATAATTCAACAGGTCTTAATTTAAGATTGTCAATTTCACTTATTGAAAATTTACGTCATATTATTGTGCATAAAAATGGAATGGTGACAAGTAAAGATAATTTTATAAAAAAAGTTTTAAGCGAGTCTGGTTTAACAAATAATAATGATGCAAAGAATGTAATCAATTCTTTTTTCGGACAAAATGAATACGAAAATTTAATTGTCTTGTTAGAGCAATTTATGTTGAATAGTCCTGCTATTTCAATTGAAACTAATAGGCATGAACATTTAGTTGGCGATCTTATTGGTTATACTTATTTACTTCATAAATTGGTAGTTGAAAAATTCTTTCCTATCGAAGAATGACGTATAAATATACAAAACTGATACTTATTGAAGTTAATTTTTTCTAAAAATTCAGATTAAAAACCTGCTTTTGTATTTCAAAATTTATTAGATATGATATTAAACGTGAGAAGCTACTTTTTTAAATAAGTAACAATAGCTGGAAAATATTTTAATCCAATACATTTAGCAAATGTGAGTCTATGCTTGCCATTTCTATCTATAAAATATTTTTCGTCATTATGCAAAACATGAGGTAAATCATCACAATTTTTATCTAAATTTTTTACATATTTTTCAAAACTATCACGATTGAAAATATCAAAATTTCTTTTTTTATGTAACGAAAATAATAATTCAATCCAATTGCAAACATTATCGTTCCTATTTATGCCAACCAACGTATCTAATTGAATTATTTTGAATTCGATTGTTTCTTCATAATCATTTTCATCAAAATTTACTTTTTTAAATTCTAATTTTTTTATTTCTTCAGCGGATGAATCATCAATTCCTAATAATTCTAACCGATCCACGTCAGAGTATTCCTTTAACGTGTCACTGCCAAAATTAAAATTTTTTAAAAATTCAGTAATATCTTTCATCTTGCTTTCTTACATGCTGATTTAATTTGAAGTGCCGCATTGTGCAAGATAAAATAATTCCTGACAATCAATCACCTCGCGGTTATCACGCCCCTCACTTTCAAAAGAAAGTACTGGTTTAAACAGCAGTGCAACCCATCCGCTTAATTGCGTTTTTTGTGTCTAATCATTTATTTTGAAAACGCCCCGCCCACGAGGGACACAAGCCTCAAAACGTAAAAGTTTCGGTGATTTTTTATTACCTGAAATTTCGCACGTTTTACTAAACCACGCGATTAGAAAGCACCACAGCTAATCTTTACTGTACACGCTAATTTCACTTTTAGCGGGTACGCCAATGCTTCCCAATCCTTTCAATTTCAATCCAGACAGCATCATGACGTTTGCATGGGTATGTTTTTTATCCATGTGGGGCGGCATTGCCAGCTATATCCGCAAAATCAAACAAGGCATTACCAAAAAGTTCAGTTTTTACGAACTGATTGGCGAAATGGTCATCAGCAGCTTTGTTGGCGTGATTACCTTTTTCTTATGCCAAACCTCTAATCTTGACCAAACCATTACCGCTGCACTCGTCGGGCTTTCGGGTCACATGGGCAGCCGTGCAATTTATTTCATTGAATTATTTTTGCGTAAAAAACTCGGCATTGCTCAATGTGCAAAAACAGGAGCTGAAAAATGAATCAATTAACCGAACATTTTAATCGCGCTGAATTTACCTGCCATTGTGGCTGTGGCGCGTCTAACGTCAATATGAAGCTTGTTGAACTGCTTGAACAAATTCGCCTTGCGGTTGATGAACCGATTCATGTTTTAAGTGGTGTACGTTGCGAACACCATAATCACCACGTTGGCGGCGCACGCAATAGTCAACACATTTTAGGTAACGCGGCGGATATTTACATCGACGGTTTAACGCCAAAACAACTACACAAACTCATCGAACAAAAATTCGATGTTGGTGGCTTGGGTTTGTATCCCACCTTTGTTCACGTTGACGTGCGAAAAGATAAAGCACGCTGGAGCGGCAAATGAATTCGTTTGACGCACAAATCGTTCGGGTCGCCATCGACAGCGTGATTCCTTACGCCAACAACACCAAAAAACACCCACCTGAACAAATCGACAAACTCGCCAGCATGATTGCTGAGTACGGTCACGACGTGCCGATTGTGGTCGATAGCGACAACGTGATTATCAAAGGTCACGGGCGATTGCTTGCCTGTAAAAAACTAGGCATGACCACCATTCCCGTGATTGTTCGCACTGATTTAACGCCTGCTCAAGCCAAAGCGGCTCGCATTGCCGACAACAAGGTGAGCGAATCTGAATGGGACATGGATTTGCTACGCCTTGAACTCACAGAACTCGACGAACTCGGTTTTGACTTAGATTTAACAGGCTTTGAAGATTTCGATTTGAGTGAATTTGATGACACCGATGTCACCACGCTTGATGACGATGCTGACCTTGATACTGTGCCAGAACCGCCTGCCATTCCAATTACCAAACTCGGCGACGTGTGGCTGTGTGGCAAACACCGTTTGATGTGTGGCGACAGCACCAGTATTGATGCGGTAGACGTGCTAATGAACGGCGACAAAGCGGACATGATATTCACCGACCCACCATACAACGTCAAAATTTCAGGACTAGGCAGTGCCGCCTCCGAAAACAGCATCGGCAGGATTCATGGCGAATTCAAAATGGCATCGGGCGAGATGACCAAAGAGGAGTTCACCGATTTTTTACGCGCTGTGTTTACTTGCCTGTGTGCCGCGTCAAAAGATGGTTCGATTCATTACGTTTGCATGGATTGGCGACACATTCAAGAACTCACCTCTGCGGGTGAAATTTACACCGAACTTAAAAACCTGTGCGTTTGGAATAAAAACAACGGCGGCATGGGAACGTTTTACCGCAACAAACACGAGCTGGTTTTTGCTTACAAAAACGGCACAGAAAAACACACCAACAATTTCCAACTGGGCGAAACGGGACGCTACCGCACTAACGTCTGGGATTACCCAATGGTCACCAGTTTTTCAAACGGTGAACGCGGTAACGAGAAACTCCACCCTACCGTGAAACCGACGCAACTGGTGGTCGATGCAATTTTAGATTGTTCCAACGACGGCGAGATGATTTTGGATTTATTCGGTGGCTCTGGCACAACCATGATTGCTTGCGAGAAAACCAATCGGGTTGCCCGTTTAATGGAACTCGAAGAGAAGTATTGCGACGTAATCGTGCGCCGCTGGCAAGAACTCACAGGCAAAGAAGCCGTTTTAGAAAGCAGCGGGGAGTTATTCAACGCGCTGGTCGATGGCTAAGGCAAAACCTGCTACCCCTGAGCAGTGGGCAAAAGCGAAGGCATTATTTGAAACGGGAAAAAGTTTAAACGACATCAGCACCGAAACAGGTATCGACCGTTCCACCGTCAGCAAACGGGCAAAAAATGAAGGTTGGGAGAAAGGTAAGTTTCAACAGCTTATCGCAGACGGTGCGCGGGTTGCAGTGGTCATTTCAACACTGGATTCAACAGTGCAGGAAGTCGTCACTAAAGCCATCGACGAGCAAACCAAAGTGCGGGAGTTTTACGCCAAGGCGGGGCAAAAAGTGGCGATGATGGCAGTCAAATCGATGGGCGAAACACCCAAGCCTATCGACTGCAAAATTGTCGCCGACACCTTGGTTTCAACGATGCGCGTGTCAGGCGTTGTGCCGTATTACCCCGCCGCTGCGACCATTAACAACACCAACGCCCAGCAAAACAACAACGAACCGCAAAAAATCATCATCGAGCGCGACAATGGCTAAAAAGAACATTCCCAGCATTAGAAACGGCGACGATTATCGGCTGCAAATTCAATACGCAGTGGTGACTAACATCATGGGTTACAAGTTTTGGCTGACCTTAAAAAAGGATTTTGCTGATACCGACGAAGCAGCAGTGCTACACGTTTCAACGGTGGCAGGACAATATCCGATGGACGACCCAGCGAACGGAATTTGTTATTTGCACATACCGTCGGAAATCACAGCAGCATTGCCAGCAGGCAGTTATTACTATGATTTACAGGTGAAAAGCACCGCAAACGAAATCACCACCATCTTGCCGCCGATTGATGATTACAGGGCGCGTGTTTTCGTGATTCCGCAAATCACACGAGCGAAATCGTAATGGCAGCCAATTCAAACAGCACGCAAGAGGTGGTCATTGTCGTCACTGAAGTGCAGCAACCATTGATTTTGGTGTCACAAGATGTGTCGGTAATTAGAGTTGAAGGCGTGCGTGGTGGCGGTTCAACAAATGGTGTGACCTGCGTCACTACGCCGAAGATGCCAATTGTTGATTTTGTGTGCATTTTGCCAAGCAAGCCACTGGGCAATTTTGTTTTAGGTATCGCGCAGGTTTATTTGCCTTATGACGATGCGGGACATTTTGTCACCGAAACCCACGACAACATTGCGCTCGACTGGTTGAACGGTGATTACGTTTTGCGTTTTTTAGATACCAGCTACGACTACACAGGCGCATTGGCTGTGGTGACTTACATTGAGGCGACATGATTATTCGAGATTTTTATTTTGCCGCATGGGCAATTGAGCAAGGCGTATCGCACACGATGAGTGGTGCTGGAGTTTGCCTTGATGTCGATACCAGCGCGTTAAATCGTTTGAAAAATGAATACGAAACCACTTGCAAACCACAGTTTGAACGGGTGCGAAAGCTGGTAAAAACGCTAAATGATTTAAGGCTAAAAAATGGCACAAATTCAATATAGCCAGAGTTCGATTGCAGGTTTGAAGGAAGCTCTCGCCGCGCTCGATGAACAGATAAAAAACCAGCAAGGCGAAAATTTTCAATTGCCTAAAGAAATTATTTTTGTACAAACCAAGCGTTCATCAAAGAAGAAAACCAAAACCAAATGGCGCATTCGCTTTGATGCTCCGCAAGATTAAATCGCCGCAAGGCTACTCTCAGTTGTCGGACTAAGTAACACCGTCATTGCCTTTATGGAGATTTTTTCATGGCACAAATTCAATACAGTCAAAGTTCGATTGCAGGTTTAAAAGAAGCGTTAGCGGCGTTGCAAGCCCAAGCGGCAGCGGTTGGCACAGGTAGCACAGCGGCATTAGCCGAAGCCATTAACGCTGAAATTACAGCGCGTACCAATGCCATCAACGCGGCGGTTTCACCTATTTCAACGTTGGTTGCCACTATTAACGGTGATTCGACAACGGTGGGTTCGTTCCGCAAAGAAATCGCGGATTTAATCGGTGCTGCACCTGAAGCGTTAAACACGTTAAAAGAAATCGCTGATTACATCGCCGTCAATCCAAACGCGACGGTGGCTGATGCCATTAACGCGGCGATTGCTTCAGTCAATGCGTCGGTTGCTACTTTAGCGGCAACGGTAACGGCAAACAAAGACCAAGTTAGCGCGTTGCTTAACGGCGGAGTGGTCACAGGCACAACCATCGAAACCGTTTTAGTGACTTCGGATGTCGAGCCATTGAACTTAGCACATCCCGTCATGGTCGTTTTAAACCAAGGCACAGTGAGTCACGTCACCGCAGAAGGCGTGACTTACGATTTGCGCGTAACCAATGGTGAAGGTGCGATTTTCATTGATGCCTTAGACGGCTATTTAGCGACTGAAATCGGTACGTTGGTGGATAAAACCGTCACGATTCAATACACCCACTTCTTAGACGGCGCAGCGTTGTTGCCATAAGAAAAAACGCTGTTCGTTTTGTTTTAAGGTTTGCCGCTTCGTCACCATGATGAGGCGGCTTTTTAAAAGAGTGGGAAGCTGATGACAAAAAGACTCAAATTGCCTGCGTTGCACATCGCGCAACAAAAGGTGTGGCAAGGTCGCGCCCGTTATAACGTGGTTTGCTTGGGGCGACGGAGTGGCAAAACCGCACTCGGCATCATGTTGGCGTTGGGTGCGAGTGCGTGCAGTGATTTAGCCACCGCCGCGTTGCAAGGCTATCCCGTCGGCTGGTTTGCGCCAACCTATAAAGTGCTTGATGCCGCGTGGCGTGAATCCAAAGACCGCTTAAAACCCGTCATTACCTGTAAAAGTGAGCAATCCAAACGCCTCGAAATTATCGGCGGTGGTGCAGTCGATTTCTGGTCACTCGAAGATGAAGATGCGGGGCGTGGACGTAAATACAGCCGTGTCATTATTGATGAAGCAGGCATTGCTAAACGTCTGCAACCTGCATGGGAGAACGCCATTCGCCCAACGCTCACGGATTTTGGCGGCGATGCGTGGTTTTTATCAACACCCAAGGGGCGAAATTATTTTTATGACTGCTATCAACGTGGCGTTAACCACGAACCCAACTGGGCAAGCTGGCAAATGCCCACCGCGTGTAATCCGTTTATCCATCCAGACGAAATTGAAGAAGCCCGTCGCAATCTCCCTGAACGTACATTTCAACAAGAATACCTCGCCCAGTTCTTAGACGATGCAGGCGGCGTGTTTCGCAACATTTCAGCTTGCACTTATGACATTCCAAACGATGACTGGTGGCGAAAAGAACAAAAACAAACTGATGGCAGAGCTTACGTTATCGGAGTGGATTTAGCGCGAGTCGAAGATTTCACAGTTATCACGGTTGTTGATGCGCGTGACCGTAAAGTTGTCGCTGTCGATAGATTTAACCAAGTCGAATACGTCATGCAATTAGAGCGGCTGGTCGCCATGTCGCAACGCTTCAAAGGCGCACCGATTTTGATTGAATCCAACAACACGGGGCTGCCATTTCTCGAACAAGCCAAACGCCGTGGGCTGCCTGTGCGTGCATTCCAAACTACCAACGCCTCTAAAGCTGAAATCATTGAAAAGCTCGCCATTGCGTTTGAGCAAGGCACGATTTCGATTCCCGATTATCCGCCGTTGATTAACGAGCTGATGTGTTTTGAGCAAGAGCGTTTGCCCAGCGGCATGATTCGCTACGGCGCACCGCATGGTCAACACGATGACACCGTGATGTCACTGGCGATTGCGTTTTATGGCGCAACAGGTATCGCGCAATCCGCCCCGATTACCTCTGGTGCAAGGATTTACTGATGGCAACCGCACCCAAAGCCCTCTACAACGAGCAGGCGATTGATTATTTGCTCAATAATCTGCTGCAAATGGCAGACACCGACGAGACATTAAAAAAGCTCGGTATTCATCGCAAAGAACTCCGCACCTTGGAATCCGATGACGAAATTTACGCCGCGATTGAAACGCGCCGTGAAGCCTTAATTGCTACGCCGTGGCGTTTAGAGTCGGGACTGGCTTCGCAAAATACTTTCTTATGGACTGAAATCGAGCGCGTGATTGCTACCGTGCTACGCGGCGCATTTAACGCCGTGCTTTACGGCTACAGCGTTCAGGAAATTATTTATAAAAACACTGCTGGCAAAATTACTCTCGCGGAGATTAGCGAAAAACCGTTTGAGTGGTTCGAGCCAAAAAGTAACGGCGATTTGATTTATCGCTCGATGCTCGACCCAATGGGAACGGCTGTTGATACCAATTACAAATTTCTGCTTACCGTGCGAAATCAAACCTACCGTCAGCCCTACGGCGAAGCGGTGTTGTCGCGTTTGTACTGGGCGTGGCTGTTTCGCGTCAACGGCTGGAAATTCTGGGCAAAGAATCTTGAACGCGCAGGAATCCCATTTTTAAAAGGTACTGCGCCCGATATGCCTATGGCGGACGGTACGCCATCGGTTGACCATTTATCCGTTGTTTTAAATGCCGCTGTGCAAAACGCTACGCTTGCGCTCCCCGCTGGTTGGGAAGCAGAGTTTATGAGCGTGCAGCAAAACGGCGCGACCTTTGAGCAATTTGAAAATGCTATTTTAAAGCGCATTCAAAAGGTCATTCTTGGTCAAACGTTAACGTCCGACGTTGGCAAAGCAGGTAGTTTTGCCGCTGCAAAAGTGCATCAAGCGGTACTCGATGACAGGCGCAAAGCCGATATGCGTTTAGTGACAAAAACGGTGCAAACACTGGTCACGGCGTTGCACACGCTGAACGGTTTTACAGGTGAACCACCGACTTTTGTAATGGAAGATGACACGGGATTGGAAACTGAACGTGCTGACCGTGATTCCAAGCTGGTGCAAGCAGGTGTACTCAAACTCACGCCCGATTATTTGCTGCGGGTGTACGACTATGAAGAAGGTGATTTTGAAATTCCCGCTGAATTACCAAATCAAACTAAAAATTCGCCCATGGGCGAAAATAAATTTGTAGCGAATGATGCTTTTTCGCCAATTGGCGAAAAAAATGAAAACCATCCGCCCATGGGCGGAGAGGAATTATCAAATTTGAATTTTTCTGTGCCAATTGGCACAAGGTTCACCCAAGCCCAACAAGAAATCGAAAAGTTAGCAAACAACGCGCTGGCAAATTCAAGCAGTCCGATTCCTGAAGGGGCAATCTTCAATGCCATTAAAACTGCCAAATCACCCGAAGATTTAGCCGACAAATTGGCGGTGTTGTTTGCTGAGACCGACACCGAGCCATTTCGGCAACTATTAGAGCGAGCGATGTTTGCCGCTGACGTATTGGGTTATGTAAATGCCTGATACAACGTTATCGGTTGGTTTTAACGTCCCGTTTGATGAAGCCATTGCTGCCATGGACGCACGCGAAATCGTGCTGCCTTCCAAATACTACGGCGAGTTGCAAGGAATTCAGCGGCAGTTGGCGTTTTCAATTGCAGGCGTTGCCAGCCTTGACCAGCTTCAAGCCGTCCTCAATTCACTGTTCGCAAAATTAGCCGATGGTCAGTCGTTTGAGCAATGGCAAGACGGGGTCGCCGTTCAAGATTTAGGGTTGCCAAAGTACCGCCTTGACAACATTTACCGCACTAACATTCAAAATGCCTACAACCGTGGGCATTGGGAACAATTTAAGCAAAATGAAGCCTACCAACCTTACCTTATGTACGATGCGATTAACGATAGTCGTACTCGTCCTAGCCACCGCGCTCTCGATGGGATTATCCGCCGTATTGACGACCCATTTTGGGACACGCACTATCCCGCCAACGGTTACAGATGTCGATGCTCCGTGGTTTCTCTTAGCGAAAGCCAAGCTCAAGCACGCTCTAAGGGTGACAATGGTTTAAACAAAAAAATCGACCTCGACAGCATGAAGCCCGACAAGGGCTGGGATTACAACTGCGGCTCTGATATTACGGCTGGAATCAACAAAGCAATCGCTGACAGATTAGCGAAAGCGGCGGCTAAAACTGTCGAGCCAAAATTAGCCAAATCACTCAAGAAAAAAGTCGTTGTACCCAAAGACGATTCGCTGCACGTTGACAACATCGTGGCAAAAATGCCTGTTGATGCACCTCCAAAGGTTAAAACTACTTCTAAATTAGCCAGTCAAACGCAGCAAACCAATCCTGCGGCAAAAGCGTGGTCAAAAGAACATATCGATAAAGTTCAAAAAACGTTCCCCTATAAATTTCAAGACGGCGTATTTAATCCTGAACTCGTAAAAACTGGCGACAAAATTAAAAATCCCAAAACGGGGGAAACATGGCAATGGGACGACGAGAAAAAAGAAATCGTTGATGGTAGCCATAAAAAACCGAAAGCAGCGTTGAAAAAAACCAGCAAAGCGAGCAATGTTGCCCAAGCAGATCCAATTGCCGCGACGTGGGACGATGAATCACGCGATTTGATGCGTGAAGCTCTGCCGCAAAATTTTGATAAAAACGATAACTGGGTTAATCCGTCAAAAATAAAACCCACGCTGTCAAATTCAAAAGTTAAAAAGACTTTTAAAAAAGAGGGGTTGTTACAAGACGACACATTTAGTCAAAGCGAGGTCAACGCGCTTGATGTAATGCAAATTGACCCAGAAGCCAAAAAATGGACGAAGGTCAAACTCAAATGGACGCAGGAAAATTACCCACATAAATTTGTTAATGGCGTTTATGACGGCAAAATTCCTGACCCACCCAATTACGAAACGCCTTATAAAAAGGCACAGCGTGAATTAGCGGAAAAAGTTAAACAAGGACGTGAACAGTACGCTCCGCGTTTGGAACGCCAGCGCGAAATCATGGCAAACGTCAACGACCAGTTTGACCTTGACCATTACTGGGAAGATGACAATTTCTTAGAAGGCATTGAAGCTGCCGCTAAAATGGGACTTACCGAAGATGAACACAAAGCCATTTATGCTTACACGGGGCATACTTATGAAGATTTAAATGGTCACTTAGGTGGTTGGCAAAAAGCAAAAACGGCTAAAAAATCTGCCATGCTGCATGATTTTCAAGAAGTGTTAAAAACGGCGTTGAATAAGGCAGAAAAATTTACAGGAACGGTTCGCAGGGACGTTGATTTACCGCAGAGCGTCATTGATAACTATGTTGTTGGCAAAACCGTTAAATATGAGCAGTTCTCTAGCACAACAACAGTTAAATCGGGTAAATTTTCAGGAAACGTCGTCTACGAAATTGAAACTAAAAAACAAGGCGTGGATATTTCAGGCATATCAAAATATCGTAAGGAAAACGAAGTTCTAATTAACAGTGGTGCAAAGCATAAGGTTATTAGCAAATCTAAAGTGGGTAGTACATGGTACATCCACCTAAAAGAGGTATGACATGACAAAAATACAAATACGCACAGAAAAAGAAAATATCGAAAATGCGCTAGCATTGGGAATGGAGCTTGATGAATACAAGGAAATGATGAAACCAATTGACGAATCAATTCTCAAAGACATCGAACTAAAGAATGACCCGAACCACAATCCTTACGAAGGTTGGACACGCGAGGAGATTCGGCATTTCGAGGATAAGTTTCACAAGCAACCACTGGTCGGTACTTTTACTGATGCACCGATTACAACCACCGCCGAAATCGATGCCGAATTCGAGCGAGCGTTCAAAGGCAAGACGTTCGAGGAGCTATTTGATGACTGACTTAACCGTTCAGGTTGATAACCAGCAGGTAAATAATGCCCTCGATTTTTTGGGTGGTCTGGTTTCAGATATGCAACCTGCTATGGAATCTATCGGGCAGGTTTTGGCAACCAACATTCGGCTTGGGTTTCGAGATATGAAATCGCCAGACGGTGTGAATTGGAAAGCCTTGTCGCCAACCACCATTTCAAGGCGACGTAATCACTCTGACCAACCGTTAAACGACACAGGAATTTTGAAAAATTCGTTTTCTGTCCAAGCCGCCGCGCAGTCGGTTGTTGTAGGTACAAACGCCCCGCAAGCCGCCATGATGAATTTCGGCGGCACAAAAGCCCAGTTCCCGCATTTATGGGGTGATATTCCTGCCCGTCCGTTTATGCCAACCAACAAACTGCCAGCTCAATGGGAAAAAGACATCGTAGAAATTATTAAACGGCATATTGAACAGCACTTGTAAGTGGCGAGTGCGGTACTTAAAAAACTATTTCAAAGCCCTGTAGCCCCAGTGTTGCGGGGCTTTTCGCGTTTTAGATGTTCGACTTATTTTCTTAACTTGATGTCATTTTAAATTGAACGCTAATGTGTGTCCAGACGGCATAAAAAGCCTTTTAAAACAAACAATTAACCTGAGAGAGAAAAATCATGGCAATCAAAGAAATCCCCTGCACCTGCCACAAAATTAGCCAACAAGACCGCCTTGTTTATAACGACAACGTTGATTACTTCTGCCCTTGGTGCGACGGCGAAAGAAAAGACACAACGCCAGTCAAAAAAGCTGGCACAACACTCACATTTAGAGCCAACAGCAGAATGAGAGGCGGCGGATTTTTAACCTTTTGGACTGACGACTGCGGTAAAAAACTCATCGACGTATTATCAAGGTTTCACGACAACGGGTACACGAAACAAGAATTCTATTTTTTGATAAGAAGCGTCTAAAAACAAAATACGGCGGGGCGAAAGCCCTGCCAACCGCAACAAATCGGAGAAAAATTCATGAAAAATTTAACTGACACAACACACCGCAAATTTTTATCGCTCATCTTGGCATTTAAAGAAACCAACGACATCGCGGCAGCGCAACGCGAATCAAAACTTACTGCAACGCAAGCAGAAAACTTGAAATTCGCGGGATTGATAACTGGCAAGATGTATTACAACAACCAAAATAAACCACGCTTTGTAATCTGGGGTATTAACTAAATAACAAACGGCGGGGCTTAACTGCCTCGTCCACACAATTTGAAGGAAACAAAAACATGAAAATTAGAAATCCTGCCTGCTGCACCTGCGGCAATATCTCACTTGAAGAACGCTTGGAAAAATATATCGAATGCCCTTACCACGATGGCGAAATAGAAGGCGAAGTGGTGGATTGGATTGAAGTTGATGACCCACAGCCTAAGCAAGCCGAGCCAGATTGGTATCCAGAAAAAGGACATTACACACCGCCGTTTTATGGTGCTAAAAAATGCCCCATCGCGGGAATTTATAAAAGCAACCATCCAAAGTACGCTGGCTTTATTATCAAAGAAGAAGATGTTGGTTTTAGTTATCTCGGCGGCTTGGGTGACTGGATTGTTTATGCAATCCCACTCAACAGACATGGCGATTCTTACTATATCAACGGTCAGCCCCAGCGTTTTATGATGGGACGTGATGTGGGTGAATTTATCCCCGACGAAATTGAAGTGAGCGATGAATGCTATCAAGCATTTATGTCAAATGAAATAATCTAGAATTAGCATTTGAATCATCTATAAGGAAGCAAATTAAAACTTGCTTTCGCGTATTATGACTGCAAGCGAAATTGCAATTCCATATCATAATTTTAAAGGGTTATTTCATGCCTATACCTAACGAAAATTTCAATGCCGTTCTTTTTTTATCAGAACTCCAGCTTCAATGTGATTTATTCAATAATTGCATTCAAAAACTAGAGCGGGCTTCAGCGCATTGGAAGAAACTTGTCAACGAATGTACTGATGACGGGGAAAAAAACGCATCACCGCTGAACATTGTATCAGACTGTATAGTTTGTCTTTCAGCAATGGCATCTATTTACCGAATATTGAATCCAAGCAGAGCTGATGAAAAGAAAAAAATAAGAAGTAAAAAACTTTGTGAACTTCTAAATAATCCAAATATATCTAACATTACATCTGTTGTTGTGAGAAATGATTGGGAACATTTTGATGAACGTCTCGGAAGCATACTAGAAAAACGTTTTGTAGGTAAAACGTCTATTACTGAGGTTCATGTATCTCCTGACAAACCTAAAGACGGCACGATTGTTTTAAGACGATTTGAACCATCAGAATTTGCAATTTATTTCAACGAAAATGCAGCTTCATTGAAGCCATGTTTCGAGGAAATGAAAGAATTATCAGATTTAATAAACAAGGCATTTGTTAAATTACAATCAGAGATATGGGATATAAATTAAATTGTAAATTTTGAAATTCACTTTTATTTACCGAAATGTGCTAATTTTCGCTTAAATTACTAAACCATGCGATTAGATGTTCCGTTGCGCTGTAGGCAATCTAACGCGCATGAAAACACAAAATCAAATTCTCCATTTTTTAGCTGACTTTCAACTGTCACAGCCCACCGCAAAAGGCGAGCGCACCTTTTCAGGTGTTGCCTATGCAGGTGGTGTGATTACTGACCACTCGTGGTTTAAAGCGGTCGCCTTTGATTTAACCTCCACCCAAGCTGAAACGCCTCTGCCGCTGCTTTTTAACCACAGCGGCTCGCCAATTGGCGTAATCGAAACCGTGTCTATCGGCACGCAAATCGAAATCGCAGGTCGGCTATTCGCTGACATCGACCCCGTTGCTAAAGACATCGCTACCAAAGCTGACCGTGGCATTGTCTGGCAACTTTCCGTCGGTATCTTTCCCGCCGAAACAGCAAATCTTAATTCCAACCAACAACACACCATCAACGGGCAATCGTTCACGGGCGAAATCACTTTGCTCAAGCAAAACCGCATTCGTGAAGTGTCGTTCGTCACCATGGGCGCAGACGATAAAACCCAAGTCACCGTTTTTAACACCACGCAAAAACCACAGGAATCCACCATGACCCCAGATGAAATCAAAGCCCTGCAAGACGAAAATGCACGGCTTAAAAACGAAAACAGCCAATTTAAAGCCGACGCAGAAGTGGCACAAAAATTAGCGCGTGAAATCGAAGTGAAAAATTTATTCAGCGCGTTAGGTCGGGAATATAGCGACACCACGGCAGCCCCCTATTTCAGTTTCACTACTGAACAATTTGCCGCAGTGTCAAAAGAGCTACTAGCGCAAAAAGACACGCAAAAACCCAATCTGCCAGCGCATTTATTTAGCACCCAAGCTACCGACGGCGCAGAGCAACAGCCCACCACACCCGTTGTGATTGATACCACTGCGATTTATCACCAAATGAATGCACGAGGTTCTAAATAATGGCAAACGTAAAAACCGAAGGCGTTTATGGCGCAGAGTTTTTGTTATCAAATGAAGAAACGCTCTCGCTCGACAAGGGCGTTTTAATCTCAGGTCAAAACCTCAACGTCGGCACGGTGCTGGGCAAAATCACCGCATCGGGCAAATACACCCTGCACAACAACGCCGCCAGCGATGGTAGCGAAGTTGCCGCCGCCATTTTATACAACACTACCGATGCCTCGGCTGGTGACACCGCTTGCACCGTCTTAACACGGCTTGCCGAAGTGGCTGAAGCAAAGTTGATTTTTAAATCAGGCATTAGCGTGGCAAACAAAGCAGCGGCGATTGCAGCCCTTGCAACCCAACACATCATCACGAGAAGTTAATCATGTTACTTGATCCCTTTAAAGGCGAAGGCTTTACGCTGAACAGCCTCACGGCTGCTATTAACAACATTTTGTACACGCCAACGGTGATTGCTGAAAGTGGACTGTTTCAAAGTGCAGGCATTTCAACGCTCGACGTTTCGATTGAATCAGACGGTAAAACGGTTGGATTAGTCGCGGTTCAACCGCGTAATGCCCCGCCACAAGTGGTGCTTGGCGATAAACGCAACATCCGTACCTTAAAAGTGCCGCATTTACCTGAACGGGCAACGATTATGGCGGACGAAGTCCAAGGCGTGCGTGCCTTTGGCTCTGAAAGTCAGGCAATGGCAATCAACACTGTGCGCGATGAACGCCTTGCCAAAATGAAACGGCAAATTGAATACACCATCGAGTCGCACCGATTAGCCGCGATTATGGGCAGTTACTACGATGCCGCTGGTAATGTCAGCTCATTATTTACCGAATTCGGCGTTGCACAAACTACCGTCAATATGGGTTTAACCACGGCTTCCACCAAGGTTCGTATCAAAGTTCAAGAAGTCATCGACGCTGTTGAACTCGCGCTCGATGGTTTGGCATTTAGCGGCATCAAGGTGTATTGCGGGGCAACCTTTTGGAAAAACCTCATCGAACATGACGCGCTAAAACAAACGGTTTTGAATTGGAACGCGGCAGCGGATTTACGCAACGACCCGCGCAATCCGATTTCATTCGGCGGCTTATCGTTTGAACGTTATCGCGGCACATCCGTTGTAAAAATTCCCGACAACGAAGCCTATGCCGTGCCGATGGGTGTTACCGATTTGTTTATCACTCGCTTTGCGCCTGCGAATTATTGGGAAACCGTGAATACCATCGGCGTGCCGTATTACGCCAAAGTTGAACCGATGGAAATGAACAAAGGCGTAAATATCGAAGCGCAATCGAATCCACTCAATTTATGTACTCGCCCAGCGGCAATTATCAAATTGACGGAAGCGTAACGTGTACTGCACCAAACAAGACTTAATCGCTCGCGGTTGGGGCGATGAGATTGCGGGATTATCGGACAAGGCAGGCGAACTCGGTGGCGACATTAACGAGGCAATTTTAGAACAAGCCATCGCGGATGCCTGCGCCAAAATTGACAGCTATCTTGTCGGGCTGATTGAACTTCCGATTGCTACACCGAGTTCTCATGTCGTGCGCTGTGCGTGTGACATGACACGGTTTTATTTATACGACATCGGCGCAATTCCGCAAGTTCGACAAGCCTACGAAGATGCGATTGATTTCTTTGAACGGGTGCATTTGCATAAATCGTCTTTACTCGCCCTGCTAGGCGTACCACCACTTGATGCGCCGCCTGCGGTGGGTTTGCAAAAACCGATGCTGACATCGCCACTGCCAACATTCACCGACGCGCTGTTGGCAAAAATGTAATGGACATTAACGACTTTGTTGAACGGCTCAAAGATGAATGCCCGTTGCTGAAAAAGAAGGTTTATGTAGTGTCTGACTTTGACATTGAAATGCCCACTTCAATCCAGCCGCCTTACGCCTTCATTATTCAAATGGATGAACACGGTGGCGAAATCACCAACGGCAAACTCGGTCAGCGTGGCTATTCGCAAGAGATGACGGGGCAAATCGGCGTAGTGGTTGCCGTGAAAAGTTTCAAAGATTTACGCGGGGCAGAAAATAACAACGAACTGCAACAAATTCGCGCAGAAATTCATCAAGCCTTACGCGGTTGGAAAGCTCCAAACACCACGGTAAAAGTTGCATTCATGGCAGGCAGAGCCACTTATTACAGAAACCTCACCACCTATTGGAGTGACGTTTTTCAAACAAAATTCATTTTTCAAAGCACCCAATTTTAACTAACACACAGAGGACAACTCATGGCAGTAGATGAAGGAATTTTGCTAGCTGGCGACGTACTTTTTAATCGGTTCGTTGGCGGTAAATATCAAGGTTTTGTGGATTTGAATGCGGGGGAACTTTCATTCAAATTCAATTCCAAACAGCTCGACGTAATTTCAAAAGGACGGGCTAATTATGGTCAGCCGCGTGCGACCGCAATTATCCCGTCACCGTCAGATTTAACGCTCGCGTTCAACAAATGCTCGCCAAAAGCCTTGGCGATGGCATTGCAAGGCACGGTCACGGCGTATTCGCAAGCCTCTGGCAGTGCAACCGATGAAGTCGTGAGTGCAACCAAAGGCGGCTGGGTCGATTTGGCATTTCGGAACGTATCTGCAACAGGTTTTGCAGTGAAAAACTCCGCAGGTTCGACAACCTATGTCAAAGATACCGATTACACCATCGATTATGCGGCGGGACAGATTTTTATTCTGCCTACCAGTGCAATTACCGATGGGCAATCGTTGAAAGTCACTTATACCTACGCCGCCGTGACCGCAGATAAAGTTGAAGGCGGCACACAATCGTCGATTCGCGGCATTATTCACTTGAAAGGTTTTAACGTTTTTGACGAAAAACCCGTTGAAATTAAAGTATGGGAAGCGGTTTTAACGTCTGATTCGTCTATCGATTGGCTATCTGAAAAACCCATCGACATTAAATTAAAAGGTCGGATGGTAATTCCAGAAGGCAGAACCGCGCCGTTTGAATTGTTGTCTAATTTCTCAGCGTAAAACCATGCAACTCGATACGTTAACGCTGCCTGAAGATTTAATTTGGATTGATGAATTCGACTGGACTCCCATCGAACAATCACAATCCTACTCAATTACAGGCGCGTTAATTATTGAAACAGGTACAAAACAAGCTGGGCGACCCATTACGCTGTCGGGTGGTAATGATTACGGCGTAATCAGTCGCGCTACTTTAAAGTCATTGAGTGCAAAGCTCGCCATTCACTCTCCGATGGTTTTGACACTCAATGATGAGCGCGTTTTTTCTGTTCTTTTCAATCATGCAAAAAATCCCATTGAGGCGAAACCGTGGATTGATTATTCCACGCCAGACGATGCGGATTTTTACACGCTCAAACTCAGTTTCATTGCGGTGTAATCATGGCAAGTGGCGATAATTTAGCTGTCAGAATTTTAATCAGCGCACAAGATAATGCCTCTAAAACGTTTGAATTTATTCGTGCCAACGGCGTAAAACTCGCGGAAGGATTAGCTGCTGCGTTGGCGATAGATTTATTCAAAGGCGCGGTCGATGACGCGGCAAAATTTGAAGCACAGCTAGATAAAGTCGGCGCGAAAGGCGGCTACACAGCGCAAGAAATGGAAACGCTCTCGAAAGCCGCTGTTGAAATCGGCAGCAAGTTTGGTGTTTCAGGCACAGAAGCCGCAGCGGGTTTAGAAATTCTTGCTGCTGCGGGTTTGAAATCGAGCGAAGCCATTAACACCTTGCCGTCAGTTTTAGCTTTGGCACAAAGCGAAGCTGTGAGCATGGACGTAGCCGCCTCAACCGTAACCGATACCATTTCGATTATGGGCTTGGGATTTTCAGATGCGGGGCGTGTTGCCGATGTGTTTGCGAAAGGCGCAAATTTATCCACTACTTCTGCTGTTGAATTAGGCGAGGCTTTCAAAGGCGCGGGTGGCGCAGCATCCGCATCGCATTATTCGCTTGAACAAACTGCCGCGATGATGAACGTGCTGGCAGCCAATGGGATTCGTGGCAGCGAAGCGGGAACTGGATTAAAAAATGTCCTGTCATTACTGCTCGACCCGACATCGAACGCCCGCAAAGAATTATCAAAACTCGGTGTAAATACCAGCGATGTTGGCGTGGCGATGGACGCACTGCAAAAAGCAGGTGAAGGCGGAAAACAAGCGATGCTTGCGTTCGGCACAGAAGCGATGCCGACGGTTTTAGCGTTAACCAAAAGCGGCTCGGCGGGAATGAAAACTTTCGAGACTGCGTTATTAAATTCCAAAGGCGCGGCAGAAGAAACCGCCAAAGGCATTGCCTCCAATTTTGAAGGGGCAAAAAAGAACTTAGAAGCCGCGTTCATCAATTTAAAAGTTGCGCTCGGCACGCCAATTTTGAAACCACTGACCGAATCGTTTAATACCTTTTCAGGCACGGTCGCCAATAATATTCCTACGATTGTTCACAGTTTGACGGCGTTATCTGAGCTTTATGGCATCAAGTTAGCTCGTGATGCGGCAACATTTGTGCAAGGCATGATTGCCGCCAATGCAGCGAAAAAAGCAGCGCAAGTTGCTACGCAATCCGTCGTTGTGGCAGAACAAGAACTCGTCGCGGCAATGGCAGCAGGCGGCACGCAAACAACTCGCTATCAACTTGCCCAACAACAACTCGCTACCGCCATGACACAAGGCGGAACGGCAACCTCGCAATATGCCACGGCACAAAATCAACTCTTAACGACGCATCAAGCCACACAAGTTGCCACCACCCGTTTAAATGCGGCGCAAACTGAACTCAATACTGCAACAGCAGAAGGCGGTGTGGCGGTTCAGCGATATACCGCTGCCCAAGCTGAACTCAACACGGCAAAACAAATCGCACAAGGCACAACGCAACGTTTAGTGACGGTGCAGGCAGATTTAAATGCCGAAATTGCAGCTGGTGGAGTGAATTCGCAGCGTGCGATTGCTCTGCAAAATGAACTAAATACCTTGCAAAACAATGCCGCTATCGCAGAGCAACGTTTAGCAGCGGCACAAACAGAATTGAATGCCGCATTAGCAGCTGGTGGCACACAAACACAACGATACGTCGCGGCGTTAGCTGAACTTCAAGCCGCCGAAACCAGAGCCGCCACTACGACTGCAACACTTCAAACCGAAACCACTGCATTAGCTTCATCAACCAACGTTGCCGCTGCTTCGGCAACCAGAATGGCGACCGCGTTTAATGGTGCAATGTCCATTTTTGCAGGGTGGACAATCGGCACGATGATTGGCGAATGGGCGAATCAGTTTGATTTTATCAAGCGTCGCGGCGCAGATATGTCCGAAACGTTTGTGCAATTAACTGAGTCTGCTCGCTATTTCTTTTCAGGCGATTTTTTAAAAGCCGACGACGGAACGTATGCCGCGAAAATGGCAGAAATCCACAACTCGTTTGAGCAAATTCGTTTTGCTACGACTGAAGCAGGCAAAGCCGCTGTCGCAACAGGTGAAAAACAACAGCAAGCTGCTGAGGTGACAAAAAAAGCTACTCAAGAACAAGCCAAAGCCGTTGAAGAATTCTCAAAACTGCAACTTGAAAAACTCAAAGAAACCAACGCTGCTATTGATGCCCATTACAAATTGGAAAATGACGCAATCGCACTCAATTTAAAGCTAAAAACTGAATCGATTAAATCAACCTATGACGATCAATTAGCCAAAGAAAAAGCCATCACCGAAGCGATGATTTCCGCCAGTAATCAAGAAATCACTAATCTTGAAGCCGCTGCAACGAAAAAGAAATCACTGGTGAATTCGGTTTATCAAGATGCCATTGAAAAATCCGCTGCGGGGAGTTCTCAACGCGCTGAATACGAAAAGCAGTATTTAGAAGCGAGTCAGGAGATTTATCAATCGCTCTACAATTCCTACGCCCAAACTGTCAGCAACATGATTAGTGCCGCGCAATCGCACCGTGATAAAGCGGTCGGCTACGCGCAGGAAATTTTAAACGCGGAAGAACGTCGCCACAGTGGCATTTTAGAATTAGAGCGCATCGGTATGTCCGATGCCGAACTGAAAGCCAGCAAGAAAAAAGAAATCGAAAAAGGCATCTCCGATTACAAAAAAGCCATGGCGGAAGGCGATTTTGAAAAAGCGAAAGAAATCTCCACCAATACTGAAAAACTGGTGTTGAATTTAGCCAAATCTGAAAAAACACAAACCAGCGAAGTCAGCAGCGCGAAAAGACAATACAACGAGGTTATTGGTCAGACGGAAGCTGCTACCAAAGCTCTGCAAAATAGCGAAAATCAGCAAGCTGCGGATTTAGAAGCGAACGCGCAAAATCAAATTGCCAAAATGAATGACATCAAAGGCAAATTGAATGAAATCAGTGAAACGCTAAATCAGAATTTTTTGCTAACGATTAACGTCAATGAAGACGCAGTATTTCAAGCCAGCGCAGACATTGATGCACTATCGCGCAATGAATATGTCACCGTTTATGTCACCACTGTCCAAACCAATCAAAACGGCGGTCAAATTCAAGCCTTTGCGGACGGCGGCACACCGAATTTTGTGCGACGTGAAGGTGGTTTAGGCGGTTACGGTGGTGGCGATACTGTCCCTGCAATGCTTGAAGCTGGCGAGTGGATTATCAAAAAAGAATCCGTCAAAAAATATGGCAATGGATTCATGGCGAAATTGAACGCGGGGCAACTTGATGAGATTCCGAAATTTTCAACGGGCGGAAGTGTTTCATTTGGCAGTAGCAATCTTGAAAAAGAACTACAACTCACAATAGACGGCTATAACGAGAGAGCCAGCAAGGGCGCGTCAAACATAGCCGATTACGTCAACGTTGTTGAAAAAATAAATGCGTTGAATAAAAAAATCGCCGCTGAAAAAGAAAATGCGACAACCGCTCAACCTCCGATTGCACCACAAAAACAGGCAAATCAAACAGCTCCCAGTAGCAGTGAAATCGTTATTCGTTTTGTAGCTCCCAATGGCAATCAAGCCACCGCACAATCAACACACACCGATGCAAAAAGCATCGTTGAAATGATTAAACAAGCCTCTTTAACCAGCCAATAAATATGACCATTTTAGCCAGCGACATTAAATTACTCGAATCTGACAACATGGATGACACCACCGATGGCGGCGGAGGTATGACCGCCAATGTCATTTTGGATGGTGTGAGCAATAACATTTTTGATGATATTTCAACGCTCGACCGCGTCTATGGTGCTGTTCACATGAGAAAGTTATTTGCCGCGATTCAAACTGCTACCACGGACAAATTTTTTGGTTCGATGGTGATGCTTTCAAAATTGCCGAAAGATAAAAAAATCGGCGTTAATTTGTTCAGTACAGGTGATTGGTTCGATAGACGTGATGTGTCTAAAACTCGCGTTGAAGCCTATCGTGTACAAGCCTCGTTGTATCAAGGTTTTTTGTGGTCAACGCAATATGCAGGGAGTCGGCAATTAACCCTGTTTCAAAACACGTCATCAAATATCGTTCCCGCGATTGGCGATGTGTTTATGGTTTCAAACACGCAAAATGCTGGGCAATCACAATACGTCAGAGTCGTAAAATTAAACTCCGATACGGTTCAAACCTTTCAACAAGGCGATACGTCTTATCAAAAGCGGGTCATTTCTTTTGAAATTGCTACACCGCTTTTGTTTGATTATGTCGGAGCAGAAATATCAAAAAGTGATAATTTAACGCCTAATGCAAGGCTCTATAACACCGTTGTAGCGAACGCCGCGAAATATTACAGCGCACGTCCATTGAAAACAGCGGCAAAAATTGGCGACGTGATGGTCAAAGTCGATAGCGTTTACAGCCAGTTAATTCCGAGTTCCCAAGCCGAAGTAGCACTGGTCGATTTGAATGCTGGCGGCTACACCACGCCGCTTGTTGAAGCAGGCACACCTGTTTCATTTATCACCAGCACTGACATTGCGGCTTCAAAATCTTTGCATTTAGGCAATCCGTGCAAACCCAGTTCGCTATCCATTACTGCAAGCGGCGCAACCATTACCGATGACGCGGGGCAAATCAAAAGCGGCACAACCGCCATTGGAACGATTGACTACATTTCAGGCGTTATCAATTTTGCTTCAACGTGTCCGACCTATTCGGGTTCAAAAACGGTAAATTACACACCCGCCGCCGCACCTGTTAGCGTTGCTGATACCGCGTCACTTGCTGTCACGGCTGCAAATCGCGGTTACGTTTGGGTGATTAACTTATCCCCCGCACCGTCGCCTGCTAGTTTAACAGTGAGTTATCGTGCGCTCGGAAAATGGTATGCGATGCGCGACAACGTCGCTGGCGGTATCGTTGGTTTAGACGCAGGTATTGGCAGTGGAACGGTAAATTACGCCAGTGGCACAGTAACGATTACAACAGCCGCCTTGCCTGACGTAGACAGTGAAATCATTTTTTCATGGGGTAAAAAAGCCAATACGTTTAATCGCAGCGATTTAGTGATTGCGCCTCCTGCTATCAGTTACACCTTAGTGAATCCTGCGGTTGTTGCAGGTTCGCTGACAATTCGTTGGTCAGTGGGAGGCACGGCTAAAACGGCAACTACCAATAATAATGGCGTGATTTCGGGCGATGCAATCGGGACTGTTAATCACGTCACAGGAAAACTCACGTTTTCACCTACCGTTACGCCACCCGCGAACACCGTTTTTTCTTTCACTTACGATTTCGGTAACAAGATTGAAGAGGTTTTTCAGCATCCAATTCGCAACGGCGAAGGGAAATTAGTCATTCAATTAGTCAATCCGAATGTTAAGCCTAATTCTGTCGAAGTTGAATGGAATACGGTGCAAGACACCAGTTTGCTTGAAACGTTTCAAGAAACTGTGGTGACTAAAAGGCAATGGGTTGATCCGATAATCATCGAGCGCGATGACGGTACAAAATTAACGAATACTGTTTCCAGCATCGATTACAGCCTTGGCAAAATAACGTTTAATCCTGACAGAACAGTCAAACTGCCTGCGCCTAAACTCAATAAAACGCCATTGGGTTCAAAGTCAGCATCTGAAGTAGCAACCGCAGACAAAATAACCACTCTCACAACAACGACAGTCACGACCTATCGCAACGTTTTTGTCGGTTTTGAGTATTTGAATATCCCTGCGATTTATCCCAATGATGACAGCGGTGTGGTCAAGGTACGCTATCGCGCTGCTGACACACCCAATACGGTAACCGAAACACTCACCATGCCGAATTTGAGCATGGATTTAACGCCGAATTTTGCTGAAACCATCGTTTATGGCTCGGTGCAATTTTCACTCGGCGGCAAAACCTATTTTGATAGAAACGGGCAACTTTATACAGACATCGACCGTGCGACAGGAGCTGCTACGTTGGCGGGTTCGCTCGATTATGCGTCGGGGGTTGCCACGCTTAATTTTTGGTCACCGAATCAAGCCAGCACGGTTGCGTTGAAATCACTACTGACCGATATAACCATCGCGCCTGTTGATATGGTGACATTCAGAACGCCAGCCGCACCGATTAAACAAGGCTCGTTTCAAATTCACGCAACCACGCTGGAAGGCAATGCCATCAATGCCACGGCTGATATGGACGGCGTTCTCAATACTGCGTCAGTCACAGGTTCAATCAATTACGACACGGGCGTTGCTAAAATCCGTTTTGGTGCGTGGATTGATGCAGCGGGACATGAATCCGAAAGTTGGTTTAATCCTGAAGCAGTGATGCAAACCAATGCCACGCCACCCGTTTCTAAAGTTTTTAAACCTGCACACGTTTTAGCCGAATCGATTGTTTATAACGCCGTGTCGTACACCTACATTCCACTCTCAAGTTCGATTTTAGGCTTAGACCCTGTTCGATTACCGCCAGACGGACGTGTACCTGTGTATTCGATTGGTGATGTGGCGGTTATTTTGAATGACCAAACCACTGTCGGCACATTTGCTAATGGCACAAGTACCAATTTACACCGCGTGAGATTAGCAAAAGTGACTGTCAAAGACGCAGCGGGAAATATGATTGCCGTTGATAGATACAGCGTCAATTTAGACACGGGCATTATCACTTGGAATAATTTGTCTGGCGTGTCGCAACCACTCACTATTACTGACCGTATCGAAGATATGGGTGTGGTAACAGACGTGCAAATTACGGGTGAACTGACTTTATCTCAGCCGATTTCGCACGCTTTCCCCATTGAAAATACGCTCGTTTCAAATGCTGTGGTTCACGGAACGATTTATGCGCGAGTATCTGTCCCATTTGACCAGCAGACTTGGACAAACGAGTGGAGTGACAGCATCATCGGTTCAACGGTTGCCGCTCAGTACAACTCGTCGCAATATCCCATCGTTGTTGATAATCACAGTGCAATTCAAGAACGCTGGGCGTTGATTTTTACCACCGCAACGTTGTTTAACGTCATTGGCGAACACGTCGGGCAAATCGTCACTGGCGCAAATATCAACACCGACACTGCGCCGATAAATCCCAACACCACGCAGCCTTATTTCACCATTCCATCAGGTGGTTGGGGTAGCGGCTGGTCAGCAGGGAATGTGCTGCGATTCAACACTTACGCTGCAAACGCGCCTGTTTGGATTATTCAATCCATCGGACAAGGCGCGGCAACTGATCCCGATTTCACCTTTTGCATTGAAGCTCGCGGAGACATTGATAATGTCGCTTAGTTTTTCAATGTCACTGCGAAACACTCGTGCAAATGCCGTGATTACTACACTCGATAGCGGTGTTGAACACGGTACAGCGAAATTTTACACAGGTGCAAAACCTGCTATCACTGGTTCTGCCACGAGTGAAACGTTACTCGGAACGGTGACGTTTTCAAAACCCTGCGCCGTGGTGATTGATGGCGTACTTGTGTTTGACATCATTGCAAACGAACCACTGGCAAAAGCAAACGGCGTAATTGGCTGGGGACGCGCTTTTGATGGTGATGGTAACTTCGTCATGGATTTCAACTGTGGCACAAATGGTTCAAATGCCGTGATGATTTTCAACAACCTGAATGTCATCGCAGGCGGCGTGATTAGCATTTTGCACGGCTCGCTGACGGAGGGGAATTTATGACTCCGCATAAATACTGGCGTTTGCTGTTTCAAGATAATAATGGCGGCGACACGATTGAAGCGTCAGAGATTATTTTTAGCACACATCCGAATTCATTAAATTTACTGCCAACAAACAGCAATTTTAGCGGTGTCATGCCAGCGAAAAATAACGAAAAGGTGTTTGAATTTTCAACACCGTTTGCTGTTGGTGCATATTCATTCAAAGCACAGGGTGCAAACGCGCCCAAAGCATGGCGGTTTGAATACAGCGACAACAACGCAGATTGGTTTTTAGCTCATGTGGAATACGCGCAAACCCGCTGGCAAACAAGCGAAACACGGCATTTTGAAGTGGCGTTGTTTGAATTGAATTTAACCATCAATGCCTCTATTGCCGTGCCGTTTTTGTTGTTGTTTATTCACGATTTAAATGGCGAGTTAATTCTCAAAAAGGACGTTCCAAACGGCACGGAATCCGTCCTAATGCCAAACGATAAAGCAGTCTGTGTCACGGTAATGCAAGCGTGCGGCGATAGGTGGCAAGCTGGCAGATATTACAAATCAGGCGCGTTAGTTTTGCCTAAAAATCCTACTGAAACGCCGTTTTATTACCGAAACCGACACGGCGGAATTTCAAATTTACTCGAACCAACGTGGCAAACCAATCCCGAAGTATTCACTCCCGATAGCGGTTGCCTTTGGGAAGTTGTTGAACGTCTAAATCAACCCATCACTCAATCCCCACTTGTTCCAAAAAGGAAAGTAGCATGACAATAAAAGTTTTTAGAAGCACCGATTACGGCGCACCAACCAATACCAACGTGGCGGGTTCATTGATTAGCATTTTAGATGGTGTTTTAGTTAATGGTTACGGGTCACAAACAGCAACTATTTCACGCTCTGGGCAAACAGTCACCGTGACCGTTCCTGTCGCTCATGGTTTGAAGTCTGATACCTTTGTAACCATTGCAGGTGCAACCCAAACTGAATACAACGGTGATTTTAAAATCACGGTCACAGGTTCGAGTTCTTTCACTTATCAATGCACAGGCACGCCCGTCACGCCTGCAACGGGAACAATTACCGCGAAAGTTGCAAGCGCGGGTTGGACAAAACCCTTTTCAGGCACAAATTTAGCAGGTTACAAACAAGGTGCGGGTTCAAACGGAATGTATTTGCGTGTGAATGATGCGGGTACAACAACTGCGAGAATCAAAGCGTGCGAAAGCATGACCGATATAAATGGAACGGTAGCGGATTTTCCAACAGAATTACAAGCGAGTGGCGGACTGTATGTTGGCAAATCAGGTTCAGGAACTTGTGACTGGATTGCAATCGCTTCTGAAAAATTCATTTATCTATTTACCCAGACAAACCAAAACGTTAATTATCGAGGCACGTTGTTTTTTGGCGATATTGTCTCGAATAAATCAGGCGATGCCTTTAATACCATGATTGTCGCGGGGACGAACGTAACAAGTTATTACAACTTTGATTTGTTTAATCTGGGGTCATCACTGACACAACTCACAAGTCACTATATTGCAAGACCTCATACTCAAATTGGTGCATCGCTTAATAACGGTAAAACATCGACTGTTAATATGGGAAATTCATCTATCAGCATGATGGGAGGTGCTGGCATTTCTTATCCTTCGCCTCTTGATGGTGCATTGCATTTAGCTCCTGTTTTAGTCACAGAGCAAAGCGTTGGAATGCGTGGCACGATGCCCAATTTATGGTGTCCGCTTCATTACAAACCGTTTAATCACCAAGATATTATTGATGGAAGTGGTCAATTTGCGGGCAAAAAATTCATTGCTCTTTCAGGTGGCTATTCAACGGAATATCAATGTTTAATCGACATTTCAAACGGCTAACATGGATATTACGGACGCAATTTTTACCCAAGATGCGTTAAGCGATGTAGGTTTTTACGCCAAGTTAATTGAGCCGTCTTTTTCAACACTTGTTGTTTCTGACACGTTGTCTGATATGACAACAACAAAAGCGACTGTTCAAGATGCGATGATTAACGATGCGCTCAAGGACATGAAATCCACGCAATTTTTCATTCCCCTGACATTCAAAAATGAAGCATTTATTGAAATTCAAGAACAAATGCCCGTTTGGGAAGGTGGTGGCGTTTTCAACACGTTAAGCATTCCAACGGTTGATAGAGCTGGACGTATTTTTGGCACGGTAAAAGTGCAAGGTGTGTTGCAAAACAAAGCGCGAGTGTCGCTGTATTTCAGAAAGACAGGAGCGTTGATTCAAAGCACTTTTACTAATTTGAATGGTGAATTTGAGTTTAAATGCGGTTTGAATCGCAACGTGTCGGATTATTACGCCGTAGCCATTACTGACGAGCCGTTTAACGCACAAATTTTCGATAAACTCACGCCGATTTAATGACCTACACGTCTAAATTATCGCCTGTTGAATTTAACCTAAACGCTACGAAGTCAGGCGCATCACCACTTGATTTTAATTTAGGCAATGATGCTGGAGATGCAGCAGGATTATTTGCTTTCGCGCTCGATAATGTCACAGGACATTTTCAGGCATTATCGATTGATATTTTAGGGAAGTTTGCCTTCACGTTGGATGATTGCGTAGGCGACTTTTCAGGCGACTACAATTCGCACGTTAGGCGTTCACTTTATAGCCGTGTTAATTCAGTTGTTCAGCCAACTATTTCGCTACAATCGAAAGTCGCTTTTTTGCAAAGTGATGCAATTAAAAATGTGGTTTCTGCTGTTTCAAATCAAGATGTCACTGTTGCGAAATCCACCACCGTTGCCTTACGACAAGAAAATGGTTTGGTCATCGAAACGCAAAGCACCTCGCAACAAGAAACAACAACAGCTCTGAACGCCACAACGGCATTTGCGTTTCAACAAGCCACACCAATGTTTGCTGAATTGAAATCACAGCAAGATGTGGCGATTGCATTGCGAGTTAAAACGGTGGCTGATTTACAACAACTAATTCCACTCGGTGCAGCTTACCGTTTTGTTGTCGATGATGTTGAGAATGCCACGCACATTTTCAAAGTCGCATTTAATCAGGTTTTACCGCCCGAATTTGAATACACACCGCGTGCGGATTTCATTCTTGAAAATCCACCGATTGAACGAATTTTTACCCAAACTGATTCAGCGTATCGAACCAAAAATCCCGTTGAATTTGATTTGTCGGACACTGCTAATTCAGCAAACGTCGTGTTGTTTGTTTTGAATGACGGCGGTCTTGAAAAGGCGAAATTCAATCGTTCGATTTTTGATAGCATTTTGAATTACTCGCCTAGCGAGCAGTTTTCTTACGCTTTCACAGGCGAAAAATATCAGCTGATTGAATCAGTGCAACGTGGCGGATTGCGGTTATCGAAATCGGTGAATACTGCTACAGCAGATACGTTGCTGATTCATAAATGCTTCAAATCTCAGCAAGCAAAGGTTTTATTCAACGTCAAACAACGTTTAGCGGGTACAGGTGGCGGTGATACGGGAACAACAGACCTACCAAGACCACCGATTACGCCTCGACCTGAAACAGTCACTTTCACCATTCCAAGAAAAACGGTTTATACGATGCAACATACTATCACCGCGACACTGCTCGATTTAACGCCACTTGATGTGTCAGACATTGCGCTCAATGTAGATTCCGATTCATGGGCATGGACGTTTAGTTGCAAATTGCTCAATGCCTCACAATTACCACTGGTGGTTAAATCAGACGGGACGGCGGTTGAAATTATCATCACAATAAACAGCTATTCATTCAACGTGCTAGTGGAGAAAGTCACGCGCAATCGAACGTTCGCTAAAAACTCAATTTCGTTGAGTGGACGCAGTTTGACTGCTTTACTCACGCTGCCATACATACAACCTGCCAGCGCAACACAATCTGATTTGATGAATGTTCAACAGTTGGCGGCGTTAGAGTTGCCGTTTGGTTGGGAGATTGGACTTTGGTCAGCCGCAAACTGGAACATTCCCGCAGGGGCATTTAGCTACACCGCAAAAACACCCATTCAAGTAATTGCAGGCATTGCTGCCGATATTGGTGCGGTTATCGCGCCATCGCGCCACAGCAAAAAGATTGATGTGATACCGCGTTATCCTGTTCTGCCTTGGAATTATGAAAGCGAAACGCCTGATTTAATTATTCCTGACGCGGTAATTGAATCGCTCACCTATCGAAATGTTGTGCCAGCGCAAGGAAACGCGGTGTATGTGCATGGCTCAGATATTGGTGGTGTGTTGGCTCATTGCCGATTTACAGGAACGGCTGGTGATAAATTATTGCAAACTGTGACAAATTCACTAATGACCGATGTCATTGGTTGTCGAGCGTTAGGTGAGCGGCTTTTAGCTGCCCAATGGGAACAACCAGCGATTCAGTCTTTAACCATTCCGTTAAATGCTACTGATATTCCGCTGGCGAAAATTGGTGATTTGGTGCGTATCGACATCGACGATGGTCATGTTTTTGGCGTAGTGAATTCGATTGGTATCAGTGCTGATTTAGGTAAAGTTTCGCAGACTATTACCATTGGCGAAGAAACCGCCAACGTCTGGCAAGGTTTCAAAGAATTGTTGCCGCGAGACCCGTTGCTGGTGGGTACACTTTCAAACACAGATGGACAAACATCGTTGATGACTCTAATTGATGGTGGTGTGATTCGGGTGCGTGGCACGGGTGCTATTGGTTCAAAATACTACATTCGTGCTGGGCGGATTGAAAACGAGGCTCCGAATTTGGTGATGAATGAAATTGTGATTTGATTGAGAGGTATTTTTAAAAGAGGGGGTAGAATTAGTATTGATTGCGCGTAACGCTTAAACTATTCAGAACGTATTTAACAAGGATTTTAACAATGACAAGTAACCAACAACGTGCCGAACTACAACGCCAAATTTGGCAAATTGCGAATGAAGTTCGTGGTGCAGTCGATGGCTGGGATTTTAAGCAGTATGTTTTAGGTACTTTGTTCTATCGGTTTATTAGCGAAAACTTTGCTAGTTACATTGAAGGTGGTGATGAAAACGTTAACTATGCTGCACTCGCAGACGACGTTATCAATTCAGACATCAAAGACGATACTATTAAAACAAAAGGCTATTTCATCTACCCCAGCCAACTGTTTGCGAATGTTGCTGCCTGTGCTAATACAAACGAAAACTTGAACACTGATTTAGCCGCTATATTTTCCTCCATTGAAAGCTCTGCCAATGGCTACCCATCCGAGATGGATATTAAAGGCTTGTTTGCCGATTTTGATACCACCAGTAATCGCCTAGGTAACACCGTTTCCGACAAAAATACCCGTTTAGCCGCCGTATTGAAAGGCGTTGCCGAACTTAATTTTGGCAAGTTCCACGAAAATAAAATCGACTTGTTTGGTGATGCCTACGAGTTCTTAATTTCTAACTATGCCGCTAATGCAGGTAAATCAGGGGGCGAATTTTTCACTCCACAAACCGTGTCCAAGTTGATTGCACAGCTTGCCATGCACAAACAGGAAACCGTTAATAAAATTTACGACCCAGCGGCAGGTTCAGGTTCGTTGTTGTTACAAGCTAAAAAACAATTTGATGACCATGTGATTGAAGAAGGTTTTTTTGGTCAAGAAATTAACCATACAACCTACAACCTTGCGCGAATGAATATGTTTTTGCACAACATTAACTACGACAAATTTCATATTGCACTAGGTAACACCTTGTTAGACCCGCATTTTGGTGATGAAAAACCTTTTGATGCGATTGTGTCTAATCCGCCTTATTCGGTTAATTGGGTTGGCAGTGATGACCCAACCCTAATAAATGATGAACGCTTTGCGCCTGCTGGTGTGTTAGCCCCAAAATCTAAAGCCGACTTTGCTTTTGTGTTACATGCACTGAGTTATCTATCCGCCAAAGGTCGTGCCGCTATTGTTTGCTTTCCTGGTATTTTCTACCGTGGTGGTGCAGAGCAAAAAATTCGTCAGTATTTAGTTGATAACAACTATGTCGAAACGGTTATTTCTTTAGCTCCTAACTTGTTTTTCGGCACATCGATTGCCGTCAATATTTTAGTGCTTTCCAAACACAAAACAGACAATAAAACTCAGTTTATTGATGCTAGTAAGTTATTTAAACCACAAACTAACACCAATATAATAACCGATGAACACATTACTCAAATCATGGATGTATTTGACAGCAAAAACGATATTGACCATTTTTCTAAATCAGTGGAAAACAGTGCAATAGCTACGAACGATTATAATTTATCGGTTAGTTCTTACGTTGAAGCTAAAGATACTCGTGAAGTTATCGACATTACCAAATTGAATGCTGAACTAAAAATCACCGTAGCAAAGATTGATAAATTACGCACCGATATTGATGCCATTATTGCTGAGATTGAAGCATGAACACTCAAGAAAATGATGTGTTCAGCAAACAACAAGCAGAGCTAAATCTGTTACCACAGGGATATACAAATTGGCTAAATGATTTAAAAAGTCGCATTCACACCGCCCAGCAGCGAGCAACATTACAGGTTAATAAAGAGCTGGTGTTGTTATATTGGCAAATCGGGCAAGACATCTTGAACAGGCAAGCAGAACAAGGCTGGGGCGCAAAAGTTATCGAACGACTGGCTCACGATTTACGCATCGCTTTCCCTCACATGAAAGGCTTTTCGCCGCGCAACCTAAAATATATGCGTGCTTTTGCGGGGGCATGGCAAGACCAAACAATTGTGCAAGAGGTGCTTGCACAATTGCCTTGGTATCATCACATCACGCTATTAGATAAATTGAACAATGCAGACCATCGTTACTGGTATGCACTTAAAGCTGTAGAAAATAACTGGTCGCGCAATGTGATGGTGATGCAAATTGAAACCCGCCTGTTTGAGCGACAGGGGCAAGCTGTTACTAATTTTGAGCAACGCTTACCCAAACCTGACTCTGATCTCGCCCGTGAATCTATCAAAGACCCTTACCGCTTCGATTTTTTGGGACTGACTGACGAAGCTCAGGAACGGGAAATTGAAAATGCACTCGTTACCCATGTGACGCAATTCTTGTTAGAACTCGGCGCAGGATTCGCCTTTGTTGGTCGTCAAGTATTGCTGCAAGTAGGTGAAGAAGAGTTCTTTATTGACCTGCTTTTTTATCATTTAAAACTGCGTTGCTATGTGGTGATTGAACTCAAAGCCGACAAATTCAAACCTGAACATCTGGGACAGCTAGGATTTTATATGACGGCGGTGGATAGACAAATGAAACACGAAGCAGATGCCACCACGATTGGGTTACTGTTGTGCAAAAGCAAAGATAAAGTGGTGGCGGAATATGCGCTAGGTGACAAAACCCAGCCCATGGGCATTGCCGAATACAAACTGACGGAATCACTCCCCGAAACCTTCAAGACTAATTTGCCGAGCATTGAAGACATTGAACGGGAATTACAAACTAATGATGGCGGTGAAGATGAGTAACTTTATGGAAAAACTGCTTGAAGGCGTTGAAGTGGAATGGAAGCCGTTGGGAAAAATGCTTGTTCGTACCAAAGGAACAAAAATTACTGCTAGTCAGATGAAAGAATTGCATAAAGATGGTGCGCCATTAAAAATTTTTGCTGGCGGTAAAACTGTTGCATTCGTTAATTTTGAAGATATACCTGACAACGATATAAATAAAGATCCATCTATTATCGTAAAATCTCGTGGTGTTATTGAATTTGAGTATTATGACAAACCATTTTCACATAAAAATGAAATGTGGTCGTATTGCTGTAAAAATGAAAATATCAATATAAAATTTGCGTATTATTTTTTGAAAATGAACGAACCTTATTTTCAAAACCTCGGTAGTAAAATGCAAATGCCACAAATTGCAACTCCTGATACAGATAAGTTCCCAATTCCCATTCCACCGCTCAACGTCCAAACTGAAATTGTCCAAATTTTGGACAATTTCACCGAGCTTACCGCCGAGCTTACCGCCGAGCTTACCGCCGAGCTTACCGCCAGAAAAAAGCAATATGACTACTATCGTGAGCAGTTATTCACGTTTGAAGAAGGTGAAATTGAATGGAAAACATTAAGTGAAGTTGCTATTCATTTTGGTCGTGGAAAATCAAAACACCGCCCAAGAAACGACCCCAAATTATATGGTGGAGATATTCCATTCATTCAAACGGGAGATATTAGAAACTCCTCACATATTATTACAGCGTACACACAAACTTATAGTAAGTTTGGATTAGCACAAAGTAAGTTGTGGCAAAAAGGAACGCTTTGTATAACGATAGCAGCAAATATCGCAGAAACTACGATTCTTGGGTTTGATTCATGTTTTCCTGACAGCATTATAGGTTTTGTTGCTAATCCAGAAAAAACAAATGAGAGCTTTGTTGAGTATCTTTTGTCTTCATTTAAAACGAAACTACAATCGCAAAGCACGGGTAGCGCACAGAGCAATATCAATCTTGCAACTTTTGAAAGTGTACGTTTTCCATTTCCATCCCTAGCAGAACAACAGCGTATCGTTTCCATTTTAGATAAATTTGAGGCATTAACCAGTTCAATCACCGAAGGTTTGCCTCGTGAAATCGAATTGCGCCAACAGCAATATGAGTATTATCGGAATTTGTTGTTGAGTTTTCCCAAGTCAAAAATA
This sequence comes from uncultured Pseudomonadota bacterium, assembly GCA_903834465.1. Classification (GTDB taxonomy): domain Bacteria; phylum Pseudomonadota; class Gammaproteobacteria; order Methylococcales; family Methylomonadaceae; genus UBA10906. The sequence continues at coordinate 20,513 of CAILJB010000090.1, read as the reverse complement.
GAGGCATAGCATGGGAAAATCGTTAACGGAAATTGCACAACAACTAAAAGATTCGGTACATAAAACTAAAGCAGTAGCTGAAAAAACTTTAGATGTAAAAGTTCAGATTATTTATGCGTTTAATGGCACAGGAAAAACACAGCTTTCACGAGAATTTAAAGAGTTAGTTTCACCGAAAATAAGGGATGAGGGAGATGTACAGGAATCAGAATTAGAAAATAAAAAAATTCTTTATTACAGTGCATTCACTGAAGATTTGTTTTATTGGGATAATGATTTAGAAGGTGATGTTGCACCTAAATTAAAAATTCAGCCTAACGCATTTACCAAATGGGTTTTTGAAGAGCAAGGTCAAGACCGAAACGTTACTGCCATTTTTCAACATTATACAAATGAAAAATTAACTCCTAATTTTAACGAGGATTTTTCTGAGGTTAGATTTTCTTTCGAGCGAGGTAATAATCCGCAAGAGCCAAACATTAAAATTTCAAAAGGTGAAGAAAGTAACTTTATTTGGAGTGTGTTTTATTCTTTGCTTGAACAAGTGATTGAGGTGCTGAATGTTGCCGATCCTGACGAGCGTGAAACAGATAAATTTAACCAGTTGGAATACGTTTTTATTGATGACCCTGTAAGTTCGTTAGATGAAAATCATTTAATTGAGTTAGCGGTAGATTTAACACAATTGATTAAATCGAGTGAATCAGAAATCAAGTTTATTATTACCACACATAACCCGCTTTTCTATAACGTATTACACAATGAATTCAAGAAAAATACATTTAAAAAATATCTTTTAAAAAGACATGATGACGGTGAATATGAATTGGTAAATCAATCTAATGATTCGCCATTTTCATATCATTTGCATCTTAAAGCAGAAATTGAAAAAGCCATTGAAACAGGCGATTTACATAAATATCACTACAATTTCATCAGAAATATATTAGAAAAAACTTCTACATTCCTTGGTTATGAACAATGGGGGGATATTCTACCTAAAACTAATAATGGAAAAACCAATCCTTATGAGGCGCGGATTGTTAACATTTCCAGCCACTCTAAACATGCCAGCGAAGAAGTAACCCAGCTTAAAGATGATGATAAACGTGTTTTAATGCGATTAGTTAAACACATTGATAAGCTATACAAGCCTGATTTAACGGACTTATTAAGAAATTAAGGGAATATACAAATGACTAGCTACACTCCTATTGCAGAATCGAATAATTTTATTGTTTTGGATAAATACACCAAATTTTTGCAGGGTAACGAATCCTATCAAAGCGAAAATGATTTAGAGTGTGAGTTCATCAACGATTTAAAAAATCAGGGTTATGAGTACCTATTCGATTTGAATACGCCTGAAGGATTGTTGGCGAATGTGCGTGTGCAATTACAACATCTGAATAATGTAGAATTTTCCAATAGCGAATGGCAACGCTTTGTTGAGGGATATTTAGATAAACCCAGCGATAACATCCTCGACAAAACGCGCAAAATACATGATGACTATATTCATGATTTCGTTTTTGATGATGGACGTATTCAAAACATTTACTTGCTGGATAAGAAAGCGATTGCTCGTAATAAAGTACAGGTCATTAAACAGTTTGAACAAAAAGGCACACAAGCCAATCGTTACGATGTCACTGTTTTAGTGAATGGTTTGCCATTGGTGCAAGTGGAACTTAAAAAACGTGGTGTAGCGATTCGTGAAGCCTTCAACCAAATACACCGCTACAGTAAAGAGAGCTTTAATTCAGAGCATTCACTGTTTAAATACTTGCAGATTTTTGTCATTTCAAACGGTACGGATAGCCGTTATTTTGCTAACACCACCAAGCGCGATAAAAATAGCTTTGATTTCACCATGAATTGGGCAAGGTCTGATAATACCTTGATTAAAGATTTAAAGGATTTTACCGCGACCTTTTTCCAGAAAAACACGTTGTTGAATGTGTTATTGCATTACTCCGTGTTTGACGTGAGCAACAACTTATTGGTCATGCGACCTTATCAAATTGCCGCAACCGAGCGCATTTTGTGGAAAATAAACAGCTCATATCAATCAAAAAACGCCAGTTCTACTCAAAGTGGTGGTTATATTTGGCACACGACAGGTTCGGGTAAAACATTAACCAGTTTTAAAGCCGCACGCTTGGCAACCGAGTTGGATTTTATTGATAAAGTCTTTTTTGTGGTTGACCGCAAAGACCTCGATTATCAAACCATGAAAGAGTATCAACGCTTTTCACCCGATAGCGTCAACGGCTCAGAAAATACGGCAGGATTAAAACGTAATCTTGATAAAGACGACAACAAAATCGTTGTAACAACCATTCAAAAACTCAATAACTTAATCAAAAGTGAAAGCGACTTGCCCATTTACAGCAAGCAAGTGGTGTTTATTTTCGATGAATGCCACCGTAGCCAATTTGGTGAAGCGCAAAAGAACCTAAAAAAGAAATTCAAAAAGTTTTACCAGTTTGGTTTTACGGGTACGCCGATTTTTCCACAAAATGCTTCAGGTTCTGAAACCACTGCGAGTGTGTTTGGGCATCTGTTACATTCTTATGTGATTACTGACGCGATTCGTGATGAAAAAGTGTTGAAGTTTAAAGTGGATTACAACGATGTACGCCCACAATTTAAGACGATTGAATCAGAACAAGACGAGAAAAAACTCACGGCGGCAGAAAACAAACAAGCATTATTGCATCCAGAGCGCGTTCGAGAAATTTCGCAGTACATCTTAAACAACTTCAAACAAAAAACGCATCGCCTGCAAGCTAATGGTAAAGGTTTTAATGCCATGTTTGCCGTTAGCAGTGTTGATGCTGCCAAGTTGTACTATGAATCGTTTAAGCATTTGCAAAAAGACAGTAACAAGCCGTTAAAAATTGCCACTATCTTTTCTTTTTCCGCCAATGAAGAACAAAATGCTATCGGTGAAATTTTGGATGAGAGCTTTGAACTTACGGCAATGGATAGCAGTGCTAAGGAGTTTTTAAGTGCGGCAATTGGTGACTATAACGCCATGTTTAGAACCAATTACGGTATTGATAGTAAAGAATTTCAAAACTATTACCGTGACCTTGCGTTAAAGGTAAAAAATCAAGAAATCGATTTACTCATTGTGGTGGGTATGTTTTTAACTGGCTTTGACGCGCCAACCTTAAACACTTTATTTGTTGATAAAAATCTACGCTATCACGGCTTAATACAAGCCTATTCCCGCACTAACCGTATTTATGATGCTACCAAGACATTTGGCAATATCGTCACCTTCCGTAATTTAGAACAAGCCACCATTGATGCCATTACGTTATTTGGTGATAGCAATACCAAAAATGTGGTACTCGAAAAAAGCTACAAAGAATACATGGAAGGCTTTACCGATATAGCAACGGGAGAGGCGCGGCGTGGTTATTTAGATATTGTTGAAGCTCTGCAACAACACTTTCCAACCCCTGATAACATCGTGACAGAAAAAGACAAGAAAGACTTTGCTAAATTGTTCGGTGAGTATTTGCGTGTTGAAAATGTACTGCAAAATTACGATGAATTTGCGGGATTAAAAGCCTTTCAATCTTTGGATACGAACAACCCTGCTGCTGTAGATGAGTTCAAAACTCAGCACTATTTAGACGATAACGATTTAGTTGCTATGCAAGCGATTAAAATACCAGCAGAGCGCGTTATTCAAGACTATCGTTCAAGCTATAACGACATTCGTGATTGGCTTCGTCGTGAAAAAGGAGACAGCGATAAAACATCAACCATTGATTGGGATGATGTGGTCTTCGAGGTAGACTTGCTTAAATCACAAGAGATTAACTTAGATTACATTTTGGAATTGATTTTTGAAAATCATAAAAAGTTTAAAGACAAAGCTACATTGCTTGAAGATGTCAGTCGTTTGATTCGCTCTAGCATTGGCAATCGAGCTAAAGAAAGTTTGTTGGTCGATTTTATTAACCAAAGCAATTTAGATAATTTTCTTGATAAAGCTAGCATTATTGAGGGTTTCTTTACTTTTGCTCAAACCGAACAAAAACGTGAAGCAGAGGATTTAATTGTCACTGAAAATCTCAACATAGAAGCCGCTAAACGCTACATCACGGCATCGTTAAAAAATGAATATGCAAGTGAAAATGGCACTGAACTTAACGCAGTTCTGCCGAAAATGAGTCCGTTAAATCCGCAATATCTAACTAAAAAGCAAAGTGTTTTCCAAAAAATTGCCACTTTCGTTGAGAAGTTTAAAGGCGTAGGTGGGCAAATTTGATTCCAGTATTATCGGGTGATTGCGGATAATCTTGGAACAATGCCGATTGTTAATCGGGTTGGCTCGCTTAAACATTTTAGCAGGAATTATTTATAACACTTTCGCCTTTTCAACCCCGACAGAAAAACAAATCAAAACGATTGAAGAAAAATCGCAAGCTGTTAAAAATAATCATAAATCACATAAGGAGAAACTTGCATGATACAAGATAGAAAACTTGAAGATTTTCTAAAAGATAATCGTATTAGCGGTGACGTATGGCAAAAAAGTGAATGTGAGTGGACTTCACTTCAAAAAATAGGAATGGATTATGAAAAACATATCTACATTTTTGAAGATGCGGCTGAATTCTTAGTAAAACAAATTAAGAAAATAAATGCTGTTCATTCTGTTCGCTGGAGAACCAAGGATATAGAACATTTATTAGAAAAAATCGTTCGTAAATGTGCTAAAGGAAAAGAAAAATATAAAACAATTTCTGTTGAAAATTATCAGGAAGTTGTAACTGACTTGGTTGGAATTAGAGCTTTGCATTTACTTAAAGAAGATTGCTTTGAAATAGATAAAAAATTCAAAGAGACTATCTGTGTTTCGTCAATTTCAAAACCAATTGCTTATTTAAAAAACGGTGACAATTTTGAAAAAAAACTCATCGAATACGGTTTTGAAATTGAATATCATGAAGCTGGTTATCGTTCAATTCACTACCTTTTACCAGTCACTCATATAAATCTTCAATTTACCATTGAAATTCAAGTCCGTACTATTTTTGAAGAAGGCTGGAGCGAAATAGACCATAAAATTAGATACCCCAATTTTTCAGATAACCCTTTGGTTTTACATTTTCTTAGTATTTTTAATCAAATAGCTGGCAATGCTGACGAAATTGGTAGTTTCGTTTTATGGCTGAACGAATATATTGAAAATAATAAGATTCAAGAAAATGAAACTTTAGAAAAAATAAAAGCACAAGAAAATGCTTTGCGTGAGCTAGAGGAAACCGTTTCTTTGTTACAAAGTAAGAATATAGCGGAAAACGAAAGTGCAATAACAAAATTAAAAACAGAAGTTAGCAAACTGAAAGCATCAAATATCAATGATGGTTTGCTTGGTCTTGGGCGATTAAATATTGATGAAATAAACAAAACATCAATCGCTAACTCTGCTTTCAATGCTTTTGACCAATATAAAACCGCAAATGGTGGCTTGCTTGGTCTTGGGAGATTAAATCTTGATGAAATAAACAAAACATCAATCGCTAACTCTGCTGTCAATGCTTTTGACCAATATAAAACCGCAAATGGTGGCTTGCTTGGTCTTGGGAGATTAGATATTGATGAAATAAGCAAAACATCAATTACTAACTCTCCCATCAATGCTTTTGACCAATACAAAAACGAACTCACTAAAAATGCAAATGGTGGATTGCTTAGTCTTGGGCGATTAAATATTGATGAAATGAGCAAAGTATCTACTATAACGGACGCTGCAAAATTACATTTACATAAAGAAGGCTTACTCGGTTCGGCACTTGGTCTTAATGACTTAGTTACAAATCCATTAAATAAATTCAAAGAAGATATAGCTAAAACTCAAAAATTAGCTGCTGGTGGCATGATTGATAATTTGAACAATCTAAATACTTGTCCTAAATGTTTCTCAAAAATGCAACTATCTCAATGTCCAATCTGCGGATTTTCACGTTAATAAAAATTAGTTTTTGAAAAAATATCAGAAATTTGTCGTGCTGTTTGTGAAAATTGAGAAGGTGAAGAATGAAAATAATAAAAAATTAGGACTTTATGAAAAAAATGTCATTTAAGCAAAAACTTTATCAGAAACGGCGTATCAAAAAAATTGATAAAAAAAGGTGCAAGAGTAAGCGGCTTGATGGAATACCTTGGCAATTTAAGAATTTGCAAGAATTCATTGCTCCGCACACTTTCAGCATCGCTAAAGACGACAACGCCAGAAAAAACTTATTAAAATTTCTGAAAGAGCTAGGACAACAGGTTGTTATTTCAAAGCAAAGTATTTGCTTAAATCTAAAAAATGTTGAGCAACTACAACCCAGTGCAACGCTGTTGTTTGTATCAGAATTACACCGAATTGCAAAACTGAAAGACAAAAATGTAAAAATTCGCTGCGTTCTTTCTGCTCATAGAAAAGTTAATCAAGTATTCGACAAATTAAGTTTATTCAAATTGTTAGGCAAAAAATGCAGCATCGCTCCTTCGTTAGCCGACAATATACAGCACTGGCAATTTGCTTATGGCTCAAATGCAGAAGGCGAAAAAACCGATGACATTCTTGATAGATGTGATGGTCGAATAACAAAAAAACTTACAAGTGGACTGTATGTTGGATTGACTGAGGCGATGTTAAATGCACATCATCATGCCTATATCTCTCCTAGAAACGATAACCTTGACCCGAATATAAAAGTAAATAATTGGTGGATGCTTTCACAAGAAAAAGATGATTTTTTGTATGTTGCTTTTTGTGATTTAGGCGTGGGTATTCCAGAAACTTTTCCGATAAATCACCCGCGTGCATGGGAGAAAATTGTTGCATTAGTACAAGGTGGCAACAAAGATGGCGTTGCAATCAGAGAAGCAACAGGCTTGAAAAAAACAGGTACAAATAAAAAGGGGCGCGGTTACGGTTTAAATCAAATGGTTAATGCCGTGGCAAACGAATTGCATGGCATTATAAAAATTTACAGCAATCACGGAATGTATCGAGCTGAATCGAAAGATAAAAATTCTGTGCAAAATTTTGACACGTCAATTAACGGCACAATCATTGAGTGGCGAATTCCAATTAGACCACAACAGGAGAATCATTATGAAACCAGCAATCAACATCGCTAAAGATTTTAGCAGATACCCCGCAGGACGATATGAATCAGATGGTGATTACAATGGGGAAAAATTCAGAACTACTTTTTTACTCGAACCATTGAAACAAAAAACACACGTTAAAATTATTTTTGATGGTGCGCGTGGTTATGGATCTTCATTTCTTGAGGAAGCATTTGGTGGCTTAATTAGACTTAATTTCTCCAAAAATGAAATTCTTGAAACATTTGAATTTGAATCAAACGATGATCCAACGTTGCCAGATGAAATAGAAGGCTACATAGATGACGCACTCGCAGAAGCAAAAGACGAGGGCTAATTATGAACTGCCAAATTGTTCCGTGGATACTTGTAATAATTGGTTGGTTTTTTGTTGATGAGCGTAACAACAGGCGGGAATTAAGAAAAGAAAAACGGGCGTTAATTGACAAAATAAATGTTGATTTAAACTCGATTGAAAAAACCGCAGTTGAATATCATCAAAATAACTACGCCAATGTTAAAACGAGCCAAGAAATTAAAATTTCATTAGATCGCGTTGTTAAAATTTTAAATCGAGAAAAATTACTTGCTCAAAAAGATTACAAAAAATTTATCAAATTCAGACAGGCAATAACGCTCGACAATTTTGATTCAAATAGCTTTGCTGCACAATTGGATGGTAGCGAATTATTACAAGACATTTATTTAACGAAAGATGATTTGCTTCATGCGATGGAAACAAAATTTAACAATGATTTTCGACGTAATCAAAATTGGTTAAAATTTTGGTGATTAGGATGGTGTGACAAAAATGCGCCATACTGTGACTGGAATAGATTGATTTTAGCGTGGTGTGACTTTAATTGCGGCGACAAGCGAATTGTAAGTTATTGATTTTTATTGTTCTGTAACGATTGGTTATGTCTGGGGGACAAGGGGTCGTAGGTTCAAATCCTATCGTCCCGACCAATTAAATTCGAAACAATAAAAAGCCTGCAAGTTACCTGACTTAGCAGGTTTTTTATTGCCCAATGAAATTTTAAGGAGACGCTAATGAAAGCCGTATTGATGACCGCTATTGGTGATAGTGACGTTTTAATAGAACAAAATATTGCTGAACCTAACTTAACGAAACCGACTGAAATAAAAGTACGATTACATGCGGCAGGTATAAATCCTGTTGATACTAAAATTCGTAAAAACGGCTTATTTTATCCAAATGTAGCGTTGCCTGCGGTGTTAGGTTGTGATGGTGCAGGTGAAATCGTTGAAATTGGTACCGCTGTAACGAATTTTAAAATTGGTGACAATGTTTGGTTTTGTCACGGTGGTTTAGGACGCGAACAAGGAAATTACGCCGAATACACTGTCATCGACCAACGTTGGGTAAGTTTAATGCCGAAAACGGTAAATTTCCAAACGGCTGCCGCTGCGCCATTAGTTTTAATTACAGCATGGGGCGCATTATTTGAACGTGGTGATTTGCAAGCAGGACAAACGGTTTTAATTCATGCTGGCGCAGGTGGTGTTGGTCACGTTGCCATTCAGTTGGCAAAAATTGCAGGCGCACGGGTGATTACAACGGTTAGCTCTCTTGAAAAAGCCGCTTTTGTCACAGCATTGGGTGCAGACGAAGTGATTTTCTACAATCAAACCGATGTTGTCACAGCGGTCAAAGAATTTACGGCGGGTCACGGTGCAGATTTAGTATTTGATACCGTTGGTGCAGAGGTTTTTAAAACGAGTATTTCTTGCACTGCCCATTTTGGTCGATTGGTGACGTTACTGGATGCGTCGAATTTAGATTTAAGTGAAGCCCGTCTGCGGAATTTGTTAATCGGTTTTGAATTGATGCTCACGCCAATGTTGCGTGATTTGAATTTAGCACGCGACAAACACGTTGCCTTGCTTAAACAGTGTGCAACCTATATCGACGCAGAAAAATTAAAAATTCATGTCAGCGATGTATTGCCATTATCGCAAGCGCGAGAGGCTCACGATTTAATTGAAGCAGGTCACACTATAGGAAAATTAGTGCTTTCGATTTGACCTATCAATTAAAATCCACACGACAGATTTATAAGTCTACACATTCGTAAAAACAATAAATCTTCTTCCCTAACGTTTAAGCCAAAGGAAATCCCCATGCGTACTCAACTTTTATTATCCGCGACCGTTATTGCTTTGTTAAGTGGCTGTGCTAGTCAAACGCCAACGTTAAGTTCAGGCAATGTCCAATACGGCGATAGCAAAGCGGTCGAAACGTTAACCAATGAATTTGGCTCGACGGATTTACAATCTATCGCGCAAGCTATGACTAATTCACTTTTGCAGTCAGCGGCTGTTACTTCAAAGTCACGTCCATTAGTGACAATTGCCGAAGTGAAAAATCATACCAGCGAATATATCGATACAAAATCGATTACGGATACCATTCGTACTAAAGTTATGAAAAGCGGTTTGATGCGTTTTGCAGTCGATACCAGCGGCATGCAAACCCAGGTTGATGAAATTTCCCGTCAAAGTCAAAGTGGTTTGTACAAAAAAAGTAAAGCGAAAAAAATTGGGCAAATGGAAGGCGCAGATTTTCGTATCGAAGGCACCATTACGTCGATTGTCAAACGCACTGACGATGTTAAAGACGTGTATTATAAATTTAGTTTGCAATTGATTGATAACGAAAGTGGTGTGATGGAATGGGCGGACGAAAAAGAAATCCGCAAAACGTCCAACAAATCAATGTTCTAATTGGGATAAATCATGAAACGGCGTTTAATTTTATTAGGCTTACTCAGCATCAGTTCATTTGCTCATGCGGCGAAAATTGCGGTCACAGATTTGGCTTATTCGGATAGAGTGCGAGAATTTTTTCACGATGTGGACTATCACAATAGCGAATCTGAGCGCAGTAATTCCACTGCAACGCACGATTCGACTAATGCAAAATCTAAAACCGATTATAGCGAATCATCGGGAACGGAAAGTTATATTGAATATGGTGAATTGCGAAAATTTGTCGGTGATATTAAAGGTGAATTGTTAAAAACAAGCGGTTTTCAACTCACGCAAGCTAAACCCTATACGGCGAAAAGCAGTGAAAAAGTTTTCGACATTATCGATAAAATTAAAAAAGGCTATTATCCCAAAGCCGATTACGTTTTGTTTGGTACGTTGAGCGAATTAGATTTTCGTGATGAAGCGAATCCGATTATCGGGACGAATAATGTTGCGAATACATTTAGCATGACGCTCGTGGCTGATTTTAGTTTGATTAACACGCACACTTACGAAATCAAAGCGGCATTTACAGCGACAGGCGAAGGTTCAGACGTTCGTGTTGCAGCGGCAGGCGGACACGTTATGCCAAGTCGAGGAAGAGTGGTTGCGGAGGTTTCTCATAATTTAGGCGTTGAAGTCGCGCAACAAGTGAACGAACAATTAAATGGGGGCAGTTCGCCAAGCGGTGATTACGAATCGCATCGTGCTTATCCAACGCAAATTGAACAAGAAGACAAAGAAGTGATACGTTTTAGTCAATAAACACTTTTGTGCCGACAGGAATTTGATTGAATAAATCTAAAATGTCGGTGTTTTTCATCCGAATACAACCGTGTGAAGCGGGTTGTCCGGTCAGCAGTTCATCGGGGCAACCATGAATGTAAATATAACGTGAGCCGGTGTGAACGTTGCCATAACGATTTTTGCCGGCTTCCAAACCGTCTAACCACAAAATGCGCGTTAAAATCCAATCTCGGTTCGGATAATTTACCGCTAATTCAGCGTTATAAATTTCACCTATGGGTCGTCGCGCCACAAAAACGCTATACAAAGGTTGCGTGTCGCCAATTTTCGCGCGAACGCAATGCCAACCGCAAGGAGTGCATTCACTGCCTTTAATTTCACCCATGCCGTTTTTAGCGGTTGAAATAAGATAACTTTTTGTAATTTTTGAATTTATTATTATTTCAAGTTGTTGTGTTTGGCTTGAAATATGCAGAAAAAAATTTGAATTCACGTTGAAATATTGGCTAAAAATTATTTTGTGTGTATAATTTAACACATATTGCTGGTGTAGCTCAGTTGGTAGAGCAGCTGATTTGTAATCAGCCGGTCGCGGGTTCGAGTCCCATCTCCAGCTCCAATAAAATTAAAGGCTTTAGAGTAAAATCTAAAGCCTTTTTTTATGCCTGAAAGAAAAATGTCGCAATTTTGTTGCAGCTGAAAAAAACACCGCAACAAATGTCAAAAAAAACCGCCCTGCTCTGCATGGGCAGCTGATTCATGAAGAAAGCAGGGCAGAAACGAACTGCTAGTTGGTGCTTTGAGTTGCGATTTTACGAAGAAAATTACCGAAACTCATATCTTCGTCAAGAATATGTATTAAAAGCCAATCACTCATAAATTTTACAACATCAGCTCTTGGTGTCTCGTCAGTCAAAATCCCTCCGCTAACTGCATTAAGCTCTGCTATCAATCGCTTATGTGCTTTTTTGTGAAGTTCGTAGTCGGGATAATTGTACTGTTCCATCAACAATTCTTCATCCCTAAAATGTGAGTGCGTATATTCGTACAACGCCTCAACATTAAGATGGGTCGTTTGCTGGTCATTATTGGGGTCGATGATTCGATTGGCTAATTCGAATAGATATTGATGCTGTGCATCAACGGTATCGTGACCTATCTTGTATTCGTCAAGCCAAACAAAATTATTATTTGCAGAACTGTCCATAATTATCCATTAAATCGAGAAGTGAAATTGAACACATGAGATTACCACCAGATAAGATAAGATTCATCTTTCTTCGGTTTTTCAGATAACACCATCGTTTAGCAATGGATGCTCATGCCCTTTTAAAATAGCCGTCTGTAATTTCTTGGACTTTTCAGAGTAGTAAATACTTAGGTAATTTCAGCCCGCGACGCGCCATCTATTGCAAGATATGAAGTGGTGCAATGTCGTAAGTCATACCAATTACAATGGTATAAAATAATATTTGAAAAAACGGCATTGCTTCAGTCTGTCATACATGTGGATTAAGCGCGTATTTCAAGCAAATAACAATCGTCATTGCTAGTGCAACGGCTTTATCAAAATCTGTAAAAAATTCCATCGGCTAAACCTTGTCTGTCATCTGTTTGGTTATTCATCGAATGCCATTGACATCCAACGGTTCTCATTGCGAAAACTGTACGATGGTAATTGCAACGTGTCAAAATGTTTTTGTGTTAAAAACTAAATGTGCGCGGAGGTTTTTTAATCTTTGAATAATGTGATAAAAATAACAGCTTTTCAATTTTAAAATTAAATAATATATGAATAAAAACTTATTAGGACTGATTTTAATTTTTTCGTTAACGGTTGTCGCTAATGCTCAAACTTGCCAAACAAATATAGCTTCCAGTACACCAACTGACCGTTTTGCAACGAATACACTCGGTACAGTTATAGATAATAAAACGGGCTTGATGTGGAAAAAATGCAGTGAAGGTCAAACTGGCTCATCTTGTTTAGGTAGACCAAAAACTTACGCATGGAATCAGGCTTTTGAATATGTACAAACGCTAAATCAAACGGGTTTTGAAGGTTACACCGATTGGCGTTTGCCGAGTGTGAATGAATTACGCACAATTATCGAAGAACAATGTGTCAATCCGTCAACTAACGCAGGCGTATTTCCGAATACGCCGCCCAAAGCGTTTTGGACATCTTCGCCTTTCGCCGGATTTAGCAATCATGCGTGGTATGTAAATTTTGATCAAGGTTACGATAATTATCTTAGGATTAAGTATGATGGAAATTATCTTCGGCTAGTTCGCACGCAATAAGTATTGACCCTATAAGCCAAGCCCCTTATAGGGGCTGGATTATTTGAAAATATTTTTAGCTATTCTTTACCAACTCGCCGCTTGAAAAAAGTTTCAATATCTGCTGGTGGTAATGCTTTGCTGATAATATAGCCTTGAATCATGTCGCAATGTAATTTTCGTAACCCTTCCATTTGTTCTTCATTTTCAACACCCTCTGCAATAACGTCTAAATCAAGGCTGTGTCCCAATGCAATAATTGCCCGTACGATTGCCGCTTTACCGGTGTCATGCGTCATCGTTCGTACAAAAGAAATATCAATTTTTAATTTATCGACATTAAGCTGTTGCAGATAAGACATGGACGAATAGCCCGTTCCAAAATCATCAATTGACAGTCGAAAACCTAATGCTTTAAGTTGCGCTAAAATTTTTGCGGCTTCCGTTAAATCTGACATCACCGAACTTTCTGTAATTTCAAGTTCTAACCAATGCGGTAAAATATCATAATCGCGCAGAGCTTTTTGAATGGTTATCAGTAAATTGCCGCGATTTAGTTGAATTGCCGAAACATTCACTGCCACTGAAGGTACTTGAAATCCTTTCGCTAACCATTGTTTAATTTGCTGGCAGGCGCGGCGCAATACCCATTCACCAATCATCACAATCAGCCCACTTTCTTCTGCCATTGGAATAAATTCGCTTGGTAGAATGATGCCTTTTTCGGGATGTTGCCAACGGACGAGGGCTTCTAAACCCACTAATGTTCCTGTTTTTAACTCTATTTGTGGTTGATAGTACAAAAGCAATTCATCTTCTATTAACGCTCGACGCAATTCCGTATCAAGACTTAATCGTTGTTTAGCTAATTGCGTCATTTCCGACGCAAAGAAACACAGCGAATTTCGCCCTTGTAGTTTTGCTTGATGAAGAGCCGTGTCAGCATTACGTTGCAACGTTTCAGTATCGCCCCCATCAGAGGGATAAAATGCCACACCGACGCACATGCTGATATAAACGCATTGATCGCCCAAAATATAGGGTTTTTCCATGCTTTCAATAATGCGGTGCGCCGTTAAATGTGCGATTTCTAAATTATCAATTTGTGTAATTAACACATTGAATTCATCGCCATTAAAACGTGAAATAACATCTGTGCCGCACAATACGTTTTTGAGACGTTGTATCGTCTCAATTAAAACTTGATTGCCAAAATTTGTGCCAAAACTTTCATTGATGGTTTTGAATTGATCCAAATCCATGGATAACAGTGCAAGTTGCGAATTATTGTGTTTAGCTTGTTGCAGCGCGTGTTCGAGCAATTTTGTAAATAATGTCCGATTCGGTAATGAGGTAAGTGGATCGTAATATTGAAAGAAATTGAGCTGTTTTTCGGTGTGTTTAATGGGACTCAAATCAGAAAATACCGCAATGTGATGATAGGTATTTGTACTTTTATCATGCACAATGCTGATATTAACCGAGGACGGATAAATCGAACCATCTTTACGGCGATTATAAATTTCGCCTTGCCAACTGCCATTCATATTGATGGAGTTCCACATCGTTTGATAAAAATCGTCGTTATGTTGCCCTGATTTTAATATATTAGGATTTTCCCCCAAAACTTCTTCGGAACTGTAGCCCGTGACTTTTTGAAAGGCAAGATTGACACTGCAAATATGATTACTTTCATCTGTAATTACAATACCTTCGGACGCATTTTCAAAAACACGCGAAGCAAAATGAAGTTGTTGTTGTATTTTTTTATGTTCGGTAATGTCTCGATGCGTTCCTCTTAAACCCAGAAAGTGTCCATTGTTATCAATAATGGGTTTACAAACGTGTTCTAGCCAATGTTCTTGTCCTGCGCGGTCAAAAATGCGGAAATTTATTGGCGGGATTGTCATTTCGCGAGAGCGACTTACTTGCTCTTTATGTGTGTACCACTTTGCTAAATCGTCGGCATGAATGATGTTACTCATCAAATTTGTATCGGTGATAAAGGCTTCGGGGTTATACCCTGAAATCATTTCGCACGCGGGTGAAACGTACAAATATTTTCCCTTTTCATCTAGCCAATATTCCCAGTTAGGCGAATATTCAGCGAGAACGCGATATTTCTCACGACTTTCTGCTAAATCAACGGTGCGTTGTGCAACAAGCTGTTCAAAATAATGTTGTAATTTACTTAACTCTAAATGCGTGTGAATACGCGCTCTTATTTCGTCAATATCAAAAGGCTTCGTTATGTAATCTGCCGCGCCAATAGAAAAGCCTCGCATTTTGTCTACGGAGCTATCAATGGTACTTAAAAAAATGACGGGAATACGATTACCTTCAGGCGTTGCTTTCATGCGCCGACATACTTCATAACCATCCATTTCAGGCATGACAATATCGAGTAACACTAAATCTGGCGTGCGACCGCGCAACAGTTCCAAAGCCTTCATACCATTATTTGCCGCGATAATGTGATATTTATCTTGAAAAGCGTAAATTAACTGATGGATATTTTCGGGAATATCATCCACAACCAACAAGGTGGGTTTAGCACTTAACGCGTTGATGGCACGGGTTGGTTTTCGCCGATAACGACATAATTCAAGTTGCGTTAATATACGCAATTTAAGTAAATCGGGATTGATAGGTTTGGTGATGTAATCGGCAACGCCCAGTTTAAGACCTTTTTCTTCATCAGCAGAATCAGTTAATCCGGTGACAAAAATGACAGGAATATTAGCGGTCTTCTCATTCGTTTTTAAATGCCGCAAAACTTGATAACCATCCATAATGGGCATTTTAACATCAAGCAAAATGAGATTAGGTGGGTTGCGTAATGCAATTTCTAAGGCTTTTTCGCCGTTTGTAGCCGCCACAATCGCGTAATCATCACGCAAAATACTTATTAACGTATGCAGATTATCATTGACATCATCAATGATAAGCAGGCGTGGTTTAGTTAAATTGGATTCGAGCATAGTTATGGCTCTTTAAAAATTAAGATTGTGTTGATAAGCGTTGTTGTAAAGTCGTTAAAAGTATTGTCGCTTGATCAATATTGAACACATCAATTTGTGCCGTAATATCTGCTATTAGTGTTTCAAATTCTCCGCCAATAGTGCCAATGAGTAATTCAGTCAATAACGTTTCAGTCTGACCTAAATCATTTTCTAGCGAAAAAAGTAAAGCGGATATTTTTTTTAACAAAACGTTGTGTGAAAAATTTTTAGATTGTGATGACACCATTGTTTCAGTTAAGGAAAGTGTGTCAATATCTTTGATAACCGCTTGTAATAGTGTCTGCATTTTTTCAAATTCGACAGCATTGGGTAATTGCGACTGTTTTAGTTGCATACCTATATTTGTTACACATTGATAAAGAGATTTCGCGCCAATATTGCCCGTAATACCTTTAAGCGTATTACAATAATCCTCACTGGCTGCCATATCTTTTTTAGACAACAGCAACTGTTTTAATTCTTGTGTTGCATTAGCATAATGCTCACGGAAACGTTGTAATTGTTTACGATAATCTTCTACTTTACCGCCAACACGTTGAATACCTTCACCAATTTGCAAACTTTCTAGGGCGAGTAATTCAGGCGGATAATGAGCATTTTGTTCAAATGTGGCTAATCGCTGATTACTTTGCTGCAAAGCACAATCATAATTTTGAATGGTGTCTAACATACAATTAAATGTGCGTGCCAACGCGCCAAATTCATCATTGTTTCCAGATGGAATTCGCACGCGATAATCTTTATGCGTAGTGATAGTTTGAGCGTTCGAAATTAAATGTTCAATGGGTCTTAATATTACGCGTTGTAAACACACTGCAATAATCAATACGATAATGCTTGTTACAAATATTATTAGAGCAGAAAACAACACCATGTTCTGACCGCGTATATTTAGTTCGCG
The DNA here is from genome assembly GCA_903834465.1 of uncultured Pseudomonadota bacterium. Lineage (GTDB taxonomy): Bacteria > Pseudomonadota > Gammaproteobacteria > Methylococcales > Methylomonadaceae > UBA10906. Next base: position 3,650 of record CAILJB010000090.1, on the reverse strand, counting down.
CAAACTGGCACGAATGAACACATTGCCAACAACTACACCGTTGTCCATAATCGGTTCGTTGAGATACAAATAACCATTCTCTGTCGATATTGTTTCACTAGGCAAATTAGCCTTGGCGGGGAAATCAAATATAGCTTCTTCACCACTATCGTACTGTGCAAAAATGTCGCCTTGAGCATCGTAAACCGATGCAGCGACTATAGCACGATTTACTTTAAATATAGTCAGGTTTTCCTTAGTAATTATATGGTTTTTATCCTCTAAAGACGCAATACTTCGATTACCAATAATGCTTGCTAGCAAACTAAAATCTTGTACCATTTCTTGTTTTACTCGAAATCGTTCGTAGACAACAAAGGTTGCACCTTCAAGAATTAAACCGCTTACGCCGATAAATGAAATAATCAACACTAATTTAGTTTTGATGGGTAATTTTTTTATAATTGTGAACATGGTAAATTCCCTTTTGATGGTGCGTGATAATTAGCACTATTTTGCAAAAACTATTTGAACATGTGTAGTCTGTCAACAAATAAGGGTATAAAGAATATAGCAGCAGTTGAGATAATAGGAGGATATATACCATGATGGGAAAAGACAATATAACAGGGCAAAATATAGTTTTTAATAGCCAACCTGAAATTCTCATTGTTGACAGCTCGTCAGTGGCAGAATTGTTGAACGTTATTCTTTCCAAAGCAGGGTATGCGGTAAATTTGGCGAAAAATGGAGCTGAAGGTTTGCAATCTATCCGTTCACACCCACCAGCACTGATAATCAGCGATATAATTATGCCAGTTATGAATGGCTACGAGTTGTGTCGCACACTCAAACATGATGATGAGTTGTGGACGATTCCTCTCATTTTACTCACCACACTTTCAGAACCCGAAGACATTATCGAAGCCATCAATTCAGGTGCGGATGCTTATTTTATTAAACCTTTTGTTGAAGCAAGTCTGTTGGACTCTATTCATTGTTTATTGAATAAACCAAGTCAGCGATTATGGCCAAATGAGCGACGACAAGAAGTTGTGTATGTCAACGGAAAGAAACATGTTGTTGCCAGTGGTGGTAAGCAAATTTTAAATATGCTGTTTTCGCTCTACAACAATTCACTTAGTCAAAATAAGGAACTCGATGCCATTCAAGCGCGGCTTAATGCGCTAAACGAAAATTTAGACCAACAAGTTCGAGATAGAACGGAAGAACTCAATCATCACCGTCAGCATTTAGAAGAACTCATCCAAATTCGAACCCAAGAACTCGCACAAGCCAAAGAAATGGCTGAAACGGCAAATGTGGCAAAAAGTGCTTTTTTGGCTAACATGAGTCATGAAATACGCACGCCAATGAATGCCATTCTTGGCATGTTATATTTAGCACTCAATAACGATATGTCGCCAGTTTTACGAAATTATTTGAGTAAAGCGCAAAGTGCTGCAAATTATCTACTTGAAATCATTAACGATATTTTAGATTTTTCCAAAATAGAAGCAGGTAAGTTAGACATCGAAACGATTGAATTTAGTTTTGATACGGTACTGGAACAACTAACGGATAACGTAGGTTTGCAAGCTACAAAAAAAGGCATTGAATTTCTTATACGCTATGATTTCAACATTCCATCTTTACTCTTAGGCGATCCGCTCCATTTAGAGCAGGTATTATTAAATCTTTGTGGAAATGGCATCAAATTTACTGAAAAAGGAGAGGTAGAGCTGTCCTTTCATTGTGAAAATGTAACAGAAACCGATTTAATTCTGCATATCACGGTGCGCGATACCGGCATTGGTATGACATCTGAAGTGCAAAACAAATTATTCCAAAAATTTATGCAAGCCGATGAAAGTACCACGCGCTGTTTTGGCGGCACAGGGTTAGGTCTTGCAATCAGCAAACATCTTGTTGAATTGATGGGGGGAGGTATTTGGATAGAAGCGTCACAACTGGATAAAGGTTCGACAATTTGTTGTACCATCCCGTTAAAAATTGCCCCCTCTTCAGTCGAATTAGGACAGTTCGAACAGAAAGGGCAATTACTTAACAATATCCATGTGTTGCTGGTGGATGATAATAACGTTTCGGGCGAGATTCTCAGCGAAATGTTACGTTTTTTCCAACTAGACGTAAGCACGGTAACTAATGGATTAGCCGCAATTGAACAGTTAGAGCGTTGTTCCTTTGATGTAGTATTGTTGGATTGGAATATGCGGGATATGAAAGGGGATGAAATCATCAAGCTAATACGCAATGACGCGCTTATCCTACAGCAACTCAAAATAATAGGGATAACGACTTATGACCGTGAAGAAGTGATGACGCTAGCTAAACAACACCGTATAGACGGTTTTCTTATCAAACCGGTGTTACCTTCTGGACTACTTAATAGCCTCCTATCTATTTTCAATCATAGTTGGGCAAACACGAATAAGTACAATCAAAAATCAAATAGGGATATGTTTAACCGTAATTATGCAGGAGTCCACCTACTACTTGTTGAAGATAACGAAATTAACCGCGAAGTTGCTGTGGAATTACTGAATTGTATGAATATCAGTGTTGATGAAGCAATAAACGGTGCAGAAGCAGTGAAAATGGTGCAGCAGCGTGATTATGATGCCATTTTAATGGATGTACAGATGCCGGTTATGGATGGACTCGATGCTACTCGACATATCCGCGCATTGGGCAATGAACGTTTTTCATCGTTACCCATTATCGCGATGACAGCGATGGCAATGGAGCAAGATGTAGAAAAATGCCGACAAGCTGGCATGAATGATTATATTGCTAAACCAATTGTACCAGACCGATTATCTGCAATATTAGCGCGATGGTTACGCGGAAAAAGTACCATTGCTAATGTGACAAATACTATTTTAAATTCGCCGGTACTGAAAAATTTTGATACCCAACAAGGTATTCGTCGTATTGGTGGCAATTCAAATGCTTATTTCAAACAATTACACCGTTTTCGAGAACGCTATGCGAACGCTGTTGATGAATTGCAGAATCTAATACAAGAAAAAGGGGTTCAAGCTGGTGAGGAATTTTGTCACGGATTTAAAGGCGTTTGCGGAACGCTTGATGCTACGAAACTTTTTACATGTACCATTGAAATTGATTCTTTGTTACAGCAAGAAAAAATACCTGATGTTGAACAATTTGAAAGACTGCGACAATTATTGCAACAAGCCGTAGATGAAATTGATGGGTTAACTCCAAATACAGAAATAATATCGACTAATACAAAGGAGGGGATAAGTCACCATAATTTGTTGATTAAGCTAAAAGAACTGGCTTCATTATTGGAAAATGATATAGGAGCGGCTGAAATTTATATTACCCATTTATGTGTAGACGTTGCTGGCACTGAGGCAGAGCAAGACGTGTTTGAAATTGTGACTAAAATGGAAATGTTTGAAATTGATGATGCGCTTTCCATTATCAATAAATTACGCGCTAAATTGATTAAAACAAATTGCCTGCCCCTTATTACTTAACGATTTGACATCCTCCCCGCCCTAAAGGGTTACAACGGGGATTCCTTATTGCTAAGGAGCAGGCATGTATCACTACTACCTACTGGTTTCTGCTGCTGACCGCATTACAGCACGGTTCACTTCACAGACTAGCCCCCGAAAGTC
>CAILJB010000089.1 GCA_903834465.1 uncultured Pseudomonadota bacterium | reverse complement strand
TTTTTCACGGCGATTGTTGTTACCTTGTTGTTTGTGGATTAGCACTAGCATGACGGCGATAATCGCCAGTTCGATTGCTATAACTGTCATTGGTTTCACCCTTAAAAAATGCGCTACCTTGCAGCAGCGCGAGGTCAGGAGGTAGCTAACGCTACGGGTTAATTATTTGAGTTAAGTTGCCTCAACGCTTTTTCAGGTTTGCCGTGTTATTTCTTTTCGTGTCATAATCGAGCCTCTTATTTAAATGCGGTCTTTGACCGTGTTTTTAGCCAGTTCTGTACTTAGACCTACAGCTCTGGCTTTTTCGTTTCAGGCATTCCCAGTGTCGATTTAATCTCTGCTAACGCTGCCCGTTTTATTTCAGGGTTGGGTGGTGGTTTAGGAAGTTGGTTTTTGTTTTCTCCTTGGGTTCTGGCATAAAACGCCCGTTGCTCACTATTCCCCACACAAAACGCTAAAAATTGCGGCAGGCGCGGCGCAAATGGATTACCAGACCGTTTGCATTGTTCAAGTCCGCGAGCGATTTCTGTGGGCGTTAATTTCTCAATTTCTTCTGTCCACGATTGGTTTGGACGTTCACCAAATTCGTTTATCCAAGCTGCACCGTAAAATTCAGTAAATTTTTTCCAAACCAGCAGTGTTTTAAACGATGGTTCTGTAATCTTCGCAGTCAATGACGCTGGTGGTGTCGTCGGTGGCGTAGTCGCCGAGTCCATTGGCTCTCTCGAATCGTTCAAGGGCGGACAGTTTTCTGCCAGTTTGCTGATGTGTTCCATTCGGGACTCCTTGTGGGATAACTTTGCTTGCCTCAAATTGCGCTTTTAAACCGCGCTTGCTTGGCTTCGCGTAGATTTGTAAAAAATTCTCAATGTATACCGTTGAGCTAATCCAATACGACTGAGTTTTTGCCCATTCAAAACATGCTTGTTGCTCCTCTGTTAATTTCAATTTTTTGGAAATTTCTCCCTGCGTTACAACAACAATGCTTTTAGGTTGTATTACTGGTTTATATTCTTGGTTTATGTCCGCCTCACGGACTACCCCTTGTGCGTGTGACGGACTACCTCCATCGCGGCGCGTACTAGGTGGTTCTTCTCGCGTACTACCCCAGTCAAAATTTAATTCGTATTGATTTGGCAAGTGAACATCGCCAATTTGTTTGCGAATGACGCGCAGATAATTTTTGTTTTCCAGCGATTTAATAGCAGATAACAAGGCTGTTTTTCCCATACCGCATTCTTTGGCTAATCGACTCAAGGATGGATTGCATTGCCCAGTGTGGTGATTACAGTGATTTGCCATCATTAGCAGGGTCATTTTTTCTTTAAGCTGTAGTTCTTGCTCAACAGCCCATGTCATGGCTTGAAAACTCATTCTTCCCCCCTTGAGGCTTTAGCAAGACGCTCACGCAAGGCTTTGGCTTTTTCACCATTCCATAGCCCGTTAAAAGCCATAAAAACGTGCCTGCGATTAAGTCCGTTTGAGCTACAAAATTTAGTGACCGTTGAGTCTCGTCTCAAGAACCCAATCTTGATGTCCAAAAATTCATCTTTGAGTTTTGCGAGGTCTGGTTTTTCTGTTGTTTTAACGCTCTTTCTTTGTTGCATTTATCCCACTTTGTGATACTTTGTAGCCGTTGAGCTATTAGCTCAACATGGTTTAACTTTAGCAGTCCAAAAGGACTTTTACAGGAAATTATAGAGGCTATATGAACACTATAGGAAATCGACTTAAAGAAGAACGCGCCCGCTTAGGCATCACGCAAGAGAAAATGGCTCTTGCAGGAGGGGTTCAAAAACGGGCGCAAGCACGATATGAATCGGGGGAACGCTGCCCAGACGGACATTATTTGGCGAGGGTTGCCGAATTAGGGGCTGATGTGAACTATATTTTGACGGGTGTACGGATAACCCAAGCTAAACAAGGCGACAATGGGTGGGGGAATTTTGATGACGAAGATGTAAGAATGTTAAATATGATTAAACGGCTGCCAGAGCCGCAAAAAAAGAAAGAAATCGCGGATATCGAAACATTTTTACAATCCTTTGACGAAGCTATTTCACATTGGGTAGCGAATAATCAAAACAGCCAAGATAGACGGCAGGCAGCATGATGCCATCTTTGAAAAATGAAAACCCGTCACAATAGCTGGTTTTCGTGAAATTTTCATAAAAAATAAAAACAAAATTTAATTAAAAGATATTTCAATGGCTAATAAAAAAGACCTTTCTGAAAATAGCATCTATACGCACTACGTTTTACCTGCGTTCATCAAGGCAGGCTGGGATTTGCAAAAACAAATCCGCGAAGAAGTGTATTTTACCGATGGTCGAATTTACGTTAATGGCGATAAAACAAAGCGGGGTGTAAGAAAATTTGCAGACGTGATTTTGTATTACAAGCCAAACATTCCCGTTGCCATTATCGAAGTAAAGAAAAACACCTTAACGCTGGGTGCGGGAATGCAGCAGGTTTTAAATTACGGGGCGATTTTAGATATTCCTGTCGTATTCAGTACCAATGGCGACGGATTTATTGAACACGATCGCTCAGGCTCATCATCAATAATCGAACATGAATTAAGCCTTGAAAACTTCCCCTCTCCGAAAGAAATCTGGCTTAAATACCAACATTACAAAAACATCAAAACACCTAAAGCCGCTAAAATCGCCGAATTCAATTATTTCTATGATGTTTCAGGACGCACAGCCCGTTACTATCAACAAATAGCCATCAATCGTAGCGTCGAAGCCATTGCTAACGGAAAAAATCGTTTGTTACTGGTTATGGCAACAGGCACAGGCAAGACCTACACCGCTTTTCAAATCATGTATCGATTATGGAAAAGTGGAACTAAAAAACGCATTCTTTTTTTAGCTGATAGAAATGCTTTAGTTGACCAAGCTAAACGTGGCGACTTCAAACACTTCAAAGAAAAAATGACGATTATTCGCCATAAAGAAATCGACAAAGCCTTTGAGATTTATCTTGCCTTGTATCAAGGCTTAACCAATTACGACGAAGACACTGACGCTTACCGTGAATTCAGTCCCACGTTTTTTGATTTGATTGTGATTGATGAATGTCATCGTGGTAGCGCGGCTGAAGATAGCGCGTGGCGCGAGATTTTGGATTATTTTGGCACTGCCACGCAAATTGGTTTAACCGCGACACCAAAAGAAACCAATGACGTTTCAAACATCGATTATTTTGGCAAACCGATTTACACCTATTCGCTTAAACAAGGCATTGAAGATGGCTTTCTTGCCCCGTACAAAGTGATACGTTTTGGTTTAAATATCGACGTTGAAGGCTGGCGACCTGAACAAGGTAAAACCGATAAAGGTGGCGCGTTAGTCGATGACCGCATTTACAACAACAAAGATTATGACCGTTTGTTGGTAATTGATGAGCGCACAAAATTAGTCGCTAAACAGGTGATGGCGTTTTTGCGTAAAACCAATGTGTACGACAAAACGATTATCTTTTGCGTTGATATTGAACACGCCACCCGAATGCGGCAAACGATTGTGAATGAAGCACAAGATTTGGTGCTAGAAAATTACAAATACGTCATGAAAATTACAGGCGATGATATTGAAGGCAAGCGCGAACTCGATAATTTTATCAATCCTGAAGAACGCTATCCTGTTATTGCCACGACTTCTAAATTGATGACCACAGGTGTTGACGCGCAAACCTGCAAACTGATTGTGTTAGATGCCAATATCGGCTCAATGACGGAATTCAAACAAATTATCGGACGTGGTACGCGAGTTAATGAAGCGTTCGGCAAACAGTTTTTCACGATTATGGATTTTCGTAACGCCACCGATTTGTTTGCCGATAAAGATTTCGATGGCGAACCCGTGATGATTAAGGTCGTTGAAAATGTCGATGACGAAACAGACACACTCGATGACGTTATTTTTGGAACATCTGACGAAGTAACAACCGATGATGAATCAACCTCAACGCCTCCGCCTGAATTACCGACAGCCGAAACGCCCGTCATCATTGGTGGTGGCGAAATTACCGAAGAACCCCGCGCCAAAGTGTATGTCGCTGGCGTTGAAGTCACGCTGTTAAGCGAGCGGGTGCAGTATTTAGACGAAAACGGCAAGCTGATTACAGGCAGTTTGACTGATTACACGCGCCGCAGTTTGCTTAAAGAATTCACCAGTCTTGATAATTTCTTAACCCGTTGGAATTCGAGCGAAAAGAAAAAAGCCTTAATTGACGAATTGGAACAGCAAGGTATTATTTTAGAAAACCTGCGTGAAGACGTGAAAAAAGACCTCGATATTTTCGATTTGATTTGTCACGTTGCATGGGATAAACCCGCATTAACGCGACGTGAACGCGCCAACGATATTCGTAAACGTGATTACTTCACCCAATACAGCGAGCAAGCACAAAAGGTTTTACGCGCTTGTTGGATAAATATGCCGACGTTGGTATTGAACACATTGAAAATTTAGGCGTGTTAAGCGTTGACCCATTTAGCGAGATTGGAACACCGATTGAAATTGTTAAATTATTCGGTGGCAAAGAAAAGTATTTGGCAGCAGTCAAACAATTAGAAACAGAAATTTATAGCATGGCGGCATAATGAAAAATATCGGTAACATCATCAAAACATTGCAGAACATCATGCGTAAAGACGCAGGTGTGTCGGGCGACGCACAACGCATTGAACAATTGGGCTGGATGATTTCGCTTAAAATACTTGATGATAAAGACCAAGAACTCGAACTCACCAACGACAATTACAAATCACCCATTCCAGAGCCTTTGCAATGGCGCGTTTGGGCGGCGGATTCTGAAGGCTTAACAGGTGATGGTTTACGGGATTTCATTGATAAAGAGCTGTTTCCAACGCTGAAAAATATGGATGTTAGCGACGGCAATAAACGTTCTATTATCGTTAAAGAAATCTTTGAAGGCACAAACAACTACATGAAAAATGGCACGACGATTCGTCAAGTGCTGAATAAACTCAACGAAATTGATTTTAATAATTCGGAAGACCGTCATCTATTCGGCGATATTTACGAGAGTATTTTGCGCGACCTGCAAAGCGCAGGGAATTACGGCGAATTTTATACGCCGCGTGCGATTACAGAAATTATGACGGAGATTCTAAACCCACGATTAGGCGATGTGGTATTAGACCCAGCGTGCGGCACTGGCGGGTTTTTAACTTGTGCAATTGAGCATATCCGCAAAGAAGTTAAAACCGCTGACGACTTTCAATTACTGTCCAAAAATATACGCGGTTCTGAATTAAAACCTTTGCCGTTTATGCTCGCCGTGACCAATTTAATTCTGCATGATGTTGAAGTGCCTGCGATTGAATACAACGACAGCTTGAACCGTGAATACACGTCAATTACTGAAGCTGACCGAATGAATGTGATTTTAGCGAATCCGCCATTTGGTGCATCGGTGTCGGATGGCGTTGAAACCAATTATCCGCAAACCTATCGCACCACAGAAAGCGCGGATTTGTTTTTGCTGTTGATGATTCGATTGCTAAAACGTGACGGTCGCGCCGCGATTGTGTTGCCTGATGGTTCGTTGACAGGCGACGGCGTAAAAGCGCGAATCCGTAAGCATTGGTTAGAAGAATGTAATTTACACACCATTGTTCGTTTGCCAAATTCTGTGTTTCAACCTTATGCGAGCGTAGCGACAAATTTATTATTTTTCACTAAAGGCACGCCGACTAAAGAAATTTGGTATTGGCAACATCATCTCCCTGAAGGTGTGAAAGCCTATTCCAAAACAAAACCGATTCACAAATCCGAATTTGAAAATCTCAAAGCATGGTGGAATAACCGCGTTGAAAATGAACAAGCGTGGAAAGTATCGTTAGCCGAATTAGAAGCCACCAATTACAACTTAGACGTTAAAAACCCGCACACGCCTGAAGCTGAAGCGAGTTATTCGAGTGCAGAATTGTTGACGATGTTGCATGATTCATTTCAAAACAGCGATGCGTTGTTAAGCCAATTAAAACAAGAATTGGGGCAATAAAAATGGTCACGAAAGAAGATGTAAAGCAAGAAATTGAACAACTCGACCCTGCTTATTTAGAGTTGGTTTTCAATCTACTGAAGCAATTTCCTCATCATCAAAGAACTAAGCCAGACGCATTGAGCAGTTCACGCGCTATTGATTATGCAAATGAAGGCGACGATAACGAATTGGCTTTTACCGATGTGACGGACGCGGCTCATTTTGGCAAACAATTAAGAACTGAAAGTTGGCAAAGAAATAATGGCTGATTACTTACTTTGCGATACTTGCACCATCATTGATTTTATCAATGGACGCAAACAAAATTTGCCTGATTTATTAGCCCAAGACGTAAAACTGTTTATCAATTCGATTATCGAAATGGAATTGTTACAAGGCGCACGCGATAAAAATGAATTACGTGTAATAGAGAAAAAATTACGCTCATTTCGTTTGGTGGCAATGCAACAAGAGATTTTCGACTTAGCAACGGAATATGTCCGCACTTATCGGTTGTCACATGGTTTGGCGTTGCCCGATGCCATCATTGGTGCAACGGCGATTTATTATCGAATTCCTTTGTTCACTTACAACACAAAGGATTTTAAGTTTTTGCCTGAAATTGAATTAGCTGATTTTCAAAATAAATAAACAGGAGTTGGCGCAATGACTATAACAACCGAAGAACTTGTCGAATTATTTTTTAGTTTGCCAGAAAGAGAACAACAAACGGTTCTTGATTTTATTGAATTCTTACACATGAAAATAGAACGCAAAAAAAATCAAATTTCTGCGCCGAAAGAGGAACAATCGTGAGCGAATGGCTACCAATTTCTAAACTGTTTAATTTTGAAAAAGGCACGTTGCAAAGTTCAAAATGTACCGCTGGTGATTTCACTTTTATCACTGCATCTGCCGACTGGAAAACTCACGAGGCTTACACGCACGACACCGAAGCATTGGTTTTCGCAATGGCGGCTTCTGGTTCTTTGGGCAGAACGCATTACGTTAATGGAAAATTTATAGCCAGCGATTTGTGTTTTATTCTCACACCAAAAACAGATAAAAAAATCGACTTGGCTTTTTATTTTCGCGTGTTCAATTTTATTCGCGAAGATATTGTCAAAAAAACCGCAACAGGCACATCAAAGTTAGCCATCAATCAAAGCAATTTTGGAAACTACAAACTTCCGTATTTTGATTTTGAGCATCAGGTACTTTTTAGAGAAAAATCGACAAAATTTCAGCCATTAAAAATGGGCTTTCTGATGGATTTTCAAACCAACAAACCTACCTAACCCAACTCCGCCAAGCCATTCTGCAAGAAGCGATTGAAGGCAAACTCACGGCAGATTGGCGCGTTAAAAATCCTGTTCAAAAAGGCAATCCCGACCATGATGCACAGGCATTGCTGGAAACGATTAAAGCCGAAAAACAAAAATTGATGGCTGACGGGAAAATCAAAAAAGAAAAACCGCTTGCACCGATTAACCCTGATGATGTGCCGTTTGCTTTGCCTGATGGTTGGGTGTGGGTGAGATTGGGGGGGATTTGCACGAAAGTAACAGATGGTTTTCACAATACACCAAGAAAATTAAAAGAAGGTGCTATTTATGTATCGGCAACGCATATTCGTGAACAAGGTATAAATTGGAAAAACTGCCTTTATGTTTCACCAGAAGACCACGCCGAATTACATAAAAAAACATATCCATGTAGAGGCGAAATTCTTATAACAAATAGAGGAGCAGGTTGTGGAACTCCCGCGATAATTGATATAGACGAAAGTTTTGGTTTTCAAAATGCAGCATTGATTGGATTTAATCAAACACTTGTTTCAAATAAATACATCTACAATTTTATTATCATCATGCGAGATAAAATTATGGAAGAATTTGTTAATGGTGGATTGCAACCAATGCTGAGTAATGCAGTTTATCATGAAAAATCCGTTTGTTGTTAAGACACCAGAATCGCTTGAACCACAAGAAATCGCCGATTTGTTTATTGACGTATTTTCTGATTTTCCAAAAATTAAAGATGTTGGGCATACATTCATCCACGGTCCTAGAGGAACTGGGAAAAGTATGATGCTTAAATACTTAGAACCATCTGTGCAGTTGTGCGCTGGAAAAGTAGAAAAGATTGAAGAATTAGATTTTTTAGCTGTACATATTCCTTTCAAAGTTGCTGCGCTAAATATTAGAGAAACAGATCGTTTACGAGGAGATTCTCATATATACATGTCCGAACATTTAATGGTTCTTCATATAGCAAGCATTTTACTTAGTCTTCTGTCGAAGCTATACGATAAAGAAAAAAACCATACAGGTGAAGTGCAGGATATTTATAAAAAATTCTCCAAACTAATTACAACATCGGGTGCTTCTATTTCTAAAAAATCTGAGCAAAGTTTTTTATCGATGGCTGAGTGTTGTGATGAGGAAAAGAAAAAGGCTATCCAATATTTGAAACATCTTGCATTCATTAAAGATGAAGTTCCGTACACAGGTTCGTTATGTGGATATGTCGATTTTTTTCAACCTTTGGCTAAAGAAATAAAAGAGCTTCCATTTACCCCAAACTGTCCAATATATTTAATGCTAGATGATGCTGATAATTCTAGCGAAACTATGCAAAAAATTCTAAATACATGGGTATCTTGTCGAACCACACAGTATTTATGCATCAAGATTAGCACTCAGCTTAGATATAAAACTTACAGAACATTGAGTGGGCAGTTAATAGAAGCTCCTCATGATTATTCTGATGTTGATATAAGCACTTTATACACATCAGATAAAGAACATTATCAGAGTCGAATACGCAGTATTGTTGGCAAAAGATTAAGCGTCGCTGGAATCAAAACCACACCAGAAGAATATTTTTCAGTTGATGAAAAGCAAGAAAAAAAGATAAATATCTTTAAGGAAAAATTAAAAAAAGAATGGGGAAATGGCAAGGGAAGAGGATATAGAGCATCCGACGATGTAGTTAGGTATGCAGTTCCCGATTACATGAAGTCTCTTGGGAAATCTAGCTCAACATACAGTTATGCTGGATTCAAAAATATTGTGGATATTTCATCTGGTGTTATTCGTTTTTTCTTAGAACCAGCAGCACAAATGTATGCAGAAACAAAAGCTCAACAAAATGAGGATGCCTATGTTTCTAGTATTCCGTGTAGTATTCAAGACAGTGTTATAAAACAGTGGTCTTCAGATTTTATTCTTTCTGAATTTGAAAAGTTAAAAAAAGATGTAAATACGAATGGTGTAACAACTGGTGTAACAACGTCAGCCTCCCATTCTGAAGATACCAATATCGTTTCAAAACTTTTTTCACTAATTAACGGACTTGGAAAACTTTTCCGTGAATTAGTTCTCTCTAATGGTTCTCAGCGTCGTATTTTCTCAATTTCAGTTCGGGGAGAAATGGATGAAACATTGCAACGTATTTTTGAATTAGGTGTCGAGTGGGGGTATTTTCACAAATCAGTAGGTCCCAGCAAAGAAGGCTCTGGTAGACGGTACACCTTCGTATTGAGTAGAAGATTGGCACCATACTTTAAACTAGATATATCAAGCTATGCTGGTGAAATATCTGTAACAACTGCTGATTTGAATCTTGCCTGTGAAGATTATGAACGATTTGTCAGAGAAAGAATGAAAAAAATAACTAAAGAATTATCTGATGCTCAAATAGATATATTCCAAACAAATATAGGTTGAGTTATGAATAAATACAATGCAAAAGAGTTAGTGAAATACTTGTCATCACCACAAGATATTTTAATTGGCTGTGTTAGTTACGAGTCACGTTGCTTATCCATCCCATTAGCATTAAAAGATATTAAAATTAAATATCCGATATTCTTTTTAGTAAATGAATTTGCAAACTTTTCCAAAAATAATAAGGATCAACTAAATCTCATTTTCGGAGAAACATTAAAAACAATTTGCTACTCAAACAAGGAACATATTGATTTTGTAGATCAGCTTGTTGATCTACTCATTAATGTTGAAAAACTAGAAGGTAGAAAATTGAATATAACAGTTGATATAACTACTTTTACTAGGGAATCCCTTGTCATCTTAATCGGTGTACTATTTTCATTGAAAGATAAAATCGACACATTACACTTGGCATACTCCCCTCCTTCACAAATAAGTCATGAATGGTTGAGTCGTGGATTTACAGGTCTTAGATCTATTCTAGGTTATCCAGGCGAAAGATCATCTCTGAAACCATTACACATGGTAGTTATGACAGGGTTTGAACTCGAAAGAGCTAAAAATATTATTAACGAATATGAGCCATTTCTAATATCTATTGGTACTCCATGTGTTGAAAAGTCAATCAACCCAGAATTTCATGAGCGCAATGAAAAATTTGTAAATGACCTAATTGAGTATTACGGTACTAATGTTGAAACATTCAAATTTTCATTGATTGAACCTACAAAAGTAATTTGTGAATTAGAAAATCATATAGGCAAGTTTAAAAATGAATACAATACTGTAATAGCTCCACTCAATAATAAGATTTCAACTGTAGGTGCTGCTTTATATGCAATAAAACATACAGACGTGCAATTATGTTATTTACCAGCCGAAGAATACAATACTGAAAATTACTCAGTACCTAGTGATTTTTTTTATGCAGGAAAAATAAATCTTAACTCAATTCAAAATTAATAATATTTTCTGCGTAATTTACGCGCCGTTATCCATCCATTCATTGATTTACATATTCCAATATAATTGCAGCCTCTCTACAATGTCCAGTTTATGTAATTATGTCGAACTTCTTATCTGAAATGCGCGAGTTTTTGGCGCGTGAACTCAAAGCTCACTCAGTCGAACCAAAGGCTGCCGACGACATAAGCGAGAATATAGCTGTCACCAATGAGCAAGTGAGAGGCGTGGTTGAAGGTCTTTTGAATCTAAATTAAACAACGAAAAAATGGAGCAAAATTATAAATTTCATTCGTTATTCTTCGTTATTCTTCGTTATTCTTCGAAATAAGGTAAAAACATTTTAATAGCAGTGGGTTTTGATGGTTAAATCTTTCTAATAGCAATCATTCGAACCATCAAACCCCAAATCCAAATACAACTCACGCGCTGAAACAGAATTAACCTCTTGGTCGCCGATTTTTAAAAGTATAATCGGCACTAAAGGTTTTGTGTTTTCAACCCACTCGTCACCCATCAATTCCGATTCTGCCTCGACAACATCATTGACCGTCACTTCAACCGGCTCATCCTCAAGCACCTCGCCCTGCGTTTCGACTATTTCCTTTTTGGGTATGTCGACTAAACCGTTGCGAAGTTATAATCATGTTGGTTACTTTGTTGCTCCAGTGTCCCGCTTGGGCGACTTTCATCGGTATTTTTTGAAGGTAAAGCCGCTAATGACTTCACGATTGAAGCGGCGCATAAAGTGTTTTTAGTGAGAGGAGATTTATAAATGCCAACTATTTCTATGTTTTATGGCATCTTGATTAAGATGTTTTTTGATGATCATGCGCCACCACATTTCCATGCAGAATATGCAGAATACGAGTTAGTGGTAACAATTAGCCCAATTAAAATAATTCGAGGCGAAGCACCAAAGCGCGTTAAATCGATGGTTTTAGAATGGACAGCGTTGCATCAAGAAGAATTGTTAGTGGATTGGGATTTGTGCAAAAACGAATGCACACCAGCCAAAATTGAGCCATTGGAATAGTGCAATGTTTCACCGTATCACATCAATTGAACCAAATGCCAACAATCACACCATTGCATTAACTTATGATGATGGTTTGACCGTTAGCGTTGATTTTACGGATACACTTGAACGCGGCATCATGACGGCATTAAAAACACCTCAAGTATTCAATAGCGTACAAATTGGCAATCGTGGACGTTCTATCATTTGGCAAGAATTAGACATTGATTTTTGTGCTGACAGTTTGCGAAATAGGTAAACGATTCTGCAAAAGTGGCTGGTGCGTTTATGTTTGATGGTTCTGTGATTGTTTAGTGTATCGCTTTGACCATCTTGGCATGAACGCACTTTTACTTAACGATTTACAACCTGCCATATTCAAGCGTTTATCATTGCCAGTCGTGATTGCATAGCCATGTGGTGGTTGTGTACTTAGCGCATTCCACGCTTGCGCTGCTGTTGGCAGCTTGCCATGTTCTGCATGAAATTCATTAGCCATTTCATTGATTACTTCAAACCAGTCATCTTGTGTTGCTAAGGAATTTCAGCTAGATTTAACGATCTAAGTTTTCCTTTTTTAATTTGTTCTGACAGCGTAAATGAATAATGTCCAAGCACATTGATTTGTTGATAAAGCAGCGGCGATAATCGTTTTTCAAAATAACTAATCCAAGTGCGCCCACTGGTCTTCCTGACGTTTTCTAATTTTGCCACGTCGCCCATGAAAAATAGCACGCGCAACAGCGTGATGTGATGCTCTAAGTTGAATTAGAATTCTACGTCGATAATCTTCATCGTTAATATAATTGAGCAAATACAGAATTTTGTTAATACGACCCGCATCAATAATGGCTTTGGCTAAGTTTGAAAGTTTGTCACTTTTCACTAAACTAACAATGGCTTCCTATATCAGGATGTGGTGATTGTGGTGCGTGTAATGTAATCATTTTCCCTAATCAATCCGCGTAAAAGATGTGGAGCATTTTCGTCACAGGAAGTGAGGTGTGTAGCAACTCGATTAGCACATACCTTCCAATTGGGAAGATGATTTTTTGCTTGAGATGAACATCGTAATACACCTGTGGAAACAATGGGGTTTAAAATTTAACTGTTATTACTAGTTTCATTTTTTACCTTATTTGTCCACCAAAAAATAGGCTGTTTTTTGTAAATAAGGTTCTACAAGACGTGAAGAACCACCCGATTTTTTATAATAATTGACCGCGTAGAAGAGCCTTCATTAAAACCAAAAATAAAAATTTCATCACCATGCTTCGCGAATATTGCTGGGATTAAGTCCGGTTTACCCATATTAGGAAATGCAGGCATCATCAATTTGCAGTTTATTGCGGTATTTTTATTTTCAAATGGAGTGAAAATAGAGAATTTATTTAGCAGGCATAAAAAAGGGATTAGATTTTACTCTAAGTCATTGATTTATTTGGTGTGTCGCACACGATTCGACCATCGTATTAAAATGGCAGATTATCATAAAAACGCCAATGAACCATAATACCACGCAACACAAAAAACCGCTAAATTCAACACTTTCATAAAATATGACTTCAAACGTAAAACAGACGCAAGCAAATGGATACAAGACACCGAAAGCGCAATCCGTGAAGGTCGTCACTTCAAAACGGTTGAAGCAAAAAAACACACCGTAGCCGATTTAATAGACCGCTATTGCACCGAATACTTGCCTAGCAAAAAAGATAGAACCTACAGCGAACGCGAGTTAAAAGAGCGTATCCAAAAGCTCAATTGGTGGTGTGACAGAATCGGCTACTTAGTTTTAGCGGATGTTACCCCCCAGTTAATCGGCGAACACTTCGATACGATAACGCAAAGCAACTCGACGGCTACCAAGTATCTTAAAAACCTATCACATGCCTTTTCAATTGCCGTAAAAAATACGGTTGGATTACTGACAATCCGATTTTAAAAGTCACCACCCCACAACAATCCACTGGACGGGTGCGTTTTCTTGATGACCATGAACGCGCCACCCTGTTAGCTGCGCGCAAAGATTCACCAAACAAACAGCTTTATATTTGCGTTGTTTTAGCGCTGGCAACAGGTATGCGACAAGGTGAACTAATGGGGCTGAAATGGTCGAACGTGGATTTAATAACGCGATAAAACCCTTGTCGAGTGGCGCGACGGACAATTTACTGTGCTGTCGAATATGGGATTATTCATTGAGGGCTTAGACGTCCCGGCTGTGAGCTGTTGCATATTGGCGCGACCAACTAAGTCAATCACGATTTACCTGCAAGCCGTTGGCAGAGTAATGAGACCGCATGAAACTAAAACTGATTGCATCATTCTTGACCATGCCGGTTTGACATACGCTCACGGGTTTGTCGATATGCCTCGAATTTGGACTTTAGACGGCAAACCAAAGAAAAAGAAGGATGATGCACTGGTTATTGGTGTTCATGTCTGTGAAGGCTGTTTTTGCGCTTACAGCAAAGCTGAATATCCTAACGCCTGCCCTGAGTGTGGATTTATCACTAAACGCCCCGAACCACCACAAGTGAGAGCAGAAGGCGAACTGGTCGAATTGAATGCGGACACTATGGCGTTATACAAGGCAAAAAGGCAACAACAGCAACGCGAAGAACGCAAAGCTGCCCGAACGCTTGAACAGTTAATCGAATTGGGAAAACAACGCGGTTACAAAGAGGGTTGGGCGCATAAAATTCATACAGAACGTAAGCAATGGGTGGTAAATCGTCATGGGTGAAACAGCATTACAAAATCGCATTCGGTTAGCTATTGGACGATGCGTCAACGTGCGGATGTTTCGCAATAACATTGGGCGATTCAAAACGCCAGACGGGCGAAACGGGCAAACGGGGCTGTGTGTGGGGTCAAGTGATAATCGGCTGGACATCCAAAACCATAACCGCTGATGACATTGGCAAAACCGTTGCTGTATTCACTGCCATTGAAGTAAAAACGCCCAAAGGTAAGGTAAGCAAAAGCACAGGAAAACTTTATTGCAACCGTTAAAAGGTATGGTGGTGTTGCCGCTATGGTTCGTAGTATCGATGATGCCATTGAGGTGTTGAAAACTTGATGAAACCTGTGGTTTGCGTTCCTGAAAAATCAGGACAGCAACATTTCTTCAAACCTAAAAATGGCGAGATTAGGGCGAGGGTCAGCCCCCAGTTTTCCACAAGGGTAAAAAGTAGATAAAATCCCGCCCCCGTCATGATTTTGGTGTTTGAAATGTCTACTTTTTTAACTGAACTCCGCGCTTTAGAAATCCCCGATGACATCATCGAAAAGCTCAAGCATCACTTCAACGGCGCAAGCCTCTACATTCCCAAACCCGAAAGCAAATCACTCGACGAAAAAGCACAGCGTAACACTGAGATTTACCTAAATTTCGATGGCAAAAACTCCAGGCATATCCGCAAAGAATACAACCTCAGCGCGTCTCAAATTTGTCGAATCATTAGAAACCAACGTGTGTTACGGCAACGCGACTGGACGATATAAAAACTCAACATTACCTCAAGGATATTGTAGTATTTTTGAAGCGTTAGGGAATGTCCCCGCGCATGCGGGTGAGAATCTAAAGTAGATTCTTTTGGAAATCGTAAAGTATGCAAATTTACAGCACGATGGAACTTATGGATGGAACGCACATTCAAGATTGATTGCAGTGAATATCAACACCGATAACGTGCCTGTAATTTTAGGTGTTTTTATCGTCACTTGTTGCCGTTTGTTGTGGGTTTTTATTTCTGAATGGAGCAAAATTGGAGCATTTTTTGAATTCACAATAAAAAATGACTTGAGAATTAACGCAAGTTATTGATTATTATGGAGCCAATGACGGGAGTCGAACCTGCGACCTACTGATTACGAATCTAATAAACCGTTTTTTCTGCAATAAACCATAACACCACACAACACCATAACCCGCTAAATTAAAGACTTTCACAAAATAGACGTGTTATCACTTGTTGCCATTTATTACTGTTTTTTATATCGCAATGGGACAAAAATGGGACAAAGATTTATACTGAATGCCACAAAAACAAAAGGCTTTCAACGCTACCAACGTCAAAAGCCCTCACAAACTTCACTTAACAATGGGGGTTAAGCAATGAAGGCATCATATCAAATAATGCCTAATGCTTCACTCAATGGAGCAGAAAATGGCACGAATCAAAGACCGTTTGGCTAAAGATGGTACAAAACGTTTTACCGCTGAAATTCGCCTCAAAGGTTATCCAGTACAAAGCGCAACCTTCAAACGTAAAACAGACGCAAGCAAATGGATTCAAGATACAGAAAGTGCAATCCGTGAAGGTCGCCATTTCAAAACCGTTGAAGCAAAAAAACACACGCTTGCTGATTTGGTCGATAGATACATCAAAGACGTTCTGCCAACGAAACCCAAACAACAAGTTGTCCAAAAACAGCAGCTCGAATGGTGGCGCGATAAATTAGGCGTTTATGTTTTGGCTGATATTACCCCTGCCCTACTCGTTGAATGCCGTGATGAATTACTGGCAGGTCAAACCATCCGCAACACACAAAGAAGTCCTGCAACGGTCGTTCGATACATGGCGGCGTTATCACACGCTTTTACGATAGCGGTTAATGAATGGCAGTGGGTTGATGATTCGCCTATGCGTAAGGTCAAAAAACCTGTTGAATCTCGTGGTCGTGACAGGTTCTTAGATGACATTGAACGCGCCAAATTGTTAGCGGCTTGCAAAGAATCAAAAAACAAAATGCTGTATTTATGCGTTGTGCTTTCGATTTCAACAGGTATGCGTCAAGGCGAATTGATGACATTGAAATGGCAGGATGTTGACCTCAAAAACGGCGTGGCTATTTTGCACGAAACTAAAAACGGCGAAAAAAGACGGGTTTTGATTTCAGGTCATGCCCTAGAATTGTTACGCGATTATGCCAAAGTACAGCGCATTGATACCACTTTATTGTTCCCCAGCCCTACCAAACCACAACAGCCAATCGAGTTAAAAAAATCATGGTTGCGGGCGTTGCAAATTTCAGGCATTGAAAACTTCAAATGGCACGATTTACGGCATTGTGCCGCGTCATATCTGGCAATGAATGGCGCAAGTGCTACCGAAATAGCGGCGTTCACAGGTCATAAGTCGCTTGCAATGGTGGCGCGATACACTCACATAGCCGATAAACACCTCGATGATGTTGTTACCTCGATGAATCATAAGATTTTTGGAGGCGTGGCGTGATTCAAGTTTTGTATGCTGGCTATGGTTATTCGATTGAATCATACGACCCTGATAACGAAGATTTGTGCATTTTCGGCAAAGTGAAACAGTATGTAGGCAAGTTTCTTATTTCGCTTAATGGTTTTGCAGAAATTAGTTATTTTTCAAGCGCAACCGTATCTTTTCTTTTGGATGATGACTCGATAATTATTATTTGTGATGAAAGCGGTAACAGGAAACCGATAGAATTGTTTGCTACAGGTGAAATGTCAACAAGCCACGGAAACAAAATAAAAATTGATATAAATGACCTTAAGAGCGAAACCACCCCACCAACCGTTCAACAAGACGACGCACCCAAAGAAAAAACTAGCAAATACCAAGAGCGAAATAATGACTTTATGGCGTGGCTAGAATCAGAAACTCCACCGCTTGAGAAGATGACGAAAAAACAAATTCATACCCGATTGATTGAACGAAATAGTCAATTATGGACAAGTGGATTTAAGGACTGGTGGGAACAACAAAACATTTACAAAGCCTCGCGCGGCAGAAAATCAACAATCAACAGGTAGACAATCATGTACGCAGAAAAACTAAAACAATTTGAAAACGTCGAAAACTTAGGCGGTAAAGCGTGGGAACACGCGGTTGCTTGTGATTTTTTCGATAATTCACCCGTGAAAGATTGCTCAATGCACTGCTTTCATTACCAGCAATTGTTTGAATTGCTTTTTAAGCACTTGCTGGAAACTCGCAGTGAATTTGGCGCATATCCACGAACGCACAAATTAGGTAGCTTGCTCGCGCAATTGGTAAAAGAAACAGATTTTAAAACCGATGTTGATAAATACGAGGCGCATTTAACCGCTATAACGGTTTGTGCTGAAGCCTATCGCTATAACTTTTTGATTGATTGCAAAATCTATCGCAAAGATGTTGTGATATTAACCCCATTGATTGACGAGCTAATGGCGTTTGCTAAAACATAAACCTACCAACATGCCACAACAGCCCTGCTTTAGAAATAAGGCGGGGCTTTTTATTGTCTAAAAACCCGCAAAAGAAATACCCGAAATAACCGATTTTTTACCCCGTCATTTATTTTAGAATCCAGCAATGGCGCGGATTTAAATAACCGATTTTAAAAATCCGTCATTTCGGGAATTTTATTTTTATCGCCATTCGCCAAAAATTTACCCCAACGAAACACACAACATTTCGTATTTCTAACTAAACAGGGGTAACACATGACAACAACATTGCTAAACGTTCCACAACTCGCACAAAGACAACCCGCTTTAACCGTTGGTGGCATTCGGGGTTGGATATTTAACGAAGAAACAAACGGACTGAAAGACAGTGGTGCGATTATCCGAATCGGTAAAAAGCTGATGATTAACGAAGAAAAGTTTTTAGCATGGATTGAAGGGGCGGCGAAATGACAAACGCCCAGCATTCAACAAACTTTGAGCAAAACATCAATCCAGAATTTAGAGGTAACGCTATGAACTTGCAAACAACCAACCCAATTAAAACCATGCTTTCGACTGAAATTGCGGCATTAACGAGTAAAAAACACCGCCACGTTATGCGAGACATTGAAGTAATTATTGAGCAATTAAAGACCTGCCCAAATTTGGACACATCTATTCAAGCGATGAATTACAAAGATTCTTACGGACGTAATCAAAAATGCTACCAACTCGACTACGAATCAACGTTAGTTGTTTTAACGGGTTATGACGTGGTGGCGCGTACAAAGGTGATTAAGCGTTGGCAGGAACTTGAACAACAAACCATTAAACCGATTGACCCGATGCAAGTGTTAAATGACCCAGCGGCAATGCGTGGTTTACTTTTGACTTACAGCGAAAAAGTCATTTCACTCGAAAGCAAAGTAGCAGAACAAGCACCAAAAATTGAAGCGTTGACGCGATTATCAGAATCGGACGGCAGTTTGAACATTACCGACGCGGCAAAGGCGTTGAACATTCAACCTAAAAAGTTATTTCGGTGGTTGCAGGAAAATCAGTGGATTTATCGCCGTGCGGGTGGCAGCGGCTACATTGCGTATCAAAACCGCATTCAATCGCGTGTCCTAGAACACAAAGTCACCACCGTGCAACGCAAAGATGGCTCGGACAAAATCACAGAACAGGCTCGCGTAACACCCAAAGGATTAACCAAACTTGCCGCTATTTTTGGCAGCACAGGTGAAAAATGACCTTGCCAAAAGACCAACACACGGCTATTCTTTGCCCACCTCAACACGAGGTCGGGCTTCGCAACCCGTTTAGCAAAGGTGATAATTCACCGCAATCATTAAAAGCGGTTTTTTTATGCCCTTCATTTTTAGCACAGTCCAATTTTGGGCTATGCAAATTCATTATGGTGGTGTTGTTTGAGCAACCTTTACGGTTGGTCTCACCTTTGCGAGATATTGCGAACTCACTCAACACCGCCGCCCAATGTTTCGCAACATTGCGTGACGGTTTTACCACTCTTAGCAAAGGTATCACCGCATGAATTTATCAACAGGACAAACACGTCCAACAATCACCCCAGATTTTTCACATCGAATCGCCGAACCAGCAACGTCACCAGAAAACTTTATTTTTTCGCTTTTGGTAATGCTTGAACGTTCAGATTCAATCCTAAGCCTGATCATGAAACAATCCGAAATAGAACGCGATAATGTTGTTTATGGCGCGTTAGATGCGGCACGTTGCGAAATTAACGACATGATGCAATTTGCAAAGGCTTACGAACAATCGCAAAGCAACGCCCAATAAAAAACCCCACTTAACCAGCCAGAATAAGTAGGGTCTTTATTGAAACATTAAACACTTGCGGTACGGATTATTCCATGTTTGATGCGTCTTTGCGACCCTGCAAGGATGATATTTTTATGAATACGCAACACCCCGCAACACAACAACCTTTTTTCACACCTGAAAATTCACAATATGGCGCGGATTTAGCCACAAAAGACACAGGCACAAAACACAAAGTTGTCATAGTTTCTGATGGTGTTTTTGCGGTTGTGATGGATGACGCGCCACCTGTTATGCCAATTAGCATAAACGATAAGCCAAAACCCCCGCGCAATTCTCACAACAAAATTCTTGATGATGATAGCGATTACATTGAATTGGATTTATTGAGACACCTTGATGATTCTCACATTATGAAAACGTTATCTAAGGCAACGGCTTATGCAATCCAATTACCAGTCAGCACGGTATTTTTAACAGGAATCGGTGTGTTTAGTTCGATAGCTTGCCGTCGTTATGTGGTGAATTACGAACACGGTGGTGATGTTCCAATCGGTTTGTATGTGATTGCAGAACAACCCAGTGGAACAGGAAAAAGCTGGTGCTTAAAAACCTTTCAAAAGCCTTTTTTCAACGCGCATAAAGTTAAAGCGGATGCCCATAAAAGGGACATATTGCGATTAAAAGAAATCCCCAAAGATGAACAAACGGATGATGACAAACAAGCATTAAAAGATTTGCTTGCTAATCCACCCATACCGTTATTTTCTACAAATCCCTCACCCGAAGCCTTAGAACAGTCGCTTAACTTCACACGCGGCTTTTTTAGTGCCATATCGAGCGAACAGGGCATGATTAACACCTTGTTGGGTTTGTCTTATGGGGACGGTAAAAAAGCCAACAATAACGATTTACTGCTCAATGGTTACGACGGTGGACATATCAACTCGCAGCGTATTGGTCGTGAGGGCTATTGTGGTCATGTTGCGGGTGCATTAGTTTCATTTGCTCAAAATGGCAGTATCGAAAAAATGTTAGATGCAAGTAATGGGACAGGTTTAGCAGAACGGTGTTTATTTGCCGCTGAACCGCATTTTTTAGGCAAGCGTGATAAGTTTCGCAGCACAGCCATAAACGCTGAAATACTCGCAGAATACAGCGACATGGCAACAGAACTCGCAGGCATCATGTATCGCCATATCAATAGTGATTTATCCGCCTTAACGATTACGCCAACAGGTCACAGATTGATTACCGAATACCTTGTTGATGTTGAACCATATTTAACGGATGGCGATAAGTATTCACATTCCTTTATGCGTGGCGCGGCTTCAAAACTTAACATTCAAATTATGAAACTCGCGGCTAACTTGCATCTATCGAGCGGACAGTTTTTTGACAATGAAATCCCAGACAAAACGGTTAATTCTGCGATTGCAATTATCGACGACATTTTTAACGCCAGCATCAAGATTGCACACAAAAAAGGCGTTGCGGGTGATAAAGCAGAATTTGAAGCTGTTATCAATTATCTGACTGGCAAACCCAGAACAGAACGCGAAATTATTAACTCACTGCGAACTACCCAGCCATTTAAAAATTATACGGGTGGCAAATCGGCGGCAATTAGAAAAACCGTTCATGATTTAAATTCTCAAGGTGTTATTTCGGAATCGAACGGCAAGTTTTCAATGGAATAAATCACAAACAAAATACCTGACAAACTACACTACTACACAAAATGCCTTTAAATCCAGTATTGGCACGGCTTTCAGGTAATTTTGCGTTACTACACAAACGCTACACGGTCACTACACAAACCCAAAAAAAATAAAATTTGTGTAGCGTGTGTAGCGACTGTGTAGTGCCTCGCTACACAGGCTCACGCTTACAGCCGTATGGCTTGCAGCGATTTGTGTAGTATGTGTAGTGGTTTTTCGCGTGTATAAGTTTTTTTCTGACATAAATTCACAGAATTTGGGGGTACATTTTGAACGCGGACTTATCAAAAAATGAATAACGAAATAAAAACAGGTCGTGGTGGCGCAAGAAAAAACAGCGGCATGAAATCGAGCGGTATTGAAACTGTCACCGTGAGAATTGATAAGCGACTTTTGAACGTTGTCACAATAATCAAAGCGGATTTTAAAAACGGTAAATCACTCGATGACATTATCGGCGCAAATAAGCCTAAAAATGATGATGCAAAATTACTCAAAAAAATAGCCAAACTGGAACGCGCTGAAAATGAAATGCGTGACACCTTCTTTAAGTTGCTTGATTCGCATAAACAAGACCACAAGGCATGGCTTGCATCAAATGGTTATCCAGTTCCTGTATAATTAAATACGAAATCTAATGATTCTCATTCTTATTTAAACACCTACCCTATGAAATCAAAAACGTCCTTAGGCTGGTGAAATAAAACAATTTACGGCTTAACTTACTTGGATTGTGTGACATGGCTACCAACTACCCAGATTTTTTAGTTGATTTGAAGGAATTTATTGCTGGTGCGTTAAAAGAACGTGTGACGTTACATCATGGCGATATACGGGCGGCGGTTCACAAGGATGAAATTGAGGTTATCAGCCGTGACGTAGTGGAATTAGTCAGGCAAAACCACGGTGGCGAACCTGTCTACATACCCAAAGCCGCTAAATGGGAATGCTACCAAAAGCACCGTGACATTTTGAAAGCGTTTAATGGGTCAAATCACCATGAACTATGCAGGCAGTTTAATTTGAGTTTGTCGCAGGTTTATCGAGTAGTTAAAAAGCCGAAAATCGCAACGGCAATGCGGTAGGTCGAAACGTATAATTTTGTGTAATTCTGTGTTTTAACGTATCGCGCACTCGAAATTGGGAATTCTTTTACCGTTCGGCAGGCAAAATGCCCCTGTTTTCAGAACCTTTTAGTGAATTATTACGAAATATAACGAATTATTCCGACGGAACGGTACGAAATACACCCAACTTGAAAACTCGTTACAGGAATCAAGTTTGTGGCTATTGCACTGTTTGCAAAGGGTATACCTCCACGTTACCCCCTTTGAACATCAAACAAGTGGTTTTCACAAAGGGGGCGGCGTGACACCACCCCCTTTCAACTCAATGATGCCCTCGTGTTTTACGAGGTCAAAAGGTATGTGCGTGACGCACCCCGCTTCTATGACATCGTGAAATGCGACACCATCGATGGGGTGGTAAAACACCGCCCCATAAAAACCGTCACGTTTTCCCGAAAACATGTAACCATTCAAAAATCTAAACATAGTAATAATTTCTACGTTAGAATCTCCCGCATGGGAAAAATACACACGGCAAATGGTTGGTTAATTCGGGTTCAAGGCAATGAACATCCGCCTGTTCACGTTCACGTTTTACATCCTAACGGTAAGGCGTTGATTACGCTTGATGGTGAGGTTAAGAATTCGGGCGTACCTGCCAAGGTCATCAAACAAGCCGTTGCATGGGTGGGTGAAAACCACGACCTAATAAAATCCGAATGGCAACACATGAACAATCCACGCGGTAAATCATCATGAGAAAAACTAACTTTCGCTTAAAACACGTTACCGCCTTTGCACCGCATACGGTGGGTATCACTTACACCGACAACAGCGTGATAACGGTTGATTTAAAGCCGCTTATCGAATCCTTAGCCGTGTTTGAACCGCTGGACAATTCCAAAGAGTTTGCTAGTGCCACGATTACGGACTTTGGTTTTACGTTGGAATGGTCGTGTGGGGCTTCGCTGGATTCTGACAGGTTGTTTGAAATGGCATTAGAACAGGCGGGTATGGCATCGAATGCGGCGTTTAGGCGTTGGCAAGATGCTCACCGTTTATCACTAACACAAGCGGCGGAGGCGATAGGTTTGACACGTCGAACCATTAGCCAATATCGCACTGGTAAACGTCCTGTACCGCGTACCGTTTCGTTAGCGTGTAAAGGCTGGGAAGTGGAACAAACCACGGCATAATTACGAAATATAACGAACTGCAGTTTGATTTCGTGTACATCCAAATCAAAATCCTGTTTTTTCTGAAAACCGTCACCGCGCAAACCTCAAAACTGCCTATTTTCCGCGTTCGGTTGCTTTACCCTCAATCGAACAATTCGCTACAAGCTATAAATAATAAGCAATTCAACAAATATCTTTTAAAATATACCGTCAAAAATACCGCCATTTAGTCGATGCTGGTGTTATGACGTGTTGCCATTTGTTGCGGTGTTTTATTTTGAAATGGGACAAAATTGGGACATTTTTTAAAAATGTGAGAAAAATATTTTTTGAGATGCTCTACAAGCAGCGTGGAATATGGAGCCAATGACGGGAGTCGAACCTGCGACCTACTGATTACGAATCAGTTGCTCTACCAACTGAGCTACATCGGCGTATTTTGATATTGGAGGCTGCGAGCGGAGTCGAACCGCTCTAGATGGCTTTGCAGGCCACTGCATAACCGATTTGCTACGCAGCCATGAAATAAATAAAAAAGCCGCGAACTTCGCGGCTTAAAATTTGGAGCGGGAAACGAGATTCGAACTCGCGACCCCAACCTTGGCAAGGTTGTGCTCTACCACTGAGCTATTCCCGCGTTTCAATGTTCGAAACGATTTGAGTATGTTAAATATTTTTGATTAACTCGTCAACCTTTTTTTTTAAATTTTTAAAGATTGATACCCAATACCCAACCAATTGTACCGTTGCAACTGCCTTCGTCGATTTGAACTTTTGCATAAACAACGCTACTTTGTTCTTGTTTATCTAAGACGGTGACATTTGTCCCGACAGGAAATTTACGGCATTCTTCTGTTTTATTTTCATCGTCATCAAATGCCGCAATTGCACCCGGTGTAGAAACAATACGAATAGTCGGAATCTCAGCCCCATCAGTTGCTACATTTGGACTTTTTAACGTATATTTCTGTCCCGCTGCAATACCTTTTGATTCTGCTTTTTTCAAAATTTCATCACTACCGCCAAATCCTAACATCAATAGGGTTAAAACAATAACACCTACCCCGCCGGCAATACCATAAAACATTTTGGCATTACTTTCTTTTAATTCCATTGCTGACGCTAACGCCCCTGCCATTGGATTTGCAGCTGTTTCAACTTTAGCTGCGTCGGGTGTAGCACTTTCCTCAACAGGTGTTTCTTCAACAGCTACTACATTTTCAACGGGTTCGATGGCTGAATTTGTATTTTCTTCGCTCATTGTATCCTCTCTTTTTTTGAATTGTTATTATGTGATTTCATCGCGCCGTACAAACGCCACGGCATTTTACCTGCTTTATCCTTTGCGCGTCATCATTCCTTTCGATGGATTATAACCAACAATAGCCGCCGCCATAAATATCAAAAAAGCTATCGCCGTGTAAATAAATGCAAACGAATTAAACTGTCCATATAACGCAAAACGAATCAACTCCACAGCTTGTGAAAATGGGTTATATTGCGCCAGTAAATATAAAAATTCACTCGACTCTTTCATTTTCCATAACGGATATAACGCCGTAGACATAAAAAATAACGGAAAAATGACAAAATTCATCACGCCCGCAAAATTTTCCAATTGTTTAATGAATGACGATAACAGTAAGCCTAATGCGCCAAGCATTAAGCCAGACAAAATCAGTGGGGAAATCACCCAAACATAGCCCATTAACGGCGCACGAATATCATATCCCCATGCAATTGCCAGAAAAATATAGGCTTGTAAAATCGAAACTCCCGTCCCAGCCAATAATTTACTGAGTAATAAAAACCAACGCGGTAAAGGACTGACTAGCAAAATTCGCATACTGCCCATTTCGCGATCGTATACCATGGAAAGTGAACTTTGCATCCCGTTAAATAACTGAATCATGCCAATCAAACCAGGCGTGATATACACTTCGTACAAAATATAGGTTTCATAAGGCGGTGTAATTGCCAGTCCTAATGCGGCGCGAAAGCCTGCAGCAAAAACAAATAGCCACACTAATGGGCGCACTAATGCTGAAATAAAGCGTTCGCGCTGCGTGACAAATCGACTTAATTCGCGCCCAACGATGCCTATCATCGCTCGCCAATAATGAATCATTCGCCCTCCTCGACTGAAACTAATTTCAATCCTGCGGGCAATGCTTCGCCAAAAATTTGTTTTTCTTCTTTTTCACTGAGTTCTTTGACCTGTTCAACCATTTCCAGCCAGGATGCAGGTGCTTTACTAGTTTTTAATTTCTCTAAAACCTGTTGTCGCATCGTATCACTGACATCGCGCACTCTATCACCACTCATGCGTGTCATGAGCATGGCAGCAAAACCGATTTGTGGTGTTTTTCTCCAATCCTCTTTAAGTAATTGTTGTAGCCACAACTCTACCGTTTCAGCCGATACAACATTATGACTACTGCCATGAAAAGGAATTCGTGAGCCAATTCGCCCTACTGCCCACCATGTTTGGCTGGATTCACTGGCTTTTTCTAAGCATTTTAATAACCAATCGCCTAACTGAATTTTCTTTTCCACGGGTAATCGTTCCAAAACAGCCGCTAAACGCACAATATCGTCATAACTACGAACTTTGATTTGTTTTACCACACCGGGTTGTCTGGCAGCAGTCGGATCAATGTATTTTGAAATATCCGCAAAAATGGTTTCTTGTGCTGTCACCGATAAACCACCGGCAATCCGTCGCCATAATGTCCACCATTCTGCCCAATTTTGCGTTTCGTTGACGAATTGGATGTTATGAAGATAAATTTTCCAAACTTGTTCCACACGCCAATCATCAAGCGGATAACCAAAACCAGGGCGCAGACAATAACCGATTAAACTCAGCCAAACTTTTTCATGTGATTCACTGCGCCGATGGTATTTCTCGCCATCTAATAACGTGGCAAATAACGCGCGTAACAAAGGTGAATTCCATTCGCTGCGCGCCATACCCGTCATTTTTTCTAATTCGGCACGCAAATTTTTGACAGCTTTAGGGTCAACTTGTTTGGATTTTGTGCCGAAAATATCACTGATTTTTTCGCATAATGCAGGCAGATTTTTTGGCAATTCATCCGAATCGGTTGCAACCGTATTCGCGCCTTTTCGTAATTGAAATTCAACATCCCAACGTTTTTTGGGATTATCGACCGCAACACATTGAATTTTTAGCGTTCCGACTTCGGTTTGCATAACGACTAATTCAACAACCACTTCATGACTTGAATCGCTTTTAAACGCCACCGCAAGCGGCGGAAGCGAATGAAAATCGTCGGTAATGTCAATAATATCGCCCGATTTGAAAACACTATCACCAATTGTTGAAACTAAATGAAAACGCACAGGCGTTCCTAAACGCAATGCAAAACGATGATTTTTCAAAATAATTTCTTCACCTTCTTCGCTCCCGCGCGGCAAAATACAAATGCCCTGTTTTGATTCTGTCTCATTTGTATCAAGCAATAAAAAATAACTTCGTGCTGCCCCGCCACCAATTTTTAATTTTTTCTCACGACGTGCTAACGCATAACTTACTGCACCAAATGCGACCGCCAATTCAGGATATTGATTTTCTAACAGAACAGGGGATTTTTCGCACCACGAACTAAGCAAATCAATGGCGCGTTGCGTAATCGGTTGACTACGAAATACACCGCCGTTGAGCAATAACGCATCCGGCACAATTGAATCTGTTTGCAAAGCATCTTGTGCAGCGTGTGCGTGTAATTTCAAAAAACCTGCAATATGTTTACTGATTGCCGGTTCAGCGGCGTACGGCAAACCAAATTCCACCACGCCACTGCGTTTTTTATCGGGTAATTCGTCTAATTTTGACAATGGGAAAAAGCCATCCAAGGCAATTTCACGCACTTTTTCACGCGTTAAAGTCGCGGTTCTCACACCACTCAAAAGTTTTGACCCACTGGCAAGCAACGTCACTTTGACGGATTCAGGGGCATTTTCGTTGAGCAACAGTTCTTTTGCTTGACGACATTGCTCAATCAATTGAGATAATTCAGCCGCCGATAAACGATTTTTATTGTTGGTTAATTGTGATTCAGCAAGATGTGCCAATGCTAAATCCAAATTATCGCCGCCTAACATCAAATGGTCGCCCACACCAACCCGCGTCAGTTTGGTTTCTTTTTCGACCTGTTCCACTTTGATTAACGTTAAATCGGTCGTTCCGCCACCCACATCGCAGACCAATAATAAATGTACATCCGCTAATTTTTCTTCCAGTCCACCCGAATTACAACGCAACCAGTCATAACAGACCGCTTGCGGTTCTTCAAGTAGACGAACTTGTTGTAAACCGGCAATTTTTGCCGCTTCCAATGTCAACGAACGTGCGCCTTCATCAAAAGAAGCCGGAACAGTAATGACTACATCCTGTTGTTCAAGTGGCGCGTCAGGAAACTGATGCAGCCAGACCATACGAATGTGCGCGAGATAACTTGCACTGGCTTCTAATGGCGAAACTTTTTGCACATCATCCCCTGCCCCCCACGGTAAAATTGCCGCACTGGAATCGACTGAGGGATGTGATAACCAACTTTTAGCACTCGAAACAAAACGTCCTTTGGTTCTCGCACCTAAGACTCTAGCCGCTTCACCTAAAATGGCATTGTCAACAGCAGTGAAAGCGAGCGTATCGGTTGCAATTTCGCCTACAGCAGGATGATAACGCACCGATGGTAATAAGGGACGAGCGGCAACTTGTCCGACATCAACCAGTTGATTGATGGGGAATAGTTGAATGTTTGTTGCAGTAGAAACGTGCGCGTATGCCACAACAGTGTGTGTTGTACCTAAATCGATGCCGACTAAATATTGGGGATGTTTTAATTTCACGAGCCTAGTTTTTAAAATATTTGGTAGAAATTTGGGAACAATGTAATTGCCATCAGATTACTTACATTGTTGTAATGGTTTAGCTGCTTTTGTGTCTGTTGTAGTAGTTACAAGAACAACATCTGCTTTTTTATCTTTTTTCTCATCTTTAGTTGGCGTTGAATCGCTTACCTTATCTGTGCTAGTGGTTGTCGAATCACTTGCAGTTGTGGACGACGATGTTCCTGTCGTGTTGTTAGCACTTGTTGATGGTGTAATAACGTCAGCAGAACTGGTTGTAACAGTGGTTGTTGGCTGCATTATTTGTAAATTTAAAATAGTATTCCTTCCTGCTATCGTGCCTTCATCAACTTTAGTTATTACTTCTTTAACTTGTTCAGGTGTACTCGTTTGAAGTATTTCCTGGATTAGTTCTGAAATTGGTGTAGTTGTTGTTGGAATAGGAGCTGGTGCCGGCGTAGGTGTCGGTACAGGCGTAGGAACGGGTGTCGGTACAGGCGTAGGAACTGGGGTCGGTACAGGCGTAGGAACGGGTGCTGGTACAGGCGTAGGAACGGGTGTCGGTACAGGCGTAGGAACTGGGGTCGGTACAGGCGTAGGAACTGGGGTCGGTACAGGCGTAGGAACGGGTGCTGGTACAGGCGTAGGAACGGGTGCTGGTACAGGCGTAGGAACTGGGGTCGGTACAGGCGTAGGAACGGGTGTCGGTACAGGCGTAGGAACGGGTGTTGGCTCAGGCGTAGGAACGGGTGTCGGTACAGGCGTAGGAACGGGTGTTGGCTCAGGCGTAGGAACGGGTGTCGGTACAGGCGTAGGAACGGGTGTTGGCTCAGGCGTAGGAACTGGGGTCGGTACAGGCGTAGG
>CAILJB010000088.1 GCA_903834465.1 uncultured Pseudomonadota bacterium | reverse complement strand
TTTTGCCATAATGATTCCAAGTTTTGTTAAGTATTTTTAGAAGTTATTTAGTTTTTTCGTTTCACTTGAATCACTTGCAAGCGCATTCATTTCAACGCCCGACATTCCAATTAACTGAAATTGTTCAAGATGTCGTTGAATGAAATTCTGTCCGCTCGTCGTGATTAAATTTATATCTTTGCTGATGAGTTGCATATCGTCATTCAATTGCACAATAAAGCGTGTCGCGTTATCAATAATCCCCGCCAATTTTTTATCAACCGCGTTAATCATGATATTTCGACTCGCTTCACTCATTTTCGAATTTCCTTCAATCCGTTCAAGTTGGTCTTGAGCTTGTTGTAATGCTCTATCCTGCAATTCGTTGTAACGTTCAGTTTTTTCGTGAATCAAATCATAGGCTTTTCGTTGTAATTCAATTCGCATTGAACCAATTGCTTCAACCGCTTCAACGTTAATGCGCGTTAATTCGATTTGATACGCCATCATTGAATCAGAAACGGCTTTCATGCGTTCAAATTCTTTGTCTTTTTTGAGTTGTTCTATTTCTGTGATGATTCGGACAATTTCAGTTTCACGGACAATGTGTCTTTGAAGGTCTTTGTCTTTTGATTTTTCTTCTCTGTTACTTTTCACCATTTCTAATGGCTGTTCTAAATAATTACAAAGCATATCAACAGGACGATGTAATAAATCACCTAATTTAAAAAGAGCGGCACCAGCAGCTAAAGTGTGGTTCCTAAGGTTCCAACACCTGCCCCTAATGTTCCTATACCAGCACCTAAAGCTGCATTTCCCGCACCTTGTGCAATTCCACCTACTGCTTCACCGATACCAAAACTAAAAAGTCCCATGATTTATATTTCCTGTTCACTTAATTTTTTAATTGCACGCTCAAACAAAACACGATTTTTTTCAATTTCGACTTCTAGTTTATTTCGCATTACATCCGAGTTATTGCCAACTTTGATAAATTCATTCAACGTTTTTTGCATATCTTCAACAAGCTGAATGCCTAAATTTAATTGTCCCGCATGGTCTGTTTTTACAATTGACCATTTACCTAACAATTTAAGAAAAACCGTCGCAAAAATTGCTTCGGTTTCTTTTTGTTTATCATTAAAAAAAGTTGCTTCATGACTAAACAATTTCCAATGACGGCTTAACCACATCATAAAGTATTTTTCACGAGCCAAACTTAACAAAGCAGGACTGTCTTCATATTTGAACGACGGCATGGAAATATCGGGCTTATGGTCTAAAAAATCTTGCACCATTTCAGCCCTGCTTTGTTTTAACACTTGCAAAACCGCAAAAGTTTCTTTTTTATTCAACATCAACCGATTTTGTAGAACTTGCGCCGATGTTATCAAGTTTCGCTTTTGAAACTTCTTGTTTGGCTTCTTCTTTGAAAATACTCAACACTTGGACAACGTGTGTTTTTGCCAAATCGCTACTCAAATCAATGCTTTTTGTGTAACTTGCAACTAATTCTTCAATCCATTGTGAAGCCACTTTTTTGTCAATTTCTTGAGTTTGCAATGTTTGAACAACTTCGCGCAAAGTTTGCGTAAAAAATTGCGAGCGTTCACGACGTAAATCTTCCTGCAAAGAAGATGCAAATTTGATTTCTTCTTTGTACTCTTTAATCAATTCGAGATAATGTTTTTCGTATTGATAAAGCAAATCAAGTTTTGATTTTGTTTCGAGTAATCCTTCAGGTGTTTGTTCCTCGGATAATTGTGAAGTTATTTCTAAAAGTAAGCGATTTTGCTCTTCATCACTTAGTTTAGTATCAGAAGTTGCAGTGTTGTTAGTTTTACTTTTAACATGTTGCAACATGTCATCAATCGTGACATTTACAAGTGTTGCAAATTCTTTGACTGTTCTAACTGCCATTTTGTTTCCTTTTGTTTTTAAGTTGATTTGATATTTACGCACATAACTTTAACTCATGAAAATGCTCTAATTCATTGTGATATAAATCTGAAATTGGAAAACATAAATCATAATCGCCCCAAATCAATTCACCGTATTCAAGCCGAAAAGTTGAGAATTTTTCTAAACTTAACCATTCACGAATATCGGGATGGCGCGAACGTGATAAAAATGGTTTGAAGTTAATCACTTGTTCACTTTCGTCGTCAAACCGAAGGAAAATCTGGTAATCACCAATTTGTTTTGCGACTTTGATGTTAATAACGTCAGGCATTATTTCAAAAGCGATTCAACAACCCAAACACCATCCGAATTTTTCACCAAAACAGCAGTGCAATTTAACTCAATCGCGCCACCAATTTGATTTGGTAATTGTTGAATAACCGCACGATTTTGAGCGCGTAAATCCCGAATCGTTTCACACAAATTCACATCTTCAATATACGGCGCAAAAATTTTGTCACGTTCTGGCTGTTCAATGCCATTTTGTTTATTAAGTGCAGTCAAGGTTT
>CAILJB010000087.1 GCA_903834465.1 uncultured Pseudomonadota bacterium | reverse complement strand
GATTAGACATAATTTTTACTCAATAATCGATGCAACAACGCCGGCACCTACTGTGCGCCCGCCTTCACGAATTGCGAAACGCAACCCTTCTTCCATAGCAATAGATGAAATCAATTTCACTTTAACAGAAATGTTATCACCAGGCATTACCATTTCAACACCTTCTGGCAATTCTACTGCACCAGTCACGTCAGTGGTTCTAAAATAGAACTGTGGACGATAACCGTTGAAGAATGGTGTATGACGACCACCTTCATCTTTTGACAAGATGTAGATTTCAGAATTGAAATAAGAGTGTGGTTTAATCGTGCCTTTGTGTGCTAAAACTTGACCACGTTCAACGTCATCACGTTTCGTACCACGCAATAATAAACCAACGTTATCGCCTGCTTCACCTTGATCAAGCAATTTACGGAACATTTCAACGCCAGTACAAGTTGTGACAACAGTCGGACGAATACCAACGATTTCAACTTCTTGACCAACTTTAATTACACCACGTTCGATACGACCAGTAACAACTGTACCACGACCTGAAATCGAGAATACGTCTTCGATTGGCATTAAGAATGCACCGTCAACAGCACGTTCTGGCAATGGAATATAAGTATCTAATGCTTCAACCAATTTTACAACTGAAGGTGCGCCAATTGGGCTTTCATCACCTTGCAATGCTAATAATGCTGAACCACGAATGATTGGGGTATCATCACCTGGGAATTCGTACATATCTAATAATTCACGAATTTCCATTTCAACCAATTCAATCAATTCTTCGTCGTCAACCATATCTGCTTTGTTTAAGAACACAACAATATATGGAACACCAACTTGACGTGATAACAAAATGTGTTCACGCGTTTGTGGCATTGGGCCATCAGCTGCTGAACAAACCAAAATCGCGCCGTCCATTTGTGCCGCACCGGTAATCATGTTTTTTACATAATCGGCGTGACCTGGGCAGTCAACGTGAGCATAGTGACGTGCTGTTGATTCATATTCAACGTGTGAAGTCGCAATGGTAATACCACGCGCTCTTTCTTCTGGTGCGTTATCAATTTGATCAAAGGCTTTTACTGCACCACCGTGCAATTTAGCCATTACAGTAGTCAACGCCGCTGTTAAAGTCGTTTTACCATGATCAACGTGACCAATCGTGCCAACGTTAACGTGTGGTTTGCTACGCGAAAATTTTTCTTTAGCCATGAGTTACACCTTAAAAATAATTCAAAATTTTACGAAAATTTCTTAATGATTGTTTCAGTAATATGCATTGGCACTTCACTGTATTTTTCAAACTGCATACTGTACGTTGCCCGCCCTTGCGTTGCGGAACGTAAGCCAGTGGCATAACCAAACATCTCCGCCAACGGCACTTCGCAGTTAATCACTTTTGCTGCCAAGGCATTATCCATCGATTGGATTACTCCTCGTCGCTTACTAATGTCGCCGACGACATCCCCCATATATTCTTCCGGAGTGGTCACCTCGACACGCATTACTGGCTCTAACAAAATAGGATTAGCATTTTTAGCGCATTCCCTAAAACACATGGATCCAACAGTACGAAAAGCTGCCTCGTTTGAATCAACATCATGATAAGAACCGTCAAATAATGTCGCTTTTACATCTAATACTGGATACCCCGCCAGGATACCACTTTTTAACTGATCTTTGATACCTTTATCTATTGCAGAAATGTACTCAGCAGGAATAATGCCATTAACTGTTTCGTTGACAAATAAATAACCATCACCGCAAGATTGTGGTTCCAAACGCAAACAAATATGGGCGTACTGCCCTTTTCCGTTAAACTGACGAATAAATTTCGTTTCCTGTTCAAAACACTTACCAATTGTCTCTCGATAAGCAACTTGAGGTGTTCCTACGTTAGCATCCACATTAAACTCTCGCCTCATACGATCGACGATAATGTCCAAATGCAATTCACCCATGCCAGAAATAACAGTTTGCCCTGAATCGGGATCAATACTTGTTCTAAATGAAGGATCTTCCTGAGCTAATCGCTCTAAGGCAAGAACCATTTTATCCTGATCTGCTTTGGTTTTAGGTTCAATAGCAATAGAGATTACCGGTTCCGGAAAAGCTATTTTTTCCAAGATAATAACGCTACCATTACTACACAACGTATCACCAGTAGTAACATCCTTTAAGCCAATAATTGCTGCAATATCACCTGCATAGACTTCTTTAACTTCTTCACGACTATTCGCATGCAGTTGAACAATTCGACCAATTCGTTCACGTTTCATTTTCACAGAATTGTAAATCACATCTCCCGTAGTAAGCATACCGGAATATACTCTGAAAAATGTCATTACTCCGACAAATGAATCGGTAGCGATTTTAAATGCTAAAGCCGAAAAAGGCGAATCATCTTTTGCTAATCTAACTTCTTCAGTTCCATCTAAAAGAGTCCCTTTTACAGGTTTAACATCTATTGGGGCAGGTAAATAATCTACGACTGCATCCAACAAAGCCTGAACACCTTTGTTTTTAAAAGCAGAACCACAAAACACAGGAACAATTTTATTAGCAATAGTTAAAGCGCGAATACCTTCTTTAATGTCAAAATCATCAAGCGTACCAACGTCTAAATACTTATCAGTAAGAGCTTCACTAGCCTCGGCAGCAACATCAATCAATCGTTCACGCCATTTCTGGGATTCTGCCATCAACTCATCAGGAATGATAGACTCATCGAAAGTCATTCCCATGTTTGCATCATGCCAACGAATAGCACGCATACTTAACAAGTCGATAACCCCCTCAAATCCATCTTCTTTACCAATAGGCAACTGCAAAAGAACAGGGGTTGCAGCCAAACGTGTTTTGATTTGATCTATCGTACCAAAGAAATTAGCACCAACTCGATCCATCTTATTGATAAAAACCAATCGAGGCACTTCATACTTATCAGCTTGTCGCCATACAGTTTCAGATTGTGGCTCAACACCACCAACGGCACAAAATACAGCGCACGCACCATCTAAAACTCTTAGTGATCGTTCAACCTCAATGGTAAAGTCAACATGTCCAGGCGTATCGATAATGTTAATACGATGTTGATCATATTGCCCACGCATTCCACTCCAAAAACAGGTTGTAGCAGCAGATGTGATAGTGATACCACGCTCTTGCTCTTGCACCATCCAATCCATGACGGCTGCACCATCGTGAACCTCACCCATTTTGTGAGATACACCGGTGTAATACAATATACGTTCAGTTGTCGTCGTTTTACCGGCATCAATGTGAGCCATGATACCTATGTTTCGATAGCGTTCTATCGGCGTTTTACGTGCCACGACGACTAATTACCTTTTTACCAACGATAATGCGAGAATGCTTTATTCGCTTCTGCCATACGATGTGTATCTTCACGTTTTTTGACTGCAGAACCTCTGCTTTCAAACGCGTCCATCAATTCACCCGCTAACTTAGCAGCCATACCACGTTCATTTCTTTTGCGTGAAGCATCAATCAACCAACGCATAGCTAACGCCATACGGCGTGCTGGACGAACTTCAACTGGAACTTGATACGTTGCACCACCTACGCGACGTGATTTAACTTCCACACGAGGCTGAACATTTTCCAATGCTTTAGAAAGAATATCTAACGGTGCTTCATGACCTTTGCGTTCGATAACACCTAACGCGCCATAAATAATACTTTCAGCAACTGACTTCTTGCCGCTTTCCATAATCATATTCATAAATTTGGTTAGCATGACACTGCCAAATCTAGGATCAGGAATGATTTCTCTTTTTGTAGCTACTCTTCTTCTTGACATTTACTTACCAAATAAATTAGCTTTTAGGACGCTTTGTTCCGTATTTAGAACGACCACATTTTCTGTTATTTACCCCAGAAGCATCCAAACTACCACGAACAACGTGATACCGAACACCTGGCAAATCTTTAACACGACCGCCACGAATTAAAACCACGGAATGTTCTTGAAGATTATGCCCTTCACCACCAATATAGCTACTTACCTCAGCTCCATTAGTTAACCGTACCCGTGCTACTTTTCTAAGCGCAGAGTTTGGCTTTTTAGGTGTCGTTGTATAAACACGAGTACACACGCCGCGTCGCTGAGGACATGCTTCCAAAGCGGGAACGTTACTTTTTTCTATTTTTCTAGCTCGAGGCTTGCGGACCAATTGATTGATCGTGGCCATATTTTTACTCCGAAATATATTTTAACTGTCAGCCTAGCAAAACAACCGAATAAAACGGTACCGACTGACTCCAATTCGAACAAATTAAAGCACAATAGCTGACTGTAGCAGGCTATAATACTTACTATTTTACATTAGGTCAAGCCTAAATATTTAACGCTTGTTTTAGAGCTTCTTCGACATCATCCACATCAATGACAGATGAAGAATCTATTTCACTGGCAGTTTCAGAAAATGCAAAACGTTGTCGTCTACTTTCATGATAAGCCAAACCTGTTCCGGCTGGAATTAACCGCCCAACAATAACGTTTTCTTTTAATCCCTGTAAATTATCACTCAAACCACGAACCGCTGCATCCGTCAGAACGCGCGTTGTTTCTTGGAATGATGCGGCTGAAATAAACGATTCCGTTGCCAATGACGCTTTTGTGATACCGAGTAAAACCGAATCATAACTCGCTGGAATTTTTCCTGCGGCTTCAATACGGTCATTTTCTTCGCGTAACGCGGCACGTTCTACTTGCTCACCTTTCAAGAAACTAGTGTCTCCTGAAGCGGTGATTTCAACTTTACGCAACATTTGTCGAATAATTGCTTCAATATGTTTGTCGTTAATTTTTACACCTTGTAAACGGTAAACATCTTGAATTTCTTTGACCAAATAATTCGCCAACTCTTCCACGCCGCGTAAACGCAAAATATCGTGTGGTGTCAATTCACCTTCAGCAATGGTTTCGCCTTTTTCAACTTGTTCCCCTTCGAACACAGTAATGTGTCGCCATTTAGGAATCAACGTTTCAAATGGCGCACCTGCTGCATCGGTAATGGTAACACGTTGTTTACCTTTCGTTTCTTTACCAAACGAAATAGTACCTGTTGCTTCTGCAAGAATTGCAGGATCTTTTGTTTTACGCGCCTCAAACAAATCGGCAACACGCGGCAAACCACCGGTAATATCACGCGTTTTACTTGATTCTTGTGGAATACGCGCTAAAACGTCACCAATTTTTACTTCTCCGCCATCTTTAATACTCGCAATCGCGCCTGCGGGTAAGAAATATTGCGCTGGAATTTCCGTACCTGGCAAATAAATGGTATTACCGCTTTCGTCGAGCAATTTTACCATCGGGCGTAATTCCCGACCTGCACTACCACGTTGTTTAGGATCGATAACGACGAGTGAACTTAAACCAGTTATTTCGTCCG
Source organism: uncultured Pseudomonadota bacterium (assembly GCA_903834465.1). Taxonomy (GTDB): domain Bacteria; phylum Pseudomonadota; class Gammaproteobacteria; order Methylococcales; family Methylomonadaceae; genus UBA10906. The sequence continues at coordinate 3,201 of CAILJB010000087.1, read as the reverse complement.
ATTGCGTTTGTACAGTCACGCCATTAACGAAAGCGTTTAATTCAACAATACCATCCACTTCAGTGATAACTGGATGTGTAAATGGATCCCAAGTAACGATAATTTCGCCCGCTTCAACGCGCTCACCTTCTTGTTTAGAAAGTACCGCACCGTAAGGGATTTTATAACGTTCGCGTTCACGACCGTATTCATCCACAACACCAACTTCGCCTGAACGAGATACCGCCACCAAGTTTCCTTCACGGTTGATAACGCTTTTTAAATTACTTAAACGTACCGCACCCGCAGATTTAACTTGAACGTTACTAATCGCCGCCGCTCGCGAAGCCGCACCACCGATATGGAATGTACGCATGGTAAGCTGTGTACCAGGTTCACCGATTGATTGTGCGGCAATAACCCCCACCGCTTCACCGATATTGACCAAATGTCCACGACCTAAATCACGACCATAACACGCCGCACAAACACCATGACGACTTTCACAGGTAATAATCGAACGTACAAGCACATGATCGATACTGTTTTGCTCTAATTTAGCCACCCAGTCTTCGTCAAGTAATGTACCTTTAGGCACGAGAATACTTTCGCCTGACTTTTCCAGCACATCAACAGCCGCAATACGTCCCAACACGCGTTCAGACAACGGTTCAACAACATCACCGCCTTCAATAATCGGTGTCATGGACAAACCACTGGTAGTGCCGCAATCTTGTGAACTAATCACCAAATCTTGCGCGACATCAACCAAACGACGTGTTAAATAACCGGAGTTCGCGGTTTTCAACGCCGTATCCGCTAACCCTTTTCGCGCACCATGTGTCGAAATAAAGTATTGCAATACGTCTAAACCTTCGCGGAAATTCGCGGTAATTGGTGTTTCGATAATCGAACCATCTGGTTTTGCCATCAAACCACGCATACCTGCTAATTGTCGAATCTGTGCCGCAGAACCCCTAGCACCTGATTCTGCCATCATAAAGATAGAATTGAACGATTTTTGCTCTTTGGTTTCGCCCTGTTCGTCAACAAAACTTTCTTTACCCAAACCTTCCATCATCACTTTCGCAATTTGATCGTTGGCATGTGACCAAATATCGACAACTTTATTGTAGCGTTCACCGTCAGTAACTAAACCGGCAGAATATTGACTTTGGATTTCGTTCACTTCCGCATTAGAAGCCGCCAAAATATCGTCTTTTTTAGCCGGAATTACCATGTCTTCGATACCAAATGACACGCCCGAACGAGTCGCGTATTTGAAACCTAAATACATCAATTGATCCGCTAAAATAACAGTATCTTTGTTGCCCATGTAACGGTAGCTGTAGTTAATCAAGCGCGAAATATTCTTCTTCGTCATATCGCAATTGACTAACTCAAACGGCATGCCTGCTGGAATCATTTCCCAAATCAATGCACGTCCAACAGTCGTTTCCACACGATGCGTTTTGTGTGTTACCGCACCGTCCTTATCGGTCGTTTTTTGGGTAATACGCAATTGGATTTTAGACTGCAATTCCACTGCTTTTTCAAGCAAAGATTTATGTATTTCACCGACACTGACAAAAATGCTGCCATTACCAATGGCATTCATTTTTTCGCGGCTAATGTAATACAACCCCAAAACCATATCTTGCGAAGGATTGATAACAGGTTCGCCATTCGCTGGCGATAAAATATTGTTCGTCGCCATCATCAACGTACGCGCTTCTAATTGCGCTTCGATTGATAACGGAACGTGTACCGCCATCTGATCGCCGTCGAAATCCGCGTTAAACGCGCTACAAACCAGCGGATGTAACTGAATTGCTTTACCTTCAATTAACGTTGGTTCAAAGGCTTGAATCCCTAAACGATGCAACGTTGGCGCACGGTTCAAAAGAATCGGATGTTCACGAATCACTTCTTCGAGAATATCCCAAACTTCCGCGCCTTCGCGTTCTACCATTTTTTTCGCGGCTTTAATCGTTGTCGCTAAACCACGGAATTGCAATTTACTGAAAATAAACGGTTTGAATAATTCCAACGCCATTTTTTTCGGCAAACCACATTGATGCAAACGCAATGAAGGCCCTACCACGATAACCGAACGACCTGAATAATCGACCCGTTTACCGAGTAAGTTTTGACGGAAACGACCTTGCTTCCCTTTAATCATATCCGCGAGCGATTTCAACGGACGACGGTTTGTTCCCGTAATCGCACGACCACGACGACCGTTATCAAGTAATGCATCGACCGATTCTTGCAACATCCGTTTTTCGTTACGCACGATGATGTCAGGCGCACTTAAATCCAATAATCGATTCAAACGGTTATTACGATTGATAACACGACGATATAAATCGTTTAAATCCGACGTTGCAAAACGACCGCCATCGAGCGGAACTAATGGACGTAACTCAGGTGGTAAAACGGGTAATACTTTCAAAATCATCCATTCAGGACGATTTTTTGAATCCAATAACGCATTCATGACTTTGAGGCGTTTGGCGTATTTTTTAATTTTTGTTTCTGAATTGGTCGCATTGATTTCTTGACGCAACCGCTCAACTTCAGATTTTAAATCAATAGATTTAAGCAAATCATAAATGGCTTCTGCACCCATTTTTGCGACAAATTCATCGCCATATTGTTCTTGCGAATCTTGATATTCATCATCGGTTAGCAAAACACCTTTCACTAACGGTGTATCACCGGGTTCTAAGACCACAAACGATTCAAAATACAACACGCGTTCAATTTCACGCAATGTCATGTCGAGCAATAACGCGATACGCGACGGCAACGATTTTAAAAACCAAATGTGTGCAACGGGACTGGCTAAATCAATATGTCCCATCCGGTCACGACGCACTTTAGACAGTGTGACTTCTACGCCGCACTTTTCACAAATTACGCCGCGATGTTTTAAACGTTTATATTTGCCGCACAAACATTCGTAATCGCTGACAGGACCAAAAATTTTGGCGCAAAATAATCCGTCACGTTCGGGTTTAAACGTACGATAGTTAATTGTTTCTGGTTTTTTTACTTCGCCATACGACCACGAACGAATAACGTCCGGTGAAGCGAGACCAATACGAATAGCGTCAAAATCTTCTGCACGATTTTGACGTTTTAAGAAATTCATTAAATCTTTCAAGAGCTTGTCCTCTTTAAAATAAGTTTAAAAGCACAAGGCGCAAGCTGCGCCTT
>CAILJB010000086.1 GCA_903834465.1 uncultured Pseudomonadota bacterium | reverse complement strand
CAACGTGTCGGGCGTTGTTCCAAGTAACTTTGCGGCTTCGCCTATCTTGACTAATTTCTTATCCATAATCATATATTAGCATAGATAATCATAGATTAAAGCGAACTGTTACTTACCCTCACTAAAAATAATTGAACATTACCATCTCGCTCGTGGTTAAAAACGTTTCTAACACTATTTATTGGAACTCCGTTTTGCCGATAACCGAAGACAACTTGACGCATAACTAATTCATGCTGCTTGCATACTGCTTCCGAAATTGAAGCTGCATTAGAGTTACAAGAAAAGATAATCATTGATATGACTGCAACTGCTTTAACAATTTTTTTCATAATTTACCTCGTGAAATTTGAAGCGATTATTATCAATCCCTCTGCAATAAGCTACAATCAAGTCCAACTTGTTATTTTGTCGTTGAAATTGGGTGGAAAAATGTCAGTACATGAGAAAATAAAATTTGTAAGGTTAGCAAAAGGTTGGACGCAGGAATATTTGGCGGAAAAACTCGATATGTCTGTTAATGGTTATGGCGATTTAGAACGCGGTAAAAATGACATTAAATTATCCAAACTTGAACAACTTTCTGAATTATTTGGTGTTGAGTTATCAGAACTTTTCGACAAAAAAGAAACAAATGTTTTTAATAATTTTGGAAACGTGCAAACTAATCAGCAAAATTGGTGCAACATTCATCAATCCTTAGATTATCTGCAACTCAAAAGTGAATTTGAAAAATCTCAACTTTTAAATTCTGAAAAAAACAAAGAAATTGCGTTACTAAAAAAAATTATTGAATTGATGGAAGCGAAAAACGAGGTCACAACATGAACACATTAAGTTATTCAGATGCAAAACAAACAACCCCAAACTTCGCCCAATTGATAGAAAAAGCCGCCGTTTTATCGCCTGCAATTCAAGAAGAAATTATTTTACAGTGGTTTGACGACATCGAAAACGAATTGCAATGGCAAAAAACGTTAGAACAGCCGCAACCTAAATTAGAGCAATTGGCGTTAGCTGCGTTGCAACAATCACATCAAGGCAAAACGTTAAAAAAAGGATTCGATGAAATCTGAAATAACGCTTGAATTTAGAAAGTTGTTTCGTGATTTACCTGAACGAATCAAAAACACAGCAAGAAAAAATTATCGTTTGTGGAAACAAAACTCGCAACATCCAAGCGTTGAATTCAAAAAACTGAACACAAATTCGGAGGTTTATTCGGTTCGAGCTGGAATTGGTTGGCGAGCTGTCGGCGTAATGAAAGACAGTCAAACAATCGTTTGGTTTTGGATTGGTTCACACGCAGAGTACGATAAATTGTTAAAAAATCTTTGAATCGAGGTCTCAACAATTATTCAGATTTCCAAACCAACACAACCCGCGAGCATCACCACAAATGGCAAGCTTGCAAAACATAACAAATATTTAGGATGTGGTACTTCGTACAAACTGCCGCAAAAAGCGAGGCAGGAAAGAATTAAACTTGGAAACAATAACATTGGATTAGATTGCGTGATAAACAGCGAAATATTCCACGCCACAAAAAAAATGAAAAATAATATCCGCACCGCTTGATGGGTTTTCTTTGATCCAAACCGCACAGCGAAAGTATGTTTCTTTACCATACTATCTGTTTCAATCTGGTATGGCTGATGAGAAAGTAAAAGCGCGACGGCAAGTGAACCAAATGCAATAGAACCCAGAACACAATTCAATCCAATTTTTTGACTCGATACCAGCCAAAGACAACCAAAAACACCGCCATAACAAACAGCCGTCACCCATTCACCTGAACGTGAATAAGACAACTGTTTTTGCCCTGAATTGTATAAATACCCCAAACCAACTAACGGCAACGCAATGATTAAAATCCACAGTTTTTCAATCCAAACTAATGTCGTTAATCCTAACAAGCCGCTTGCAATAAAACTCAGCCAACCATGATGTGTGGCAATATTGAGGTTTTGCTCATGGAAACGAACCCAAGAATCCCATTTTTCGACATCCGCCCCTAATTTCCAATCCGCAACATCGTTGAGCAAGTTAATCGCATGTTGTGCTAAAACCACGGCAAACGTGGCAACAAGCAAAGCAACTTGCGCTTTACCTTCGGGTTGAACCAACAACCACACACCGATTCCAGGTAAGATGGAAACGAGGTAAATGGCAGGATTTAACGCCTGCCACCAACGTAAGTTTTTCATTTAAGCGGCGGCAGCTTGTTTAAAATCATTTAACGCGCTGTAAAACCACTCCGCGTGTTGCCGCTCAGAATCCACCACGCGCTGATACACGTCGCTCGTTTTGTCATCATTAGCCGCTTTGGCTTGATCTCGAAAACTGGGATAAATGTCTCTGTATTCACGTTCTTCCACGCGAATGGCGACGGTCAGAGCTTTTTCAATAACCGCTTGTGGATTGATTTTAATTAACTCATCGCAATTTTTACGAATGGTTTGCAATGCGTCAATGGCGCGTTGTGTATCTTCACCGCGTTCAGGAACGCCAATATCATCGTATAAAGCGCGTAACCATACCGAATGTAATTTCTCTTCCCCCGCCACTTTACGAAATAACGTCGCCAATTTCGGATGTCCTGCTTTTGTTGCCCAACGCGCAAATTCAGGGTACATCACTTGCGCTTCGTATTCTTCGACATCAATGAATGATGCCGCCGTTTCGCCACGGTTTTCACATTGTTTCGCTGCGGCAAAGCATTGAAAAATCATATCTTCGGTAATTTCTGTGTTTAACATGGTTTCCTCCAAAAAAATAAATTGCATCAAGTTCAAGCCTCACACTTGAACTTGATGATAAAAATACAAACTAAAAATGAAATGCTTTCGCTTTTGCCGCTTGAATAGCAAATTGTTCTTGCCAATCAATGCCCGACAGTTTTTCCGCCAACGCAACAGCAAGATGTTGTGGTTGTACGCCTATATCTTTGTTGCGCCCTAAACCTTGTATGCAAGAAGGGCAATTCGTCAAAACGGTTGCCTTGCTTTGTTCGGGGATTGCTTTTTCTAACGAATCACGTTTGCGATGAAGCATCGCCCCAGTAATATCGGGGCGTGACAGCGACATTGTTCCTGCTTCTGAGCAGCAATTAGGTACTTTTTTCACATCACCAAATCCACCCAATTCATCGATGATATTTAATGCTTTTCCACCCAAAGAATCGTGGCAAGGCGTGTGATACAAATAAGGTGTGCTGTTATCGCCAGCATTTTCTAAATTTAAGCCGCGTTCGAGTGCATAACGACTGATGTCAACCAATCGCCCACCAAATAATTTAGCGGTTTCCATTTCATTTAAACCTTCACGACAAGTACCACACGTCACAACGCAGCCATCAAAATCCAAATGCGTGAACATATCCCGAATTTGATTCAGTAAAATCGTGACACGCAAACTATTACGCGAATGTAATTCACTCAAACCATTGGCATGAGCCGGAAATCCACAGCATAAAAATGGCGGCGGTAAAATTAAGCGTGTTTTCAATTTTGATAACACATGAATGGTTGCCATTGAAATCGTTGAAACCATGCGTTCAGAGCCGCAACCAGGGAAATAAAACACGGTGCGTTCTGCTTCCTCTTCAGGTTCAAACACTAAAACTTGGTCATCCTTACAAGCTGGCAATAAATCTCGCAGTGTTTTTGAAGGCACTGACGGCATCGGCGAACTTAATAATTGCAATGGGTAATGTTTGAACTGACCTTTTTTAGGTTGAAGCGGCGCGGTGACTTTATGCGCTAACTGTTGTCCCGCCATTCCAGCTTGTAACACGACAGCACGGAAAACTTTATTAAACGTTGGCGAGCCACTGTTCAAATAGCGCAATGTCATTTTTGTTGCAGCGGCGGTGTGTTTATAACCCCAGTCCGCCAAAATTTGCCGTTCTAAAACCGACACGTCACCCGAATCAATATCAACGGGGCAAGGTTTCGCGCATTTGTGACAGGTCGTGCAATGGTCGGCGACTTCTTCGAGATATTTCAGTAATTCAAATTTCGTCGAATATTCGCGTTGAGCATCGAATAACAAGGCTTCGATAATCGCGCCAATGGCTAAATTTTTATTGCGTGGGTGGTAAAACAAACTACCCGTTGGATAAAAAACACAGCAATCGGGTTTGCATTTCCCGCAACGGACACAATGGGCAATTTTGTTCGCAAGTTCTGCGAGTTGTCCATGTTGAAGAATACGCGCTTCTAAACCAAGCAAATTAAACGATGGCGTGAAAATGTGATCGAGCGCATTAAAGTCTTCTAATTTACCTGGATTCATCAAACCAGAAGGGTCAACTTCGCTACGGTAAATGCGTAAATCTTCAACGGTTTTGGGATCTAAATATTTGAGTTTCGTCACACCGATACCGTGTTCGCCCGAAACCACGCCTCCTAAATCCACGACTTTAAACATCACCTCGTCAATTACGTCGTTTGAACGTTTGAGCATGTCTCTATCGTTAGATAGCACGGGCAAATTCACATGAACGTTACCGTCACCCGCGTGCATGTGTGTCGCTAAGACAATACGGCGGTCGCGTATTTCTTGATGCACCAATTCGACAGCAGCAATAATTTTTGGAAAACCGCGCGCTAACTCGGTAAATTCCTGTCTAAACTCCGTAAGAATTGATAAACTACGCAAGGTTTTTTCGTCAGCCGTTGCTAAGGCTTTTTTTGCATTTTCATAAAGCTCCAGTGCCAAATTAGCTCGGTCAGCAAATGAATCTGCTTTGTCTTCTGCGGGAGGATGACGAAATAATGCAGCCGCTTTATCCAAAAAATGTAATTGCGCGTGACGCTCTTCTTTCACGTTCACTTCGTCGATATAACGCGAAAATTCCGGCAATGCTTCCAACGGAATCACAATGTCTTCATTCATTTTGAAAGCATTAGTACGTCGTGCAATTGCGCCGAATCGTTTGCGGTCTGCCCAATAACGCTCTGCTTCGGCATCGTCTTTGGCTTCAAACAATTTTGTATTGGGATAGCGTTCTAAAATCGCTCGAATTTTATCGATGCCATTTTGTGTTTGGTCGGCAGAATGCCCCGCAATATCAATCAGCAAAACCGCTTTAGGTGTTTTAAACTGACTTGATTTAACTTGATAATCAATGGCTCGCACATATTCGTCATCAAAATGTTCTAATGCGATGAGTGTATCTTCGCCTTTATCAGGGAATGGGAATGTTTTAGATAATTCAATAATGACGCGGCTGGCTTCGTCCATATTTTGCCCAAAAAACTCAAGGCAAACCGTGCGTGTGGCTTCATATTTTGGATACAGGATAAATTTTGCTGACGTAATAATCCCGTCTGTGCCTTCTTTTTGTAATCCTGGAACACCGCCTAATGCTTTATTGGTAATGTCTTTCCAGAGACCTTTTTTTCTAATTTCACTGCCTTTTAAAACCACTTTTTTAATTACCGCGCCATTTTCGGAAACTTCGAAAGTCACGTCATCGTCAGGTAAAATTTTTCGTAATTGGTGGTCAGTTCGGCGAACTTCCCAACGTTTTCCGCCAGGCATTGCCATTTGCCAAGAAATCAAATTATCAATACACGTTCCCCACCGCACAGCACCTTTACCGCCTGCATTTTCTGCAATATTGCCACCAATCGTTGAAGCCCATGCACTGGTAGGGTCTGTGGCAAATACCAAACCTTTATTATGTGCATATTGATGCGCTTTTTCAGTAATCACACCCACTTCAAGCTCAAGCACTTGCGCGGTTTCTGTTTGTCCATTCCAAAGAGGGAATATCACCTCTTGTGTGCCACGAATACGGTCAAGTTTTTCGGTATTGATTACTACGCAATTAGAACGCAATGGAATCGCACCACCTGTTAATCCTGTACCGCCGCCGCGTGGCACAGCTTTAAGTCCCATTTCTGCAATCGCAGTTAATAATGGCGCAAGATGTTCTTCTTTGTCGGGCATGACCACGGCAACAGGCAAAAATAAACGCCAATCTGTTGCGTCCGTCGCATGAGAAACCAACGTGAATGGGTCAAAAAGTACATTGTCTGCACCAATCACCGCGCCCAAATCTTTTTTCATACGCCGACGTAACCACGGCGCGGTTTTAACATCACTGCGAAAATCGTTGAGTAACTGACGTGAAGCAATCAACACCTTTTTCACGCGCTCTTCCACGCCCACGTTACGTTCAATAATGTCTAAATGTTTTTCCGAATTTTCAAACATGCGTTTGCGGCGACTTGAAGAAGCCACTAATTCTTGAAAAAGATAAGGATTGCGCCGGTAAATTAAAATTTCGCCAAAAAAAGACATCAATAATCGCGCTGAACGTCCCGTGACACGCAAACCGCGTAATTCTTCTAAAATATCCGCAATTTCTGAACCGAGCAGAAATGACACAATTTGCCAATCGTTTGATGACGTATAGTTAAACGGAATTTCACGATGGCTTCTAGGAATGTGAATCGTAGAGTCTGATTTAGTTTGTGTGCTTGGCAACATGATTAGTTCTATCCAAATGTAAGGGGGTTGATAGCGATAAGATTGTTGGCAAAGTAAGGTGAATCAGCATCGTAGGAGGCACGAAATCTAGCAAGCCTCCTAACAAAAGATGTCAACACAATGAAAGTCTAAAAATCTTTACTGCGTTGAATGTGTCTCACAACGCTAACTAACCGATCAACTTCGTCATGGGTATTATAAAACGCAAGTGACGGACGCACTGTTGTTTCTAAACCAAAACGGCGCAAAATCGGTTGAGCGCAATGATGTCCTGCTCGAACGGCAATCCCTTCACGGTTTAACGCTTTGCCAATGTCGAGCGTATCGTGACCTTTCAGAACAAACGACAACACGCTAGTTTTCTCTTTTGCCGTACCAATAAGCGTTAAGCCATCAATACGTCGCAGAGCTTCCATCGCATACGCCAATAACTCATGTTCATAAGCCGCGATGTTTTGAATACCGATTTTTTGCACATATTCCAACGCCGCACCTAAACCCACCGCGTCTGCAATGTTTCCTGTTCCTGCCTCGAATTTCGACGGCGCAGGTTTATAAACGGTTTTCTCAAAGGTGACATCTTCAATCATGTTGCCGCCACCTTGCCAAGGCTGGGTCGCCTCAAGCAAATCAGCTTTGCCATAAACTGCCCCAATGCCTGTTGGGGCAAAGATTTTATGACCCGAAAACACCAACCAATCACAATCAAGCGATTGCACATCAGCAGGAATATGCGAAACCGATTGCGCGGCATCGAGCAACACTTTCGCCCCCACGCGATGCGCGGCTTCAATGATTTCGTGCGCTGGCGTAATCGTACCGAGTGCATTTGACACTTGCGTGAACGATACCAATTTTGTTTTTGAATTTAACAATTTTTGATATTCGCCTAGCAACACTTGACCGCTATCATCGACGGGAGCAACACGCAATTTCGCGCCTGTTGCTTCGGCTAATTGTTGCCACGGCACAATGTTCGCGTGATGCTCTAACCAAGTGATGACGATTTCATCATCTTTGCCAATGTTTTGTGCGCCCCAACTCTTTGCAATTAAGTTAATCGCTTCGGTGGTGCCACGAACAAAAATGATGTTGTCAGCCGACGGGGCATTCACGAAATCCGCAACCGTTTGGCGTGCTTTTTCATAAGCATCTGACGCACGCGCTGCCAATTCATGCGCCGCGCGGTGAATGTTCGAGTTTTCATGTTCATAAAAATACGACACTCTATCAATCACCGATTGCGGTTTTTGCGTGGTCGCGGCGTTATCAAACCATACCAACTGATGACCATTCACTCGTTCATTGAGAATCGGAAAATCCCGCCGCACCGCATGAACATCAAATGCTGAACGTTGACTTTGCGGCTTATGCAACGTTTCAACGTTCGTGAAAGGCTGTTTAATTTCGTTTAAAAAATAAAACGGCGATTCATGTGTTGCCGCTGTTGCGGGTTCAAACACGTTGCGTGGCACGACCAACTTTTGTACGTCCGTACCATTTGGTAGAACAAACGCAGGCGGTGGCTCAACGTTCAAACCTGACCCCAAACTACGAGGCGACGTATTCAGCTCACGAACATTTACATCTGCTGGCAAATCAAACGTATTCGGTGTTGCCGCACCCTGCCGCGAAGCTAAACTATGCGGTGGCAAAATACTACTGATGTTTGGCGTTACAAAAGGTTGCAACGCCGTTGGTAAATCAGTTGGCAGTTGCGCTTGCGAAGGAACGTGAGAGGCAACAGGATTGCCTCCTAAATGTGAACTACCCGATGGCAATTCGGCAAATAATTCATTCGCAAGGCGAGTCAACTGTTGCTCTAACCCAGCGGTATCTTGTGAATACGGTGGTGTTATATTATTTATAGTCATAATAGTTGCCTACTTCGACGTTTTCTAACACACCGAGTGCGTCTTCAGTCAATACAGCAAGCGAGCAATAAAGCGAAACCAAATAAGACGCGATGGCTTTATGGTTAATGCCCATAAAACGAACCGATAAGCCCATGCTCAATTCGCCAGTTAAATTCGGTTGATACAACCCAACCACACCTTGACGGCTTTCACCTGTACGAATCAATAAAATGCTGGTTTTTCCGTTGACGATTTTAACTTTATCGCTAGGAATCAATGGAATACCGCGCCATGTAATGAATTGTGAACCGAATAAACTCACGGTTGCAGGTGGCACACCACGACGAGTGGCTTCACGACCAAATGCCGCAATGGCTGCTGGATGTGCTAAGAAAAATGCAGGTTCTTTCCAAACGCGCGAAATCAATTCATCTAAATCATCAGGCGTTGGTGAACCGTTGCGCGTTTGAACTTTGAAATTCGGCGCAACGTTGTTGAGCAAACCGTATTCAGCATTGTTAATCAATTCGCTTTCTTGACGTTCTTTGATGGTTTCAATTGTTAAACGTAACTGTTCGTTAGTTTGATTATGTGGACTGCTGTACAAATCCGCGACGCGAGTATGAACGTCAAGCACCGTATTTACCGCATTCAAACGGTACTCACGACCCCATTCGTCATAATCCACGAAAGTTTGTGGTAATACTTTTTCATCTAAACTCGAGCAATCCACCGCTAAATCAGCCGCATTTTTTACGCGGTTGACGCGATAAATACCCGCTTCAACAGGAACCCATTGGAGTAAATGCACTAACCAACGTGGCGTGATGGTTGAAAGCTGTGGGACGGTTTTGGTTGCGTTAGATAAAGTACGCGCTGCAACATCGCCTAATGCGGTATGACCTTGACCTTCATGAATATCAGACATGATTTTTTCCTCTTTGATGATTAAAAAATTTAAAATATTTCTAACTTTCTAATTAGAAACGGGGTCTTTTATCTGTCTGCACTCTCAACTCTCAAAGGCAGACGCGATATTTGTGAGCGAATCTAAAATTACGCTTACATTCCAGTGCCATCACTAAATATTCAGTGCGTCCTTTTGCTTGGCTGACATTGCCGCCAAGACTTGAACCTTTACCATTATGAAACTTACCAAAAATTTATTATTTAATCAGTTGCCTTTTACGACTTTCGGAAAGTATATGGAAAATTTTTTTCTTTAAAATCAGTATTTTTAGATGAATACATCTAAAAACTGAATATCAAATTGCCAGATATTTATATCGAATCTTGTTGTTTTACTTTTTGCCAGTTTTCTCTTACCGTTAAAAAAATTTGTTCTTGCGTTTTCACAAATAAAAATTTTTAAAAATCATAATGAAAAATTGACAGGAGAATCGAATGAGTAGGGTTTATAACTTTGGTGCAGGGCCTGCGACATTACCCGAATCCGTGTTAAAAAAAGCACGCGATGAGTTATTGGAATGGCATGCTACGGGGATTTCCGTGATGGAAATGGGACATCACAGCAAAGAATTTGACAGCATTGTTAAACAAGCCGAAGCGGATTTGCGCGAATTACTTGTCATTCCACCCTCGTATCAAGTGCTATTTTTACCTGGTGGTGGCACCGGACAATTTGCGGCAGTACCTTTAAATTTAGGACGTGACAACGCTAAATTTGCCTATGTGCATACAGGGCAATGGTCTGGAAAAGCGATTGTCGAAGCGGCGCGTTATGGTGAAGTTCAGGTGGTGGCAAGTTCAAAAGATCAAGGGTTTTCTTTCATTCCACCGCGCGAAGAGTGGAAATTTGATTCGGATGTAGCTTATTTGCATTACACAGCAAACGAAACAATTAGCGGTGTCGAATTTCAAAATCCTCCAGAAGTCGGCGACATTCCACTGGTTGCAGATATGTCTTCAAATATCTGTTCTCGCCCCATTGATGTTAATCAGTTTGGTGTTATTTATGCGGGAGCGCAAAAAAATTTAGGTTCCGCAGGCATCACGATTGTCATCGTACGCGAAGATTTGATTGGTCATGCTCACCCATTTACACCTTCTATTTTTGATTATAAATTGCAAGCAAATGAGCATTCTATTTTGAATACGCCGCCAACTTATAGCTGGTATATGCTCGGTTTGGAATTAGAATGGTTAAAAGAGCAAGGTGGTGTCGAAGCAATTGAAGCGCGTAATATTCGTAAAGCAGAAAAACTTTATGCGGTGCTTGATGAATCTTCGTTTTATTTGAATAAAGTTGACCACGCTGTTCGCTCGCGTATGAATGTCCCTTTTCATTTAGCTGACAACAGTCTTGAACAAACCTTTTTAACACAAGCAAAAGAAAACGGTTTAGTGAATTTAGCCGGTTATCGAACAATTGGCGGCTTGCGAGCCAGTATTTATAACGCAATGAGTGAAGAAGGCGTAGATAAATTAGTTGCTTTCATGCGTGAATTTGAGCGAACTCAAGGATAAGTAATACGAATACAAATAAAAGCGAGGCATATACCTCGCTTTTTTATTTTTAGCATTTCAAAATTTACACATTACTCATCACTTTCGTTGCCCAGTTAATACTTTCGATATAAGCCGCCCCAATTTCTGCTTGATCAACATTACCAAACGTAATCGCACCAGTGTCCCAACGCTCGTAACCAAGAACGCAATTTAACGCTTCACCACCCAATCCTGTATGGTGCAAAATCGCATTGATAATGTCATCGCCTAACGGCAATTGTTCCAACGCCTCTTCCAAAGAAATATCTAAAATACTGTCTAACGACGACAACATGCCAATCAAAAAGAAATTCCCTGTCTTTTGTCCGACGACACTTGCTAATAATTCGCACATTTTGCCGCGAATCAACGCATTTTGCATCACTACAGCCGGTTTATCGGATAACGAAGAAAGCATCAAAATGTTAATCCAACGTTTTAATTCATTCATACCCAAATAAGTAATGGCTTGATTGATAGATTCAATTTTTGTCGGAATAGAGAAAAACGCCGAGTTAATATAATGTAACAATTTATAACTCAATCCCACGTCTTCTGAAATGACGGTTGCTAATTTATCAAATTCAACATTGGGATTATTGATGGTGGTCAATAAGCGCACTGCGGCTAATTGATTCACCCCCATGCGTTTTCCCGCGACTAAATTAGGTTTACTAAAAAAGAAGCCCTGAAAATAATCACAACCCAGTTCACGCAAATATTCGTATTCACTATGCGTTTCCACTTTTTCAGCCAGAATCTTTAAATTATACGGTTTGAGTTGGGCAATCACTTCACGAGTCTTTGTTTCTCCCATCTCTAAAACATCTAGCTTAATAATATTTGCAAATTCAACCAACGGCTTCCATTCTTCGGTGAATACAAAATCATCTAACGCAATTAAATAGCCTTGTTGAGACATTTCGCGAAGATTGTTAATCACGCGCAAATCGACCCGAACATTTTCTAAAACTTCAATTACAATCCGCTCTTTTGGCAGATTAAG
Organism: uncultured Pseudomonadota bacterium; assembly: GCA_903834465.1. Classification (GTDB taxonomy): domain Bacteria; phylum Pseudomonadota; class Gammaproteobacteria; order Methylococcales; family Methylomonadaceae; genus UBA10906. The sequence goes on along the minus strand of CAILJB010000086.1, from coordinate 27,861 downwards.
AGGTGTTTTTTCTAAAATATTTTGTGTGGTGAAATTTATAAAGGCTTTATGTTCATCAACAATATTGTTGATTCCGATTTCAATGATAGCATCCGTAATAATTTGATTCGTTGCCTGTGTCGCTTCGTCTTTATCTGTAAGATCAAAACCTTGGTTACGAAATAAAAGCTCATAAGCATAAATATTTAGCTGTCTATCAAGAATTTGTTGCCGTCCAACAATAAAATCTGCCATGTTCTTACGTCACTCTAAAAGGTTATAAAAAAATGAAGTCTGAATCTGAATAATCAGCCGGATTCAATTTAAAAAGTGCCGCGCACAAAGTACACTGCTTAGGGCTTAGTATATCTTACATTTATTCATTCATTGAAAATTCAGTGCGTTTTAAAAACCACTATCACACCTGTTACACTATGCTCGCTTTTGAGCGTTACGCAGAAGAACGCCTCAAGCCTCTTTCAATTTTAGCAATGAGGATTTTTTTATGTCGAAAATAGTTAATGAAGTATTACTTGCCAATCGGGAATATTTTGCCAATTTCGATAAAGGCGATTTAGCGATGCCACCCGCACGGCAGTTTGCAATTCTAACATGTATGGATGCGCGGTTAGACCCTGCAAAATATGCTGGTTTAAGCGAAGGTGACGCGCATGTTATTCGTAATGCTGGTGGTCGCGCTAGTGATGACGCAATTCGTTCATTAGTCATTTCTTACAAATTACTTGGTACAAAAGAATGGTTTGTCATTCATCACACCGATTGCGGCATGCAAACGTTTACCGACGAAATTATGCGCGATTTATTGGCAAGCAGTTTGAAAAGCGCAACCGTTGATGCAAATGGTTGGCATGATTGCTGTGAAGGCGGTGGCTCACATGAAGCCAAACACATTTCGTGGCTGACAATTAGTGATTTAGCACAAAGCGTTGTTGAAGATGTGATACGCATTAAAAATCATCCGCTTGTGCCGTCTGATATTCCTATTTATGGTTATATTTATGATGTTAAAACAGGCGGTTTAGTCGAAGTACCCGAAGCCACACGTCTCGGCGCAGTGCGCTAATTTGTTCGGTCGCCTACTTTAAAACGATGCGTGTCTTACTGGCTTATTTAGGAATGGTTTTATTGTGGGCGACCACACCGTTAGCGATTAAATGGAGCGTTGACGGGATGGGCGTATTGTGGGGCGTGACGGCACGCATGCTGATTGGTACGCTGTGCATGATTGTCCTTTTATTGCTTTTTAAAAAACGCTTACCTTTTTCACGTCGTGCTTGTTTAACTTACGCGGCTGTGGCATTGCAAATTTATGGCGCAATGGCTGTCGTTTATTGGGCAGCGCAATTTATTCCTTCCGGCTGGATTTCCGTTATCAGCGGTTTAACGCCTTTGGTTACGGCGTTATTTGCGGCGATTTGGCTGCATGAACGCAGTTTAACCGTCGGTAAATTTTTATCTTATTTACTTGGCATCATCGGTTTAGGCATTATGTTCGGCTCGGCGGAACAGTTCAGTTCGCAAGCTATATTAGGCATTATTGGCGTATTAGCATCCGTTGCCTTGCAAGCTCTTAGTGCTATTGCCGTTAAACGCATTCGTCCACAATTACCCGCATTGACGCAAGTAACAGGCGGTTTATTATTTGCCCTGCCCTGCTATTTTGTTACTTGGTGGGCATTCGAGGGACAAATTCCGACGCAATTTGCCCTAACCAGTTTTCTTTCTGTTTTATATTTAGGCGTTGTCGCCACGCCCGTTGGCTTTATGTTGTATTACTATTTGCTATCGCAACGTTCGGTCACACAAGTGTCGCTCGTTACGCTAGTTAGTCCGGTACTCGCGCTTTGGCTAGGACATCGCATGAATGCCGAACCAATGACATTAAAAATTATTGTCGGCACGAGCTTAATTCTACTCGCGCTATTGATTCATAACTTTTTCGACCGTCTTTTTAAGCGTCACTCTCACCATTCTCATCATCGTTAGGATTTTTCATGTCAGACCACAAAATTTACGGTATCAAACCCAAAATTGCCGAACACGCACATATTAACGCTGACCAATATCACGTCCTGTATCAACAATCGATTCAACATCCTGAAGAATTTTGGGCAACACAAGCAACGGAATTTCTAAATTGGCAACAACCTTGGCACACCGTATTGGATTACGATTATTCACGGGCGCATATTCGTTGGTTTGAAGGTGGTAAATTAAACGTAAGTGTGAATTGTTTAGACAGACATCTTGAAAAACGTGGAAATCAAACGGCGATTATTTGGGAAGGCGATAATCCTGAAAATGATAAAAAACTCACTTATCAACAGCTTTATGAACAAGTTTGTAAATTCGCCAATGTTTTGAAAAATCACGGCGTTCAAAAAGGCGACCGTGTTTGCATTTATATGCCGATGATTGTGGAAGTATCGGTTGCCATGCTTGCTTGTACGCGAATTGGCGCGGTGCATTCAATTGTATTTGGCGGTTTTTCGGCAGAATCACTCAAAGAACGCATTTTAGATTGTGATTGCCGATACGTCGTTTGTGCAGATGAAGGTTATCGCGGCGGTAAAGTAATTCCCATGAAAACGACCGTTGATAAAGCTCTCGAAAATTGCCCAAATGTAAAAAGTGTCATCGTGATAAAAAATACCGGCAATACCATCAATTGGCAAAACGGGCGTGATGTTTGGTTTCACGATGAAATGGCGAATGCGTCAAACGTGTGCGAACCGGAATGGATGGATGCCGAAGACCCACTATTTATTTTATACACGTCAGGTTCAACCGGAAAACCTAAAGGTGTTTTACACACTACCGGCGGTTATTTGCTTTATGCGGCAATGACGCACAAATATATTTTCGATTATCACGACGGCGATGTGTATTGGTGTACCGCTGATGTAGGTTGGATTACCGGTCATTCGTATGTGATTTATGGCCCGTTGTGCAATGGCGCGACAACGTTAATGTTTGAAGGTGTGCCAATGTATCCGGCAGCAGATAGATTTTGGCAAGTGGTCGATAAGCATCAAGTGAATATTTTTTACACTGCGCCAACCGCGATTCGAGCGTTAATGGCAGAAGGTGATGAATTTGTAAAACGCACAGAACGAACCAGTTTACGCGTGTTGGGCAGTGTCGGTGAACCAATAAATTCAGAAGCCTGGGAATGGTATTACCACGTTGTGGGCGATAATCAATGTCCGATTGTTGATACTTGGTGGCAAACCGAAACCGGTGGCATTTTAATTACACCACTCATCGGCGCGATTGATTTAAAACCCGGTTCAGCCACACGTCCCTTTTTTGGTGTGCAACCGGTAATTTTAGATAATGACGGTCATGTTTTGCATGGTGCCGCCGAAGGTTTACTTGCTATTCGTTATCCCTGGCCAGGACAAGCGCGTAGTTTATACGGCGACCATCAACGATTTATCGATAATTATTTCAAACTTTATCCGAATTATTATTTTACGGGCGACGGCGCACGCCGTGATGATGATGGGTATTTTTGGATTACGGGGCGCGTGGATGACGTGTTAAATGTTTCAGGGCATCGCATGGGAACGGCTGAAATTGAAGACGCACTCGATTTGCATGAACACGTTGCCGAATCTGCGGTTGTCGGTTTCCCGCATCCGATTAAAGGACAAGGAATTTACGCTTACGTTTCGTTGAAACACGACACACCGCCGTCGGATAAATTGAAAAAAGAGTTAATTCAATTAGTACGCAACGAAATCGGGGCGATTGCCACCATTGATGTTATTCAATGGTCAGCGAATTTACCAAAAACTCGTTCGGGAAAAATTATGCGCCGTATTTTGCGAAAAATTGCCGCGAACGAATTAGAAGATTTAGGCGATATTTCAACGCTTGCTGACCCATCAGTAGTTGAAGAAATTATCGCTAATCGTATCAATCAAACATGAAATAACCTCAGCGACGATATACTTTACTTCGAGCCACATCATTAAACTGTGTTATATGACCTATTTTTTATTTAGATTATGTCATTTGCCGCATTTTCTCTTCATTTTAATTTTTCAGTTTTTATAATAAATTGAAATGTAATGTAAAAATTTAGTGGCTCAATAACTGCTTGACCACCTACACCTGTCATAAATAAGAATATAAAAATACACAGCGGAAGGTTAAGTATGAATTTTGAGTCCATTTACCTAAATCATCGATCAGAACTACAATTTCATTTGGTGCGAATAGTAGATTGCCCAGATATTGCGGAAGAACTTGTTCAAGATTGTTTCATCATATTTTCTAGGCAAGCCCAAAAACAAATTGTTGAACACCCGCGCGGTTATCTATTTCGTACCGCCATAAATCTGGCTTACGATCATATCAAACACCGTAAAATCACTGAAAAACATTTAAATACTAATGATCCGACGCTGATTGCCTATGACGAAACATTTTCAGCAGAACATTTAGCCATCGCGGAAGAAAAAATCTCGATATTTTCTAATATTATTGACGAATTGCCAGCACGGGCTAAAGAAGCATTTATTTTGAACCGTGTTTACGGCATGACATATTCAGAAGTTGCCACTGAACTCAATATTACGGACAGTGCGGTGGAAAAATTGTTAGCTCGTGCTTTATTGCATTGCCGTAAACAATTCAAAGAACATCGAGCTGACTTACATGGTGACTAAGCGAAAATACCTTCCAATTCCATTTTGAAACTCGAAAACAAGGATAGTTTTCGAGTTTCAACTGCTCACACAAAGTACCTGGATTACTTGCATGTAAGCGTTTAATTTTTACTTAAAAAAATCTCAGCACTTCCATATAAACATCTCGCTTCAACATAATTTTTATCATGGCAAACCGCCAGCATTTTGCTAATGTCACGAATATAGGCATCATCATCTTCTGGCTCTAAAGCCATGAAATATTGTAACCATGGTTCACGACCAAGGGCATAGACATAAACACGGTTTGCCCCCACCGCATCCAATAATTGCAATGCCGCTTCGGCATTACTACCGTCAGAACGTCTCGCTTGACAATCTTGATAATCGGGAAGTTTTGGCAACAAAGCCCCGTAAATCCAAGACAGCGGCGCACCAATACATTCCATGCCAAGAAACACCGTGTCAATAGTGCCGTATTCTTCGCGTAAGTTTTTATACATTTGCGGCTCCAGACAATTAGAATCTGCTGCAAATAATATTTTTTGACTACCTGCACAAACCAAATAAGCACTTTTTGCAAAGGACAAATCGTTATGTTCCCCCAGAAAGGGAATAGCAATAATTTCGCCGCCAAAAAACGGGATGCTATTTAAAGGCTCAACCTCTATCACGTTTTGGAACCCTAATTCCCTTGCCATGAGTCTTATCGAAATATCCGCATAAAAAATCCCAGCATTTTTTGGAACGACTAAACAACCAATTTTGTGTCGCAAGCGTAGTAAAGTCTCAAAAACACAATAATCATGATGAACATGAGTAATGAGTACATAGTCGATATATGTGGGTAAATCTTGAAAACTGTAACGTTCTATGCCGCCTTCGCTAGGTTTTACAGCAATCAACGGGTCGATTAGCAGCACAATATCGGCTGTTTCGACAAGTATGCCAGCATGTCCAAGATAGCGAATTCGTACACCTTGACCTTGCCAGGATTCAACAGCCCGAGGTGCTTTCTCTGTCAATAAGCAAAGTAATTTATCGTCGTCGCAAGTATTCAGTCCTAACACGTTACGGATATAACTCAAGGATTGCGGTTGGCTATCCAATTTAAATAATTCATCAACGGCACTTTCAGAAAAAGTAATTTGCCAAAAAATACTATCATCGTCTGGCAGACGCGGCGTACTCATGTAATAAGGACGTGCTTGATCATGTGTCTGTGTGAATAGACGTAATGATTGAAGATGTTTTTTATAGTGCCTACTTTTGTAAAATAGACTCTCTATACAACGCACGATGGGGCGATTGTTGTAATCGTAGAGTAATTCAACATAACCCCGCAATGAATTGGGTAATTGCTGATAATAAGGCTCCAGACTTTGCCCAACCGCTTCGCTATCTAATCGATTTTGTAACGCAATCAAATCACTAGCCATTTGCAAACTGTCGCCGTGTTCATTGGTTATTCGATCAAGCATTTGTGCTATATCAGCTGCTCTGTCTATTGGTACATTGATAAAGGATTCACCAAATAATTTCGGATTATCACCGGATTTAAGATGAATCTGGGGATTTTGCAAATAGGAAATCAGATTCTTTTTCTGATAATTTAACATGTGCAAACTATAAAGCACCGGTGAAAATGTGTGCGGCCAAGCTACCCAATAATCAACTAAAGCCTCGATAGCTGTAGAATCTGCGAGTCGGTATAACGTGTTATCACTCATAATCTGAAATTCCAATTCATTTATTTTTTAGTATTTTGTCAAAACAGATGGAAACTGGTTCAGTGACTATTTCTAATACGCCATCATGCAAAAAACAAATTCGATAAAAATTGGTGCTTCGAATGGGATAAATAGAGTCTAAGTCTCTGCCAGATTAGAAAGAAGACGATTAAAGACCGTAATTTCCTCATGGATGAATGGATAAATTTCGATGCTTTGATTAGTGACTGACGAACCGACAATCCGTGCAGTTTGAAACGTTACCGGTTACACAAAGTAACCGGTAAGTAAGGAATTACGCTTCAACGATTTGAACGTAACAGGAAAGTCCTTCGCTCGCAGAATTACAAATATTACCGTCAGCATCTACTATTTTCCAATAAGACAACACGCGGCAAGGATAAGCAGGTGCTTTGAATTCTACACTTACTTTTACTGATTTATCAGGCTTGGTATTTTTAATGACCACTTCGCGCACAGTCGGGTTTAAAGCACGACAAGTTGTTATTATGTCCGACTCTGGCGGCACATACGAAGAATCAATGGGCTGATCCATACACACTAGCTTGTGTCCAACCCATGCTGTTTTACCCGTGTTTTTGATTTCCCACGTTTTGGTAAAGACTTCCCCGACTTTTATTTTGGAGTTATCGGGGATTGTCACGTCTCTGACAAATGTCATCCCATTGGATGGCTTAACATTTGATTCCGTTGTTTCATAGCGCGGATATTCAGCTTCTCCAAGTAAATAACGAAACAAATAAATTGGGTGGACTTGCAACGTATTGGCTAACGAAATCACCGTTGAAAGTTTTGCTTGCTCTGTCGTACCGCTAAATAAATCGTACAGCGATTGACGGGAAATATTAGATTCAAGCGCAAGTCGCGTAATGCTCATGCGTAATTCTTTAGCGCGCGCTCTGATGTACTTGGCAAATTCTTCTTTTTGCATAAATTAAATATTTTTAATCTCAAAATGTTAAATGAATGCGATAAGATGCAATAAAACCGTCATAATGTCAATGCTAGCTTACTTTCGAATTAACACCCTACAAATTACTGCGATATTTAGACATAAACAAATTTAATGTAAATAATAGGATTATTATTCTATAATGATGTTTTATCTAATAAATTTTTATAAAGAGTGTTCGATTATGGCCGCTGTGATGGAAGAAAAAACGTTTCGGGGTTTGCGCGAAGTAGCGTTATTGAGCGTAATTGCGGGTGCTTTATTTTTTCTTATTTCACTCATTACGTTCAATAATGACGATGCTGGCTGGACACATAGCGGTTCAGTACAAACCATTTCTAACGCTTGTGGTTTGTTTGGTGCGTGGCTAGCAGATTTTATGCTCAGTTTTTTTGGTCTATGCGCTTATACGTTCCCGTTTATTATCGTTTGGCAAGGTTATTTAACTTACAGCCAAAAACGTCCAGAACAATCTCGCACGATGATGACGTTGCATTGGTGTGGTGCGATTGCAACTATTATTTCCGCCGATGCGCTGTTTAATTTTTATCTGCTACGCACCGGTATCGAACTACCGCGTAACACCGGCGGCATTTTAGGGCAAGAAGTCGGTACAGCCTTAGCGGTTGCATTTGGCAATTCGGGCGCAACATTATTTTTATTGGTCATTCTATTTGCTGGTTTACGATTAGTAACTGAAATTTCATTATTAGCTGTTCTCGATTTTGTTGGTAAACACAGTTTTAATTTAAGTCGAACATTTTTTCACGGTTTGTTAGAAGCTCTGCACAAACACGCGCCCCAACCTGCAACGTTGCAATTAGTCAACGACGCTGAAAAACCCGTTGCTCGCAAAAAAAATCCACCTAAAGCTAAACCTACTCCAGTTGAAGATGTTTTTGATAACGAAGAGGATGATTTTTTTAATGACGATGAAGCGGCTTTCGACGAATTATTGAGCGAATTTGAAGACGAAGAACCGCCTGTTGTTGAAAAAAAAACAGTAAAAAAAGCCAAAGCGAAATCTACGCCCGCGCCCTTAGACATCGAAGAAAAAAACGTTAAAACACCGTTAAGTAAAAAATTCGATAAATTAGTCGAAACGGTCAAACATGTAAAAGCCGAAGTCGTTGAAAAAGCACAGGAAAAGGTTGCCGAGAAAAAAATCTCTAAAAAACCGTCTGAGAAAAAAACTAAAGCCGCGCAATATCCGAAAAAAAATAAACTTCCAACACTCGATTTACTCGACGACCGCGATACACATGTCACGGGATATTCTGAAGCGGATTTAGACGAAATGTCGCGGCTTGTCGAAGATATTTTGGCAGATTTTAATGTCACCGTCACTGTCGTGGGTTATCATCCCGGCCCTGTGATTACACGTTTTGAATTGCAACCAGCAGCAGGCGTTAAAGTTAGTCGTATCAGTAGTCTGTCGAAAGATTTGGCGCGTGCATTATCTGTCACCAGTGTGCGAATCGTCGAAATTATCCCCGGAAAACCGGTCATCGGTTTAGAAATTCCCAACCAAGAACGCGAAATGGTGACATTACGCGAATTGTTAAAATCTGTGCCGTTTGAAAAATCAAAATCATTGCTTACCTTGGCGATGGGCAAAGATATTGCCGGCGTGCCGATTTGCGCCGATTTAGGAAAAATGCCGCACGCACTCGTTGCCGGCACAACCGGTTCAGGTAAATCCGTTGCGATTAACACCATGATTTTGAGTTTGCTTTACAAAGCAAATCCTGAACAAGTGCGCCTCATCATGATTGACCCAAAAATGTTGGAGTTGTCGGTTTATGAGGGTATCCCGCATTTGCTCACACCTGTTGTGACGGATATGAAAGAAGCCAGCAACGCCCTACGTTGGGCAGTTGGCGAGATGGAACGCCGCTATAAATTGATGTCAAAAATGGGCGTGCGAAATTTAGCCGGTTTTAATCAGCTTATCGAAGATGCTGCCGAACGTGGCGAAACCATTCGTGACCCGATGTTCCAATTGATTAACCCGCTCGAAGACGACGAAGATTTTCCAACGCTTTCGACGTTACCAAGCATCGTTATTGTCATCGACGAACTTGCGGACATGATGATGATTGTCGGCAAAAAAGTCGAAGAACTCATTGCGCGATTGGCTCAAAAAGCCCGTGCTGCGGGGATTCATTTAATTTTAGCGACACAACGTCCGTCCGTGGATGTTTTAACGGGTTTGATTAAAGCCAACGTGCCGACACGCATTTCGTTTCAAGTTTCCTCGCGCATTGATTCGCGTACTATTTTAGACCAAGGTGGCGCAGAAACTTTGCTAGGAAACGGTGATATGTTGTTTTTACCATCCGGCACAAGCATTCCTATTCGCGCACACGGCGCATTTGTCGATGACCACGAAGTCCATCGCGTGGTCGAATTTTTAAAACAAACCGGTCCGACCAATTATCTCCAAGAAATTACCAAAGAATCCTCTGACGGCAGCGACAATTTTGGTGGCGGCAACAGTTATGGTGGTGGCTCAGAATCTGATCCGTTGTATGATGAAGCGGTGCGTTTTGTGACCGAATCGCGCAAAGCCTCTATTTCGAGTGTGCAACGACGTTTTAAAGTTGGCTACAATCGCGCCGCAACCATGATTGAAGATATGGAAAATGCAGGCGTTGTCAGCGCGGCAGAAAACAATGGCACGCGCGTGGTGTTAGCACCGCCGCCGGTATAACCACCTTTTTACTTTAAATTTATATAAAAAATGACAGAAACGATTTCTCCAGCCACAACAGAACGTTCACTTACCGACTTTTCGAGTTTTAATTTGCATTCTGCGCTAGAACAGGCGTTAGTACATAACGGTTTTGAAACACCAACACCTGTGCAACAACGCACGATTCCGGCAAGTTTAACGCGCCAAAATTTGTTAGTCAGTGCAAAAACCGGTAGCGGCAAAACGTTGGCATTTTTGTTGCCGACCTTGCACCATTTACTCGTCAATCCGAATTATTACGCGGGAACTCGCGCTCTGGTTTTAGTACCAACGCGTGAACTGGCGCAACAAATTTTCCTGCAATGCCAACAATTACTCGAAGGCACATCGCTCAAAGCGGGTTTGATTATTGGCGGTGAAGATTTTAAGAAACAACAAAACCTGTTGCGTAAAAATACGCCGGTTGTTATCGCAACACCGGGGCGCGTGCTGGAATTATTAACGTTAGATACCGCGCCATTTGAAAATTTAGACACACTAATTCTTGATGAAGCAGACCGAATGCTCGACATGGGATTTAGTGAAGACGTATTGACCATTGCAAAACAATGCAATGAAAATCGCCAAACGCTGTTATTTTCCGCGACGCTGACGCATGCGGGCGTTTTAAAAATGGCGGATAAAGTATTAAAAAAATATGAACTGATTGCCTTAAATACGTTACGAGACGAGTTGCCCAATATTCAACAACAAATCGTGTTAGCAGACGACAATGCCCATAAACAGCAATTGCTGGCGTGGCTACTCGAAAACGAAACCTTTGAAAAAGCTCTCGTGTTTTCAAATAGCCGTTTACAAGCCGATGCACTTTGCGATCCCTTGCGTGCTAAAGGTGTACGCGCCATTGTGTTGCATGGCGAAATGGATCAAAAAGAACGGCAGCGCGTCATGCGATTATTTCGTGATGGCGTAGTAAATGTGTTGATTGCAACGGATTTAGCCGCACGCGGATTAGACATTAAAGGCATCAATTTAGTTATCAATTTTGAAGTGCCACGCAACGGCATTAACTATATCCATCGCATTGGACGTACCGGACGTAGCGACGAAACCGGTTTGACGATTACGTTAGTCAAACATACTGAATGGAATTTGATGGCAGGGATTGAACGCTTTTTGCGACAAAGTTTTATTCGCCGAAATATCAAAGAATTAGCAGGAAAATTCCAAGGACCTAAAAAATTAAAAGCGTCTGGAAAAACGGTGGGCGGTAAAAAGAAAACTGAAACGAAGAAAGACAAACCAGAAAAAGTAAAAGTGCGTCACCGCGATCAAAAAAATATTGGTAAACGTCGTGCGCCTAAAGAGAAAGTAACGGCAGAGTAATCGAAAACACCGTACGTCCTTTTTCGCTGCTGCATTCAATCACGCCTTGATGTTGAGAAATCAAGGCTTGTGAAATCGATAAACCTAAACCTGTTCCCTCTGCGCGTCCGGTAATCATCGGATAAAAAATTTTATTTAACATATCCGGTGCAATGCCTACGCCATCATCAATAATTTCACAACGCACCGCTAATTTATAACGTTTGCGTTCTAACGTAACATGGCGGCAAATGCGTGTTCGCAATGTCACGTTGCCGTATTCGGGAATCGCTTGCACCGCGTTACGCACAATATTTAACACCGCTTGAATTAACTGATTTTTGTCACCCAATAATTCCGGTAAACTGGGGTCGTAATCACAATGAATTTGCACATTGTGATTCATTTCTGCTTGCACCAACCAGCGCACCCGCTCTAATACTTCGTGAATATTTAACCGCTGTTTATTGGGCAATTCATTTGGCCCGAGCATTCGATTCACTAAATCTTGCAAACGGTCAGCTTCGGCAATAATGACTTGCGTGTATTCTTTAAGTTCAGCATTGGGCAATTCTAAATCCAGCAATTGCGCCGCGCCGCGCAAACCGCCTAACGGATTTTTAATTTCATGCGCCAAACCACGCACCATCAAGCGAGCCGCGTTTTGTTGGGCAAATAATTGTTCTTCTTGAGAAATTCGCAAACGATTATCAATCGGGAATAATTCGACGATAATTTCGTTTTCTTCTGACCCCAACGGCGTAACGCTGACATTGACGAAAATACTGTGATTAGCGCGGTGTAATTCCAAGGCGTAATCAATTAGCGGTTCGGCAGCATCGCGGCAATGCGTTAAATTACTTAAAAACGCCGCATCGGACGATTTAAATAATTTTTTCGCCGAAATCCCCAACAATTGCCGCGCACTGTCAGCGAGTAAGATTTCTGCCGCCGTATTCAAATAACGCAACGTTAAATAGCTATCGAACAACAAAACTGCCGTGTTGAGATTATCCAATAGCCGTTTGTACATGGTGTTAAGCCAACGTTTGAATGTGTGAAATAGCGCGTTGCAAACGGGCTAATGTTTTGTCTCTACCCAATAATGACAAGGTGACATCAATCGACGGTGAAACGCCCGAACCACAAATGGCAACCCGCAACGGCTGGGCAACTTTTCCCAACCCTAATTCCAATTGGGCGGCAACGTTTTTAACGATGTCGTGTAAGGCTTCAGCTTCCCATGTTGGAACGTGTGAAAAGGCTTCTTCTAATTTTGCCAACACGTTATCACTACCTTCAACAAAGGCTTTTTTTGCTGATTTTTCTTCGTAACCGTCAAAGTCATGGTAAAAATACACACTCGCCGCCGCCATATCGACCAACGTTTTACAACGTTCGCGTTGCGCTTTAACCAATTCGATTAAATCTACTTCTTCCTGCTTTGCATCGATACCTAATTGTCCTAAATGCCAAACCAAATGCGGCACAATTCGCGCGGGGTCGCTGTGCATTAAATAGTGATGATTGAGCCACAACAATTTTTCCATGTTAAACGTTGAAGCCGCGCCATTCACATCCGCTAAATCGAAATATTCAATCATTTCATCAATAGAAAAAATCTCTTGATCGCCGTGTGACCAACCTAAACGCACTAAATAATTGAGTAACGCTTCAGGTAAATACCCTTCGTCACGAAATTGCATCACGCTGACCGCGCCATGACGTTTTGACAAACGTGCGCCGTCTGCACCCAGAATCATCGGCAAATGTGCGTATTGGGGCAACGGTGCGTTTAAGGCGTTTAGAATATTGATTTGGCGTGGCGTGTTATTGATATGGTCATCACCACGAATAACGTGCGTGATTTGCATATCCATATCATCCACGACAACCGTCAAATTGTAAGTTGGCGAACCGTCAGCACGCGCAATCACTAAATCGTCGAGTTCTTTATTGGCAACCGTAATTTCGCCTTTCACCAAATCGGGAATGGTAATCGCGCCATCAAGCGGCGTTTTAAAACGTACCACCGTTTTATCGCTTTGTGGTTTATTCGCATCGCGGCATTTACCGTTGTAACGCGGTTTTTCTTTTGCTGCCATTTGTTGCTCACGCAACGTTTCTAATTCTTCTTTGCTGCAATCGCAATAATAAGCATGACCGTCAGCGAGCAATTGCGCGATGATTTCTTTATAACGCGGAAAATGTTCGGTTTGAAAAAACGGTCTTTCGTTGTCGGAATTTAAACTCAACCACGCCATGCCGTCTAAAATCGCATCAACCGATTCTTGTGTCGAGCGTTCTAAATCGGTGTCTTCAATTCGTAAAATAAATTTGCCGCCATGTTTACGCGCATAAAGCCATGAAAATAAAGCGGTACGCGCTCCGCCAACGTGTAAATAACCTGTTGGGCTGGGTGCAAAACGTGTAGTAACTGTCATTTGTAAAAACCAAAAAGTGAAAAATAAGAAATTTGAAAGGAAAAACTAAGCTGAAAGCGTCAAGCGCAAATCTTGTCCAATGTGACGCACATCGCGCCAATATAATATTTTTTTGTCCGCCATCGATTGCAATTCATTGAGTGCAAAAACACCTCGCCCTTTATCGCCCAACACGCACGAAGCCATATAGATTAACCATTCATCAACCAAACCCGCTTCAAGTAACGCGCCATTCAAAATTGCACCGGCTTCGACAAAAACGGTGTTAATTTCTTGCTCTACTAAAAATGTCATCACTTCATGCAAATCTAATTGTCCGTTGGATTCGGGCAAAACATGAATTTCGAAATTGGCTTGTTTCAACGCATCGTGTTTTTGTTCATCCGTTGAGCAAGTCAAAATTAAAGTGCGTCCGTCTAATTTGCCTAATTGTGAATCCAGCGGCATTTGCAATTGCGTGTCTAAAATCACGCGAATCGGTTGCACAACAGGAAAATCGACGCGAGCATTAAGTGACGGATTATCAGCCAGCACCGTTCCAATTCCAGTGAGAACTGCAGAACTTTCGGCACGCAAACGATGCACGTCCGCGCGAGATTCGGGCGAAGTAATCCATTGACTTTCACCATTTGCCAGCGCGGTGCGACCGTCTAAACTCATCGCAATTTTACTGCGAATAAACGGACGATTTCTGGTCATTCGAGAAATAAACCCGCGATTTAATTTTTCCGCCTCTGCGCGTAACACGTCACAAATCACTTCCATTCCAGCCGCTCGACAACGTTCTAAACCCCGCCCAGCAACTAATGGATTCGGGTCTGTCATGGCAACCGCTAAACGTTTAATACCTGCGTTAATCAGCGCGTCACAACAGGGTGGCGTTTTACCATGATGACTGCATGGTTCTAACGTCACATACGCTGTCGCGCCCTGCACATCTTCAATCGCATTCTTCAAGGCATTGATTTCGGCGTGTGCTTGTCCTGCCCTTTCGTGCCAACCTTCGCCAATAATGCGTCCTTCCTTTATCAGTACGCAACCCACGCGCGGATTTGGGTCAGTGGTAAAACGTCCACGTTCGGCAAGTTGCAACGCACGCGCCATAAATTCTAAATCAGTTCGCATCGTTTAAATTCGCAATTACGTCGTTAAATTCGCTCACGTCTTCAAAACTGCGATACACCGACGCAAATCGCACATACGCGACATGGTCTAAATTACGCAATTCATTCATCACTTTTTCACCGAGCAATTGACTCGACACTTCGCTATCGGTTTTCCCTGTTAAACTGCGTTTAATGCGACTGACCGCTTGTTCGACGGCATTGCGATTCACAGGACGTTTTTCCAACGCTTTCATAATGCCCGAACGCAATTTCTGGTCATCAAAAGGCTGGCGCGTACCGTTATGTTTTACCACATCAGGCATTCGCAACTCCGCCACTTCGTAAGTGGTAAAACGCGCTTTGCATACGGTGCATTCGCGTCGTCGCCGAACCTGATCGCCATCATGGGCTAAACGTGAATCTAAAACGCGCGTGTCATGTTCCGCGCAAAAAGGACAACGCATGATTTAACCTCGTTTTTTCTCGGATTGACGCATTTCGGAAATTGGCATACTGATATGATAGCCTTGTACATAATTGATACCCATTGTTTGCAGGGCTTTTAAAATCTCTTCGTTTTCAACAAATTCTGCAATGGTCAAAATACCAATATCTTGGCATAAGCGTGACAGATTATGCACCAACGCATAATCAAGTTTTGAACTAATAATATTTCGCACAAACGCGCCATCGATTTTGACATATTCAAAGTGCAGTTCGCGCAAATAATGAAACGAATTATAACCGCTACCAAAATCATCCAGTGCAAATGAAAAACCTTTACAGCGTAAATTATTTAAAAATTTCCGCATGTTAGTCATATCGCCAATCGCATCGCGTTCTAGCAATTCAAAAACGATACTTTCCGGTGGCACATTCATTTCCTGACACAATTCTTCGGCATAACCTAAAATACCGCGTCCTTGAATTTCTTGAACAGATAAATTGATAAAAATTTTTGCATTAGCGTTAGGACTTTTTGCATCGATGCACGCACGTTTTGCAATCAAAGAATTACTAATCATGGCGCGATCTAAATCACGCGACAGCCCGTATTTTTCAATCGTTTCAATAAACATTGCTGCTGAAACGGTTTCACCGTCTAGTTTCTTCAGTCGTGCTAACGTTTCAAATGCCATCACGTCACCGGTTTTACAATTCACAATGGTTTGATAATACGGCACAATGCGATTTTCTTTGAGCGCGTCACGCAACTCTTCGACTTGATTGCGCGTTTCACGGATATTGATACGTTCTTCAACCGATTTCACCAAACACACACCGTCTTTGCCTAATGCTTTCGCACGATACATGGCAACATCAACGCCCGCCATCAATTCATCGGCGGTTTTAGCATCGTGAGGGAAACAACTCAATCCAATCGAAATGGTTAAATGAAAGCGATTACCTTGCGTCGAAATTAACGTTGTTTCGCGTAACGTTTTAGCAATCGCATCGGCAATAATGTGTCCGCTTTCTGAACTCGTTTCGACCAAAATAATCGCAAATTCGTCGCCACCCACACGCGCACATAAATCCCCTTTGCGTGTATGAGAGCGTAACACTTCCGCGACCGTTCTTAATGCAGCGTCACCAGTGGGATGTCCAAACGAATCGTTAATGTCTTTGAAATTATCCAAATCCAGCATCAGCACGCTAAATTCATGACTATGCCGTTCACATCGACCAACTTCGTATTCTAAAATATCGTTGAATTGACGGCGATTATATAAACCCGTTAACGGATCGTGAATGGCGTAATATTCCAATTCCAATAAAGTTCGAGACAGAGCTTTACTCGAACCAACAACCATCACCATGACAGATAAAATCGCACGAATAACACTTTCTTCTTGATTAGATAATTTATTATTTGACGCATACGCTACGCCAAGCAAACCCGCCAAATTCGTGGATTGATCTGCAACAGGCACACTAATCATGTTAATTTCAAGTTCTGTTTTAACAAAATTACTGTCGGCACAAGCAATAACAAACTCTTCAATATCTAACACGGCATCCGTCGGCAAACCGATACTTTCAATCATTTGCATACTTAATTTATGACGTGCTTCCTTGAGAGTTTCCTTGCTGTATTCGCCCATCGCGTATAAATACAGTGACAAACCATGTTCTTCGGCAAACGCAATATAAAAAAAGTTAAACGGAAAAATACTGTGAAAATCGAGCAAAATTTCTTGTACAAACTCTTTCCATTGTGAAACATGTTCGTGCGACAAAATGATACTTTCTAATACTTTGCTTTGCCGTTCGAGTAAATCTTTTTCAATCAGCACCGACGACAAAGCATGCAAGGCATTATTAAATTCCACAATCACTTCTTGAATGCGTAATCGATTGGATTGCTGATGGCGTTTGTATTGATCAAAAAGCAAACCCAAACTTTTGTTCATGCGTTCGCAACTTTGCATCGCATGTTGCATGGCATCTTTTGCTTCATCCAAAGACTGTGTGGCTAAACCCGCTTGTAAATTTTTAATAATTTCTTTACTAACGTTATCCGTTAAATCAATATTATTAACAGCATAACGTTGTGCGCGCGTTTGATTTTCTAAAATTTCGGTAATTTGATTAACAAAATTAAAACGCAATTCTTCTAAATGATTGGTGTAAGAGTAATTCATGGCATCACCCTTTTTTAGGGAAGTATCCAAACGGTTGCATTAAATCTACGCCGCATTGCAAATTTTTGAACCAATCAAAAAAATCTTGTACCGCTTTACCACGATAAATAGGGCCATGTTGTGGCGCAAGAATTTGAATATCAAGTTCAGCAATGGTTTCTAGCCAGCACAAAATGGCTTTATTGGAACACATATAACGACGATGGAAATCTTCGATATACGGAATATGGGCAGCAAAATCATCGACGAAAATATAATTTTGCTCATTGGGCAACATTGCTGAACCGATGTCGCCGGTAAATAAAATTTTTGAAATGGGATCGTAAACGTTGATTTGCCCTTCGGAATGCAAAAAATGCGCTGGAACAATTTTCAAACTAAAATCGCATCCATCATTCCACGTCATGCCTTCATTCGGCACGCCAATAAAACGCACCATATCTTTCAAGCCGTAATGCGGTAAAAAGCGTAGCCAAATGCTCGAAACAAAAACCGGTGCGTGACACAGTTCCATCCATGTCGATAAGCCGCCAACAATGTCGGGGTCTTGATGCGAAAGAAAAATGCCTTTAATTTGATTTGGTTCGATATAACGCAACATTTCCGCTAAAACACGCGGCATCACGCCAAAACCACCGGGATCAAGCAATACGCCTTCGTTATGATGCGTAATTAAATATTGATTAGAACGAATGCCATCTTCTTCGCCAGGTTCGCTTTCGTTGAGCAAAATAAAACTGTGTGCTTCAGATTCAAATAACGAGACGTTACGCATAATAGTTGCCTTCTTAAGAGCTTGGATATTTGACATAAATTTTAATCGTTGTAATCAATAATGAGCGGTGCGTGATCTGAAAAACGCTCGGTTTTATAAATACTTGTCGCTTTAACACGGTGTTGCAGCGAAGCACTAATAATTTGGTAATCAATGCGCCACCCGACATTTTTTGCCCAGGCTTGACCACGATTTGACCACCAAGTGTACTGTTCTGAATCTTGATTGACTAATCGAAACGCATCAAACCAATGTTCGTCCGCAAAAACAGCATCGAGCCACGCACGTTCTTCAGGCAAAAAACCGGAATTTTTTTGATTGCCGCGCCAATTTTTCAAATCAATAGCTTTGTGGGCAATATTCCAATCGCCACAGATAATAGTATCACGTCCGTTTGTGACACAGGTTTGTAAATAATTTCGGAAACGTTCCAAAACGCTAAATTTAAACGCTTGTCGTTCATCGCCCGAAGAACCAGAAGGTAAATACAGCGAAATCACGCTTAAATTACCAAAGCGCGCCTCGATAAAACGCCCTTCGCGGTCAATGTCGTCAATACCAATACCATAAATCACCGCATCGGGTTTCGTTTTACAATAAAGTGCAACGCCACTGTAGCCTTTTTTTTCGGCATCATGATAAAAACAGTGATACGGCACGGGATGAAAAGTTTCATCGAGCTGCTCAATTTGCGCTTTGGTTTCTTGAATACAAACGACATCCGCGTTTTGCTGTGCGAGCCATTCAAAAAAACCTTTGCGTTGAGCGGAGCGAATTCCGTTTGCATTGAGAGTAATAATACGCATAAAAGTTTGAATCCATTGCGATTTGTGAGTTAAGTCAGTATCATAGGCAGTTTTTAAATTAACCGCCCGTTTGTGGCAATGCGAAAAATCATGAAACCAGAAATTCATCCTAATTATAAACAAATTACCGTTACTTGTGGTTGCGGTAATACTTTTGTGACCGGTTCTGCGTTGGCTAAAGATTTACAAATCGAGGTTTGTTCTTCTTGCCACCCTTTCTACACAGGGAAACAACGCGTTGTGGATACTGCGGGTCGCGTTGATAAATTCAAAAAACGTTTCGGCAGATAATTTTTATTTTTTTCCCACAAAAAAGCCGATGCACGAAAGTGTATCGGCTTTTTTTATGTCTGTAATTATTGCGTATATTTGTATTATTTTAGTTGTCATATTTTATATTATATATCACACTCGAGCTGTCTGTTTTTTAGGAATGAATTTTTAATTATTAACTGCTCAATTCAACGGGGATTCTCATGTTAAACAGTGTAACAAACAAAATAACGACAACACCAACTGCACCACCTAGTTCAAAAAAACAGATAACAGGTGATTTTAATTCAGTCCTTGCCACACAAACAAAGCAAACATCTGTTGCGCCACAATCTGCGGAAAACATAATAGCTGCCGCTACAACGTTAAAAATACCTGTCGATTTCACAAACATGACACCAAATGAATTTGGTGAATTAACTAAATCTGGACGTTTTCCTGAACTTCCTCCTCTTGTCTTGCCAAAAGGCGGCTGGGATCCAACAAAAGATTTCAATCAACAAGTAGAAACTTTGCAAAACACGAAAGTTAATTACATTGATTTGGTTCAAAAGGAAATTGATTTTAACAAAAGTGTTGGAATGCCAACGGAATACTTGGACAAACAATTAAATCTAATGAAGAATTTTAACGCATAAAAAAAGCCCCGACTGCATCATTGCGAATTGGGGCTTTTTATAGTTTTTTAAAGATTTATTCCCACTCAATCGTAGCGGGTGGTTTTCCAGAAATATCGTAAGTGACCCGCGAAATCCCCGCGACTTCGTTAATAATTCGGCGAGAAATCAAATCTAAAAATTCATACGGCAAATGCGCCCAACGCGCCGTCATAAAATCAATGGTTTCCACTGCGCGAATCGCAATCACATAATCATAACGTCGCCCATCGCCCATTACGCCGACCGATTTCACAGGCAAAAACACCGCAAACGCCTGACTCACTTTGTCGTACAAATCATTTTTATAAAGTTCTTCGATAAAAATGGCATCGGCTTGACGCAATAAATCGGCATATTCTTTTTTCACTTCGCCCAAAATCCGCACGCCTAAACCAGGCCCTGGGAACGGATGACGATAAACCATATCCGCTGGCAAACCGAGTTCCACACCTAATTTACGCACTTCGTCTTTGAACAATTCGCGCAACGGTTCGATCAATTTCATTTTCATATTTTCAGGCAAACCACCGACGTTGTGATGCGATTTGATGAGATGCGCTTTGCCACTTTTCGCGCCAGCCGATTCAATCACGTCAGGATAAATCGTGCCTTGCGCGAGCCATTTTGCATTGGAAAGTTTCGCCGCTTCGTCGTCAAAAATTTCGATGAACAAATTGCCGATAATTTTGCGTTTTTTCTCAGGGTCATTTTCGCCTGCTAATGCGGCTAAATAACGCGCTTCGGCATCGACACGAATCACTTTTACACCCAAATGTTGCGCGAAAATCGCCATCACTTGGTCGCCTTCGTGCAAACGCAATAAACCCGTATCAACAAACACGCAAGTGAGTTGCGTACCAATGGCTTTGTGCAATAACGCCGCAACTACCGACGAATCCACGCCGCCCGATAAACCTAAAATCACTTCGTCATTGCCAACTTTTTCACGCACGGCTTTGATGCTGTCCTCAATGATATTGCTCGAATTCCAAAGCGCGGCACAACCGCAAATTTCTAACGCAAAACGTGACAAAATCCGTCCGCCTTGTTTAGTATGCGTCACTTCTGGATGAAATTGCAGCGCGTAAAAGTTTTTCTCTTCGTTCGCCATACCCGCAATCGGCGCACCGTCTGAACTGGCAATCAATTTAAATCCTTCTGGCAAATCCACCACGCGGTCGCCATGACTCATCCAAACATCGAGCAACCCAAAACCTTCTTCTGATAAATGGTCTTCGATCCCCGACAATAATTTGGAATGCCCACGCGCTCGAATTTTCGCATAACCGAATTCGCGGTGATTGGAGGTTTCAACTTTGCCACCGAGTTGTTCGGTCATCGTTTGCATGCCGTAGCAAATCCCTAAAACAGGAACGCCTAATTCAAAAACACTTTGTGGCGCACGCGGCGTATTGCCTTCGGTCACGCTTTCAGGACCGCCCGATAAAATAATGCCTTTTGGCGCGAATTTTTGAATTTCAGTATCGGTACATTCACACGAATAAATTTCGCAATACACACCGATTTCACGAATTCGCCGCGCGATTAACTGTGTATATTGCGAGCCGAAATCGAGAATTAAAATTTTGTCTGAATGAATATTTATCATAAAAAGCTCAGGATGAAAGGTTGAAAATTTAGGTTAATTCTTGCCGCCACAAACACTCTTTAATCGTGTCTAAACGGGCTTCATGGGCGAGTAATTCTTCTTCGTTGCAACGCAAAATCAGTAATGGCGGACGATTGGCTAACGTGCGAATAATGGGCGTTGCGTTGGCTATTTCAGCGGCTGCGGTTTCGGCACTGCTTTCTTGCATTAACGAGAACTGCCCGCCGGTCATCAATAAAAAAACATCGGCGAGAATCTGCGCGTCAAGTAACGCGCCATGCAATTCACGATGCGTATTATCTACGCCATACCGTTTACACAGCGCGTCTAAATTATTGCGTTGGGCAGGATGGCGTTTTTTGGCATCAGCCAGCGTATCGAAAACGGGACAAAATGCTTCAATCGTCTGCCTGTTTGGTAATCGCGACAATTCATAATTCAAAAATCCCACGTCGAAGGGCGCGTTGTGAATGACTAATTCGCTGCCTTTGATGTAATCGATAAAAGCATTCGCTACCTCGGCAAATTTGGGTTTATCAGACAAAAATTCAGTTGTTAATCCGTGAACTCTGAGCGCACCTTCTTCACTGTCACGTTCTGGATTGATATAAACGTGAAAATTATTGCCTGTTAATCGGCGGTCAATCAATTCCACACAACCAATTTCGATAATTCGGTTGCCATCTTGCGTACTTAATCCGGTGGTTTCTGTATCTAAAACGATTAGGCGATTTGCGTGCGTTTTATCCACTATTGTTCCTTATGGTCTTTAAATTGAATCGCATGCAAACGGGTATATGCGCCATTTTTCGCTAATAATTCGCTATGCGTGCCTTGTTCCACAATACGACCGGCATCAATTACTAAAATTTTGTCGGCATTTTCGATGGTGGATAAGCGATGCGCGATAACTAACGTGGTGCGATTGCCCATCACTTTTTGCAATGCGGCTTGGATATAACGCTCCGACTCAGTATCTAATGCAGAGGTTGCCTCATCTAAAATCAATAATGGCGCGTCTTTCAATAACGCTCGTGCTAACGCTAAACGTTGCCGTTGACCGCCAGAAAGTTTCACGCCATTTTCGCCAATTTCGGTATCTAAACCGGCTTCAAATTTATTGATAAATTCAATCGCATAAGCATCGGTAGCCGCTTGCGTAATCGCTTCACGACTTGCACCGGCTAACGCGCCATACGCAATATTATTGGAAATGGTATCGTTGAAAAGCGTCACTTGTTGATTTACTAACGCGATTTGATGGCGTAAATTGCCCAATTGATAAGCGTTAATATTTACGCCATCAAGCAAAATTTCGCCCTGCTCATAACGGTAAAAACGCGATACCAAATTCACCAGCGTACTTTTACCACCGCCTGACGCACCGACTAACGCAACCGTTTCACCGGCTTTTGCGGTGAAACTAATATCGCGCAAAGCCGGGTCGTTCGTGCCTTCATAACAAAACGTAACGTGTTTAAATTCCAATTCACCTCGGCAACGCGCGACGTTATAAACGCCATCGTCAATTTCAGTCGCTTCGTCTAACACTTCAAACAACGATTCAGCAGCAACGATGCCACGTTGAATATCACCGTTTGCATCACTAAGCTGACGAATCGGACGAGGCAACAAAAATGCGGCGGTTAAATACCCCACGAATGAACCAACGCTCGCCTGTTCCATAAAAAATAACGCGGCATACATCAAAATCGCTAAGGCAATCGCAATAATGAGTTGCATGATTTGATTGTGAATCGAGGAGGTGCTGATAAGTTTTAAAGATTGGCGACGATTGTGCAAACTGCTGTCGATAAACCGATTTTTTTCATAATCTTCACCACCATAACTACGCACCACACGATGTCCATTCACCAATTCGGACGTAATATGTGTCATATCACCAATGGATTCTTGGATTTTTTTACTGAGCATGCGTAAACGTTTACTGACGTAATTCACCAGCCATGCAATAACGGGTGTAATCACTAAAAAAATCAGTGACAATCGCCAATCCATATAAAATAAATACAACAGCAAACCTAATCCGGTTAACCCTTCTTGCACAACTTTTCGCACTGCATCGGTTGTGGCTTGCGCGACTTGATTTACATTGTGGGTAATGCGCGAAATCATGTAACCGCTATTATTAGAATCAAAATGCGCGGTCGGCAATTGCGTGTATTTTTCAAAAATTTCGCACCGCAACGTATGAATCACATTTAACGACACTTTTGCCAAAAAATAATTTCCCAAATACGCGCCCAGACCTCGTACGACAATTAGACCGCTAAATAACAGCGGTAAATAATAAAGTTTTTCGTGAGATTTTGCCTGCAACGTATCAATGATTTCTTGAATCATTTGAGCAAACAACGGTTGCGTCGCTGAATAAATGATGAAACCGAAAATACTAATGAAAAACAACGTGCGATGAGGTTTTACATAGAAAAGAAGGCGTTTGTAAATTTGAAGATTATCGTTAAAACTATCAGACATGAAAGGTGTTTATTGTGTGTATTATTTAAAAAACAGTGACAGATTATTGGGATAATCGGTCTCAAATTCTAGCCATATTAGATTAAAACCGCTATTATCGCCCGATAATTACTTGATTTATTAACTTTAATTTTCATTAAACGTATGACTGAAACAATCGCCGGAAAATCGCTAGATTTGGGATGTAATAATCGTCCTCGTAATCCTTATAATTATTCCGAATTGTACGGCATTGATCTCGCGCCTCAAGTTATTATTGAAGGCGTGAATTATACTCAAGCAAATTTAGCGTTAAATCCAATCCCCTTTGCCGACAATTATTTTGACTGCGTGAGTGCGTTTGATTTTATCGAACATATTCCAAGACAAGTGTTATCACTCGATTCAGATAAAACGCGATTGCCATTCATCGAATTGATGAATGAAATCTGGCGCGTATTAAAACCAGGTGGCATTTTTTACGCACTCACACCGGCTTATCCTTCTGCTGCGGCTTTTCAAGACCCAACGCACGTCAACATTATCACTAAAGAAACGCACACTTATTTTTGCGGCGAATCACCACTGGGAAGTATGTATGGTTTTGTTGGAAATTTCGAAAAAATGCGCGTCGAATTCGTTGTTCCCAAAACCGGTCTTACCGCAGAAAAAAATTTGACCAAGACATTGTATAATTTAGAAAAAAAAATCATCAATCCAAGTCGTTTAAGTCATTTACTATGGGAATTTAAAGCTCAAAAATAACTATGACCCATCAGCATAAGAATATAGCTTTGAAAAATCCGTTAGTTTCCATTGTTATTGCAACGTATAACGGTGAAAAATTTCTACACAAACAGTTGGATAGTCTTTTAAATCAAACATATAAAAATTTTGAAATCATCGCTGTGGACGACTGTTCTACCGATAATGCGTTAGACATTCTTAACGCCTACGCCGCTAAATATGAAAATTTTATTGTCATAAAAAATGAACAAAATCTCGGTTATGTGAAAAATTTTGAAAAAGGATTTTCGCTTGCCAAAGGCAGCTATATTGCACCTTGCGATCAAGATGATATATGGAAGCCTAATAAAATAGAAGTTCTATTAGAGAATATAAACGAAGACGCGATTGCTTATTGTAATTCTGCCTTTATTGATAGTGACGATAATTTAACGGGTGAGCATTTAGGTGATAGAACAAATTTTGGCGATTTTGATAACCCGTTGATGTATGTTATCGGTGCATCTGCGCCAGGTCACGCTATGCTGATAAAAAGAGAAGTCGTAATGAATGCGATGCCTTTTCCGGTGTTTTTTTCGCATGATAATTGGCTAGGATTTGTAGCCACTTTTGGTGGCACGGTAAAATTCGTCAATCAAGTATTAGTGCATTATCGTCGTCATGATAGCAACGTTTTTAGCACTGTTCATAAACGAAAAAAAATAAAAGAAACCAAGCAACAACGTCTTGAAAAAGCGCAAGAACGTTTGCAAACGCTTTATGAAAAATGCCCGAATTATTTGCCAGAAAAGGCAATCCTGGCACAATTTTGTAAAAGTTACGAAGGGCTTTCATTAGCTAATAACTTCTTGAGAATGAAACTGTTTTTTCAACACCGTGACAAAATTTTACGCTACAAAAAACACAGTAAATTGCACCGTAATTTATATTGTTTAAAAGTGTTTTTTAAAATAATTTAAGCATGAAAATGAACTCCCAACGCCCTTTGGTATCGATTGTAATTACCACTTATAATGGTGAACAATTTTTGCGTGAGCAGTTAAATAGTGTTATTGCACAAACTTACCAGCCGCTTGAAATTATTGTGGTGGACGACGGTTCGACAGATAACACGTTGAATATTCTTAATGGCTATGCGACAAATCATGAGAATTTTACCGTTATCCAAAATGAACAAAATCTCGGCTATGTTAAGAATTTTGAAAAAGGATTTTCTTTAGCAACAGGCGATTACATTGCGCCATGTGACCAAGATGATATTTGGCTGACAACTAAAATAGAAGTTTTAGTTAATCATATTCAAGACCATGCCATTGTTTATTGTAATTCTGAATTTATAGATGGTTCGGGAAAAACGTTGTATCAAAAAATGAGCGATACCAAAACGCTCACCCATTTTGACAATCCACTTATGTATCTTGAGCCTGGAATTTCTGCGCTGGGTCATGCGATGCTGATAAAAAAAGAGGTTGTATTCGCGGCAATGCCGTTTCCAACGGTTCTTTCGCATGATAATTGGCTCGGTTTTGTGGCAACGCTAACGGGTTCGGTAGAATTTGTAGATTTGGTGCTGGTTCAATATCGTCGTCACGAAACCAATTTAACCAATGCGCTACATAAAAAAGACAGAAAAAAAAATATTCAGAAAAAAACCAGACGAGAACGTTTAGAAAATGCACAACAACGTTTGGCTGTCATGTATGAAAAATGCCCCGATGGTTTACCTGAGAAAAAAGTGATTGGACAATTTTATAGTTATCATGAAAGTGCCTCGTTTCGTAATAATTTTTTAAGAATGTATTTGTTTTTTCAACACCGCGATAAAATTTTACGCCATAAAAAATATCGTTATCCCAAATTAAAACGCTGTTTGCACAGCATTAAACTCTTTTTTAAAACCATTTGAGATTTTTATGAACATCCCTACTAACGTCATTATCAGTCGCACTGATAGCATTGGCGATGTCGTTTTATCTTTACCGTTAGCAACGGTATTAAAACAACAGTTTCCGCACATGTTTATCGGTTTTATGGGTACAAAATACACAAAAGCCATTATTGAAAGCTGTAGTGCCGTTGATGTTTTTATTGATGTCGAAGATTTTTTGGCGAACGAAATTACGCTGGAGGGCGAAAAACCACAATGTATTATTCATGTGTTGCCGCGCAAAAATGTGGCAAAACGCGCCAACGAATTAGGCATTCCTCGTCGAATTGGAACAACTAATAGACTTTTTCATTGGTTGACCTGTAATCAATTCGTGAGATTGAGCCGTAAAAATTCGCCCTTGCATGAAGCGCAACTTAATCTGAAATTACTCAAGCCATTTGGCATTAAAACAGATTATTCATTGCCCGAAATTATGGATTTATTTGCAATGACGAATGTGCCGGAATTACCAGCAAAATTTGCGGCATTATTACAAGTAGATAAATTTAAATTGATTTTGCACCCTAAATCGCGGGGTAATGGCAGAGAATGGGATTTAAATCATTTTATCAGCCTGATTGAAATGCTCGATTTGAACAAATTTCAAATTTTTATCTCAGGAACAGACGCAGAAAAAGACGTTTTACAGCCGCTAATTGATAAAGTTGGCGATAAAGTGACAAACTTAATTGGTCTGATGACATTGCCCGAATTCGTCGCATTTATTGCGGCATGTGATGGTTTGCTTGCGTCAGGAACGGGTCCCGTTCATGTCGCTGCTGCGTTGCAAAAACATTCATTAGGTATTTACCCGCCCATGCGTCCCATTCATCCTGGTCGTTGGCAACCTATTGGTAAAAATGCCCAATTTTTCGTGTTGTCTAAAGAATGCAATGCTTGCAAACCCGCCGGCACACACTGTGCCTGCACGCAAGCAATCCAACCCACACAAATCAAACAGGCATTAGAGT
>CAILJB010000085.1 GCA_903834465.1 uncultured Pseudomonadota bacterium | reverse complement strand
TAAATTCGGGGTTGGGGAAACCGGACATCTTAATAGTGAAACAGTTGGAATTACGGCATCGACTTCAACATCAGATAGTGGATCACTTGCAAGTGAGATACCTAATATAACCGTTACCTCTGTCTCAATACCTGATAATACCGGAACTGGTTCGGATTTAATAACATATCTATTGGAAGATGGTCGGTCAGTAAGTGATTCATCATCATCGACAGAAGACAGTGTTTCACTTTCATTCTTTATAGGTCCACTTGAGGATACATCGGGCAAGCACATATTCTGGCGACAGGAAAACCTTTAAATCTTGCCATTACACAAGGTCGATTGCATTCGATGATTTTTTGGGGCGCGTCGGGAACAGGCAAAACGACGTTAGCGCGTTTAATCGCTAAACAATCTAATGCGGAGTTTCTAGCCATTTCTGCGGTGTTGGCGGGTGTAAAAGAAATCCGCGACGCCATTGAACATGCTAAAACGATTCAACAATTTGAAAAACGGCGCACGATTTTATTTGTGGACGAAGTGCATCGTTTTAATAAATCTCAGCAAGATGCGTTTTTGCCACACGTTGAAGATGGCACAGTGTATTTCATTGGCGCGACTACAGAAAATCCCTCGTTTGCACTCAATAACGCGCTGCTTTCACGGGCGCGAGTGTATGTTTTAAATCCGTTGACGCATGAAGATTTGCTAGGCATTTTGAATCACACGCTAGAAAATGAATCGCAAGGTTTAGGTGTGTTGAAGCTCGAAATGTCTGATGAAATTAAAACGCAATTTGCTCAAGCTGCCGACGGTGATGCACGGCGTTTGTTGAATTTATTAGAACTTGCCGCCGATGTCGCCGCAGCACAAAACATTTCCGTCATTGATGAAAGTATTGCTCAAGCGATTTTAAGCGGCGGTGTGCGACGATTCGATTCACACGGTGATGAATTCCACAATCAAATTTCCGCATTACATAAAGCCGTGCGAGGCAGTTCACCCGATGCCGCGTTATATTGGCTTTGCCGCATGATTGATGGCGGTTGTGATTTAGCGTATTTAGCGCGTCGCATTGTGAGAATTGCCAGCGAAGATATTGGCAATGCTGACCCACGCGCTTTAGAAATCGCGTTGAATGCGTGGCACGCGCAAGAACGTTTAGGCAGTCCAGAAGGTGAATTATCGTTAGCGCAAGCGGTGATTTATATGGCATGTGCGCCGAAAAGCAATGCGGTTTATTCTGCTTACAATGCCGCGATGGCACACGTTAAACAAACGGGAACGTTAGAAGTGCCGCTTCATTTACGAAACGCGCCAACCAAGTTAATGAAATCGTTGGATTATGGCAAAAGTTACCGTTACGCACACAATGAACCTGATGCGTATGCGGCAGGCGAAAATTATTTCCCCGAATCGCTTGCCGGCACACGTTATTACCAACCTGTCGAACGCGGTTTAGAAATTAAAATCAAAGAAAAATTAGAACGATTGCGCGAATTAGACGCAGCGGTTAAGTAAAATGGCAGTGAGTCGCGTTTAAGATGACGTTACAATTACGCACTTCTATTTGACATTTTTCAGGACAAAATCACGATGACTTACTGTATTGCTGTTTCATTAAAAGAAGGGTTAGTGCTAACTTCGGATTCTCGAACCAATGCGGGAATCGATAACGTTAGTATTTATAGCAAAATGCACGCTTTTGCGACCAATCCTGACCGAAAAATTATTTTACTCAGTGCAGGAAATCTCGCCACCACGCAAGCAGTTATCGACCAAGTGAAACGCGACCGAAAAGATCACGCAGAAATCAATTTAGACACGGTGCGTTATTTATCCGAAGCGGCAGAATATATCGGTAAAATTAGCGTCGAAAAACAACATCGTCACACGGAAGCGGGGCAAAGTAGTTTTAATCCAACGGCAACCTTCATTTTAGCGGGGCAAATTGGTGATGACCCGCATGCCGCGTATTTGATTTATCCCGAAGGAAATTGCATTACGACATCGACGCAAACACCGTATTTACAAATTGGCGAAAATAAATACGGCAAACCCGTTTTAGACCGATTTTTAAAAATTGATACGCCGTTACAAGAAGCGGGGCGGTGCTGTTTGATTTCGATGGATTCGACGATGCGAAGTAACGCCAGTGTTGGTGCGCCGGTTGAATTATTGATTTATCACAGAGACAGTTTAAGTTTAGACGAATATTACTGTTTTCAAGAAGACAATGAGTATTTAATTAAATTGCGTCGCATGTGGCATGAAAAATTGAAAGAATCGTTTATCCATTTGCCGCAATTTAGCACGGAAGATTCGCACCCTTTAGCCAACAGTCTATAAATTGCAATTTCTGTTTCACCCTATCCGTAATCACAAACGGATAGGGATCACTTGTTCCCATGCTGCGATTGAGTGCGTTTAACGCCACTGAAAATTTCATCCATGCCGAAAGCCAATGATTAAAATCACTTAATGCCACTTCATTGGCAATCAAACCGTAACTACACGCGGTTTCAAGCGTTTCGCTAATATGAAAATAATGCGCCCACGTTTCCGCCCAATCTTCTAAGGGATGCGAACTGGCGTAACTGCTAATGTAATGGCTTTGCCAATTTTCACTCGTGCCATTGCAATAAAACGCTTCCATCGTAGTTGTATAATCGACTCTTTCATCACCAAATAATCGACGAAAAGCATGTAATTCCTTTTGCGATTTTTCTAAGCGCAACCAATAAAAATGACCTAGCTCATGCCGAAAATGCCCTAATAACGTGCGATACGCTTCATTCATCAACTCTTTTGTGGCAACGCGATGGCTTTCATCGGCTTCGATGACATTTAAGGTAATGACACCATTCGCATGACCGGTATAAATAAAATCTAACGCGACGCTGGGATTACTGCGTTTGTCTTCCAAAAAATCAAACAGCAACGGCGTTTCAGCTTGGAAAAATAAACGGTCAGGAATACGCAAACCTAAGCGCAAAAGCATATAAAACGCGCGGCGTTTCGTGGCTTCAAGTTTTATCCAACGTTGAAAATTATTGTTAATGCCTAAATTGGGAATGGTGCGCGTCAAACGACACGCACAACATTGCGGATTAGGGTCATCATGTTTAATCAGCCAATTACATTGCAGCGTTTCATACTGTTGGCAAAGTCGATAACCGTTTTGTTTAAAAGGGTTGATTAAAATTTGTTGCTCAGGAATAAACCCCAGCGAATCCCCACAAGCGTTACAAAACTTGTTTTCAAAATAAACTTCATTGCCACATGCACAATAAAAACGTTTCACGCGCTTAAATGGTTCAAAAACCACGTTTCCGCAATACGCTGGTGCAACGTATTAAAATCGGCTTGCAAGGTATCGAGAATTTGCCGCAATTGCAGTGGCGTAGTTTCGGCGATATTGACGGTAAGTAAATTTTGTTCGAGCGTGTCGAGTTGAGGAAGTAACGCCGTTGAATTCGGCAGTTTGTTAATACAGCCGGAAATTTCTTGCACACAATGCGCGACCGCACCGGAAAAGTCGGGGTTTTTCAGCAGAAAATCCAATACGTCTTGTCCTTTAATGCGTTGCCGAACTTGTTTGCGATACATAAGCAATGCACTGAGTGATTTCAACACGTTAATCCATAGCATACTTTCATGTTCGCGCATGGTTTGAGAGCGATTTTCTGCCAGTAACACCGTGCCAAAATCCATAATCCGCGTGGTCATATCGGCGCGTTCAATGTTTCGCCCCAGACAAATAAATCGGTAACTGTCATTACGACTCATCGCACCCGCCATAAAACCAGTAAAACGCTGGCAACCGCGCATAATTTCTTGTAAAAACACCACACGTCCGCGTCGGCTGGATAAGTTTTCTAAATTATTTGTCGCATACAAATACATTTCGTTCACTTGTTCCCACGCTTCGTCTGGCATGAGTTCACGGCTTGTACGAATATTTTCCCGTGCGGCTAATAATGACGACAGTAGCGAACTGGAATTACTCGGTTCGGCAATTAAAAAACGAATGATATTTTGCTCGCTGGGATTTTTAAAACGTTGATAAAACGCTTCTTCCACACCGTAAATAGTCAATAAGTTATTCCAACTTACTTCCACGCCATACGGTAAATCGTAAATCAAATTCATGGTCGCGCTAACAAGACGCGCGGTGTTTTCAGTGCGTTCTAAATAACGCGCTAACCAATAAAGTCGTTCTGCTGATCGAGATAACATTTCTTATTGCTCCATGTTGATAATCCAAGTGTCTTTACTGCCGCCGCCTTGCGAAGAATTCACCACTAACGAACCTTTGCGTAATGCAACGCGCGTTAAACCGCCTGCGGTGACAAAACTGTTTTCGCCTTGCAAAATAAACGGACGCAAATCAATATGACGCGGTTCGATTTTATCATTGCACAGCGTCGGGCAAGTCGATAACGCTAACGTAGGTTGCGCGATGTAATTACGCGGATTGGTTTGAATGAGTTTGCGGAATTGTTTGAGTTCTTTTTGCGTGGCTTGCGTGCCAATCAACATGCCATAACCGCCCGATTCATTAGCCGGTTTGACGACCAATTCAGACAAATGCGCGAGGACATACGCGCGTTGTTCATCGTCGCTACACAAATACGTTGGAACGTTAGGTAAAATCGGCTCTTCATTCAGATAATAACGAATCATTTGTGGCACATACGCATAAACCACTTTATCGTCGGCAACGCCAGCTCCCGGTGCATTCGCTAACGCGACATTACCTGCTTTCCACGCACGCATTAACCCTTTTACGCCAAGCATCGAATCTTTGTGAAATACTTCGGGGTCTAAAAACAAATCATCAATGCGGCGATAAATGACATCGACTTTTTCTAAACCGCGAATGGTTCGCATATAAACGCAATCGTCGTCATTAACAATTAAATCACCGCCTTCAACCAACTCCACACCCATTTGTTGCGCTAAAAATGCGTGTTCAAAATAGGCAGAGTTATAAATCCCCGGTGTTAAAACGGCAATTTGTGGATTGTCATTTGAAGACAGCGACGAGAGCATTTCAAACAATTGCGACGGATACGCATCGACTGGCATGACGTTGAGGTTTTGTAATAATTCAGGAAAAACACGTTTGGTAATCACGCGATTTTCAATCATGTAAGAAACGCCCGATGGGACGCGCAAATTGTCTTCTAACACATAAACGACACCATCGCCGCCGCGTACTAAATCGCTGCCACAGATATTTGCCCATGTTCCAAATTTTGGATTGATTCCGACGCATTCTTTACGAAAATTACCAGAGCTTTCGATTAAATCAGCAGGAATTAAACCGTCTTTAATGATAGCTTGCTCGTTATAAATGTCGTTGATGAAACAATTTAACGCTTTGAGACGTTGCTTTAAACCCGCTTCAATGCGTTTCCATTCTTGAAATTCAATCAGACGCGGAATGATGTCGAATGGCCATGCGCGGTCAATATTGCCTTTTTCGTTATAAACCGTGAATGTAATGCCCATTTCAAGAATGGCAGCATCCGCCGCTGAACGCCGACCTTTTATGGCATCCACGCCAAGCGTTTGCAAATAATCGCTTAAAGTTTCACAAATTGGGCGGGGCTGACTTTGTGCAGTAAGCATTTCATCGAAAGCCCTATCTGCTTGGTAATTTTTCCAAATTGAATCTGTTGTCATAACGTTTTCGCCCTCCATTTGTGGTGTGATAGTGCAGGCAAGGCTCTAAAATGGTGCAAAAAACAGACTTTTTAGATTCTAAACCTGATATGTAAGCGTAAATGCAACGCCAATGCCACAAATGAAACGGCTTTTTTTAGGAACACTTATTTCAAGACTTCAAATTGACTTATACTATTCGTACTTTCCGAACCCATTTAAAAATTAAAAGAAAACATGGATTTAAAATTTCTCGATTTTGAACAACCCATCGCCGTCCTAGAAGCGAAAATTGAAGAACTGCGTAACGTAGAATTTGATAATAAAATCAACATCTCAGATGCGCTTAAACAATTAGAAGAACGCAGTCAGGCTTTAACCGAGTCGATTTTTGCGAATTTATCGGATTGGCAAATTTCGCAGTTATCGCGTCATCCTGGTCGTCCGTACACGCTTGATTATATTGATTTGATATTTACAGATTTCCATGAATTACATGGCGATCGCGCTTATGCCGATGATCCTGCCATTATTTGTGGGCTGGCAAAATTAGATGGTCAACCGATTGTGATTATTGGTCATCAAAAAGGACGTGATACCAAAGAAAAAATTTATCGCAATTTCGGGATGCCGCGCCCTGAAGGTTATCGTAAAGCCTTGCGCGTGATGAAACTTGCCGAACGTTTTAAATTGCCCGTGATTTGTTTAATCGACACGCCGGGGGCTTATCCAGGAATTGATGCCGAAGAACGTGGTCAAAGTGAAGCGATTGCGCGGAATTTATTTGAAATGGCGAAACTCAAAACACCTATTATCTGCACAATTATTGGTGAAGGTGGTTCAGGTGGTGCGTTAGCCATTGGTGTTGGCGATCGTTTAATTATGCTCGAATACAGCACTTATTCGGTTATTTCGCCCGAAGGTTGTGCGTCGATTTTGTGGAAAAGCGCGGAGAAATCCCAACTTGCAGCCGAAGCGATGGGCATTACCGCTGACCGAATTCGTGAACAAGGCTTTTTGGATGAAGTTGTACGCGAACCGTTAGGTGGCGCACACCGCGATTTCAAAATGACCGCCGCGAATTTAAAAGAAACCTTATCGAGCCATTTGTACGCGCTGCAACGTCAAGATACACATGCCATGCTCGAAGCGCGTTATCAGCGCATCATGAGTTTTGGTGTCTTTGAAGAATCTGCGAAATAACCACAGGTCAAAGGTTCCAGGTGAAAGACGAATTTAATTTCGATGTTTTGATTATTGGTAGCGGTGGCGCGGGGCTGAGTTTGGCTCTTAAACTCGCAAACGCAAATACGCGCGTGGCGGTCTTATCTAAATTTGCGCTAACAGCTGGCAGCACTTACTACGCACAAGGTGGCATTTCAGCGGTGTTTGATGCGGACGATTCTTTGGAATCACATTTAAGCGATACGCTCAATGCTGGCGCGGGATTGTGTAACGAAGAAATCGTGAAATTAACCGTCAATCACGGTAAAGAATCGATTGATTGGTTACGCGAACAAGGCGTAATTTTCACCGAAGAACAGACGATTTCAGGCGAAACAAAATTACATTTGAATCGTGAAGGCGGGCATTCACACCGACGAGTGGTGCATACGGCAGATGCGACGGGTAAAGCGGTTTCGCTTTCGCTGATTGAACGCGCTCAAGAAAATCCAAACATCGAATTATTCGAACATCACAACATCATCGATTTAATCACTGAATCGTCTACGCACGGTAAACGTTGTATTGGCGCGTATGTGTTTAACAGTTTGCTCTCGCATGTTGAAACGTTTGCCGCAAAAGTGGTTGTCTTAGCAACGGGCGGCGCGAGTAAAGCCTATTTGTACAGCACGAATCCGCAAAGCTCGACCGGTGACGGCATGGCGGTGGCATGGCGAGCAGGTTGTCGCGTCAGCAATTTGGAATTTATGCAATTTCATCCAACCTGTCTTTATCATCCCGCCGGTAATTCGTTTTTGATTAGCGAAGCGGTACGCGGGGAAGGTGGACGTTTAGTCTTAGCCGATGGCAGTGCGTTTATGCACCATTTCGATGAGCGTGGCGAACTTGCGCCACGCGATATTGTGGCGCGTGCCATTGACCATGAAATGAAAAAACGCGGGATTGATTGTGTGTATTTAGACATTAGCCATAAACCTGCGTCGTTTATTCGTGAACATTTCCCCAATATTTACCAAACTTGCTTAAAATTTGACATCGACATTACGCAACAACCCATTCCTGTTGTTCCTGCGGCACATTACACTTGCGGGGGCGTTTTAACGGACAGTTTTGCACGAACAGATATTGAAAATTTATACGCCGTTGGAGAAGTCGCTTGCACCGGATTACATGGCGCAAATCGTATGGCGAGCAATTCACTTTTGGAATGTTTGGTTTTTGCCGAACGTGCCAGCGAAGATATTAAACAAAAATTACCGCAAGTTACGATGCCAAAAAATCTCAAACCGTGGGATGAATCCAAAGTCAGTGATTCAGATGAAGAAGTCGTGGTCGCGCATAATTGGAACGAATTAAGGCATTTTATGTGGGATTATGTCGGGATTGTGCGAACAGATAAACGCCTGCATCGTGCTATGAATCGGGTTGAATTGTTGAAAAAGGAAATCGCCGAATATTACGCACATTTTCGGGTGACGAGCGATTTGTTGGAATTGCGAAATTTAGTGATTGTCGCCGAGCTAATTATTCGTTGCGCTCAACAACGCAAAGAAAGTCGTGGTTTGCATTATACGCTCGATTATCCTGAACTGGATTCGACACAACCCGCGCAAAATACGGTATTAAACCCCAATGGTTTTATTGCATCTTTGTCAAAATAA
The DNA here is from genome assembly GCA_903834465.1 of uncultured Pseudomonadota bacterium. Lineage (GTDB taxonomy): Bacteria > Pseudomonadota > Gammaproteobacteria > Methylococcales > Methylomonadaceae > UBA10906. The sequence goes on along the minus strand of CAILJB010000085.1, from coordinate 15,041 downwards.
TAGGTAAAACAGCCACGACCGTTATGTTTAGCTTGATAAAGTGCTGCATCGGCTTTGTCTATTAACTCATCCGCATCTTCGCCGTGTTGCGGAAAGAAACTAATTCCAATACTTGTACCAATTTGCACATTATCGCTTTGCGTTAATATGAATGGTTCGGTTAATGTTTTGATTAGCGTATTTGCCACACGCGCGACATCTTTTGGGCAATGAATATCTTCCAACGCTACCACAAATTCATCACCACCTAAACGTGCTACCGTATCATATTCACGCAAATGCGTTTTAATACGTTGCGCGACTTGTTGTAACAATTCATCACCTGCCGCATGCCCTAACGTATCATTTACTGCTTTAAATTTATCTAAATCCATCATCATGACGGCAAATTTTTTGTTTTCACGGCGACTGCTACTAATCGATTGTTTAAGACGTTCTGCAAGTAATCGCCGATTTGCTAATTGTGTCAACGGGTCGTAATATGCTAAATTTCGAATAATCGCCTCTGCTTCTTCGCGTTTTGTAATATCTTGATTGATACCCACAACACGCAATGGATTTCCATTTGCCTCGCGGTAAATTTGTCCTAACGCATGAATAGTTCTGATTTTTCCATCCGGATGACGAATACGAAAGCGCGTATCAAAAGCGGTATTTTCAGTAATGGCGAACTGTAAAGCATTTTTCAATTTTGCAACATCTTCAGATAGCGTAATTTTTCGCCATGCTTGATAAATGGATTTATGTTTTTTTGAATCGATACCATAAATGACGAACATCGAATCATCCCAGCTTAATTCATCAGTTATTAAGTTGTAATTAAAAACGCCCAATTTCGCCACACTTGCGGCATCTTGAAATAAAATGCGGGATTCTTCCAATTCATTTGTTCGTTCAGCAACACGAATCTCTAACAAATTACGTTCTTGCGCTAACTCTTGTTCCATTTTTTTGCGTTGCCGTAAACTTTTAATCAGTTTTACGATTAACCCTAATTCCGCTAATACGGCAAGTAGTAGCAATATTGCTGCGCCAACATACCAACGATAAATATAGAAAAACGACTCTTTGCGATTGGTAATTATGCTGTCTGGTGGCAAATTTTTCTCAGGAATATGCCACCGCTTTAATGCCTGTTCATTGAAAAAATAGCCGCGCACTTTTTTGTCATAGGCTTCGTCAGTTCGCGGAATATCAAGTCCTAAAATCAAACGTCCAATAATGTCGCCTTCTTCTTTAAGATTTCGAATATAACCACCCACTACATTTAAATTAAGATAAGTATCATCATGAACAAAAATAGGCACGGTCGTGATTTTTGTTAATTTTTGAAGCACCTCAAATGGAATTTTTCGTTGCCCTAAACGATCAACGCTAGTGGGAAAATACAAAATGGCAGTTTTCTCAGGCAAATGTCTCGCCCGTTCATAAAGTTCATCAAAACTAAAATCGCTATAAATCTCTACAGACATTTTTTCCGGCAGTAAGGTTTTAACCTCCTCAATTTGACCGAAAAGATTATCATGATAATTCGTGTGATAATTCTTACTCTCCATTACAATGACAAGATGTTCCGTGTCGGGTAACAGGTGTGGTACAACTTCGATGATTTTAAAAATTTCATTTCCAAATTGCCGATTATTTTTGTTTATTCCTGCAACACTCATTGAATAATAGGGGACACCAGCAAAAAGCTCTGGATGCCGATTCAGTAAATTATCCGCAGCAGGGCCTACTGTTACAATCATATCGATTTTTATATGTTCGTATTTTTTGTGCCAGAGGTTAATGAAGGGGTTGTCAAAATCTTCGGTAATTTTTAAACGAATATCATCAAGGTATTCCTCATAAACGTCTATTTTCTCGTTTTCAGGCTTTGATTCAGTAAGCCTAGTTTGCCAACCTTCTCTGACTCGAACATGCGAAGGAATCGTATTGTGTCCTGAATAAATAATTATCGTGTTATGTTTGAGCGAATTATCTTGTATCGCGGAATTTCGGGTGGGCAAATCTGCTTTTGCAACTGAAAAGAGAATAGAAAAACTTAGTAATGATGATAATAAAATAAATTGCATCTTGTATGGATTGAATTGTCTCGTTTTCTGTGCAAGTATTCATTTTTCGTTTATAAAAATGATAAGGCATTACTCTTATGCGTTCATTGTACTTACATTTCGTTTCAACGGGTTTACTTTTAATCATGCCACCTTTGTTGTTTGCTACCGAAGATGATACACCAGTAAATTTATTGCCGATAACAGTCATCGAAACACGGCATACGTTGGATGAAATCAATAAATCTTATGCCAGTCAAAACAGCGAAATTTATGACAAAGCAGATTTGGAAGTTGCTCATGAACGCACAATTGATGATATTTTAACGGGTGAACGCGGCATTGCGATTACAAAACCTGGTTCGCAAGGCACGGGGCGCGTTTATTTGCGTGGTGTGGGTGGACGCGGTTTATTGACGTTGGACGGTATACCCATTCCCGATTCGGTTCCCAATGCTATGAATTTAGGAATCTTAATTCCAGATGCGTTGGGTGAAATGGAAGTCACGCGAGGCTTTTCACCCGCTTCGAGAGCATTTTCTGCATTAGGCGGGGCAATTCGATTAACATCAAGAGACGCAACCGACAATAGTGCCAATTTGCGTGTTGAAGGCGGCACTTATGGTTTTTTAAAAGATACGTTGCGAAGTAATTTTGCCAGCGACCATGCGCGATTAGCGATTACGGCGAGTCGTTCGGATGCGTTTGATGGCGCGTATCAAGCCCAAGAATCCAATGGCAATCCAGAGCGTGACCCGTTTCATAATACGCAAGTGATGATGAAAGCAGGTGTGGATATAACGCCTAATGTCTTATGGGAAGGTTCAATGTTCTACCGCTCATCGCTTAACAACGCTGACGCAGGCGCATTGAAAAATGGCATTATTCAACAAGTTGACGATAAAAATTCGTATGTTCGGGATGTCGGTTGGTTGGCGCAAAATACGTTGAACGCAAAACTCTCTGATGATTGGATGACACGGGTGCAATTGGGATATAGCACAAATGACTTGTTAGCCGCCCAATCCGCTATTTCGCCAAGCCTAAAAACCAATTTTTATTCAGCGCGGTGGGAAAATGATCAACAGTTCTGGCATGACAATAATGATTCCTACCATCTTATCTGGGGTGCAGAAGAGCGTTACGAAACTGGTTCTGCGCCGCTCGCCGATAGAGGACCTCCGCCTAAAATGACAGGCGTTACAGTTTCTCAACATCGACAACAACAAGCCGGTTTTTTAGACAATCGTTTTAGTTACGGTCTTTTTAGTGGGGATGTGGGGGCGCGTTTTGAAAGTTATGAACGTTACAACAACCAAACTTTATTGCATTTAGGAACAGCGTGGCAACTCGCGCAAACCTTAAAGTTGAATACCAATGCCGGTAACGGTTTTCGTATTCCAAGTTATTCCGAATTGTTATTCCCTATGACCGGTGATTTGAATCTGAAACCTGAACGTAATATTGGCGGCGATTTAGGGCTTGAATGGCAGGCTTTATCGAATTTGAAATTAAACGCGACCGGATTTTACACACGCTATGCAAATTTAATGAACCTATCGTACAACCTAACGCAACCTTGTGGCGGCGTTTGTTTATCGAATATTGCTGATGCGGTAATTGCTGGTGCAGAAACGGGAGGAGAAATCACTTTTAATCCACGATGGCGCGGTGGATTTGCATATACTTATACCGAGACGGAAAATTTGGCGAATCATAAAGAAATTCCATTTCGTCCTGCACATATCACGCGGATTTGGGGCGAGTGGAAATCAGCCACAGTGCCACTAACTTTATGGTCAGAAGGTGTGTTTCAAAGCCAAGCACAACAAAATATGGCAAATACGTTGCCAGTGAATGAAACATTTCGCGTTAACCTTCATGCCAGTTATCAAGTCAGTCCTAAACTTGATTTTTACATACGCGGTGAAAATCTGACAAATAATACTACACCAAGTATGTTCTCGTATAATCAAACAGGTGCAACTGTTTACGGCGGTGTGTCCTTGAAATTGTGGTAATGTGCAGTCTCTTAAATCAATATTGAACTTTTTTAAATTTGACATTTTAGCCAAAATCGTTAAATTTACGCCCCTGGAGTGGCTCACTATTAGTATTTGTATATAGATTTAAGACCCTCTAAAACTAACGTTAGTCGTAAAACATAATTACCGTTCTGTCATGTAACAGAATATCAGGAGAACCCAATGAAGAAATCTTTAAAAAGCTTGTTGCTTACAGCGAGCATTGCTACGTTATTAGCAGCTCCAGCTATTTCATCAGCAAATGCTGATTTAGAAAAATTAACGCAAAACCCTGCTAACTGGGCAACGTGGGGCGGTGATTATGCCGGTACACGCTACAGTAAATTAAATCAAATTACGACAGACAACGTTAAAACATTGCAACCGGCTTGGTCTTTTTCAACTGGCGTATTGCGCGGTCATGAAGGTGGTCCTTTAGCGGTTAATGGCGTGTTGTTTATTCACACACCATTCCCAAACACTGTTTACGCAATTGATCAAACAACACAATCAGTTATCTGGGAATTCACACCAAGCCAAGACGCTGATGTAACGATTCCTGTTATGTGCTGCGATACTGTAAACCGTGGTTTGGCTTATGGCGATGGCAAAATTTTCTTACAACAATCTGATACCGTTTTAACAGCATTAGATGCTAAAACAGGTAAACGTGTTTGGAGTGTACAAAACGGCGACCCAAAATTGGGTATGACCAACACCAACGCGCCTATCGTTGTTAAAGATAAAGTTATTACAGGTATTTCGGGTGGTGAATTTGGTGTGCGTGGTTTCTTAGCGGCGTATGACATCAACACCGGCAAATTAGCATGGAAAGGCTATAGCATGGGTCCAGATAAAGACACCTTGATTAGCCCGAAAAAAACCACTGCATGGAAAGACGGTAGCGTTCAACCTGTTGGCGAAAATTCAAGTTTAAGCACATGGCAAGGCGACCAATGGAAAATTGGTGGCGGTACAACTTGGGGCTGGTACTCTTACGATCCAAAATTAAACTTGGTTTACTACGGATCAGGCAACCCTTCAACTTGGAACCCTGTACAACGTCCAGGCGACAACAAATGGTCAATGTCATTGTGGGCGCGTGATGCTGACACTGGGGAAGTTAAATGGGTTTACCAAATGACTCCACATGACGAATGGGATTTCGACGGTATCAACGAAACTGTATTAGTTGACCAAGAAGTGAAAGGCAAAATGCACAAAACTATCGTGCATTTCGACCGTAACGGTTTTGGCTATACATTAGATCGTGAAACAGGTGAATTGTTAGTTGCTGAAAAATTCGACAAATCAGTCAATTGGGCAACACACGTTGACATGAAAACCGGTCGTCCTGAAGTTGTATCAAAATATTCAACACAACAAAATGGCGAAGATAAAAACTCTGAAGGCATTTGCCCAGCGGCGTTAGGTTCTAAAAACCAACAACCTGTTTCTTACTCTCCACAAACTGGCTTGTTCTACATTTCAGGCAACCATTTGTGCATGGACTACGAACCATTTGAAGTGGCATACACAGCGGGTCAACCTTATGTTGGTGCGACTTTGACAATGGGACCTGCTGGCGCAGACGTTATCACTGGCAAACCAGATGGTTCAACCAACTTAGGTCAATTCACCGCGTTTGATGCAAAAACTGGCAAAATCGCTTGGTCTAACAAAGAAACATTCTCTGTTTGGTCAGGTTCAGTTGCAACCGCAGGTGGCGTTGTTTTCTACGGTACATTGGAAGGTTACTTGAAAGCGGTTGACGCGAAAACAGGGAAGGAATTGTACAAATTCAAAACTCCATCTGGCATCATCGGCAACGTAAACACTTGGGAATTCAACGGTAAACAATACGTTGGTGTTCTTTCAGGTATCGGCGGTTGGGCTGGTATTGGTATTGCGGCTGGCTTAGACAGCGGCGAAGCGGGTTCAAACTCTGAAGGTTTGGGTGCGGTTGGTGCGTACAGAAGTTTAAGTTCATTCACAAAATTGGGCGGAACTTTTACCGTTTTCGCATTGCCTAACAACAAATAAGCTGGTCTTCCCCACAAACGTGGGGGTGTTTCATGGTAAAGAATTGTACAAATTCAAAATGCCATGTCTTCCCCACAAATGTGGGGGATGTCTAAAAGCTCTGCTCGCTAGTCGAGCAGGGCTTTTTTATTGAGGTTAAGAAATGAAAATATCTTCTGCAATTTTAAGTTTTGCATTGGGGGCAACGGTTTTCACCGCGAACGCTGAAAAATTCAAAGTGTGCGCTGACCCATTAAATCCACCATATTCAAGTAAAAACGAAGACGGCTTTGAAAATAAAATTGCGTTACTTTTCGCAAAATCACTGGGGCAAGAACTCGAATATTTTTGGTTTCCGCAACGCATCGGATTTATTCGTAATTCGCTGAATGCGTTTACCGATGAAAATGCCGTCGAAAGCAAAGAGTTTAAATGTGACATCGTGATGGGAATGCCTGCTGAAAGCGATATGGTTTTGACGACGCAGCCTTATTATCACTCGACTTATGTGTTGTTGATTGCCAAAGGTCGCGGTTGGGACACTATTCAAACTGCCGAACAACTCGCACAACTTTCGCCCGCGCAACAATCGAAATTAAAAATTGCGATGTTTGATCGTGGTGCGGGGACTGATTGGTTGCAAAAACACGATTTACTCGACCAAGGCATTCCCTATCAAAGTATGACCGGCGACAGTGAAAATAATGTCGCGATGCAAATTGAACACGATTTGAAAGCCAAAAAAATTGATATGGTGATTTTATGGGGTGTTTTAGCCGGTCACGTCGTTTCGCAAAATCCGAATGATTACAACGTCATTCCAATGAAATCAGAATCCGGTTTGAAATTCGATTATCAAATGGCGATGGGTGTGCGTAAAAATGATAAAGTTCGTCAAGAACAACTCAACAAATTGATTGCCGAAAAAGCTAACGATATTGCTGCGATTTTGGCGCAATATCACATTCCGTTGTTGCCGCTTGAGGCGCAACCTGCCAAAAAAGATTAACTCATGAAACTTACCAAAATCGTCGGCTTACACGCGGCACAATCGGCTTTAACGTATTCACCGCAAAAAGTGTCTCGCGCATGGCTCAACACCGAACGTAGTGACAAACGTTTAGAAACCTTACTCGAAACATTAACTGATTTGAACGTGCCGACCGAAAAAGTTGATCGTAAAAAACTCGATAAACTTGCCGATGGCATGAATCATCAAGGCGTGGTGCTGGAAGTTTCGTTACCGGAAGAATTATCAGAAAACGAATTAAAAACGGCTGTCGAACATTTAACCGAACCGGCATTATTTTTGGTTTTGGATAATGTGCAAGACCCCCATAATTTAGGGGCTTGTTTACGCACAGCGGATGCGACAGGCGTTCACGGTATTATTGTGACCAAAGATAATGCGGTCGGCATTACGCCAACGGTTTGCAAAGTAGCGAGTGGCGCAGCAGAAACAGTACCGGTTTATATGGTAACGAATTTAGCGCGAACCTTGCGTTGGCTTAAAGGGGAGGGCTTGTGGATTATCGGTACGGCTGGCGAAGCGCAGCAAACCTTGTATCAAAGTGATTTCACAGTGCCGATGGCGTTAGTGATTGGCGCAGAAGAAAAAGGCATGCGTCGTTTAACTCGTGAACAATGCGATATGTTGGTGAAATTACCCATGCTTGGCAGCGTGGAAAGTTTAAATTTGTCGGTGGCGACAGGCGTTTTACTTTATGAAATTTTACGTCAAAGAGTTGCTTAATTTAACCTCAGTTCGACGTAAGAAAAGATAAGTTTTATTTCGAACTCAGGTTACTGCAATTGATGACACTGCTGAAAAGCAACAATTTGCACGAAAATGTCAGCATCGAATGGCTAGAATAGCTCTGGGTTTGACTATTCAAGTTATATCACCTGTATTGATTTGCATGGACTATCAGAACGTCAAGTGCTTTGAGATACGTTGGATTCTAAAACGCTTTCAAGTTCTCGCAAAGCTATGTGTTGTCGTTCTATTTCTCGAACGTAATACGAAACACTTGATTCGACGGATTGTGTCATATCAATAAACTCCACACCAATAATTTCATTGAATTTGCCTGTGTTGTGATGTTCGATGTGATGTTTCAACACAATTTTTAACGAAACCTGAATTTCAACGCCATCAGGCATGTGAAGCGTGCAGTTTTTGTAAGTTTTATGTAGAACTAAAAAATATGAAAAGGCTTCATCATGATTAAACATGGAACAGCCTGTCGCACTAATATCGCGCAAATTTAATAGCATGATATTAGCAATGCGAATATCTGGAATAACGGTTGCAATGGAATGGCGTTGCGACTTTAATTCTTCGTATATTTTATTGGTAGCCAGTACATAAGCACGTTTATATTCTGCCGTTCCGTTCGCATTGAAAGTTGGAAGTTTAATTTTGCAATAACAAGGTGTTCTGACAGATTCTAACGGATTTACGCGGAAGGATTCGCGTCGATTATTCGGTTGTGTAATCGTTTCGTGTGAGGTGACGCTCAACGGTTTTAACGCTGTAATGATTGATTCAAAGTCTAATCCTTCTGCTAATTCTGTCGCAATTTGCGTGTGAATCACACTATTTTGCTCATCAAGCACCACAACGGCTTGTGCCATTAAACCAGTCAACTTTCCATCGATAATTTGTACGCCGTAATCGGCGGCAAATGTGCTGCGAAAAGTCGATAATGTCACAACGTTATTCAAATTTTCAGATTCACAAAACTGCCGCTGTGTAAAAGGTAAATCTGCTGAAATCGTTAATAGAACCGTGTTTTCTAACTTTATACTTTCATCATTTAATTTTCGCGTTAATGCCATGCAAATTGGCACATCTAAACTGGGAAGAATGTTTAAAATTTTACGTTTTCCCGCATACGTTGCTAGCGTGACCGTTTCCAATTCACTATTTGTCAAATTAAAATCTGGAGCTTGATTGCCAACCGTAGGCAATGAGCCATTTGTTTGCATGGTAAAATGCTGTTTCTCATTCCAATAATTATTGCTGGAAATAGAATCTTCGGTTGTTGACGTTTTTAAATGAGTATTCACGACATAACTCCATGAAAGTATTTTTTATAAACTGGATGGTGAAATATTGCCAGGTTTTAGATATTTATTCGATGAATATCTTTAGCTGTATTAACTTCCACAACGTACAATCATATCTGCTAATAACTCTCTAGTGGTGGTGGTTGTTTCAGAAATAACATGAACACGATACACCGGTACGGGACATTCATGTGGTTTGATTGAACAACTGGTGACATTTGTATTATCCCAAGTAGTATCTGTACATTGAGGATCGTAACGTTGATAGCAAACGTCATTTGTTAAATCACTTACATTATTGCTTCTAGTTGAATTTGAACAAAGTACCGTAATTTGGTCATCTGTCATTGCTGTACAATCTATATTATTTGGGCCACAAGACAATTTTTGAGTAGTCGGGTCGATTGTTGGACACGTTACAAATCCGTTTGCGGCAATTTCATCTGCTGTGCATGTTGTACCTGCACAGGTGATTTCTTTTCCAGCGGGGTCACTTCGTGGATAAACTTTTGTTTTTCCCGTTGTTTCATCGTATGTGCTGCACAACCGAATATAACCATCCAATGACATACATTTTGATTCTATGATGTAAGCACCTTGAAGATTTTGAATTGCCCCAGCAGGCATAATGTCTTGTCTGTATGGTTTGTTTGTTCTAAGCGGTGTACATTGGTGTTTTGTAGCTGTAATGGCTAATTGTGACGTAATATCAAAATAAATGCCCAAAACTGGGTCAGAATAAGAGTTATCATGTGCGGGATATGCGTTGATAAGGTTTTTTGCTTGTGCTAATTTACTTTCCGCATTAGCGAATTCTTGAGCTTGCAAGCGAGCGTTATTTGCTAAATCTAGTTGTTGTTTATTTTGTTGAATTGCGCGTGTACCGACTAATGTAAGTAATAAAAGCATTACAAGAACAAAAGCAAGCACTGCACCGCATTGTGATTTGAAATTGGGATTCATTTTTCTTTGGAATTTAATGATCAGGAGCGCGTAGATAAATGGTTTTTGAGAAAACCTTATAAAGTCGTTTATCTGGTACAACGGGTTGGGCAACTCCTTCAATATAATAAATCGCGTTGTTGCGCGTTAAATTATCATCGGCACTACGCAATACAAGAAATATTTTAAGTGCCACCACTTTTGTCCAATCCACTACATTCGCTTGATCGGTGTAATATAAACCGCCCGTAGCACGAACACCATATCTGATAATGAGTCGATACACTTCTGAAATAAGCTCTTCTTTTTCTTCAGCGGTTGGTGCGGAAATAGAATCCGTTTTTACTGAACAACGCACGAAGGGAATATTGTTGCTGTCTTTTTTTACATAAATACGCACCGTTAACATTTCCCCAACTACTGCGGCAGTAAAATCGTTCGTGCTACTGCAAATAAAATTATCAAGTTCTCCCATATCACCAACTGTATGTGTAATCCCCGTATCGCTAATTCTATAGCGGTAGATAATTTCATCATTTGTTCCATCATTCGTACCCTTGAGATATTCGCCCAACCCTAGTGTTATCGTCGAACCCGAAAAAGGGGCGGTATCTATAGGAAATCCAGTTGTATCACCATTTTCAGCAAAACCGGCTTGCAAAAAACCTTTTCCTAAAAGTTCTAATGCTATTGAACCATCATCGGTCATGTCACTTAGATTTCGTTGCATGGAAAAACTTTTTTGGGATTGGATAAAAAGCTGACTAATTCCTGCAATGAGTGAAAGCCCTAATAGCATACTAATCAGAATTTCAATTAAGCTAATACCACGCTGCTTTTGAATCATATTGTTATTTCTAAATAAAACGTGGCATCACCAGATAAAACGCCAGTTTTGGCAGAATTAGTCCGTTTCCACCGCGTAATTAAACAGAGTGATGAATTATACGTCCCTTGACAACCTGCGGTCTTCACGGCACTCGATTTTTTAATTTCCACACTATTACCTGTTGTTGAAGCAGGCAATGTTCTCGAAACACTGTCTTTCCAATACCAAAAATCAAAGGCGGCTAATTGTGCAGGTGTACAAATATTAGCCAGACTGTTACAAGATGTACCTTGATTTGCCACTACTGTTGTCCAATCAATGGTTGAATCATTATTTGAATGGATTCTATCTTGCATTTCATACGCTAATAATGTTGCTTGTTGATAGTTATACGCATCGGTGTTGTCTCTTAATGACATTAACTGCAACGAGCCTAGTCCCAACAGTCCAATGGCTAAAATGACCATTGAAATAAGCACTTCAATCAGCGTAAAACCACGCGATGGATAACTAACAGCTAGAGGCATACGTTCGACTTGAATTGCTAGATGTTTCAACATGAACACGACCTGTTAAAGAAATAACCACGGCGCGAAAGTCTTGATTGTCGGCGTTAGTGCAAAATATAACACTACTACTAACACCAGATGGTAATCTTCCCGTCGCTTCGTAGAAAATACTGTTACTACTGGAATTTACTGTAACAGAAGAATTTACAGCATCAAACATAGTCAACAAAGTATCTGTTGCGGGGTCATAAATACCATTGCCAGCAGTATCTACAAAAACTTGCCATCCGCTTTGCCAGTTATTGCTACTCAACGGTTCAACAATTACTGTTTTATTTTGTTTTATTGCCTCAGAGCGAGCAAGTTGTAACGCACTCACCATCGCATTGCTCGCTGACGTTAACCTAGCTCCCAAAATAATACTTTGAAAACTAGGTGCTGCGATACTCATCAAAACGCCCATAATGGCAATAGTAATCATCAATTCGATGAGTGTAAAACCGTTTTGTAATCTCATCGAAAATGAACTCTATTATTTTTTGTGAACAACTTCTTTCCACATAAGCTGCCCGCGAGAACCCACACCCGTAATTGAACCGCCCGCAGAGCATTGACTTGCATCTTGGGTGATGGTTGTTGCTGTGACAGCGGTATTTAATACCGTGCCATACGTTGATGGCGTTGTTCCGCTTTGAATATAGCCACTCACTAATGTCCCGAAATCAACAACAGTTTTTCCTGTGACAGTTGTTGTACGCGCACCTGTAATCGTTGCGTTGACTATCGTTCCTTGTGTTCGACGACCTTTCGTTAAAATGTTTGCTGCATTTGTTACATCCGTATTATAAATGGCATTCGTAATATTGCCTCTGATGGGATTGCCTTGTGTATCTTGCCCAGCAGTAATCACCCCCGATGTAACAATCGCAAGATTCGGATCGTTAGAGGCTAAACCGGTTGGTGTTTTTAGCGTCATGCCACCTAAAACTGTAATCCAATTGCCACCGCCATTATTTACCACACCCGTAGGGCTGACATAATCATTTGGCGTATCGATGAACGCGCCTTCAAGTGTCGCGCCAGTAATGTTGACATTGGTTGCAACCCCTTTGTTAATGGTTGCATTGGTTAAATCAACATTGCTAGATGCTGTCAATGTACCGTATTTAATTTGTGCCGGTGGTTGATCGGTCGGACAGTCTGCCGTGTTATACAAACACACTTTTCCGCCTTGTGTGGTTGCATTGGCAATACGAGCGCGTTTAATGGTAACACTTGCCTGACTTTTGGTTTGCTCACCTGTCACGATAGTGCCTGAAATGCAATAATTCACCCCATTAGAACCAGGAGATGTAATTTGTTCATCAACAAGTGCGCCTGGTTGAGAAGGCAGAACACAGACCAATGTACCATTTGCGATAGCCGTTAAAGTTGCCGCATCGGTTTTAGTACAATCGGTAGGGTCTTTTGTTGGATCGGGAAGCGGCGGTGTACATTCCGCAGGATCTGTAGGAAGAACAGGGTTGCTACAAGGGGGAATATTACATTTACCTAAATAGTAATTTGCTCCCATTTTTGAACCATCAAATGTACTACGCGCAATCGATTGATCGTGCGGTGTTTTACTCATATCACAAATATCAATATTATCCGTAATGGTTAATTCACCACTCGTTGCGTCAGGCGTTCCACTTCTTATCGCATCAACATCATACGTTTTACCGGCTGGTAGTGCCGTTGGAATGGCTAATGACCACGAAGTACCCGAAATGAGAATGCTATTTTGGGTGTATGTCACGCCATTGACACCCACCGTAAAGACTTCGCCATTTGTCAAAGCTGTAGTACCTACCGTTCCTGTTAACGTTGGTGTTGTACTACTCGTTGTTAATATATTTACCGTCGGAACGGGGCTAATACAAGCTGTTCCTGCTGCATTAGCTACTTTGGGTGCTGTACACGCCATGGTAACAGTCAATTCGTTAATCGTTGCATCTGTTAAGCCCGTATCGCCTGTTGCAATAACATCATAAACGCCCACAGGTAAAAGTTGTGCCGTATATGTCCAGGTTGAACCGTTAATGGTTGCTGCGCCACTCGTACCACTTACCGTAATCGTGAGTGATGCGCTTGAACCTACATTACCTGAAAGTGACGCGGCAACTTTATCAGTTGTGGTTGTGGTATTCACGGTTGGAATAACCGGTGTCATACATGCCGTTCTCGTGGTATTAAGGATTTGCGGTAAAGCACACACCAAGTTAATGGTTAACTCTTTAGAAGTCGCATCTTTTGACACGGTATTTCTGACCGCATCGACATCATAAATACCTGCTGGAATCGCGTTTGCGACAGGAATGGTTAATGTCCAATTTAAACCGCTAACGACTAAGGAACTCGATACAGAACTTTTGTCATATGTTTTACCATTAACAGCGACGGTGAACGTTTCAGTTGTTCCCAATGCAACAACACCGACAGTTCCGGTAATCACAGGTGTATTACTGTCTGTGGTTTGTGTTACCACTGTTGGCACGGGATCAATACACGCATCCCCCGCTGCGTTATACACTTTGGGTAGCGTACATGTCGTAACGGTCAATTCATTGGTTGTTGCATCTGTCAAACCTGTTTCACCTAATGCGACGACATCATAATTACCTGCGGCAATTTTACTAGGTGACGTAAATGTCCATGTTGTACCATTGATTGTTGCCGCGCCACTCACTTGCGGCGTGCTTTTAATGGTTATTGTCAATGATTTACTCGAACCAACCGTTCCCGTCAGTACAGGGGCTATTTGGTCAGTTGTTGTTTTAGTGTTTACTGTTGGAATAGTGCTAGCTGTTACTGTTAATTCATTCGTTGTTGTATCCGTTAAACTACCGTGAGCAGTATCGCCCGTGGCTGTAACATTATATGTTCCGGCGGGAATTGCTGCGGCAGGCGTATATGTCCACGTTGTGCCGTTAATGGTTGCCGCACCGCTAATGCCGTTGACCGTAATCGTCAAGGACGCACTTGAACCGACCGTTCCTGTTAAGGTTGGCGGGATTTTATCGGTTGTAGTTGTATTGTTAACCGTTGGAACAGAGCTAGCCGTTACCGTTAATTCATTCGTTGTTGTATCTGTTAGACTACCGTGAGTAGAATCGCCCGTGGCAGTAACGTTATACGTTCCGGCGGGAATTGCTGCGGCAGGCGTATATGTCCACGTTGTGCCGTTAATCGTTGCCGCGCCACTGATGCCATTGACCGTAATCGTTAAGGATGTACTTGTCCCCACTGTCCCTGTCAACGTTGGCGGAATTTTATCAGTTGTGGTTGTGTTATTAACCGTTGGAATCACGCTGGCAGTTACTGTCAATTCGCCAATTGTCGTATCAACTAAATTGCCGTGAGCCGCATCCCCCGTTGCTACAACGTTATAAGTGCCTGCGGGCAACACGATAGGTAAAAATGTCCATGTTGTTCCGATAATTGTTGCCGTACCCGAATCTTTAATAGCTCCCGTAGAATCTTTGACTTGAATCGTGAGTGAGATACTAGTGCCGACCGTTCCTGTTAATGGAATTGCGATTTTATCAGT
>CAILJB010000084.1 GCA_903834465.1 uncultured Pseudomonadota bacterium | reverse complement strand
GTCGGCGTTGCCAAAGCAGGTGCAGACGTTATCAACGTTGCAGGTAACACAGGCGGCACAGGTGCGGCAGCAGTTACCAGTTTGAAACACGCAGGACGTTCGCCTGAAATCGGGATTGCCGAAGTGCATCAAGCTCTTTCGGTTAACGGTTTACGCGACAAAGTGATTTTGCGTTGCTCTGGCGCACATCAAAGCGGTTTGGACGTGGTGAAATCGGCGATTTTAGGCGCGGATTCTTTCGAGTTCGGCACGACTGCGTTGATGATGTTGCGTTGCGTAATGGCGAAAAACTGTAACATCAAATGTCCCGCAGGTTTGACCACCGCACACGAAGAATTCAAAGGCGACCCGCGTGTTTTAGCGCAGTATTTTATGAATGTCGCGCACGAAGTTCGGGAATTACTCGCTTCACTGGGTTATAAAAATTTACGCGATATTCGCGGCAAAACCGATTTGCTCCATTTAATCGACCACCCTTGCATGGTTGGGCAATTGAATTTGACCAAAATGTTGCAACAAGTCGAAGAAGTCAAAATCGCGCAACCGATTTATTTAGAAGCGGATTTCCAAGTTGATGACAAAATTTTAGAACGTGTAAAAGCGTTTTTAGAAAATGGTAAATCTGAACAACTTGTGATTGATGGCGACGATTTCAAACTCAAAAACAACGATAAAACCGTTGGCGGTCAGCTTGCGATTGATATTGAACGGATTTTAAATTACGAATTCAATGGCGATGCGTCATTCATCTACAAAAACGAACACGGACGACGTTATTTAGCCCCTGAAACTATCGTGATTCGCACGCACGGCAGCGCAGGTCAAAGTTATGCGGCGTTTATGAATGACGGGATGTATTTGCGTCATTTAGGCACGGCAAACGATGGCGTTGGCAAATCGATGAGCGGCGGCGTGTTAGTTGTCGAATCACCAGGTGGCGGTATCAAAACCCCAGGTAATAACGTGTTAATCGGCAACTTCGCGTTATTCGGCGCGACAGGCGGCAAAGCGTTTATCAACGGCGAAGCGGGCGACCGTTTCGCGGTGCGTAATTCTGGCGCGACGGCAGTCGTTGAAGGCGTGGGCGATTTTGGTTGCGAATACATGACCAATGGTGCGGTGCTTAACATCGGCGGTTTCGGCAAAGGATTTTGCAACGGGATGTCAGGCGGTAACGCTTACCAATATGACCCTGAAAATAAACTTGCCGCGTTGTACGACAAAACGTCTGTGGAATTGCACGATTTAACCGAAGATGATGCACACGAAAAAATCGTGTTGCACATGTTGGAGCAACACGCCGAATATGCGAATTCAAGCAAAGCGCGTAACTTGCTCGCCAATTGGGAAAATGAACGCAAACATTTCAAATTTGCAATGCCGTTGTGGCTCTATAAAACGCAAACTGCCAGTTATTTAAAAGCGTCGATGGATGCGAAAGAAATGGTGGAAGAATTGGCAGTCGATTTGGCGCAAACGCAAATCGCGCAAGTCAAAAAAGCTTATCAATCAGGTCAGCCATTGTTTAACGGTGCAATTCCTGCGTTTGGCGAAATCGACAGTGCGTTAGTGTTTAATTTGATTAACAGTTTCGCGGTCTTCGATAAAGCGCAAGCTGTAGCGGCAGAAATGCTTAAAGCTGCGCCAGAATCACAACGCACGCCAGCTCACATTGAAAAAGCGGCGAAGAAATTGATTTTGGAGCGTCCTCGCAAATTGCAAGATGCGTTAGTCAAAACCACTCGTGAAGCCTACAGCAGTTATAACGATGATGAAATCGCGGCGTTGCTGGCAAACAAACGTTTGAATGATTACAAAACCGCGTTAATCAATCGCTCGGTGCAAAGCATTAACTCGATGGGGTCAACGGTTTGGATTATTGAGCAAAGCCACGCAAATCGTGCGGTACTGGCAAACATTACGCCTGTTGAGAAACATTTGGCGGGTTTGGTTGGGCTGGAATTGGCACAAGATGGACTTGCGGCTTAATCGGGAAAATAAATTTTAGGTTTAATGAAATGAAAACACACCAACTTCCAAACGACGCACCTTACAGCGACAATCAACGTGCATGGCTCGGCGGATT
>CAILJB010000083.1 GCA_903834465.1 uncultured Pseudomonadota bacterium | reverse complement strand
GGGCAAAGGCTGGGTTTTATATGGATTGAGCTTGCTGATAATTTCGGTAATAACTGCCATCGAAATAGTAACTAAAATAGCAGTCCCTAATGCCGTTTATCAAATTGTTCCCGCTGTAATGTTTGCATCTATTGCCAACTACGATTTTTACAGATTCAAAGTTTATAACGAAACAATGTGGAAACCATTTTTGATACTGACTAAACCATTAGCGTATATCGGATTCGCTGTTGTCTCTCTTGCGATACTGTTAGGCGTGTCCGCACTTCGCTGATAATTTCAGGCAATTGTGCAACTAAAAACCACCGCCGACATTAAAAATCAGCGGTGGTTTTTTTACGCGCCACCGAAAAGAAAAATGAAAATTTGTTTTCTGTACGCTAATATGGTCTTATATGCGTACATAAAACAAAAAGCACGGGAATTAAAAAATGAAAGATCCAAACGACACAGAAACCCGCGAAATCACTCCGCAAAAAATTGAACGACGCGGTGGGTGGCGCGTTGGCGGTGGCAGACCAAAAGCCGATTACCAAACAAAAGCAATGCGCGTTGATGTGAGATTGATTGAAATGATTGAAACGTTAAAAGAAAAACTGAGAAGTGGCGCGATTGACGAAAACACAATTAAAACACTAACTGATTCAATTGCTTAATGCCATTCACCCTAAATTTTAGGCAATAAAAAAGCCCTGCGAGCTACTAACTCCAACGGGCTTTTAAATCATTACCAATGAGATAATAAAATCATGAAGAATAATATCATTAAATTTGTATCACGCAACGCTTTAAAGAAAAAAAACGTGAACGAAAATGTCACACCTGAACTGAAGTTCCCTGTTATGTCACTCGATGAACTTATCGCCACAGAATGGATTGATGACGAACCGATTAACAAACTAACAGACGCTAGCCCTGCGAACAACGAACTAAACAGTGGGGTTCAAGGATGAACAATAATATGAAACCTGCAACATTTCATCATTGGGACGAAAACGAATCAGCCGAATTTGAAAGCGTAACAGAGCGTAACAAAAACGAAAATGTTACGGTTATTACGCCAGCCCCAAAGTTCGCCATAATGTCATTAGATGACCTGCTTGCCACGGAATACAAACCGAATTGGCTGGTTAAAGGTTTAATCGAAAAAGAAAATTTAGGTTTAATTTTTGGTTCTCCCGCCAGCGGAAAATCGTTGTTGGTGCAAGATATGGCGTATTGCATCGCGGCAGGCTTGCCATTCCACGGCAAAGAAACCACGCAAGGCAACGTTTTATATATCGCAGGTGAAGGTTTTAGCGGTTTGAAAAAACGTTTTAAAGCGTTATCCAAAGAATACGGCTACCTAGCGAAAGGGCTTTATTTTTCTAAACAACCCGCCGCGTTGATGGACAAACAAAACGCGCTTGATGTCGCCGAAACCGTGAAAGCCATTGGTAACGTGTCGTTAATTGTTATTGATACATTGCACCGCAACATGGGCGCGGGTGACGAAAATTCGAGCCGTGATTGGGGCGAATTTCAAAACAACATCGACAACTATTTGCGACCATTGGGCGCGGCGGTTCTTATCGTTCATCACAGCGGACACAATGAAACGGGACGCTCACGCGGTTCGAGTTCAATCCGTGGCAGCATGGACGTTGAGTTTTCAGTCACGAAAAATGGCGATAACGTCATCATGACCAACACCAAAATGAAAGACTTTGAACAGCCTAAACCAATGGCTTTCAACGTTAAGCAAGTCCAAATTGATGATGAT
>CAILJB010000082.1 GCA_903834465.1 uncultured Pseudomonadota bacterium | reverse complement strand
GTTGTTGTACCGTCGCCCGCTACGTCAGACGTTTTTGATGAAACTTCTTTCACCATTTGTGCGCCCATGTTTTCGAATTTGTCTTTTAATTCGATTTCTTTTGCAACCGATACACCGTCTTTAGTAATCGTTGGTGCACCGAAACTTTTGTCTAAAATCGCGTTACGACCTTTAGGACCTAAAGTCACTTTTACCGCGTTGGCTAAAATGTTTACACCACGCGCCATACGAACGCGAGCGTCATCACCGAATAAAACGTCTTTTGCTGCCATGTTTTTGTTTCCTTAATTATTCTAAAATTGAAAGAGATTTAGCCTTTAGGCGGATATGGGTCGTTTCCATAAGAATTTTTTTCTCGAATTTGACCATTTTGCCCATGTATCAGTAATTCTGATTTTTGGTTTTTTGCGATTTCTTTAGCGGCATCAATAGCTTCTTTTTGCGTAGAATGGACTGAAGTAGCCTTGCTATTTCCATCGCCTTTTACTGCCCACCCATCAGCGTGTGGGACAACGTGTTGATTTTTAGGCATAGTTTGCCTCCTTTTTATAAATTAACGAATTAGCCTAAAATCGCCATGATGTCGTCTTCACGCATCACGATTACGTCTTCGCCGTCGATTTTCACTTCGTTGCCTGAGTATTTGCCGAACAATACTTTGTCGCCGACTTTAACGTGCATTGGGTGGATGCTGCCGTTATCTAAAACTTTGCCTGCACCGATTGCTAACACTTCGCCTTGGCTTGGTTTTTCAGCGGCACTGCCTGGTAAAACGATACCGCCAGCGGTAGTGGTTTCTTCTGCAACACGTTTAACGATAACGCGGTCGTGTAATGGGGTAACTTTCATGTTGAACTCCTAAAATAGATTAAAATAAAAACACAATCCCACAATCGTGGGGAAAACTTAGTAACCACTTAATCATCGAATAACCATGAATGACACACAGCTTTTACGCTATAGCCGCCAAATTATGTTGCCGCAACTTGATATTGCAGGGCAGGAAAAATTGCTTGCTGCAAAGATTCTTATTGTCGGAGCTGGCGGTTTAGGTTCACCCGTTGCAATGTATCTTGCGGCGGCGGGTGTCGGTCATTTGGTAATTTATGACGATGACTGCGTGGATTTGTCTAATTTACAACGGCAAATTTCGCATCACACTACCGATGTAGGGGCGGCAAAAGTCATTTCAACCCTTGAAACCGTAAAAAATTTAAATCCCGATGTAAATGTCAAAGCAGTCAAAGTAAAACTCGAAGGTGAAACGCTTGAAAATGAAGTAAAAAATGCGGATGTGGTTTTAGATTGCAGTGATAATTTTGCGACACGATTTGCCATTAACGCTGCCTGCGTTCGCAAAAAAACGCCGTTAGTTTCGGGGGCGGCAATTCGTTTTGAAGGGCAAGTGTCCGTTTTTACGGCGGGGAAAAATGAAAGTCCGTGTTATAACTGTTTATATCAAAGCGATGGTGAGGAGTTGCAAACCTGTTCGACGAATGGCGTGATTTCACCCATTGTTGGTATTGTTGGTAGTATTCAAGCCTTAGAAGCTATCAAACTCATTACCGAAATCGGCGAAACCTTAACTGGTCGTTTACTGGTCATCGATGGATTGAATATGGAATTTAATACCCTTAAATTACGCAAGAATCCACATTGCCCAACCTGTGGTGATTAACTAAAACTACCTATTTGGAAAAATAAAATGAAAACAACAGCTCTTGCAAACATAGTTGGTAACAGTTTGTTATGTACACGGCCTGATGCGGATTGGCATTTTTTCATCCGTCGTTTAGACGGACAAACGCATGTGCCATTCTCCCCGTTTCACAAAAAACAAATTTCACCTGCCAACGTCGCAAAATTTCTGCCCAATTGGCAAACGTTACGCTGGACAAAAATCAAAGACAGTATTTTGGGAAAACATGAATCGTATGCCAAAGATATTGAATTTGAAATCAATGTGTATTCGACGCAGCAGAGTCCTAAAAAACATCAAGATGTTATTGACGCGTTCTTAGAATTTATGCATAGCGTTTAAAATTTTTTTTACCATTTTCAAAAATATCTCATGACCATCAATCAAAGCCTCGCCAAAGAACTCGCTGTCCATATCAATCAAATCAACACCGCCGTTGCGCTTTTAGACGAAGGTGCAACCGTTCCTTTTATTTCACGTTATCGAAAAGAAGTCACGGGCGGTTTAGACGACACGCAATTGCGATTACTCGAAGAACGTTTAGGCTATTTGCGCGAATTGAACGCACGGCGAACAGTGATTTTAGAAAGTATTGCCTCGCAAGAAAAACTCACGCCTGAATTAGAAGCCGCCATCAACGCTGCCGAAACGAAAACCTTGCTCGAAGATTTGTATTTACCTTTTAAACCGAAACGTAGAACGAAAGCGCAAATTGCGCGTGAAGCGGGTTTAGAACCGTTGACGCAAGATATTTTGGCTAATCGCAACATTTCTCCCGAAGAACTCGCCGCAAAATATGTCAATGCCGAAAAAGGCGTGGCTGATGTCGCCGCCGCACTCGAAGGCGCCCGCCAAATTATCATGGAAGAATTGTCTGAAAATGCGCCATTGCTTGCGGATTTGCGCGAACAAGTTTGGCAACAAGGCGTAATGCACGTTCATGTTGTGGCTGGAAAAGAAGCCGAAGCAGAAAAATTTAAAGATTATTTCGATTACCGCGAACCGTTGCAAAAAATGCCTTCACACCGCATTTTGGCAATGTTGCGCGGACGAAATGAAGACTGTTTAGTTTTAAATATGCAACCTGCCGATGATGAAAAAGTTGGTCATGAATTATGCGCTCAAAAAGTCGCGCGACAATTAAACGTGGGCGATATATCAAAACCTGCGAATGCGTGGCTTTCGGAAACAGCGCGTTTAAGCTGGAAAACAAAATTATTTACACGCTTGGATTTGGATTTAAAAAGTCAATTGCGTGAAGCAGCGGATGCAGAGGCAATTCGAGTTTTCGCGCATAATTTGCGAGATTTATTACTTGCCGCACCGGCTGGTGCAAAAGTCACGATGGGCTTAGACCCAGGAATTCGCACAGGTGTGAAAGTGGCGATTGTCGATAAAACAGGGAAAGTGGTTGCCACCGATACAATTTATCCACATCAACCGCGCAACGATTGGGATGGTTCGATTGCCAAATTAGCAAAATTGATTTCGCAACACGGTGTCGAACTAGTCAGCATTGGCAACGGCACAGCTTCTCGCGAAACCGATGCGTTAGTGGCGGACGTTTTGAAACGTCACAGTGATTTAAAATTCAACAAAATCGTCGTATCCGAAGCAGGCGCGTCGGTGTATTCAGCATCAGAACTCGCCGCAAAAGAATTTCCCGATTTAGATGTGTCGTTGCGTGGCGCGGTGTCGATTGCAAGGCGTTTGCAAGACCCGCTCGCCGAGCTGGTTAAAATCGATCCAAAATCAATTGGTGTCGGTCAATATCAACACGATGTAAATCAAAGCCTGCTCGCGCGAATGCTCAATAATGTAGTCGAAGATTGCGTGAACAAAGTCGGCGTTGATGTAAATACGGCATCCGTTTCATTGCTCAAACAAGTGTCTGGTTTGTCAGCAAGCGTGAGTGAAAATATCGTGGCGTTTCGCAATGAAAATGGCGCGTTTAAAAATCGCGCTCAACTCAAAAAAGTGCCGCGTTTAGGCGATAAGGCTTACGAACAAGCGGCTGGTTTTTTACGCATTTTGAACGGTGATAATCCGCTTGATGCCTCAGCGGTGCATCCTGAAGCCTATCCCGTGGTTCAAAATATCATCAAAAATACAGGCAAATCGATTCGTGATTTAATCGGACAACCTGCGTTTTTGCGTGGGTTGAATGCGGCGAATTTTACGAATGAACATTTTGGTTTGCCGACGGTGACCGATATTTTGCAAGAACTCGAAAAACCTGGACGTGACCCGCGTCCCGAATTTAAAAGCGTTGAATTCAAAGCGGGCGTGGAAAAAATTACCGATTTAGAAGTCGGCATGCGGTTGCAAGGTGTAGTCACGAATGTGGCGAATTTTGGCGCGTTTGTGGATATTGGCGTGCATCAAGATGGATTGGTGCATATTTCGCAACTCGCCGACACGTTTGTGAAAGACCCGCGCGAAGTGGTCAAAACAGGCGATGTTGTGACCGTAACTGTCACCGAAG
This sequence comes from uncultured Pseudomonadota bacterium, assembly GCA_903834465.1. GTDB lineage: Bacteria > Pseudomonadota > Gammaproteobacteria > Methylococcales > Methylomonadaceae > UBA10906. The sequence continues at coordinate 335 of CAILJB010000082.1, read as the reverse complement.
TGGACGCGCCACGCAAACGCATTGCGCTGACCATGAAAAGTACAATTGAGCCGAATGCTGTAAAACCTGAACCACGCAAAGTAGAATCTGTGCCAAAAGTAAAACCACAAGCACCTTTGCAAAATAATTTAATGGCGAATGCGTTTGCGAAGGCGTTGAAGAAATAACCGCGTTTTTTGTCGGTTTGCAATTCGCTAACTTATCCATTACTTTACCCGCCATCCGTAACGGCTAGGGGTGCTTTGCATAACGCAAGGCTGAGATTAAACCCTTATCACCTGATTCTGGCTAATACCAGCGTAGGAAAGCCTCAAAAAACTTTCTTGCGCTTTTTT
>CAILJB010000081.1 GCA_903834465.1 uncultured Pseudomonadota bacterium | reverse complement strand
GATAACATTTCTGTTAAAGTGAAATTGATTTCATCTATTGCTATGGAAGAAGGGTTGCGTTTCGCAATTCGTGAAGGCGGGCGCACAGTAGGTGCCGGCGTTGTTGCATCGATTATTGAATAGTTTTTTACATTCTTCGTGAATGTAGGTTTATAGTTTTACAAAAAATTTTGTCTGTATAGGTCAGTAGTTCAATTGGTAGAATGGCGGTCTCCAAAACCGCTGGTTGGGGGTTCGAGCCCCTCCTGGCCTGCCAGCAAAATTTCTCTTAATTTCATAGTTCATCTTAAAGTCCGCACTTATGAATACGCAAGCAGAGGCATCAACAAGTGTTCTTGATGTTGTTAAACAAGTTTTTTCCGTCGTTTTTGCTATTGCTGGAGTCGCGGCGTTTTATTATTTTTCCGATGCTAAGTTAATTTATCGCGTTTTAGGGTTGCTTATTGTTTTTGGCGGTGTTATCGCTATGACGGCAACAACCGCGTGGGGCGGTACGATTCGTGCATTTATTGCAGATTCTAAAGTCGAAGTTCGGAAAATTGTCTGGCCAACTCGCGAAGAGACCACACGCACAACAGTGTTAGTTTTTGCGATGGTGTCTATTGTCAGTTTAGTGCTTTGGTTGCTTGATACTTTCCTTTTTTGGGGCGTTCGATTATTGACAGGGCAGGCGTAATCTATGTCACTTCGTTGGTATGTCGTTCACGCACAATCAAACTTTGAAAATAAAGTTAAGTTATCTCTTCAAGAGCGTATTACTCGTGAAGGATTAGAAGATCACTTTGGTCAAATTCTCATTCCTACCGAAGAAGTTGTCGAAATGAAAATGGGGCAACAACGTAAGAGTGAACGAAAATTTTTCCCTGGTTACGTTTTAGTTCAAATGGAATTGACGAATGAGACGTGGCATTTAGTTAAAAATACACCAAAAGTTCTTGGATTTATCGGTGGTGTTTCTGACCGTCCAGCTCCTATTTCAAATAAGGAAGCTGATGCGATTTTGAATCGAATCGAAGATGCTGTAAATAAACCACGACCCAAAGTGCTATTTGAAACAGGTGAAGTAATTAGAATTATCGATGGTCCATTTAAAGATTTTAATGGTGAAGTCGAAGAAGTCATTTATGAAAAAAGCAAGCTCAGAGTAGCAGTGCTTATCTTCGGTCGCGCGACATCAGTCGAGTTGAATTTCGATCAAGTCGAAAAAGCGTAACGTTGAATGTTGTAATTATCCCTACTTTATTTAAAGTTAGGGATTTTTTGTCTTAGGGGAGCTGAAAAGCGTTTAACCCATATTTTTAGGAGTAAGTCATGGCTAAAAAAATTACCGCCTACATTAAATTGCAGGTCAAAGCAGGTGAAGCAAATCCAAGTCCACCAGTAGGTCCAGCGTTAGGTCAACGTGGTGTCAATATTATGGAATTCTGCAAAGCGTTCAACGCAAAAACGCAGGATGTTGAAAAAGGCTTGCCTTTACCAGTGGTTATCACGGTATACAGTGACCGTAGTTTTACTTTTATTACCAAAACGCCACCAGCATCTATTTTGTTGAAAAAAGCGTTAGGTTTGAAAAGCGGTAGCAGCAATCCAAACACTAAAAAAGTCGGCACAGTGACTCGTCAGCAATTAGAAGATATTGCAAAAGCTAAAATGGAAGATTTGACTGCATCTAATTTAGAAGCGGCAGTAAGAACAATTGCAGGCAGTGCGACAAGCATGGGCTTGACTGTGGAGGGTTTGTAAAATGGCTAAGTTGACAAAAAAAGCAAAGTTAATCAAATCAAAAGTTGATGTAAACAAACAGTATTCTGTTGCGGAAGCTGTTGCTTTATTAAAAGAATTAACCACAACAAAATTCGCTGAAGCTATTGATGTTAGTGTGAACTTGGGTGTTGATCCACGCAAATCAGACCAAAACGTTCGTGGCGCAACAGTATTACCAAACGGAACAGGTAAAACAGTTCGCGTTGCGGTATTTACGCAAGGCGCAAACGCGGATGCCGCAAAAGAAGCCGGTGCTGATATTGTTGGTATGGACGATTTAGGCGATTTAGTCAAAAAAGGCGAAATGAACTTTGACGTTGTTATCGCATCTCCAGATGCAATGCGCGTTGTCGGTCAATTAGGTCAAATTTTAGGACCACGCGGTTTAATGCCTAACCCAAAAGTTGGCACCGTAACGACAGATGTTGCAACAGCTGTTAAAAATGCAAAATCAGGTCAAGTCCGTTATAGAACAGACAAATCAGGTATTATTCATTGCACATTGGGCAAAGTAGCATTTGATGCGGCGGCAATCCAAGGCAATTTAGAAGCCTTAATGGCAGATTTAAAAAGATTAAAACCGACAACTTCAAAAGGTGTTTACGTTAAAAAAGTAACCCTTTCATCAACCATGGGTCCTGGCTTGTGGTTGGACATGAGTGGTTTATAATCACCCGAACTTTGAGTTGCAGGGCTTTTGCCCTGTAGCCGTCAAAGACCGCAGGGGTTTTAAAACTTAATTAGCCTGCGTAGGCGGAACGCAACCCATTTGGTTCGTACCGTAAGTTAAAGACACTGAAAAGTGTAAATTTTTAAGCTGAAAAATTTTCAGAATTATCGGAGTAAGCTATGGCTCTAAATTTAGACAGCAAAAAAGTTGTCGTAGAAGAAGTTGCTGCGTATGCCGCGAAAGCCCATTCCGCAGTTGCCGCAGAGTATCGTGGATTGACCGTTACCGAATTAACTGAATTGCGTAAAACTGCTAGAGAAACAGGCGTTTATTTGCGTGTTGTAAAAAACACATTAGCAAAACGTGCTGTTGCAGGAACTGAATTTGAATGTATGCAAGACAAAATGGTGGGTCCATTGTTGATTGCATTTTCAATGGAAGAACCAGGTTCAGCAGGACGTTTAATCAGTGATTTTGCGAAAACACACGATAAACTCATTGCAAAGATTGTTGCCATTAACGGTCAATCTTTCGACGGCTCAGAGTTGCCACGTTTGGCTCGTTTGCCAACCCGCAACGAAGGTATTGCATTGTTAATGGCAGTGTTGAAAGCACCAACCGAAAAATTTGTTCGGACGTTGGCTGCACTTCGCGATCAAAAACAAGAAGCCGCCTAATTTTTATTTACTCGTTTAAAACCTATTATTTTAGAGGAACATACAATGGCAATTTCACAAGCGGATATTTTAGACGCAGTTGCAAACATGACAGTAACAGAAATCGTTGATTTAATTTCAGCGATGGAAGAAAAATTCGGCGTATCAGCGGCTGTAGCCGTTGCAGCAGCAGCTCCAGCAGCGGCAGCAGCTGAAGAACAAACAGAATTTGATGTAATCATGACCAGCTTTGGCGAAAACAAAGTTGCAGTGATTAAAGTTGTTCGCGGCATCACTGGCTTAGGCTTGAAAGAAGCGAAAGACGCTGTTGAAGGCGTTCCAACTGTATTGAAAGAAGGCGTTTCTAAAGCAGAAGCTGAAACCTTCAAAAAAGAATTAACAGAAGCGGGCGCAACTGTCGAAATCAAATAAATTTTGATTCACGACTCAGGTTTTGCCTGATTTTTGAATGGGCTGGTGGCTTTGTGTCACCGGCCTTTTGTTGCTTGCAATGATTGCACAGTAAAACGTTCTACGACAAAAGGTTTTAAAGCGATATGACCTACTCTTTTACCGAAAAAAAGCGTATTCGAAATAACTTCGGAAAAAGCACAGAAGTGCTTGAAGTTCCCTATCTTCTCGCTACTCAAATTGACTCCTACGCCCATTTTTTACAGTCCGGTGTGAACGTAAATAAACGTGACACTGTCGGTCTTCATGCGGCATTTTCGAGCGTTTTCCCTATTGAAAGTCATAACGGGTACGCGGTGTTGGAATATGTGCGTTATCGTTTAAGTGATCCTGTTTTTGACGTTCGAGAATGTCAACAACGCGGTGCAACTTATGCGGCATCGTTGCGTGTTTTAGTCCGTTTGGTTATTTACGATAAAGAAGCTCCTGCCACCGCAAAAGTGGTTAAAGACGTGCGTGAACAAGAAGTTTACATGGGTGAATTGCCCTTGATGACTGATAACGGAACCTTTGTGATTAACGGCACCGAACGGGTTATTGTGTCGCAATTACATCGTTCACCAGGCGTATTTTTTGACCACGATAAAGGTAAAACACATTCGTCAGGGAAATTATTATTTAATGCCCGCGTGATTCCTTATCGTGGTTCGTGGTTGGATTTTGAATTTGACCATAAAGATTGTGTTTATGTGCGTATCGATCGTCGTCGCAAAATTCCAGCAACGATTTTGTTGCGTGCGCTAGATAAAGAATATGACAACGAAAAAATAATCAGTATATTTTTCGAAACAAATAAATTTGTTGTAAATCAAGATAGTTGTATTTTTCATATCGTGCCTGAACGGTTGCGTGGTGAAATTGCAGCGTTTGATATTAAAGATGGTAATCAAGTTTTAGTCGAAGAAGGTCGACGTATTACGGCAAAACATATTCGTGATATTAACAAAGCCGGACTGACTTCGTTTGAAGTACCTAGAGAATATTTAATTGGTAAAATTTTAGGTCACAATCTTGTTGATCGAAAAACAGGTGAGTTAATTGCGTCTGTTAATGACGAAGTAACAGGGCATATTATTGACCGTTGTATTGAATGTGGTGTGAGTGAACTCAATACGTTATATGTAAATGATTTAGACCGTGGTGCGTATATTTCTAACGCGATGCGTGCAGATACAACGACTAATAATTTAGAAGCGTTAGTTGAAATTTATCGCATGATGCGTCCTGGTGAACCACCAACACGCGAATCGGCAGAAAATTTATTCCAGAATTTATTTTTCACTGACGAACGTTATGATTTATCGACCGTCGGACGGATGAAATTCAATCGTCGTTTAGGACGAGAGGAAATTGTTGGCACTGGAACATTGACCAAAGATGACATCATTGATGTCTTGAAAGAGTTAATTTCTATTCGTAACGGTAACGGTATCGTTGACGATATTGACCATTTAGGAAATCGTCGCGTGCGTTCTGTGGGCGAAATGGTTGAAAATCAATTCCGCGTCGGTTTGGTGCGTGTTGAACGGACAGTTAAAGAACGTTTAACGTTGGCAGATTCTGAAGGTTTAATGCCACAAGAAATTATCAACGCAAAACCTGTTTCAGCAGCGATTAAAGAATTTTTTGGTTCTAGCCAATTGTCGCAGTTTATGGATCAAAACAATCCATTGTCACAGGTGACGCATAAACGTCGTGTGTCAGCATTAGGACCTGGTGGTTTGGCTCGTGAACGTGCTGGCTTTGAGGTTCGAGACGTACACGCCACGCATTATGGTCGCGTTTGTCCAATTGAAACGCCTGAAGGGCCAAACATTGGTTTGATTAACTCGTTGTCTGTTTATGCACGAACCAATAATTACGGTTTCTTAGAAACGCCTTACCGTAAAGTGGTTGATGGTAAAGTGACCGACCAAGTCGATTATTTATCGGCCATTGAAGAAGGTGAATTCGTCATCGCGCAAGCGAGTGTTCCGGTTGATGAAACCGGAAAATTAAAAGACGGCTTAGTATCGTGCCGTCATAAAGACGAATTTACCCTAGCAATGTCAGACACCGTGCAATATATGGACGTGTCGTCTAAACAAATTGTTTCGGTTGCGGCTTCGATTATTCCGTTCTTAGAACACGACGACGCGAACCGCGCGTTAATGGGTTCAAACATGCAACGCCAAGCCGTTCCGACTTTGCGGGCTGAAAAACCCTTAGTTGGTACGGGGATGGAACGCACGGTGGCGAAAGACTCTGGCGTAACCGTTGTCGCAACGCGTGGTGGTAAAATCGAATCCGTAGACGCAGCGCGAATCGTAGTGCGTGTGAATGATACCGAAACCGAAAATGGCTCGTCCGGCGTTGATATTTACAACTTAATTAAATATACCCGTTCTAACCAAAATACTTGTATCAATCAAAAACCGCTTGTCAAAGTCGGCGATATTGTGAAATCTGGCGATATTATGGCGGATGGTCCTTCGACCGATATGGGCGAATTGGCACTTGGTCAAAATATGTTGGTCGCGTTCATGCCGTGGAATGGTTATAACTACGAAGACTCGATTTTAGTTTCTGAGCGCGTCGTTAAAGAAGATCGTTTTACCACTATTCATATCGAAGAAAAAACGTGTGTGGCGCGTGATACCAAACACAGTCCAGAAGAAATTACTGCCGATATTCCAAACGTTAGCGAAGAAGCGTTATCGAAATTGGACGAATCGGGCATTGTTTACGTCGGTGCAGAAGTTAAAGGTGGCGACATTTTGGTGGGTAAAGTGACACCGAAAGGTGAAACACAACTCACACCAGAAGAAAAATTGTTACGCGCTATCTTTGGTGAAAAAGCCGCAGACGTGAAAGATACCTCATTGCGCGTACCAGGCAGTATTGAAGGGACGGTTATTGACGTGCAAGTTTTCACCCGTGATGGCGTGAAAAAAGACAAACGTGCGTTGGATATTGAACAAGAGCAAATCAAAAGTTATCGCAAAGATTTGGATGATCAGCTCAAAATTTTAGAAGGCGATATTTTTGCTCGTGTGGCGAAAGAATTGGTCGGTAAAATCGCGCAAGCTGGTAAAGATTTGAAAGCTGGTGATGAAATTAAGCAAAAATATTTGAATAGCTTAAAACCGTCTGATTGGTTCAAACTCAAAATGAAAGAGGATGAACTCAATGCCTTGTTAGTCACGACTGAAAAACAAATCGAGCAACAACGCAAAGATTTTGACGAAAAGTTCGAAGATAAAAAACGCAAAATCACTATGGGCGATGATTTGCCACCTGGGGTGTTGAAAATGGTTAAAGTATATTTAGCCGTAAAACGCCGCATTCAACCAGGTGATAAAATGGCGGGACGACACGGAAATAAAGGGGTTATTTCCATGATTCGTCCAATCGAAGACATGCCTTACACCGCAGACGGTAATCCTGTCGACATCGTTTTGAATCCGTTAGGCGTACCGTCGCGGATGAACGTCGGACAGGTTTTGGAAACGCATTTAGGTTGGGCTGCGAAAGGTTTAGGTATCAAAATCGGCAAAATGCTCGAGGCGAAATACGATGCTTCGCAAGCCAAAGTGAAAGCCATTCGTGAATATCTCGATAAAATTTACAATTGCAGCGGTCGTAAAGAAGATTTAGATTCATTTAGCGATGCTGAAATTTTGGAAATGGCGGAAAATTTGGTGAGCGGTGTGCCAATGGCAACGCCCGTTTTCGATGGTGCTAACGAAGAAGATATTCACGAAATGTTGCGCTTGGCTGATTTGCCTGAAGATGGTCAAACCGTATTGTACGATGGTCTCACTGGCGAACCGTTTGAACGTAAAGTGACTGTTGGTTACATGTACATGTTGAAATTGAACCATTTGGTTGATGACAAAATGCACGCGCGTTCGACAGGACCTTATAGTTTAGTGACGCAACAACCGTTAGGTGGTAAAGCGCAATTCGGTGGTCAACGTTTCGGTGAGATGGAAGTCTGGGCGTTACAAGCCTACGGTGCAGCGTATACGTTGCAAGAAATGCTCACTGTGAAATCGGATGACGTAACAGGTAGAACGCGCATGTACAAAAATATTGTCGATGGCGACCACAAAATGGAAGCGGGAATGCCGGAATCATTTAATGTGTTAATCAAAGAAATTCGTTCATTAGCGGTCAATATTGAGTTAGAACGAGAATAATCTAGGCACAAGCCCGTCAACAAGGCGCAGCTTGCGCCTTGTGCTTTTAAACTTATTTTAAAGAGGACAAGCTCTTGAAAGATTTAATGAATTTCTTAAAACGTCAAAATCGTGCAGAAGAT
>CAILJB010000080.1 GCA_903834465.1 uncultured Pseudomonadota bacterium | reverse complement strand
TCTTCAACGGCGCGGTAAAACGGCTGATTAAAACCTAATTTAATCGGGTCAGGCATTTGCATAACCCAAACAATCAGCGGCAAAAGTCGCTCGCTCAAGTACGTTTCTAAATTCCACCGTATCTGTTTCAACAAACAAAACAGCTAAACGGTCTGCTAAATCATCGTAATCTTTCGCTGCTTTAATCGCATTAAAAATGGCGTTTTCAGGAATCGGACTGGATAGTTTTGTGAGGACGTTATCCGCTAACCTCTCAATGACCTGCTGGTCAGGGGTGAATTTCACAGGTGTAATGTCACTTGATAACGCCGACATCGCTGCATTGTTTTTTGCAGGGTTAGGTTGTGGCGTAGCTACCAAAGCATCTTCACCCTCCTTCGCCATTGGAATTTTCAATTTTTCATACAAAAACGACACAGGAATTTTATTCATTCCAACGGCGACTAATTTCGGAATTGCATCTGCAAATAACGCTAAATCCTCAGGTTCATTAGTGTCAAAAACGAACACGGGTGGGCGACCTTGCCAGCCATTTACTTGGTAAATCAATTTAATGAAACGACTTAGACTGCTTGCAATCTGCATCGCATCCGATTTTAGCAAGTCATGCCGCACTTCGTTATGAACATTTCCGAGCGCATTGGTCGATGATTTGCCATCGGCTTGACTAGTGAGCGTACCACCTAAAATTACCTTTGATTGTGTACTTTCGCACCAGTCCATCATCGTTTTGAACGGCTCACCCGTGCCTTTTGCAGCCTCGACAAACTCGATTTTTTGCCCATCAGGTACAATCCCAGCGGCACTGTGACCAATCATTGCAACCGCTTGAGCTAATTTTCGTTTTTCATTGTCACTTGCACCGTTGGGATAAGTCCCCAAGCGCATCGGTAAGCCATAAATCTCCAAAAACTCCGCCAAATCATTAACCGCGTAATGCTTGAATAAATACGGAAATGCTAAAGCACGATGCAAGCCCATCCGCGATACATCACCTGATTTCGCCTTGTGTTTGTGAACTAACCAACCTGCGGGCCATAATTCCGCACCATTACTTGACCCATCGCGTAAATTGATTTGATTACGGTCTGTCATCGATAATTGAAACCACCGTGCGGGGCGGTGCGTGAGATTAAGTGGCTGCCAAACGCCATCCATTAAATCCCATGCAATTTCAAGATTCGCAAACCCAAATCCAATCGCCTCGGACAAATTTAAAATTATATCTTCGAAATCAGGTAGTTCTGAGAAAATTCTAGCAATGTTTTCTGCGAGCGTATTTTCTTGTGTAGTAGCATTTTTAGGAGCCTTTATTTCATAGCTTAAACCTGAAATAGCTCGTTTTCGCTTTGATAATTCAGCGCAAATATGTCCGTCGCGCTCTTCCATATCCTCGAACAAGTCGCATTGATCAGCAATCCAACCCTGTTCAGCACGATGCAAAATTTGATTTAAACGTTGTGGCGTTAAGCCCTTGCCTAAATGCCCTGCAAATTCATTTTTTAAGTATTGGGTTTGCGCGGTTTCATCGAGCTGGCTTTTTTCGAGCGTTAATTTATCAAAGGGCTTTCCGTTGACATCCAAAATCATTTCATGTCCTTAACTGAAAAAATCATAATCATCGTCATCATCCCAGCGACTTGTTTTTACATCTTGATAATCAATTTCACCGCCACTTTGCAGGGTGGCGAAATACGCCATTGCTAACGCAATCGCGCTGTCACCGTGTCTTTTTAAACCCGTGGCTGATTTGTTTTTTGTTGAGGGCAATTTGATAATGCCATCAATAATTTGCAGCGCATTTAAGTCGCTGGCAACGTCATCACTGGCGGGAATCGTAATGGTTTGGTCATCGAATGCCGCTTTGAGTTTGGGCATATTTTCAAGATACCACTGATTTGAGAGCTTAATTTCTTGAATGCGTGAGCCGTATTTGTGCCTTGCCACCTCCGCCAAATAAGCCCCGTTTCCGCCTGCATCCAACGCCCCGCCAATCAAACGCGGCAATCTATCCACGATGTAAAACAGCACTTGCTCTTGTTGCTTGAACGGGATATTTCGCAATTCGACTAGAAACGGCACGGTTCGATGCAAATTTGATTCGATTCGCATCGGTGCAATGACCGTTAAATCTGAAACCCGTCCAAAATCTTCGCCAAATGCAAAACGGCATTTGTCATCGAGTTTTTTCAGCTCTGGCAACAAAACGATTTCACACCAATCTTTGACTTCGGCAAAACGCAAATGTTCGGGCCATTCGTTAAAATCGTTGTTTTTTTCAAGTGTTAAAACTGGATAATCACTCGACATTGCCGCTTCGATAACAACGCGACTAATTGCACAACCGCCAGATTTATTCGGGACGCAAAAATACTCCTCGTCAGCCGCTTCTT
>CAILJB010000079.1 GCA_903834465.1 uncultured Pseudomonadota bacterium | reverse complement strand
TCTATGCGGTGTCGCTGTCAGCCCGATTACTGTTGCGTCCGCATAATGTTTAACAATCTGCTTATACGACGCGCTACAGCTTAAATGCGCTTCATCGATGATGATTAAGTCTGCGTCCGGTTTATCTCGGTTAATCAACGTTTGAATACTGGCGACCTGCACCGCATGGTTATTTTTTCGTGCGTGATTTGCCATAACGATGCCGTGGTCGATGCCAAAGTCATCTAACTTACTGGATGACTGGGTAATGATTTCTTTGCGGTGAGCAATGAATATCACCCGTTTTTGTTTGCTCATCGCTAATCGAATCATCTCACAGGCAATTATTGTTTTTCCCGCTCCTGTTGCCGCCTGCAATAACACTCGTTTGTTACCCGCGCCAATTGATGCCCGTAAATTTACTATTGCGCCGTTTTGATATGGTCGTAATTCAATCACTGCCCACCTCTTAGCCCGTTTAATATGGCGGTTAATTCCGTTGCAATCGCTCTGTTTTTTTCGTTTACTTGCTTGTCGGGATGTAAAAATTGAATCAAGCGTTTTATTTGTTTGACCTCTAACAATTGGCTCTTTAGCAAATCATTTTCTGATTTTAACGCGCTAATTTCGTCATCATGCAATTGGTCACGCGCTCCAAGTATTTTAAAAAAGCCATCGCGTATTTCTTCTTTATCACGTTCAAGTTTGGCTATTTTTCTAAGCAGTTTTGCATCGTCCTGTTTTGGCGCGGGTTTGATGGTTAAGTCATCAAGTGATAATTTACCATCCTTAAATTCAGCTTTGATTCTTGTCACAGTGTTCAAAAGCCGCTCATCAATTCTCACGGTTACGGTTTCAATGCCGCTTGATTTTGCCCCGCTGTTTTTTCGGTAGCCGCCTCGACCTATTTTTGTTTGATTGTTGTCACAAGGTTCAAGCGTGTTCGTATTTGGTTCGATTGTTGTTTGATTTTTGTCACAGGTTTCAAATGTTTCATTTTGTGATAATTCGGCGTTCATTTTGTACCCCCACATTCTGTAAATTCATGTCAGAAAAATAATTAAAAACACGCCAATTCACTACACATACTACACAAATCGACCTTAGCCTTAGAGCTGTATGACTTTAGGTCACTACACAAGTCACTACACAGGCACTACACAACGCTACACAGATTTGTATTTTTTAATTTTGTGTAGTGCTTGTGTAGCGTTTGTGTAGTGCCACTAAAACCTCTGCGAGCTTTGCCATTATTGGCTTTGGCGACTATTCTGTGTAGTGTGTAGCGTTGTGTAGCGTATTGGCATATTTATTTGTGACTTATGACACTGAAAACTTGCCGTTCGATTCCGAAATCACACCCTGAGAGACTAAATTTTGAGCCGTTTTTTTAATTGCCGACGATTTGTTGCCACTGTAATTTTTAAATGGCAGGGTGGTTCGTAGCGAATTGATAATCTCGCGCTCTGTTTTCGCACCTTTTATGGACAGATAATTGATAACCGCCTCAAATTCTGCTTTTTCACCTGCCACGCCTTTCTTGTGGCAAATTTGCACGCTGGCACTAAAAATGTCATCAATGATTGCAATTGCCGCCTTAACAATTTTGTCGGGAATTTCATTATCAAAAAACTGTCCATTGGATAGATGCAAATTCGCCGCTAATTTCATAATTTGAATGTTTAACTTACTTGCCGCGCCACGCATGAACGAATGGGAATATTTACCGCCGTCTGCTAAATGCGGCTCAATATTAACCAGATATTCCGTAATCATTTTGTGACCTGTTGACGTAATCGTTAAGGCAGATAAATCGTTATTGATGTGGCGATACATTAAGTTAGCCAATTCCGTCGCCATATCGCCATATTCGGCAAGCAATTGACTATCAATTGCGGTGCTACGAAACTTATCGCGCTTGCCTAAATAATGCGGCTCAGCGGCAAACAAACACCGTTCTGCCAATCCAGTACCGTTACTGGCATCTAACATTTTTTCGATGCTGCCATATTGAGCAAATGACACCAACGCGCCAATCACATGACCGCAATAGCCCTCGCGTCCGACACGTTGCGAATTGATATGCCCACCGTCGTAACCGTTGAGCAGTAAATCGTTGTTATTAGCTCTCCCTTTATCGCCATAAGCTAATCCTAACAAGGTGTTAATCATGCCTTGTTCGCTCGATATGGCACTAAAAAAGCCACGGGTGAAATTGAGTGATTGCTCCAAGGCTTCTGGGGAAGGATTCGTTGAAAATAACGGTATCGGTGGATTGGCAAGCAAATCTTTCAACGCTTGAGTGTCCTCGTCCATTCGTTCGTCTTTGGGGATTTCTTTAAGTCGTAACACGTCTTTTTTGTGAGCGTCTGCCCGTGATTTATGCGCCTTGAAAAAGGGTTTTTGAAAGGTCTTTAAGCACCAACTTTTACCCGTGCCACTGGGTTGTTCCGCAATCACATACAAGCCGATAGGAACGTCACCGCCGTGTTCGTAGTTCACCACATACCGCCGGCACGCAATCGAACTAAACACCCCGGTTCCGGTTAGAAAAGTGGTACTGACGGGTAGCTGTATCGCGTGGGCTGTCGCTTTAGATAATCGCTTCATAATGTGACTATCATCAAGATGTTTAAGTAAATCCAACTCGATGTAATCGCATTCATCATCTAACGTTTTGTTGTGAGAATTACGCGGCGGGTTAGGTTTATTGATGGCATCCGGTGGTATCTGCTCACCAACAAGCAGTGGCGCGACTTCAAACTTAAATCCGCCTTCACATTCGACAATAATCTGGTCATCCAGTGACGGGTCAAAAACTGCCGCATTTTCAGCATCGGCGCGTGTTGCATAAATCATATTCATAAAATTCATTCCTTGCGGGTGCAAAGAACCATCAAACAAGGCATAATTAGCCCGTAT
>CAILJB010000078.1 GCA_903834465.1 uncultured Pseudomonadota bacterium | reverse complement strand
GCCTTTGGACGTTATCAAAAAATATATCCAAAATCAGGATAGTCCGAATTGAAAATCAAAAGCCGCTTCGCGGAAGGAGTGCTATCCATCCCCACCCAAGCCTATCAGCTCTGGGTGGGGAATTTCGCACGGTGAGTTAAACTTTTCATGATACATGTTGCAAAATTCCCACGCATACTCGCGTAGGAATGTATTGTTTAATTATAACGAACTTCTGCTTTGCCCTCACCAACTACAATTTCACCAATCGTAAAGGCTTTTTCACCTAATTCATTAAGCAAATTTAACGTTGCAGCTTCATCTTCTGGTGCAACACAAACAATCATGCCAACACCACAATTAAATGTCAGCAACATGTCCGCTTGTGAGACATTGCCATTGCTTTGCAACCAGTCAAAAATCGCTGGAAATTGCCACGCATTTAAATCAATGTGTGCGTGCAAACCATCGGGAATGACACGCGGTAAATTTTCAGTCAACCCACCGCCTGTAATGTGTGCCAACGCATGAACAGGAATTTGCTTAATTAAAGAAAGTAACGATTTAACATAAATGCGCGTTGGAGCTAACAACGTTTCACCCAATGTTTTACCGTCAAAGGGTTCGTCTAATGATGCTTGATTACGTTCGATAATTTTGCGAATCAACGAATAACCATTGGAATGTGCGCCCGAAGAGGCTAAACCAATCAATTTATCGCCTTCGCTAACTTTACTACCGTCGAGCATTTCTGATTTTTCGACAATGCCAACACAAAAACCTGCTAAATCATAATCACCGTCCGCATACATATTTGGCATTTCAGCGGTTTCACCACCAACTAACGCCGCGCCAGCAAGTTCACAGCCTTTACCGATGCCTTCAATGACAGCGGCAGCGGTGTTTACGTCTAATTTTCCGGTTGCAAAATAATCTAAGAAAAACAGCGGTTCTGCGCCTTGCACAATGATGTCATTTACACACATGGCAACTAAATCAATGCCAACCGTATTATGAATGCCCGAATCAATAGCTAATTTTAATTTCGTGCCTACGCCATCTGTACCTGAAACCAAAACCGGATTTTTATATCGATCCAACGGCAACTCAAACAATGAGCCAAAACCGCCCAAACCTGCCATCACACCAGCTGTACGAGTTTTTGCGGCAATCGGTTTGATGCGTTCAACTAGCGCATTTCCCGCTGCAATATCAACCCCTGCATCTTTATAATTTAAACCGTTTTTGTTTTCTTCGTTCACAATATGTTCTCTATAATTAAATTTTTAGTTAATCAGACTTTTTTACCGCCATGAAGCCGCACAAGTAATGCAGCTTCATCGTAACTTAAATCAGATTGACGCATTAGCTCGTCGATGCTCGCGCCATCTCGAATCTTACGAATGTCAACGTTATATGGACTGTTTACCACATCATTTTGTTGAAATTCGTTTATTTTTTCGAGAAGGTGCGCGACCTGCTGTTTTAAGTCGTGTAATTGTTCATGCGTAGTCGCTGTATTCTCATTTACCGTCAATGCCGCTGAACACAAGCCAAATATATCATTTTTATTGCCATCAACCAGTGCTGCTAAGGTAATGTAATCGCGTTTTAATTGCCAATACAACCGACTCAACCAAAGTATAGCAACGCATGTCGCCATGAAAGCAACTAGCATAATACCAAAGCCCATCAGCACGACATCATCAAACTCGCTCGTCAATGTGTTCGCTAGGTGAATCATCCTGTTTTTCCTCGTGTTCTTCCAATCTAGGATTATTTCTATGCAGCTTGTTAGGCGTGCGATATTCATCTCGGTGAATTTTTTTCGCTTTAATAACAGGATGAGAGGGGGAAACGGCTTGAACTTCTAACATAATCGAACTCCGTAATTCACGCCCACCATTTTGTTTGAGTGCGCGTTAAGGTTTTTTAACGGGTGGTGCGTTAGAAGACTGCAAATTAAGCAATTTAGCACGTTCTTCGTCGCTCGCACCGTAACGTGAAAAGGCAAGCGATGCGACAACTAACGTCACACGCCGATTTTGAAAACGCCCTTTCTCGTCCTTATTATCGGCAATAGGATGGTATTCTCCATAACCTGTCGCCGACAAACGCAATGGGTCAATCCCTGCTTTAATCAACTCATGCACCACGCTTGTTGCCCGCGATGAAGATAAATCCCAATTAGAGCGAAAAATGACCGTTTCTATAGGAATATTATCAGTATAGCCTTCAACGCTAATCGAATTTGGTAATGGATTGAGAACTAACGCAATGGTTTTAATCACCTCTGCGGCACGTTTCGATAATTGATCACTACCACTGGTGAACAATAATTCGCTACTCATTTGTAATTCAATCCAAAAATCGTGTTTTTTCACCGACACCAAATTTTCTTGAATCATCGGTGATAACACATCTTCGAGTTGTTTTGACGCGCTGCTGAGTTTTTCTTGTTCTGCAACAATTGCCGCACTTAATTCACGACGCTTTTCCACTTCTGCATACGGCTCACTTTCTAACGGTGGCGGTTCTGCAATAGTTGGGGGTTGTTCGAAAAGCGTTATCGGCTCTGTTTTTGGCTGATTCAATAAATCCTGAACCGTAAATGCCTGCGAAATCGCAGCAGATAACGTTTTATATTTGCCTTCATTGAGTGACGAAATCGAATACATGACCACAAAAAATGCAAATAATAGCGTCACGAAATCGGCATAAGACACCATCCAACGCTCAGTGTTAGTGTGTTCTTCAACTTTCTTTTTTCGGCGTGCCATAATCAATTATTCACATAGCTGCTAAGTTTGATTTCGATAATGCGTGGATTTTCCCCCATTGCAATGGAGTTAAAACCTTCAATAAGCATTTCGCGCCCTTGACTCATTGCTAAAATTTGTGTTTTAAGTTTACTTGCGGTGGGAAGAAAAATTAAGTTTGCCGAACCGACACCATAAACCGTTGCAACGAAAGCGGTGGCAATTCCTGCGCCTAATGAAGCGGGACTGGCAAGATTTTGCATAACGTGAATTAAGCCTAGCACCGCACCGATAATACCAATCGTTGGTGCATACCCGCCCATTGCTTCAAATACTTTGGCGGCTTGTAATTCATTTGATTCGATAGCAGAAAGTTCGAGTTCTAAAATATCGTGCATCACTGCCGGTTGGCAACCATCGACCAACAATTGAATGGCAAGTTTCATAAATTCATCGGGTTCAGTATCAATTTGACTTTCTAAACCCAACAAGCCATTTTTACGCGCCAACACGGCTAACATTACAATATGTTCACTTTGTTCGCGTAAACTAAGTTGTGGCGGATTAAACACCCACGGCAGCATTTTTAGAGCTTTTGCGACTAATTTTACGGGGGATTGCAATAAAGCCGCACCAATTGTGCCGCCAAATACAATAATAAAGGCGGGTAAGTTAACTAATGCGTTAACGTCCCCGCCTTCTAATGTCATTCCGGTAAGAATCGCGCCTACACCAACAATAATTCCCGCAATACTTAAAATATCCATTCGTTTGCCTCTACTCTTGCGTTAGTAACACGCCGACCGTATTGGCATAACGTGTTAGGTGTTAATCATTATCTAGCCAGCCACTCAGTCGAGAACGTAATCGGATGACCGCTTGAGAACTAATTTGACTGACCCGTGATTCGGTAAGATTTAAAATCTTGCCAATTTCGCGTAAATTCAATTCTTCGTCGTAATACAAAGAAATAATCAACCGTTCGCGCTCAGGTAAACTGGCAATTGCAGCACTCAGCGCACGTTGAAAGTTTTCACGACTGACACTTTCCAACGGTGCTTCGGTGACACCAGAAGACTCTTCGAGGTAATTATCACCAGTTTGCGCCAATTCTTCAATACTGAACACTCGACAATTGTTCGAGTCACGCAAAATATGATTATATTCGTCAAGACTGATACCCAAATATTCGGCAATGTCACCGTCTTTTGCGGCGCATCCAGTTTGATTTTCTAAAACACGAATCGCTTCACTGATAATGCGTGATTTTTTATAAACCGAACGTGGTACCCAGTCACACCGGCGAACTTCATCAAGCATTGACCCGCGAATACGAATACCGGCATAAGTATCGAAACTCGCGCCTTTACTCGCATCATAATTTTTCATTGATTCTAACAAACCGAGCATCCCAGCTTGAATTAAATCATCAACTTGAACAGTATCGGGTAATTTACCAAGTAGATGATAGGCAATGCGTTTAACCAGCGGCGCATGCTGCATGACTTGAGCATCGATATTACCGATTTGAACGGAACTGTACATGGCAACTGCACTCATGCGACCTCCTGCTTAGAACTGAAAAGGCGATAACTGTTCGCTTCTTGCAAAATATGATTGTACTCGGCAAGACTAACACCTAGATAGGCGGCCACATCTTGATTTTCGGCACGCCCCGTTTTTTTCTGTACTGCATGAACGGCATGACGAATAATATTTAGCTTTCGGTTAATCAATCGTGGTGACACCTCAAAATTCGGTGTCAGCGGATTAGACTGGAATTTTTGAATGTTCATGCGACATCCTTTTGCGCGTATTTAACCATGCGTTCGATGAAAAATTCAATATATCCTCCCGCCTGTGTTTTTAATGGCCAATTATCAATTTTTACAGCAATAGATTTCATCGCTTGGGCAGATTTACTGCGCGGAAAACCTAACACAACAGGTGTTTGTTTTTGCACAGATTGACGTAAATATTCATCAAAAGGAATTGCGCCAACAAATTGCAATGTCACATCTAAATAATTGTCGGTGACTTTATTGAGCTTTTGAAATAATGCCCTGCCCTGCTGCACTGACTGCACCATGTTCGCGATGATATGAAAATGATTACATCCATAATCTCGATTCAATAATTTGATAAACGCATACGCATCGGTGAGCGAAGTCGGTTCGTCACAAATCACTAAAATAATTTCCTGACACGCGCGAGAGAAATTCACCACACTTGATGAAATCCCCGCAGCGGTATCAACAATAAGTACGTCAATTTGCTGGTCAATTTCACTAAATGCACGAATGACCGCCGCTTGTTCAATAGTCGACAGTTCGGTCATTTTTTGAATACCCGACGCACCCGGAATCAGTTTTAATCCTGATGGCGAAGTCACCATGATTTCATCGAGCGTTTTTTCGCCGGTCAAAACATGCGACAAATTGTATTTGGGATAAACCCCTAACAAAATATCAACATTTGCCAAACCCATATCCGCGTCCATTAACACGACGCGCTGTCCCATTTGTACTAAAGAAATGCCGACATTCACTGAAATATTCGTTTTTCCCACGCCACCTTTGCCACTGGCAACGGCAATCACTCGCACGGGTTTACTTTTATTCATTTTGCGAATGCCTGCCGCTTGATCTGGTTGTTTAAGCATAACCTTGAGCCACCCATGCTTCGTTGTTTTCTTCGTAATCTTCGTCTTCAACATCCAATTCAGCAACGCATTGGGCGACTAATTCTCTCGCACACGGATGACGCATATCTTCGGGGACTTGTTGACCGTTAGTAATAAAAGATAAAGCTAAATTATGTTCGATGAGTGATGACAACGCCGAACCTATCGTTGCCGCTTCATCGAGTTTGGTTAAAATTGCTGCTTGTGGTTTAAAAAGATGGAACGCATCAATAATTTCATTCATCGCTTTGTATTCGGTCGCTGCCGACATCACGAGATAAGATTTGATGATTAAATCGTTTTCTTTGAGCGTGTTAATTTGCTCAATCAATTTCATATCACGTTGGCTCATGCCAGCCGTATCAATCAAAATGAGTTTTTTATCTGAAAAACTATGAATCAAATGACTTAATTCTGACGCACTCGACGCGACACGAACGGGAACGTTAAGTATACGACCATAAGTATTTAATTGTTCATGTGCGGCAATACGATAATTATCGGTGGTAATTAAAGCGACTTGGTTTGCACCGTGTTTGAGAATGAATTGAGCGGCGAGTTTGGCGACACTGGTGGTTTTACCTACGCCTGTCGGCCCGACTAAAGACACGATGCCGCCGGTTTCAAGTAAATCATCTTCGGCAAGTGGTAACACTTTGGCAAGTAATTCTTGCGCTTGAGTAAAAACAAAATCAAAATTCGTGTGGTTTGCAAAACGATTTGCAATTTTGATGCTTAACTTTTTTGACACACTCATGCGTGCCAACCGTTGCAGCAATTCACTACGAATAGGCGTGGAATTTGGATTTTGTGCATGGCGAGCAAAGTTAATACTGGATAGCTTATTATCGACCGTATTGCGTAAAGATTTAATTTCTTTCGTCATTTGCAACAACAGTTTTTCCGACGGATTTTCTTTGTCTTTACTCACTGCGGCTTCATGACGCACTGGTTCAAATTTTGGTGTTTCTATTTCTTCCTCATGCAATACAGGAGCAACACGCGCAGATTGCGGTTTTGGTGCAGTGTAAACGTCTTCAAGAATTGCCTCTTCTTGCAAAAATTCTTCAAATTCGTCGTGATAATCTTCGCGGAAATATTGACGTAAATCACGCGCTTCGGTGCGAACTTCGCTTTGCGTATCACGCGCTTGCGGCATGATAGGTTCGCGTTGTGGCAATGGCTCACGATACATTTCACGTTGTGGTACAAGCTCGCGTTGCGATAATTCATCGCGATACATCGATTCACGTTGTGGCATTTGCTCACGGTAAACCGGTTCGCGTTGCGGGGCAGGTTGTGGTTTTGCTTTCTTTTGCGGCACTTTAATCATAATCGACGGCACAGACGGTTTTACCGCTGGTGCTGGCGTTTTGAAATGATGTTTTACCGCATCAGGATTACCGCGTAATTGCACTTTTTCAGCATAACCGACATATTGGTCAATGCCACGTTTTGCAGTGCTGCTACCGAATGTTTTATCGTCTTGTTTGCGGGGACTGCTAATGACGTGTAAACGATTTTTTTCTGCTTGAAAATCAGGTAAATCGACTTTCTTAATGTGTCTTTCAGATTTAGACGGTTTGAAATAATCCGGTTGCATATCATCGCTTTTCGATGACGTACTTGAACGCACGGATTGTTCATCAAAATCGCGTGCGGCGACAATTTCAACGCCGCCATCGACTTTGCGATTAGACATAATGACCGCATCTGCGCCTAATTCTTCGCGCACCATCTGCATGGCTTGTCGTATGTTTTCTGCAAAAAAGCGTTTCATTTTCATTAGAAGTCCTTAGTTTCTTTTAAATCAGTTAGTGCGTCGTCCGACATTTGCAATGACTTTCACCTGCCGATCAGCAGGGATTTCGTTGTATGCCAAAACATGTAAGTTCGGAATCGAATGACGAACGAAACGTGATAACCAAGGGCGGATATAAGAAGACACTAATAGAATAGGCAACTGTCCATCTATTTCCATTTGCTGCGTATTCTCTTGCAATGAGTCGTGCATTTGATCTGCTAGCCCTGGTTCTACGCCGGTACCGTTTTCGCTCGCCGTTTGTAGAGACTTCTGCAATATCTGTTCCAACTCACTATCTAATGTAATAACTGTTAATTCATCTGATGAACCGGTAATTTCATGAATAATTAAACGTCCTAAGGCTGTACGCACGGCGGAGGTCAGAATGTCGGTATCTTGACTCTTACTGCCGTATTCTGCCAAAGTTTCGGCAATGCTACGCATATCACGGATTGGCACTTGTTCAATAAGCAAGTTTTGCAATACTTTTGTGACAATACCCAGTGGCAATGTTTTTGGTACCAAATCTTCGACCAATTTCGGCGCAGATTTTGCCAAGTTATCGAGCATACGTTGCGTTTCTTCGTAGCCCAATAATTCATGGGCGTGCGATTGCAATAAATGACTTAAATGTGTCGCCACAACCGTTCCCGAATCCACGACGGTATACCCCATTGTTTGTGCATAATCTTTTTGATTCGGTTCAATCCAGACCGCATCCAAACCAAACGCCGGATCTTTACAGGCTTTACCGACTAATTCACCAAATACACGACCTGGGTTAATCGCCATTTCCATTTCAGGGACGATTTCGGCTTCACCAACCGTAACACCCATCAACGAAATACGATACGTTGTAGGGCTTAAATCTAAGTTATCGCGAATATGAACGGATGGAATTAAGAAACCAAGCTCTTGCGACAATTTTTTCCGCACGCCTTTAATCCGCACCATCAATTGTCCGCCTTGGTTTTTATCTACTAATGGAATTAAGCGATAGCCCACTTCCAAACCGATAATATCAACGGGCATGACATCTTCCCAACTCAAATCTCGACTTTCGGTTGGCGCGACAGCTTCTGGCTTTTTGATATTTGTTGCTTCAAGGAGTAATTGTTTACGACGTTTGTCGATGTACCACGCAGAACCACCTAATGCTGACGATAACAATAAAAATACGAGGTTTGGCATGCCGGGAATTAACCCTAATGCACCAATCACACCGCCTGTAATCATTAAGGCTTTTGGATTTTCAAATAATTGTTGGCTAACTTGTTGACCAATATTTTGACTGGTTGCGCCCACTTTCGTGACTACTAACGCAGAAGCGGTTGAAAGCAACAATGATGGAATTTGTGCCACCAAGCCGTCACCAATAGTCAATAAAACGTAACGCTCGCCCGCATCTGCAAAAGACAAATCGTGTTGCAACATCCCGATGACTAAACCACCAATCATGTTGACGAACAAAATGATAATCCCTGCAATCGCGTCACCGCGCACGAATTTACTCGCACCGTCCATAGAACCGTAAAAATCCGCTTCCATCGCCACTTCAGCACGTCTTGCACGCGCTTCGTCTTGCGTGATTAACCCCGCGTTCAAATCGGCATCGACCGCCATTTGCTTACCTGGCATCGCGTCCAAGGTGAAACGTGCGCCCACTTCAGCAACCCTGCCCGCCCCTTTCGTGACAACCATAAAATTGATAATAATCAAAATGGTGAACACCACTAAACCGACGGCAAAATTCCCACCGATGACGAATTCCCCAAAGGCTTCAATTACTTTTCCTGCCGCATCACCACCGTTATGCCCTTCAAGTAACACCACGCGCGTTGACGCAACGTTTAACGCCAATCGCAACAAAGTCGCCAACAAAATGACAGTTGGAAACGAGCCAAAATCTAAGGGTTTGAGTGTATACACCACCACCAATAAAATAATCAGCGAAAAAGCGATGTTAAATGTGAAGAAAATATCGAGTAAAAACGCCGGCAGTGGCAACATCACCATCGATAAAATCACGATGATGACAAACGGCGCACCCAATTCGGCTTTGCCGAGCATTGCCAAAATGGCTTTGAGTTTAGTTAAATCCATGACGCATTATTCCTGTTTGAATTCGGGAGGCACTTTAATATCTTTTGGTGGTGCAGGTTTCGTGCCGTGCGTTTTATAGGCTTCTTTAAGCTGGAAAATATACGCTAACACTTGCGCCACGGCTAAATATAAGCCTTGTGGAATTTCGTTATCTAATTCGGTGGAATAATACAAAGCCCGTGCCAATGGCGGTGCAGCAACCAATGGCACATTGGCTTCAATAGCTAGGTTACGAATTTGTGCAGCAATTAAATCAACGCCTTTTGCGATTAGAATTGGCGCAGTACCCGAACCTTCATCGTATTTCAATGCAATCGCGTAATGACTTGGGTTAGTAATAATTACGTCCGCATTTGGCACTTCTTTCATCATTCGATTTTGCGCCATTTCCATTTGAGTGCGGCGAATCCGCCCTTTAATTTCAGGGCTACCTTCCGATTCTTTATGCTCGTCTTTGATTTCTTGTAACGACATTTTTAAGTTTTTGCTGTGATTCCACAATTGATAAGGAACATCAATTGCCGCCACCAAAATTAACGCACCGCTTAAAATTAAAAAGCTGTGAGCTATTAGTTTGAGCGCGTGAACAACCGCTTGTTCCATCGGTTCAGCACTCAGTCCTAATAATTCAGCGAAAAGTGAATTAAACAACAGCCAGCCCACTAAACCGACCAACGTCATTTTGAGCAATGCTTTGAGCAGTTCGACTAAGCCGTTAAGAGAGAAAAGTTTGGGCAAGCCCTTAATCGGGTCGAGCTTGTCGAATTTAGGTGCTATTGATTCCATATTGAAAATCCAACCGCCTAAGGAAATGGGAGCAACAATGGCGGCAACCGTCAACATTGCCAGCATTGGAGCAATAAGTAATAAACCATCGTGCATGGCTTGTTTGAAAAACACAACCGTTGCTTGCGGTTCAAAAATGACTTCGCGTGAAACATGAAAATGGCTTTGCATCATTGCAATTAACCCTGAGCCAACACGCCCACCTTGTGACATAAGCAACCAGGCACTAACGATAAGCATTACAAACGTATTGAGTTCCCGTGAACGGGCAATTTGACCTTTCTTTTGAGCATCAGTCAGCCGTTTCTGTGTGGGTTCTTCGGTTTTTTCTTGTCCGGAATCTTCAGCCATAACTTAATTCAAGCGTAGTAATTGTTTAATCAAATCGAAACCATCATCCAATAAATCTGGAAATAATGCCAAAACATCGGGAATTGTTATCCAAATCAATAAAATACCCAGCATCAATGTAATTGGAAAACCGACAGAGAAAATTTGTAGTTGTGGCGCAGATTTTGATGCCACGCCAAAAATCACGTTCACCAACAATAAACTAACGATGACGGGCATTGACAGTAATAATCCGTCCGAAAAAATTCGTCCACTCCACGCAATAATTGACCACACATCGTTTAAATCAAAAATCTGACCGACGGGCAGCGAAGTAAAACTATCAACTAATAATTTAATCAATAGCAAATGCCCGTCCAAACTTAAAAACAGCAATGTCGAGGTAATCATGTAAATTTGTGCTACAACGGGAACTTGCTGTCCATTTTGTGGATCAACCATAGATGCAAAACCTAAACCCATGCCGTATGCGATGCCTTGTCCTGCAAAAATGACTGCCGCAAAAATCATTTGCAAAATAAAGCCGGTCGTCAAACCAATCGCGACTTGCTGCACGCCAATCATCATACCGGCATAACTCATCATTTCGACCTGTGGCAATGGTGGCAACAATGGCATGATAATAAACGCAATTGCACCTGATAAAATGACCCGAATTCGCGCTGGAATAGCACGAACGCTTAATACCGGCATCGTCACAAACATTGCGCTAATTCGCATCAGCGGAAACATTAGCATCGCCATTGAATTAAGCAATTGCGCTTCGGTGAAATTCATGCGAATTAACCGATTAGATTGGGAATGTCCCTGATTAAATCTCGAAAATAATCCAGAAACAGTTGTAACATCATCGGCCCGACCAGCAGTAAAACTGCGCCGATTACGACAATCTTTGGCACAAAGGTTAATGTGGATTCGTTGATTTGTGTTGCAGCTTGAAACATAGCAATGATTAAGCCAACGACTAAAGTAGGTATCAACAAAGGAATCGCCAGCTTTACGGCTATGACCATTGCCTCTTGTGCGACGTTGTAAATGATTTCGGGTGTCATGAGATTGACGCTCCGTTAAGTGCCGACAAAAAAACTCGCCGCGAGCATTTCCATAATCAACGACCAGCCATCAGCGAGAACAAAAAGCATAATTTTAAAAGGTAACGAAATAATCATCGGCGAGAGCATCATCATACCCATCGACATCAATACGCTGGCAACTACTAAATCGATAATAAGAAACGGTAAAAAAATGAGAAAGCCAATTTGAAACGCTGTTTTAATTTCACTGGTCACATACGCGGGTAACAATATCGAAAACGGAATTTCTTCGGCATTATTTAATTCACCTTTGCCAGAAATTCGCACGAAAAGTTCTAAATCACTTTCGCGCGTTTGCTTGGTCATAAACTGACGAAACGGAATCGAGGCTTTTTCCACGGCTTGCATTGCGTCTATTTTTTCTTCCATATACGGTTGCACGGCTTCGATGTTTACTTTGTCGAAAACGGGCATCATAATAAAAAGCGTCAAAAATAACGATAAACCGAGTAAAACCTGATTACTGGGAACTTGACCTGTGCCGAGAGCTTGGCGCAACAAACTGAACACAATCATAATGCGCGTAAATGCCGTCATGGTCAAAAGCATCGCCGGCAACAGCGTCATCAACGTCATTAACGCTAAAATTTGCAACGTGACGCTATAAGTTTGACCACCTTTAGGATTGGTCGTCACCGTCAATGCTTCAACACCCGCAGGCATTGCCCAAACCACACCACTTAAACCTAACGCGGCAAGCGTGAGCAAAATGAAAATCACGGTACGTTTACGCATCGACTTTCCCTTTCATGACTTGTTTTAATTTGTACGCAAAACTGTTTTCAGGCAACGGTTCGAGTGCGCTTTTATTCAAACACTCGTCGCCCTCTAAAACGTGTAACGTTTCAATACGTCCTGGCGTGACACCTAAAATTAACTGTTTTTTTCCAGCTTGAACTAACACTAATCGCTCACGCATGCCAAGTGACAAACCACCGACGATTTTTAATCGCTCACCATCGGTAAACTGTTGTCGCTGTAATTGTTTAATCGCCCAAACGCAAATTGCAAAAATCGCTAAAACAATCAGTAACCCAAATGCCCAACCTGCGAAATCGGCACTAGAAATAATGTCGTTTTGTCGCATTATGCCAAACGTTTGACGCGCTCAGATGGACTAATTACGTCTGTTAAACGAATGCCGAATTTATCGTTAATAACCACAACTTCGCCATGAGCAATGAGCATTCCGTTGACTAAAACATCTAAGGCTTCACCGGCAAAACGTTCTAATTCCACCACAGAACCTTGATTGAGTTGTAATAAATTACGAATACTAATATTCGTGCGCCCAATTTCCATCGAAATCACAACGGGAACATCTAAAATAACATCTAAATTAACTTCTTCAGGATTCGGGACGTTATGCTCATTGGCTTCTTGATCTTCGAATTCTTTAAAAGACATTGTTTCAATGTCGTCGTCTTGTTGGCTCATGTTATGCCTCCACTATATTTGAGAGTTTAAGTTTTTTAAAATGAAATCTAATTAGTAATGCGTTCTGTAATTTGAACCGCGTAATTACCGTCCGAAATACCAACTGTACCGTTAAATATTGGTACATGCGCGGCATTCAAAGATACAATGTCAGGCAAATCAATCGGAATCACATCACCTTTTTTGAGTTCCAATACACTACGAATCGACATATTTTTCTCAACCAACATACTGTTAACCGGAATATTGACACGCAAAACTTCACGATAAAGTGAGTCGTACCAATTTTCATCTACGTCATCGTTGCTATTGTTAATAACGTCGAGTAAATCTCGAATCGGTTCGAGCATTGTATAAGGTAATGCAATGTGAATATCGCCGCCGCCACCTTCCAAATCAACGTGAAACGTAGAAACAACAATCAATTCCGTTGGTTCAATAATATTGGCAAAACGCGGATTGATTTCTGAACTTAAATATTCAAAATCCAAATTCATCACCGGTTTCCAGGCTTCTTTTTGATCTTTAAAAATCAATTCGACGATAATCATGACAATACGCATTTCTGTCAGCGTAAACTCTTTTCCTTCCGACGGCGCATTTTCAAAAAAACCACCGCCGCCAAAAAAGTTATCAACTGCCGTAAAAATTAAACTCGGCTCCATGATAATCAACGCTTTACCGCGCAACGGATTAACACGAATTACAGTCAAACTGGTTGGTACAAGCAATCCTTGGGTAAATTCAGAAAACTTTTTAATTTGAATCCCTGAAATATAAATTTCTGCGGAGCGGCGAATAAATTGGAATATCGATACCCTCAGTAATCGCGCAAAACGCTCGTTAATCATTTCGAGCGTTGGCATTCGACCACGAACGATACGCTCTTGATGTGCTAAATCGTACGATTTAACAATCCCACGTTCTTCCATTTCTTCGACGAGGTCTTCTGAATAGACACTAGAATCATCCTCGTCCTCGGCGGCATTAAAATCATCGCCACCGCCCCCCATGCCGTTTAATAAGGCATCAATTTCTGCTTGTGAAAGTAAGTCACTCATAACGTTATTGCATAATAAATGAGGTGAAAAAGACTTCTTTAATTTCCGCTTCAGGTGCCATTTTTTCTAGCATTGCTGTCACGTCATCAAAAATTGCATTACGCAGAGCTATTTTGCCCTCATGCGTTTTTAAATCATCGGTATTTTGTGCGCTAATGAGCATTAACAAATTACTCAACAACATAGGCTCATTCTTTTTCAAGACCGCAATCGTTGCTTCACTTTCTGCTGACATTGCTAAGGTAATTTTTACCAAACGTACTGACGAATTCTGCGGAAAATTGACCACTAACGGTTTGGTTACATCAAAATAAATCGTTGTCACCGGTGGTGGCGGTGGCTCTTCACAAGTAGCCGCTTCATGAGTGGCATATTTTTTCATGTAAAAAAACATGCCCCCTGCACCGGCTGCTAAAGAAATAATGACAGCGAGCACCAAGATAATTAAGGGTTTTTTGGATGGTTTTTTATCACCAGCCTCTTGTTCAATTTGAGCCATATCGACAACCTATACGTTTTTAGTCATTAACTTAGACACCAGAAATATGCTGGGATTATACCTACTATTCAATAGCGACAAATGCCGTTATTGTTCTTGAATTTTTAAATGCAGTATTTATGCCAAATTTCGTATTATAACGAAAACTTCAAAGGTCATTACTTTGTTTTTCTATTTACATTTTATTTGCAAGCAACATCAATTCCACAAATCATGGCATAATAACGCTATCGTAATTTTGTCCCTTTTGCCATGAAACTCCATGATGATACGTTGCGCGAGTTAGGTCTTGCTGTTATTCAAGTTGAAGCTCAAGCTATTGCCGATTTAGCGACGCGAATTGATGCCAATTTTGTGGCGGCGTGCAAAACATTGTTTGCTTGCACAGGTCGAATTGTTGTCACCGGTGTCGGGAAATCTGGTCATATCGGCGGAAAAATCGCGGCAACTTTAGCGAGTACCGGCACACCGGCATTTTTTGTACATTCTGGTGAAGCAAGTCATGGTGATTTAGGCATGATTACCGCGCAAGACGTAGTGTTAGCGTTATCGAATTCGGGAGAAACGCAGGAAATTTTGGCGATTTTACCGCTGATTAAACGGCTAAATATTCCGCTGATTGCTTTAACAGGCAATCCGAATTCTACACTGGCAAATTTTGCCACGATTCACTTGAATGTTTCAGTAGCCCAAGAAGCATGCCCTTTGGGTTTAGCCCCCACTTCGAGTACCACGGCGGCGTTAGTGATGGGCGATGCGCTAGCGGTTTCATTACTTGAAGCACGAGGATTTAGTCGAGATGATTTTGCGTTTTCGCATCCTGGTGGACAGTTAGGACGGCGTTTATTATTGCGTGTGAACGATATTATGCACATCGAAAATGCGATTCCAATGGTCAGTGAAAACACGCTAGTCAGTGGCGCAGTGTTAGAAATGACGGCAAAAAAATTAGGGATGACCGCGATTGTGAATACCGAAAAGCAGGTGCTAGGTGTTTTTACCGATGGCGATTTACGGCGATTGCTAGGCGTGGATTTTACGTTGCCAAATTGTGAAATTAGCCAAGTGATGACACGCGCTTGCAGCGTGATTGATGCAAATTGTTTGGCGGCAGAAGCCATGCAAATTATGCAGCAACAAAAAATTAGTGCGTTGTGTGTGGTCGATGACCAGCAACGTTTGTGTGGCGCGTTAAATATGCACGATTTGATTCGTGCGGGGATAGTGTGATGATTCCAGTTAGAGTGATGGAGCAAGCCCGTCAAATCAAACTTTTGATTTTAGATGTTGATGGCGTTTTAACAGATGGAAAATTGTTTTTTGATTATCAAGGTAATGAATTTAAAGCCTTTCATGCCCACGATGGGCATGGCATTAAAATGTTGCAACAAACCGGCATTGAAATCGCGGTGATTTCGGGACGTGAATCGGTTATCGTTTCAAAACGCATGGAAGAATTAGATGTAAAACTTGTTTATCAAAATCAAAGAGATAAACGTGCCGCTTTTGCGGAATTATTGCAAAAATTAGATTTAACACCTGAACAAGTTGCGTATGTGGGTGATGATGTCGTCGATTTGCCGATTATGACGAAAGTCGGTTTGGCAATTGCGGTGGCGAATGCGCTCGAAGCGGTAAAAGCCTGTGCAGATTGGACAACGACGTTAAGCGGCGGCAATGGCGCAGTGCGTGAAGTGTGCGACGTAATTATGCAAGCGCAAGATTTTTTTGAGCCGCTGTTGAGTGAATATCTCGTATGAAACTAAAACATAACGCTTTTTATGGTTATGTAATTGCGTTAGCAATTGTTAGCAGTTTATTGGTTAAAGTATTCGTAAATGATAATGTTGAACGCCGTGATGCAGTCGCGCACAGTGCAGATTATTTCAGTGTGGGCTATCAAAAATGGCAAATGAACGCTCAAGGCGGTTTAGACACGCATTTAACCGCCAATAAAATGGCACATTACAGTGATGACGGCACAATGCAACTGGAAAATCCGCTGATGTTTTTTTACAACGCACCACATCCAGCGTGGCAAATTCAGTCCGAAACCGGTGAATTATCAAAAAGTGGTGATACGTTGTGGTTGAATGGAAAAGTTGCCATTGAACGTGCGGCAAGTCCACAAGGACGCGAGTTAATCATTCACACGTCGAATTTAACCGTTACGCCGCAAACCCATTTTGCACAAACGAGTGAATTTGCAGAATTACGCAGCGGCAAAAATATCACGACCGGTTTAGGGATGAAAGCAACGTTTAATGTTCCCGTTCATTTAGAATTATTGGCAAAAGTACATGGCATCTATGATAAAAAATAACCTCCTAATTTGGCGCAATTTAGCGTTGGGCGCGTTAATTTTCAGCTCCCCTGCAATAATGGCATTGGAAAGTGATGCGAAACAGCCGATTGTGATTGATTCTAACGGTGCAACCTATGATGAAAAATCAGAACTCAGCACTTACACGGGAAATGTGGTGGCAACACAAGGCAGCATTCGCGTAAATTCAGATAAATTGGTCGTACATTTCAAAGAAGGTGAAGCAGAAAAATTAGTCTTCACCGGCAAAGCCGCTAAATTTAAACAAACGCCGAGTGCTGGTGCGAAAGATGTTACGGGGCAGGCTTCAACAGGTGAATTTTATCCAAAACGAAATTTATTGGTGTTGATTGACGATGCAACGGTTTTTCAAGGTAATGGAACGTATTCGAGTGATTATATTGAATACGACATTAAAACGTCTTTAGTGAAAGCGGGCGATAAAAATACTGCCTCAGATAACAGTAAACAGCGCGTTCACGTTGTCATTCAGCCTAAACAACCATAAGCTATGATTCTTGCCGCGCAACACTTACAAAAACACTATAACAAACGCGCTGTTGTAAATGACGTATCGTTAAATGTTAAAACAGGCGAAGTCGTTGGTTTACTTGGTCCAAATGGTGCAGGAAAAACCACCAGTTTTTACATGTTGGTCGGTTTGGTAAAAGCCGATAGCGGAGAAATTACGCTCGATGGCAAATCGATTACACACATGCCTATGCACATTCGCGCAACAAATGGAATTGGTTATCTGCCGCAAGAACCATCAGTATTTCGTAAATTAACGGTTGCGGATAATTTACGCGCCGTGTTGCAATTGCGCGACGATTTAACAGCGGGGCAAATCGAATTATTGATTAGCGAATTGCTCGAAGAATTTCATATCGGTCATTTACAAAATCAATTGGCATTAAGTTTATCAGGCGGTGAACGGCGGCGAGTTGAAATTGCACGCGCCCTCGCCTCTAATCCAAAATTTATTTTGCTTGATGAGCCGTTTGCCGGTGTTGACCCCATTTCGGTTGAAGATATTAAAAAAATTATTCAACATTTAACTCTGCGCGGCATTGGTGTTTTGATTACCGAACACAATGTCCGTGAAACGCTCGATATTTGTCATCGCGCTTATATTTTAAGTGATGGGCGAGTCATTGCCGAGGGCGATGCACAAGCCATTGTCTCCAATAAAGAAGTCCGCGATGTATATTTAGGTAATAATTTCAGTTTGTAAATCATCACTAGGCATTCCACCACGGGTTTATCGCTTATGAAACAATCTTTACATTTACGGATGGGTCATCAATTATCGATGACACCGCAATTGCAGCAAGCGATTAAATTGTTGCAAATGTCCACGTTGGATTTGCAGCAAGAAATCCAACAGGCGTTAGAATCAAACATCATGCTTGAATTAGAAGGTGATGAATTTGGTTCATTTTCGCTGGATGCGCCATTACACGATAAGAAAAGCGATAATTTAGATTTACTGCATGGCAGTGAAGGTTCACAAACCGATATTCCCGATGATTTACCAATTGATTCGTCTTGGGATGACATTTATGAACCCGAACCTGGAATAGAACATGAGAGCGTGCCAGATTATGAATTCGGGACAATTCAAGAAGTATCGAGTTTTGATGGTGAATTTGAAAGTCAACGTACCAGCACGTTAAGTTTGCAAGCGCATTTATTGGCGCAATTGGATTTGGTTTCATTTTCAGAACGTGATTACGCCATCGCCATCGCGATTATTGATTCGATAAACACTGAAGGTTATTTAATGACCGGTGTGGATGATATTTTTTACAGTTTGCGCGAACAGCTCACTGATTTAGAATTGGATGAAGTTCACGCCGTGCTGCATCGAATTCAATATTTTGACCCCGCAGGTGTCGCAGCTGTTGATTTGAGCGATTGTTTACGTTTGCAATTACAACAATTGCGTGACGATACGCTACACAAAGCTGATGCGTTGATTTTAGTAACGCGCTATTTAGATTTACTTGCCACACACGAGCAAAGTAAATTAGTGCGGAAATTGGGTGTGACGGAAGACGAATTGCATGAAATCGTAGCATTAGTGCGAACATTAGATCCAAAACCCGGTGAACAAATTCAAAGCACGCATTCTGAATACGTTATACCTGATGTGTATGTACGAAAAGTAAGTGACCAATGGCGCGTTGAATTAAACCCTGACATTGCGCCGAAATTGCGCGTCAATGAAACGTATGCCAACCTGATAAAAAAAGCCGATAACAGCAAAGATAATACCTGCATGAAAGAACATTTGCAGGAGGCGAAATGGTTTATTAAAAGTTTGCACAGCCGTAATGATACTCTATTGCGCGTCGCACGGTGTATTGTCGAGAAACAAACAGCATTTTTCGAACATGGTTCGATTGCCATGAAATCGATGGTATTGCGTGATGTAGCTGAAGAATTAGAGCTTCACGAATCCACTATTTCGCGCGTCACGACGCAAAAATATATGCACACGCCAAATGGCATTGTAGAATTCAAATACTTTTTTTCGAGTCATGTTTTAACGGATGGCGGCGGTGAATGTTCCTCGACTGCTATTCGAGCATTGATTAAAGAGTTAATCAGCAACGAAAATGTAACAAAACCGCTCAGTGATAGTAAAATAGCGGAGTTTTTAAAAGCAAAGGGCATTAACGTTGCTCGAAGAACCGTGGCTAAATATCGTGAAGCGATGTTTATTTCCTCGTCCAGTCAGCGCAAGCGTTTATTATAAAAAACAAAACGCCCGTTGAATTTTTCCTCCTTCATTTTTACAAGGAATTATTTATGCAAGTCATTATTAGTGGTCATCATTTAGAAATTACTGACGCATTAAGAGCGCACACCGAAGAGAAATTTTCAAAATTAGCGCGTCATTTCGACAAAGTGACAGACGTTCACGTTATTTTAAGCGTGGAAAAATTAGTGCAGAAAGCGGAAGCCACCTTGCATTTTGCGGGAACGAAATTTTTTGCGGAAGATCATCAAGAAGACATGTATGTGGCCATTGATGAATTAGTCACCAAATTGGATCGTCAAATTCTAAAGCACAAAGAAAAACACGCTTCGCATTAAAATCAGATAAAAGGTTCGAGATGAAAGGTAAAAATATCACATCTCGAACCGTTGGCTTAAACGGGAAGCGCGAATTTTTATTCGCGCTTTTTTTATTGTCAGGAATTCATCATGCTAGAAAAAATTGAAGATTCACTCGAAAAAATAATGTATGCCAGCCGTTGGATTTTAGCCCCGATTTATGTGGGTATGAGTTTTGGGTTGGTTGCATTATTTTTAAAATTTTTTGAAGAGCTTTATCACCTGCTCCCTCACCTATTAGACATCAGTGAAGACACTTTAGTTTTAAAACTGCTTACGCTCATTGATTTAAGTTTGGTTGGCAGTTTAATTGTGATTGTGATGTTTAGCGGTTATGAAAATTTTGTATCTCGTTTGAATTTGAGTGATTCGACGGAAAAGTTAAATTGGCTCGGCACGCACGATTATGGTTCGTTAAAAATAAAATTAGCGTCTTCAATTGTGGCAATTTCATCGATTCATTTATTAAAAGTGTTTATGAATGTTGAGAACGTTAGTAACGATAAAATTCTCTGGTACGTTATTATTCACATGAGTTTGGTTGTGTCAGCGATTATGCTTGGCTATTTAGACAAACTCACAAAACACTGATGCGTTTATTATTACTCGGCACAGACGGCTGTCATTTATGCGAAGACGCACAAACGCTTTTAAACGACAATAATATTACTGTCGAATATGTTGACATTGCCCAGCACGAAGAATGGCAAACGCAATTCGCCCTACTCATTCCCGTTTTATATCATGTCGAAACGCAACGTTATTTAAATTGGCGTTTCGACTCCCCTGCCCTACTCTCTTTTATTGAATCTTTGAAACATGACTAATCCATTATTAAACCAAATCGATTTACCGCATTTTAGCCAAATTAAACCCGAACACGTTGAACCAGCTATCGATGAATTGTTAGCTGATGCTCGAAAAATAGTTGATGAGTGTTTAAGCGTGAATGAAATTTATACTTGGGAAAACTTAATCGAACCCATTGAAGCGGCTGAAGACCGTTTAAATAAAGCATGGTCGCCGGTGAGTCATTTAAACGCGGTGATGAATAATGATGCGTTACGCGATGCCTACAATGCGTGTTTACCAAAGTTAAGTGATTACGCCACCGAAATGGGACAAAACGAAACCTTGTTCCACGCTTACGAGTCAATTGTTTCACATGAAACATTTGCAAATTTGACTAAAGCACAACAAAAAGTGATTACCAATGCGTTGCGTGATTTTCAATTATCAGGCGTAGCATTGCCCATTGAACAAAAACAGCGTTACAAAGAAATTTCTCAACAACTCAGTTCATTAACTAGTCGCTACGAAGAACATGTTTTAGATTCGACCAATGCGTGGACAAAACTAATTACCGATGTGACTGAATTAGTCGGCTTACCCGAAACAGCTTTAGCCCAAGCTAAACAAAGCGCACAAATGTTTCACATGAAACATTCTGAAAATAACGACGAGATGTTTCATGTGAAACATTCCTACGAAACGGGTTGGTTAATCACGTTGCAATTTCCGTCATATCTTGCCGTAATGACGTATGCGGATAATCGAGAATTGCGCCGTGAGCATTACACCGCCTTTGTTACGCGAGCCAGTGAAAGCGATTTTGATAACACTGAAATCATGGAACAAATTTTAGCATTGCGCCATGAAGAAGCACAATTGCTCAATTTTGCCAATTATGCGGAATTATCACTTGTCACAAAAATGGCAAATTCTCCCGATGAAGTTATCGATTTTCTTGAAGATTTAGCCCAAAAATCATTGCCCCAAGCACGACAAGATTTAGCGGATTTACAAAAGTTTGCTCTTGAAAACTATGGCATCGAAAACTTACAAGCATGGGATGTCAGTTATTTATCAGAAAAAATGCGCCAGCAACATTATCAATTGTCCCAAGAAGAAGTAAAAAGTTATTTCCCTGTGCCGCATGTGTTAAAAGGTTTATTTGCCATTGTGGAACGTTTATATGGTTTGCAAATTACGGAACTGCATGATTTTGACCGTTGGCATGAAAACGTACAACTGTTTGAAATTCACGACAGTGCAGGGCAAAAACGTGGGCGGTTTTATTTAGATTTGTATGCGCGTGAGAAAAAACGGGGCGGCGCGTGGATGGATGATTGCATCGGACGACGTAAATTAGAAGGCAATAATGTTCAATATCCCGTCGCATATTTAGTGTGTAATTTTACACCGCCAACGGCTGATACACCATCACTGTTGACGCATGATGACGTAACCACATTGTTTCATGAATTCGGACACGGGTTGCATCACGTTTTAACGCAAGTCAATTATTTAGGCGTTTCTGGGATTAACGGCGTGGCGTGGGATGCCGTTGAATTGCCAAGTCAGTTTATGGAAAATTGGTGCTGGGAAAAAGACGCGCTCGCGCTTATTTCGGCACATTATCAAACAGGCGAACCGTTGCCCGATACGTTATTTGAAAAAATGCTTGCCGCAAAAAACTTTCAAGCCGGCATGATGATGGTGCGTCAATTGGAATTTAGTTTGTTTGATTTTCATATTCACCGCGATTTCGAACCGCAAAGGGGAGGGTGTATTTATGAAATTTTGACTACTATTCGTTCAAAAGTAGCGGTCTTGCCAGCACCTGAATTTAACCGTTTTGCACACAGTTTTTCGCACATTTTCGCTGGTGGTTATGCAGCGGGCTATTACAGTTACAAATGGGCGGAAGTGTTATCGAGCGATGCGTTTTCGTTATTTGAAGAAAAAGGAATTTTCGATGCTGAAACGGGTAGGGCGTTTTTAACTAGTATTTTAGAGCAGGGTGGTAGTGACGA
This sequence comes from uncultured Pseudomonadota bacterium, assembly GCA_903834465.1. Taxonomy (GTDB): domain Bacteria; phylum Pseudomonadota; class Gammaproteobacteria; order Methylococcales; family Methylomonadaceae; genus UBA10906. The sequence continues at coordinate 21,148 of CAILJB010000078.1, read as the reverse complement.
AGCGATGGAATTATTCAAAAACTTCCGTGGACGCGAACCGTCTTGTGAAGCGTTATTGCGCCACAGCGGCATTAAATCTTAAAAATTTGACTCATGACGACAACGACTAAATTCTGGGGAATTGTCCCTGCCGCTGGCGTGGGCAAGCGTATGAATGCTGACCGACCGAAACAATATCTTTTGCTTTCAGACACGCAAACCGTTATTGAACACACGCTTTTACGTTTAATTGGCGCACAGTTTTTTGAAAAAATAGTGGTCGCTATTTCCGATGGCGACCCGTATTGGGATAATTTTCCCATTTCAAAACACGAAAAAATCATCCGTGCTGAGGGTGGTAAAGAACGCGCCGATTCTGTTTTAAATGCGTTGGCAGCCATTGAAAATCAAGCAGACAAAGATGATTGGGTTTTAGTTCACGATGCTGCGCGACCTTGTATTACAACGCAGGATATTGAAAAGCTGATTGCCGAATTGCGTGATGAGGCAGTGGGCGGCATTTTAGCGTTATCGTCACACGATACGTTGAAAGAGGTAGATGGTCTGCAAATTGTTAGCACGTTACATCGTAATCGTATTTGGCGAGCGTTAACACCGCAAATGTTTCGTTATGGGGCGTTAAAATCTGCGTTAGAACTAACGCAAGGGAATCCAACCATCACGGATGAGGCGAGCGCACTAGAAATACAAGGTTTTTCGCCTAAAATTGTCGAAGGACGTTCGGATAATATTAAAATTACGCGCCCTGAAGATTTAACTCTGGCACAATTTTACCTTGTGCAACAAAACACAACGCCTCAGACCTAGCGAAAAATGTTAAAATTCACGCATCCAAACTCTTAGGGAAATTTTAAACTTATGCACACTAAATCCATTACAGAACTGGCGCAAGGCTTACGCACAAAAGAATTTTCAAGCGTAGAACTCACGCAACATTTTTTAACGCGCATCAAACAACATGCTGATTTAAACGCTTTCGTTACAGTCACCGAAGACATTGCGCTACATGCTGCTCAACGTGCAGATGCACGAATTGCAACCGGAACAGCCGATTTATTAACCGGAATTCCTATGGCGCATAAAGATATTTTTTGCACCAAAGATGTGAAAACAACCTGTGGCTCAAAAATGCTCGACAATTTTATTGCGCCATATAACGCAACAGTTGTGGAAAAATTAAATGCCGTCGGTGCAGTGAATTTAGGCAAATTAAACATGGACGAATTTGCGATGGGTTCATCGAACGAAACCAGTTTTTATGGTGCGGTGAAAAATCCATGGAATAAAAATGCGGTGGCAGGTGGTTCGTCAGGTGGTAGCGCAGCAGCCGTGGCGGCGCAACTTGCGGTTTGCGTAACAGGCACAGACACGGGCGGTTCGATTCGCCAACCTGCGGCATTTTGTGGCATTACCGGCATTAAACCCACTTACGGGCGCGTATCGCGTTACGGCATGATTGCGTATGCATCGAGCTTAGATCAAGGCGGTTCGATGGCGAGAAGTGCCGAAGATGCGGCAATTTTATTGCACGCGATGGCTGGCTTTGATGCCAAAGATTCAACCAGCGTTGATGCGCCCGTTCCCGATTATTGTGCGGATTTGAATAAGCCTCTAACCGGTTTAAAAATCGGTTTGCCAAAAGAGTTTTTTACCGCAGATTTAAACGCAGATATGACGGCAACATTAGATGCGGCGATTGAAGAATATAAAAAACTTGGTGCAGAAGTGAAAGAAGTTTCCATGCCAAATTTGAAATACGCCATTCCCGCGTACTACGTTATTGCTTCAGCAGAATGTTCGTCGAATTTATCGCGTTTTGATGGCGTACGATTTGGGCATCGTTGCAAAAATCCAGAAGATTTAACGGATTTATACACGCGTTCACGCGGCGAAGGTTTTGGCAAAGAAGTTAAACGCCGTATTTTGATGGGAACTTACGCACTTTCAGCGGGTTATTACGATGCGTATTATTTAAAAGCCCAACAAGTGCGCCGTTTGATTAGCGATGATTTTAAAAATGCCTTGAGCGAAGTCGATGTGATTTTTAGTCCCGTCACGCCAACCCCCGCGTTTAACATCGGCGAAAAAATCGCTAATCCCATCGAAATGTATTTAGCCGATATTTACACGATTGCAATTAACCTTGCCGGTTTACCAGCGATGTCAATTCCGGCAGGATTTATCAATGGCTTGCCTGTCGGTTTGCAAGTGATTGGCAATTATTTCACGGAAGCACAGTTGCTCAATATCGCACACGCTTATCAACAAGTAACGGATTGGCATAAACAAACGCCTTCGCTTTAATTCATAAGGAATAAACATGAACACAAAATGGGAAGCCGTGATTGGCTTAGAAATTCACGCTCAATTGTCAACCAAATCTAAAATATTTTCCGGTGCAGCCACCGCTTACGGCGCAGAACCGAATACGCAAGCCTGTGTGATTTCGCTTGGAATGCCTGGCGTTTTGCCAGTTTTGAATGAAGATGCGGTGCGTAAAGCGGTTATTTTCGGCACAGCAATTGAAGCGGAAATTGCGCCGTATTCGGTTTTTGCGCGAAAAAATTATTTTTATCCCGATTTACCAAAAGGCTATCAAATTAGTCAATTTGAATTACCGATTGTTGGCAAAGGTTTTTTAGATATTGAAGTCGATGGCGAAACAAAACGTGTTGGCGTAACGCGAGCGCATTTGGAAGAGGATGCGGGCAAATCATTGCATGAAAACTTTCATGGTTCGACAGGTATCGATTTAAATCGCGCCGGCACACCATTACTTGAAATTGTCTCTGAACCCGATATGCGTTCGGCAAAAGAAGCCGTTGCCTATATGCGAAAATTGCATGATTTAGTACGTTATTTAGAAATTTGCGACGGCAATATGCAAGAAGGGTCGTTCCGTTGCGATGCAAACGTTTCCGTGCGTCCAAAAGGGCAAGCTGAATTTGGCACACGCGCGGAAATCAAAAACATCAATTCGTTCAAATTTGTCGAAAAAGCCATCAATCACGAAATTGAACGTCAAATTGAATTGATTGAAGAGGGCGGTACAGTCGTTCAAGAAACACGTTTGTACGATTCAGTTAAAGATGAAACGCGCTCAATGCGTAGCAAAGAAGAAGCAAACGATTACCGCTATTTCCCTGACCCCGATTTATTGCCAGTGTTTATTAGCGAAGAATTGAAAACTGAAATTCGCGCGACTTTGCCCGAATTGCCTGAAGCCAAAAAAGCGCGTTTCAAAACTGATTACAAACTCAACGATGAAAGTGCGACCATTTTGACTTCGTCGCGCGACCTTGCGAATTATTTTGAAAACGTTGTGAAAATTTCAGGTTGTGACAGCGTGCTATGTGCAAATTGGATTACCGGCGATTTATCAGCGGCGTTAAACCGTGCAGATTTAGAAATTATCGCCTCGCCCATTAACGAAGAACGCTTCGCCGGTTTAGTTGCACGAATTGCCGATGACACCATTTCGGGAAAAATTGCTAAACAAGTATTCGAATTTTTGTGGAACGGCTCAGAATCTGCCGATGAAATTATCGAAGCCAAAGGCTTGAAACAAATTACCGATACCGGTGCAATTGAAGCCATTATTGATACCATTCTTGCCGCTAATGAAAAACAAGTTGAACAATATCGTGGCGGCAATGAAAAAATGTTCGGTTTCTTTGTGGGGCAAGTCATGAAAGCCATGCAAGGCAAAGGTAATCCGGCTGAAATCAATAAAATTTTGAAAGCCAAATTAGCGTAAAAAATTATATTTTTTGAAAAAGGGTTCAGAATTTCGAACCCTTTTTTACGTTTTAATCCCCGTACCACGATGCAACATCCACAACGCAAACAACGTCAGCAAGAAAATAAATCCACCTGTCATTAAAAACGCTAATGAGACATCTACATCGGAAATACCAATCACACCGTAACGAAACGCATTTACCATATACAAAATAGGATTACCAAGCGAAATATGCTGCCAAATCGGCGGCAACATATCGACCGAATAAAACACGCCACCCAAATAACTCAATGGCGTTAAAACAAAATTCGGAATAATCGAAATATCATCAAAACTTTCCGCCAATATCGCGTTAATAAAGCCAGCCAAAGCAAATAGCGTTGCTGTTAATAACATGACGGTAATTGCCATCAACGGATTTTGAATAGTTAATGGTGCGAAAAACAATGAAATCACTGCTACAACGCCACCAACTAAAACGCCACGCAAAATGCCGCCACTGATATAACCTGCCAAAATAATCCAATTCGGCACAGGAGCAACTAATAACTCTTCGATATTGCGTTGAAATTTAGTCGAATAAAACGATGACACCACATTGGCATAAGAATGGGTAATGACCGACATTAAAATAATGCCTGGCACGATGTAATCCATGTAACTCATGCCTTGAATTGTACCGATACGATCGCCAATCAATTTACCAAAAATCAAAAAATATAACGCCGTCGTAATTGCAGGCGGTAACAGCGTTTGTGGCCAAATTCGAATAAAACGGTAAAATTCTTTACGCACAATCGTCCGAAAAGCAATCCACACACTCATGTGTTTCCCCTCGTGTTTTTGCTGTCGATTAAATCGATAAATAATTGTTCTAAACGGTTACTTTTATTTTTCATGCTGATAACTTGAATATTTGCAGCGCTAAGTTGTTTAAATAAATCGTTTAAACTGCGTTCTTTTGGCACGCCAACTTCTAGCACTTTTTCACCCAGCGACTTCAGCGAAAATCCCGTTAATGTTGGCATCGTCATCAAAGGCTGTGCTAAATCCAAAATGAAATAATCCACATGTAACCGTGAAAGTAAACTCGCCATGTCAGAATGTTCAATAATTTTTCCGCTATCAATAATGGCGATATTGCGGCACAAACTTTCAGCTTCTTCCAAATAATGCGTCGTGAGAATAATGGTTGTGCCTTGCGCGTTCACCTCTTGCATCATTTGCCACATCGCGCGGCGAATTTCAATGTCCACGCCGGCCGTCGGTTCATCGAGTATTAACAATTTAGGTGCATGAACCATCGCGCGAGCAATCATCACACGGCGTTTCATTCCGCCAGATAAACGGCGTGAAATCGTATCGCGTTTATCCCATAAATCAACTTGTTTTAGACACGTTTCCATGCGCTGCAACGCAATATGACGAGGAATGCCGTAATAACCCGCTTGATTGAGAACGATGCTTTTAGCCGTATCAAATTGATTAAAATTGATTTCTTGCGGTACTAAGCCTAAACAGCTTTTGGCTAAATTACGCTGCAATTTAACATCGTAACCAAAAATTTTTACTGAGCCACTGGAAGCGTTCACAAGCGAACTGATAATTCCAATCGCCGTGGATTTTCCAGCCCCATTCGCGCCAAGTAAGGCAAAAAAATCGCCTTGTTTGACTTCTAAATCAATGCCTTTTAAGGCTTCAAAGCCGTTTTGATATGTTTTACGAAGATTTTGAATAGAGAGTGCGTTCATGGCAGAAACAAGATAGTGACAACGCGGTTAGTTTAGCAGTTTTTAGCGCAAAAAATTGGCAAAAAAAAGCCGCGCTAATTAAAAACTAACGCGGCTCACCTTTTCTTAAAACGAACGGAGAGAAATCTCGCGCTTATTTGCTACCTAAGTAAGCGAATAATGCGTCAACAGCTTGGTCTTCGCCGTAGCCCGCTTTTTTCACAGGACCCACTTCCATGATTGCTGCGATAGCTTTTGGCATGCCGCCTTTACCGTCTTTCAATACCGCTTCAAAAGTAGCGCGTGATAATTTGCCTGATTTTACTAAATCAAATAATTGTGGGTTTGACGCGATGTCGTGGCAAGTGCCGCAACCACGACCGAATGAACGTTCGTAAATTTTTGCGCCGATTTCTAATTTTTCATCAGCGAAAACTGAACCGCTTAAACCGATTAACGCAACGCCTGCGAAAGCTAAAAGTGCTTTTTTCATAATATCCTCAATGGTAGTAAAAACTGTTTTTCTTGTTGTAGAAAACATATTCAAGTGAAAGTTTGAACGCGCAAAGGATAAGGAGTTTAACGCTAAAATTCAACGCTTTTGTTAAAAATAATCACGGCTTTAGTCCACTTTATTCGCAAACCAATTAAGTTTTTCATGCAGGCTCACCACCGTACCAATAATAATGAGTGTGGGTGGTTTAATTGATTCATGCTTCACGATTTCTGGCAACGTACTTAACGTTCCCGTAATCACGCGCTGTTGCGAAGTAGTGCCGTCTTGAACCAGCGCAATCGGTAAATCTGCTGCGCTCCCGTGAGCAATCAATGATTGGCAAATCTGTTCCAATCCAACCAACCCCATATAAATCACAACAGTTTGATTCGGCACTGCCAATTGTGTCCAATTCAAATGCACTGAATCATCTTTCAAATGCCCCGTCACAAAAATACACGATTGTGCGTGGTCGCGGTGCGTTAGCGGAATACCGGCGTAACTCGCGCAACCTGTCGCGGCAGTGATTCCTGGCACGACTTGAAACACCACGCCTTGTTCCATTAACGTTTCAATCTCTTCGCCACCGCGTCCAAAAATAAACGGGTCGCCACCTTTCAATCGCGCCACACGCTTGCCTTCTTTAGCAAGTTTTACCAATAGCGCGTTAATATCTTCTTGGGGCAGGGCATGGCGACTACGTTCTTTGCCAACGTAAATTTTTTCAGAATCGCGCCGTGCTAAATCCAAAATATCGGTCGAAACTAAACGGTCATAAACCACCACATCGGCTTGCTGCATTAAACGTAACGCTCGAAACGTTAGTAAATCTGCCGCGCCCGGGCCTGCACCAATTAAATACACTTCACCACAAGTTTTTGATTCAGCTGTTTGCTCAATGGCTTGTGTTAATTCATATTCGGCAGCATCGTTTTGCCCAGAAAATACAAGTTCTGCAACACGACCTTGCAACATGTTTTCCCAAAAAATACGGCGATTTGACGGCACAGTGATTTTTTGTTTTACGGTTTCGCGGAATTTTTCAGCCAATTTCGCTAACGTACCATAAGCAGGTGGTATTACGGTTTCAATTTTAGCGCGTAACAAACGCGCAAGAACTGGCGACGCGCCACCTGATGAAATCGCAATCGTTAATGGCGCACGGTCTACGATGGCGGGGAAAATAAAATCACATAACGCAGGACTATCGACCACATTGACCCAAATGGCTTTTGCTTTTGCACATTCGCGAACAAATTGATTTGTCGCCATGTCATTGGTTGCAGAAACAACTAATTTAAAATCACTTAAATCGTTTGCTTCAAAGTCTTTTTGCCGAACAATTAAATTGTGCGTAATTTGCATTGCTGCGACTTGCGAACTGATGTCACACGCTATCACAGTGATTTTTGCGCCAGCACGCGAAAGTAATTCAATTTTTCGTGCCGCACAATTTCCTGCACCAACCACTAAACACGGTTGTTGAGTCAATTTAAGCGAAATGGGAAAATAATCCATGAAATGTAACCTAGTTTAACGGCATGATGAGCGTGGTATTATAAACGCCGTTCATTCTGAAAATCATACCAACGATGAAACTGTTTTATTTTTTATTTAAATTTTTAATCATTACATTGCATTTCACATTGGCATCTGTTTCAGCAAATTCAGAACAGCCACTCAAGATTGGTCATGCGGAACGGCTGTTAATTTTAGCTCCGCATCCGGATGATGAATCACTTAGTGCCGCAGGTTTAGCGCACCGCGTGCTTGAAAATGGCGGAAGTGTGCGAAGCGTTGTCGTAACCGCCGGGGATGCTTATGTTGAAGCAATACAACGTGACACCGGAAGAAGGCAACTAACGCAAACCGACTTTTTAAGATATGGTGAAAATAGATTAGAAGAATCTCGACATGCGGCCAAAGTGTTAGGTAATGGTTTAATTCATTTGGATTTACTGGGATTTTCTGATGGTTCTATTTATGCGATGTTGGTTTCACATTGGAATAAAACGCATCCAGACAAATCCGAATTTACAGGATTTAGCCATGTCCCTTACATCGAAGCAGAAGATAAAGGGATTGCTCAAGATGGTAAAGCCCTTCGAGATGAATTAGTAAAAATACTCAAAGAAACGAAACCCACATTGATTGTATTTCCTGATGTGATGGAAAATGATTCCGATCATGCAGGACTTGGAATGTTTACTTTATTAGCAATAAATGACTGGCTTGAGCCATCAGATGACAAATCGTTTACTCCGCGATTACTTGCTTATTTGATTCATTGGCAACACGGTTGGCCATCGGGTTCTGAATCTAATAAACCGCTCGATTTGAGTAATCAGCCGTTATTTTTACCTGATGATTTGCCACTTCGTGGACATACCCGCACTTGTTTTGATTTAAACATCCTAGAAAAGAATTTGAAACACTACACTTTAGCGCAATATCACACGCAGCAACGGGCAATGGGCGCATTTTTAGCCGCGTTTGTTCGTAGCAATGAATGTTTTACGCTTTTAAAAGAAAGTGATAGTAAAGGAATCAAAAACGTGGTTGCACAGTGGCAACACGTTAGAAAAGTCTTTGATTCGCATCCAGTGAATCGAGAAAAAATACTATTTACTAAAAATTCCCTGCCAACCTTTAGAAATGAGACGAGTAATCACCACTAAAATAAAAGGCAATGACAACCCTGTTGGCACCGCCAAATAACGCGGCTGCCACTGCGGGGCGAATTTCGCTTTATATTCATAAAGCCCTTCGAAATTGTAAAATTGATCGCCCATTTCAAAAATAGCAGCACCAATTTTATACCACAAAGACGAAAAAGGACGATGCTCTAAGCCCGCTAACGGTGCCATACCTAACGAAAACCAGTGGTAATTTTCTGCTTTTCCCCACGATAATAATTTTGCAAATAAGAAGTCCATAATACCTTTCGGACTATCTGGATCATAACGCATCAAATCGAGGGATAATTCTTGATGACTAGTTGTTTGCCAAAGATTCGCAAAGGCTTTTATTTGTCCAGATTCATCTTTTATTACCGCAATATTGGTACGCCGTAAATATGCTTCGTTGAAAAAACCTAACGAAAAACCCTTTTCTCTCGTATTTTTATTCGATAACCAAGCATCAGAAATTTGTTTTAATATCGGCAACGCCTCTTTAACTTCTTGTCCTGAAAGGATTTCGAAATGATAATTCATTTTGCTGAACTTGTTGCAAGCACTACGCTGAACATCATGCCGTTTACCAGCCAAGTTAAATGTTGATAAATCGATTTTAGCCTCTTCTCCTAGCTTGAAAAGTGATAAACCTTGATCTAAATAATGCGGCAATAATTCGGTGCTGACTTGGTAAAACACCGCCTTAGCACCATAAAGATCAGCTTGTTCTTGAAATTGCCAAAGCAGATTTTCAACAGCCGTTCGATCACCAACTGGATCTCCCATCGCTATCCAAAATTGTGGGGTAGTCTCAAACATAATAAATGCCGTGCGCGTCGGATTCCAAAGCAGATATTTATCACCCAATAATGCTAAAAATCCTTGCGTGTGATCGCATTGCACTAAGATATTTTGTACTTCAGCTAGTTCACTGGCAGATGGTTTTTCAAATAAATAAGGTGGTGCAACACTTAATAAACGTGATAAACCATAAAATACGGTCACTACCGAAATAAGTAATAATGCGCGTAAAAATCGTGGTGCATTGCCTTCGTAAGAAAATTGCCACCACAATTCATTAGCATATTCGACATCTTGATAGGCAAAAAAACCTAGCCAAATTGTCGCTATCAACACCATTGTGATGATAACCAACCAAGATTTTGAAAAAGAGATATGTAGTAACGATGACCGACGTTTAAAGTGGCTTCGCGTTGGAAAAATCAGCATTAGTATCACAAACAACACGGTGGCTTCACGCCAATCAAAACCTTTTAGAAGTGACGCAATAATACCTAATCCCAGCAAAAATAAACTGCCAAACCACGCTACTTCAATTTTGAGACGAATACCTCGCGCTAAGAATAACAACAATAAGCCAATCAGACTGCCGACCAAATGTGATGATTCAACGACAGGTAAGGGGACTAAATGCCGCAACCAACTCATCGCATCAGAGTTGGCTGGAATAGAACCTGAAATGAGTAACACACCACCAGCAAAGAGTAACAATACTGAATACAATTGCGGCACGATTGTCGATAAAATACGGCTCACTGCAATACTACTTTCAACAATTATTTCTCGACGACTGTACACTTCATAGGTTAGTAAACCCGCGCCAGCTAATAACAATGGCACGAAATAATAAATAATTCTATACAATAACAAAGCGCCAATTAAAACTAAATGTTGATCGGTGACTTCAATGTCCGATATTAGCCATAAAAATGTGCTTTCAAATACGCCAATCCCGCCAGGTACTTGACTAATTACGCCAACAACTTGAGACACCACAAAAATAATAACGAACGCCCCAAAACTAATATCGACTTTACCAAGCAATAACATCCACAACACAAGTGAAGATAAGACCACGTCAATGCTGGAGACTACCGTTTGCCAAAAAGTCATGCTTGTCGAAGGTAAATGAAATTCAAAACCCTTGATAAGCAAGGGTTTTCGCCATAACAGCACCCCGCCCCAATAAACAAGCAAAGATGCGGCACAAATGATACTAACCCAATGAATCGCTAGCGGCTCTTGAACCGCGTTTGATAAATAATGCGGCAATAACAAACTACCAATTAAACCTAAACTTAACGCACCTAAAAGATAAGTTACCGCTTGAAACAATGAAATTTTTAAAACGTCCCAACCCTGAACGCCCCATTTTGAATAAAATCGATACCGAATCGAACCGCCCGCTGCCCAAGGATGCCCCGTATTATTGCTGATGGCATAACTTAATAATGCGGCAGCTATCATTTTTGGCACGGGAATATTTTTATAACCCGTAAAACGCAATCCCAACCAATCATAACCGGTTAAAACCAAATAATTGATTACCGTCAATACAAAAGCAGCAAAAATAATTTGTAAGGGCGTATTTTGCAGCAATACCACAATATCTTTAAATTCATGCACTTTTAGCTGATTATGGACAATATAAAGCGCGCAAATGAATAAAAAAATCGGCAATAGGTGTGTTATTTTTTGAACAACTCGACTTAGCGTTTCTGGAATCATAGGCTATAAAATTATTCACATATTTAGGACGATGACGACAATATACGCGCATCTACCGGTAAGAGCGTATTTAGTGACGCAATTGTATCAATCATCATAATGCGATTTAAGTAGTTCAAAATCTTGACCCCCTATGATGGAAATTCGCGCTACAATGCAGCTCGTCCCATTAAATTTAGGAGAGAATGATGTCAGAAGAAACAAGTAATCACCCCGCTTTGAGTGAGTCTGAAATTCAAACCCGCTTAGAAAATGAATTACCGCATTGGTATTACGAAAACGGTTGGATTCGCCGAAAAATAAAAACAAGCGGCTGGAAATCCACGTTAATGGTGGTCAATACGGTTGGACATTTAGCCGAAAAAGCGTGGCATCATCCTGATTTAACTGTGTCCTATGCGTTTGTGATTGTAAAATTAGTCACCCACGCCGCCAAAGGCATTACGGAAAAAGATTTTGCGTTAGCGAAAAAAATTGAAGAAGTCGTGTTGTGGGATGCGGCGACCGATTCGCAAGGCGTTTTCGAAGGTACGCCAGAAGACCCACGTTTCAAATACATTAAAAAAGACTAGAGGGCAGTTTTGATGAGTGAGATTACAGAAGTTCCCAGTCCGTTTTGCGGCATCGGCACGGACGATTTAACAATTAAAGTCGATGGTTTAAAAATCAGCGTTATTGAAAATGGTTGTGCGGTGAATACGCCAGCATTTGAACAAGAAATTACCGATACAAAACCACGCATTAACGGTAAAGAAGTTGAGTTAAGCGAAGCCGTTTCACACGCGGCAAGTTTGTTAAAAAATACTAATTTTCCTGTCATCGGTGGTTGCGCGACCGACGTGAACGGGATGCGTGGTTTATTAGCTTTAGCGGATAGAACGGGCGCAGTGGTTGATAATGCGAATTTCAACAATGCACGCAAAAACATTTTAGCATTGCAAGATGTCGGTTGGATGAACACCACGCTTGCCGAAATTAAAAATCGTTGTGACGTGTTGCTAATTGTCGGTGCAGATTTAGAAGGTTTCGCGCCACGGTTTTTTGAAAAATATCTGTGGAATGAGGCGATGTTTTTAAAAAACACCAGCGACCGTGACATTATTTATTTAGGCACAAAACCCTCAGGCAATGCGTCAACATCGCCATCGGGAAAAACCGCACAAGTTTTTGAATGTGCGACTGAAAATTTACCTGAAGTCGTGACGGTGTTACGCGCCTTAGTCAAAGGTCAACCGATTCAAGCTGAAAACGTTGCAGGAATTTCAATTACAGATTTACAAGTAATCGCCGAAAAACTCAAAGCCGCAAAATACGGCGTAGTCACTTGGGCGGCTGGTGCATTAGCCTATTCACACGCTGAACTCACTGTGCAAACGATTTCCGAAATGGTGAAAGATTTAAATCAAACCACACGTTGCAGCGGTTTCCCATTAGGCGGCAAAGAAGGCGACCAAACAGCAAACCAAGTGTGCGGTTGGACGACAGGTTATGCGGCACGAGTGAGTTTTGCGAAAGGTTATCCTGAATATGACCCGTTTTTGTTTGAAACCAATGCCTTGTTAGATAACGGTGAAGCCGACGCGCTCGTTTGGGTTAATGCGTTTAACGCCAAAGCAAATCCACCTAAAACCAGTTTGCCAACGATTGTGGTGGCGCGTTCAGGGATGACGTTTGAAAAAGAACCCGACGTATTTATTCCAATCGGCACGCCAGCCATTGACCATGTTGGACACGCTTACCGTTTGGATAACGTGGTGGCAATTCGATTGAAAAAATTGCGTGATTCGGGGTTGCCAAGTACAGCAGAAGTTTTAAACGCGATTGAAAAAGTTTTACGCGAGGAATCAGTATGTTAATCAGATTAACGGGCGGCAAAGTGTACGACCCAGCCAGCGGTGTCGATGGCAAACAACAAGATATTTACATTCAAAACGGCAAAATCATCGACAAACCAATCGGCGATTTTCAAATCGATAAAGAATACGATTTAAAAGGCAAAGTCGTGATGTCGGGTGCAATCGATATGCACACGCACATCGGCGGCGGCAAAGGCAACATTGCTCGCACACTTTTACCCGAAGACCATCGCAACGACCCAGTTGCCAGCACGCACATTTGCCGTTCAGGTTGTGGACACGCTGCACCAAGTACCTTTATCACAGGTTATCGTTACGCGGAAATGGGCTACACCGCTGGGTTTGAACCTGCTGTATTGCCAATTAACGCTCGCCAAGCGCACATGGAAATGGGCGATATTCCGATTTTGGATAAAGGCGGTTATGTGTTGATGGGCAGCGATGATTATTTGCTCCGCATGCTCACCGCAAAAAAAGACCAAAAAGCCATTAACGATTACGTTGCGTGGACAATGCAAGCGGCAAAAGCCATTGGCGTAAAAGTCGTGAATCCAGGTGGCATCAATGCGTTTAAATTTAACCAACGCAAACTCGATTTAGACGAACAAAACAGCCATTACGGTGTTACGCCGCGCGATATTTTGCAAGTCTTAGCGACAGCCGTGAAACAGATCGGCGTATCCCATCCGTTGCACGTTCACGGTTGTAATTTGGGCGTACCTGGAAACATGCAAACTACGCTCGATACCATTCAAGGCATTGGTGGTTTGCCGATGCACTTGACGCATATTCAATTCCACAGTTACGGCACAGAAGGTGATTTCAAATTTTCGTCAGGCGCGGCGCAAATTGCCGAGGCGGTGAACAAAAACAAAAATATCACCATCGATGTCGGACAAATTTTATTCGGACAAACGGTGACGGCATCAGGCGACAATATGCGTCAACACGCTAATCACAAACACGCTAGCCCTGCAAAATGGGTGACGATGGATATTGAATGTGACGCGGGGTGTGGCGTTGTACCGTTCAAATACAAAGACCAAAACTTTGTGAATGCGTTGCAATGGGCGATTGGTTTAGAAACATTTTTATTAGTCGATGATCCGTGGCGAATTTTCTTAACCACTGACCATCCGAACGGTGCGCCATTTACCAGTTATCCGCATTTGATTCGGTTGCTGATGGATAGAACGTTTAGAAATGACGTGCTTTCTACGATTCATCCTGAAGCACAAAAAATGACGACGTTGGCATCGATTGAACGCGAATACACGTTGCAAGAAATTGCGATTATGACTCGCGCAGGGGCGGCAAAATTGATTGGTTTGCAAAATCGTGGTGGTTTGAGCGCAGAAAATTGGGCAGATATTACAGTTTATACCGATGATGTTGACCGTCAAAAAATGTTTGAAAAACCGGATTATGTTTTCAAAGACGGTGAATTAGTTGTTGTTGATGGCAAAGTAGTTCACACAAAATGGGGAACAACACACGTTGTGAAACCTGATTTTGATAAATCTATCGAAAAAGATTTGCGTACTTATTTCGACAAATACTTAACGATGAAACTCGACAATTTCAAAATCAGCGATGACGAAATTACCGAAGATGGACGCGGTAGTATTACGGTGCATGATTTGAACGTTGCGGCGTAAATTTTTAATAAAACGGCGCGTCAATTCCATTGATGCGCCATAAAAACTCAATCCCCTAAAACCAAAAAACCCAGCAAAAATGCTGGGTTTTCTGAAAGCTCTAACAGCTAAAAATTTAAGTCAGTCTTATAAAGAAACTGAGCTAGAAACTTTTTGTTTTGTACCGTCTTGGTCGTCGATGCAACCTGTCAAACCAACAATCATTAACGCTAAAGCTAATACAGACATTACTTTTTTCATTTTTGAAATCCTCCAAGTTGTTTTTTAATTATTGTTGCGCTAATTTCTAAGCACGGGCAATTTATATCATGACTATTCAGCCAATGCAATAATAAAAAAATCGAAAAATCACGTCCAAATTACAGGTTATTGATGTCTTCGGGCAACTCAATTTGAATTGCCTTATCGTGCCAGCGTGCCGCACCAATGATTGCCCAACTTCCCGCCATATTTTGATGCAACAAATCATCCACCCACTCATTAGGTGCGCGAGTTTTTTTCATTTGAATATGAAAGACCGTTTTATTCAAATCAAGCCCTAAATTTCGTCCGTAAAATGCGGTCACTTTCATGATGAACTTTTGCAAGCGTTGATTGTTGATATTAGGCGTAACGGCAATATTTGCCCACATTGAATGCACGCGTCCCCAATTTAGCGCGAGCAACCGCCCTTGCTCGTTTACAAATGGCAACCATTGCTCTTGTCCGCGCTCATCGGTGTAAGTAATCGCCAAAATGTGATCGTAACCAGAAAAATGGTCGTGCAAATACAGCGCGTGCGGCACGATGCCAACAAATGTAGTTGACAACAAAACAAGCGTATTACTGACTTGTGCTAACGGCGAAAGCAATGGATTGTGCAGATTTAAACGGTAAATCAATCCGTAATGAATCGTGCTATTCAATTGCAACAACAGAAACAACGTTAGAATTTTGATAAATTTTCGCGCGAATGCTTTTGGTTTTTGCGTCGCAGCTTGTTCAAATAAACGTGCATACCAAGTGTTATTTTCCAGTGGTGTCGCAACAAAGCACGTTTCATTGCAACTCACACGAGCGCGATTATCCGCAATTTCACGGTATTTTCTAACTGCTAGTCCATGAATCAGCGGTAAAGACAGCAGCACACCGATAAACGCTAAATAACCGGTATGTTTAAAAATTTGTGCATAAGTTTGAACACCCGAATAAATTCGACCGTGACTATCCGTCGCATACAAATCTTTTAACAAAAGTTCCTGTTTAATAACCGCAACCGCCGGATAATGTGCTACATATTCTTGCGCGTTTTTAAAATCGATTCGGCGCAAAATATCAAAGTGATTCAAAATCAAAACAGTGCGATTACACAATGGACATTGCTGGTCAAAAAACACCGTTAATGTTGGCTGTTTTGAAATGAAGACATTACCAATTGCTCGCCACCAACTAAACGGAATCATCAGTAAATAAAAACTCAACATTCCTAAACCAAATGGGTAAATATTGAACGACAACGTAATGCCTAAATGCAATCCCATACCGACGAACAAATATGCAATTCGCGCGTAACGTTGCCAAAAGAAAAACACAAATGTGAATTGGAAAACCAAAATGGTGTAACCCAGTAAATTTTGCATCCATTTTTGGTTGAGCAACGGCGACATATCTAACGCTGAAACATAATAAGGCTGCGTGGCTGGCAACCATGTTCCTAAACCATTGCGCCAATGCTCTGCAAACATTTTGTGAACAGCAGAATCAAAATACAAAAAACCTAAACAAATCGCTACCGGCAAATAATAGGCAAGTACGGAAACCGTTGGTTTCGTGTATTCACTGTAATGTTTAAATGGCGTGCTAAGTTTGTAGCGTAAATTATCAAGCGAAAAGGCTTTGTCTGCGGGCAGAAATAATAAGAAAAATCCCACCCCAATCATAAATGTATCAAAACCACCATCGAAATCGCGCTGCATCGGTGTGAAATTGACAAACACTATCCAAAACAGATAATTGCACAACATAGCCGTTTGATAACGATAACCGAGTGCCACGCCCGTCGCCACAATTGCCCAAAATCCCAAAAATGCAGGAATCATGGGAAATTCAACATCCAAATAAGGAATTGGGTCAAAAATGAGGTGATTAAAATACAGTAAAAAAAAGATTTCTTGCAGTGTGATTAAGCCATAAAACAAACGAAATAAACCTAATCCTGTCGCGGGAACTTGTTTATTGAGTAGTGTGGTAATTTTAGTGGAAAGATAGGCGTACATGGCAACCTTTAACCCGTTGAAATATTAAAAAATTTAGCCATAAAAAAAGGTCGCAACATAACCTGTTGCGACCTTTTTGCTAAAGACGGAAGTCTATTGCTTATTTGTCGTCTTCTGGGTGTGGAGCAAAAACCCATTTCACGAAGAAGTAACCTGCTGCTACTACTGCTAAACCAATTGTCGCACCTACTGGTGTTTTCAACATTTCGGTAACGTCTAAAATTGCACCCATTGCATTCTCCTATAATTTTTTTGTTTTAAAAATACGCTAAAACTAGCATAAACGGAGTGGTCATAATACTGTAGAATCCGTGAAAGTCAAGGCTTCTCGCTCACTTCAACTTGCACTAACGCGCTAAAAATTAAAGCCGCATATTCAATGGTGATATAATTAAAACCGCTACATTTGCATATTTTAAATATCAACAGGGGTGGTTAAAAATGAGAATAACAAATGACGTTAAATACTTACCGTTGATTGCTGTATTTTTTGCGTGGTCAGCGCACGCGGATGTCGCGTTAAAAGATAACAGCGAAATTCTAGGTAAGTGGTCTGTAAATGCTGAAGCACTCAAAATCGATGGCGAGAAAAAAACCATTGTAAGTTCATGGGAATTCAAGAATGACGGGACATTGCAGTCTGTTTCAACTGACTCATTAGGACGTACCAAAGAGATGACCGTTTCAGTTAAATACACTGTGGAAGAGGGTGTCATTAAAAAACAACTTTCACCCGGACGTGAAAAATACGAATCTTGCTCGGTTGCACAAAAAGAAGGCACCAGCATGATTTTGAAATGTACAAATCTGTTTCTCTTCTTAACAAAAAAATAATAACTAAATAGGGTATAAAACAATGATCGGTGCAATTTTTATGATTTTTGTTGCCATCTGGATTTATCAGTCGGCAGCGCGTGCAAAAACAGAAAATATGATTTTATGGGTTGCAGGTAGTGCAGTGACCTTTTTTGTTATCCAATTTCTATTGATTTACTTTGATATTTCATTACTCGAAGCCTTCAGAAGTAGCGAAGGTGGAGATGCTTACGAATCTGTCAACGGTGCTGACCGCAAAAATGAAGGCGATTTTGAAGGCTTTTTTGGTGTTTTAAAATCTCTTTATCTTGAATTAGCACCACAAATTATTGCGTTTGTAGTCATTGCTGTGTTGCGTAATCGTTTCATGTTGAAGGAAAATTTGAATATCACAAACTTATTTAGCGGTTTGAAAGAAATGTTTGTCGGTATTAAAAACAGCTTCAAAGCGACTGCAAATCAAGAGTAAACCGTTTTACGTCTAGGCGCAATTTTTGCGCCTAGATTTCAAACCGCCACAATCACACCACGTCGCGCAAAATCGTTTAAAATTTCTAAGCCTTTTTCTTTTAACGTTTGCACTGCAATCGCCGGCGCAAAATCCGCTAATTGCATTAAATACGTTTCTGCCAATTGTTCAGGTTGTGTTTCGACTAATTGCAATAATTGATACGTCAACGGCGTAATTTCTAAAAATTGCACGACTTCTTCAGTGTCACGATATGCCACTAAAAACGTCGCCTGTTCTGGTGCAATTAAGGGCAAAAATGCGGGCGAAATTTGATGCACTGGAAATTGATATACCAACAAACACGCTAACGGTGAAAGTTGTAATGGCACAGATTCTATCTTTTCGGCTGACATTTGCATCGTTTCTGCATTCGCAATCGATAACGCCATTTCTCCCCATTCGTAATGTGCCAATTCTGCCAGAAAGGGGAAATCCGTCGTGCATTGCCGTTCGTTTTGCAAATACGCTAAAAACTCTTCGGGAATTTCAGAAAAATGCGGCGTTTGACAAATATGTTGCGAAAAGAAATCTTGAACTAAATTTGACCAATCTTGTTCGTCAAATAAACGATGCAGCACAGGAAAATTTGCTGTTAAAAATCCATCAATATTATTAAAAAATAACTCTCGATACATTGCCATGCGTTCAGGTTTTACACCAACAGGCAACGGGCTATTTTCAGGATTACGAATATACGCAGCAAATGCGGCTTGATGCTGTTGAAAACTCATAACGCCTCCGTTTGCAATTTTTTAATGTATTTCACTTCCGCCACTAATTCATTCAACGGCGGTAAATTAAAATCACGTTCCAACAATGTCGGAAAAACGCCGAAACGTTGATAAGCATGTTGCAAAAGTTTCCAAACAGGGTCGATAATTGGCGCACCGTGCGTATCCACTAAAAAATCGTCAGCTTCTTTGAAATGCCCCGCAATATGAGCATAAGTAATACGTTCAACGGGCATCGCGTTTAAAAAATCAATCGCATCGTAACCATGATTGATGCTGTTGACGTAAATATTATTCACATCGAGCAACACGTCACAATCGGCTTCATTCACCACCGCGTTAAAAAAGTCAATTTCGCGCATTTCTTGACCAACGAAGGTGTAATACGACACGTTTTCGATGGCGATTTTACGTTCTAAAATTTCTTGGACGCGTTTAATTCGCGTGGCAACGTGTGATACCGCTTCGGTCGTAAATGGAATTGGCATTAAGTCGTACAAATGTCCGTTATGAGAGCAATAACTTAAATGTTCGCTGTAATGCTCAATGCCATGCGTTGCCATAAACGCTTTGATTTGTTTAACGAGCGTTTCATCCAACGGGTCAGAACTGCCAATCGATAGCGATAATCCATGACACACAAATTTATGTTGCTCCGTCATCGCGCGAAACTGTTTGCCCAATTTTCCGCCCATCGTAATCCAGTTTTCGGGCGCAACTTCAAAGAAATCAACGTCTGGTTGTGGCGATTGCAAAATTTCGCTTAAAAATGGACGACGTAAGCCTAAACCTGCGCCATGAAGAGAAGAATAGGGGCGTGTCATAAAAATCCCTGAGCGTTTGTTTATCAAAGTAATTGTCAAAAGCTATTACATCTTGACATCCTCCCCGCCCTAAAGGGAACGGGGATTCCTTATTGCTAAGGAGCAGGTGTGTATCACTACTACCTGCTGGTTTCTGCTGCTGACGGCATTACAGCACCGTTCACTTCACAGACTAGCCCCCGAAAGTCCTCGGGTTAACACATTGATTGCGCCGACTACGTCAGCGTTATTTTTATATCCACATTCCACGCAAACAAATTCAGCTTGTGTCAGTCTGTTTTCTTTAGCGATATGATGACAACTTGGACATTTTTGACTGGTGTGATGCGGTGGTACTTTAATCACCGTGCCACCGTTCCAATCTTGTTTGTACGCCAACATATCAAAAAACATCCCCCAGCCTTGGTCGAGAATGGCTTTGTTCAAGCCTGACTTTTGTTTGACGTTTTTAAGTTTCGCGGCTTTGCTCATGTTTTTAATCTTCAAATCTTCTATACAAATCACAGCTTGGTTTTCGCAGATTGCAGTCGATTTTTTGTGAAGAAAATCACGGCGAGCCGCCGCTATTTTTTCGTGATGCTTAGTAATTTTGGCTTTTTGTTTTTGCCAATTTTTTGAAAATTTCTTTTTGTGTTTTAACTTGCGTTGCAGGGTGGCTAATTTTTCAGCCGATTTTTTGAAGCTATTTAACGGTTCAATGAATGTTCCGTCTGACAAAGTCACAAACCGCTTAACGCCCATGTCGATACCGATTGCAGACGTTGATTTGTGCGTCATTTCTGGTGTTTCATATTCAACTTGAATCGAAACATACCAATGTTTGCCTTTGCGACTAACTGTCACATTTTTTGGCGTACCGACAATTTTACGGCTATTGCGATAGCGTACCCATCCGATTTTAGGCAGAAAAATCGGATTCGCTTCTTGTTCGATTTTGAAACCTTGCGGATAACGGATGCTGTCCGATGATTGACCTTTGCGTTTAAAAACAGGAATCCGTTTGAATGGTTGGTTTTTATCAAACGCATCCTTAAAAGCCTTGTCTAAATCCATCAATTTTTGCTGTAAAACCTGCGACGGCAAGTCTTTCAAAAAACCGTACTCGTCGGACTGTTTCCATAACTTTGACCAAAAATCTAGTGCGTCATATCGCAAAATAGGCTGTTTTTTGTTTAGTCTATCTAAATTCAACGCCAACGCTTTATTCCAAACAAAACGACACCCACCAGCATAATTTGCTAATTTCTGGTTGGTTTCTGTACTCACTTTGAGCCTAAATTTAAAGGCTTTTCGTATCGTTTTATTCATGCGACAATCGTACTCTT
>CAILJB010000077.1 GCA_903834465.1 uncultured Pseudomonadota bacterium | reverse complement strand
GCCTTTGGACGTTATCAAAAAATATATCCAAAATCAGGATAGTCCGAATTGAAAATCAAAAGCCGCTTCGCGGAAGGAGTGCTATCCATCCCCACCCAAGCCTATCAGCTCTGGGTGGGGAATTTCGCACGGTGAGTTAAATCGTGTAAAGCATAAACTTTCATGTCGGTTTCTACATTGCCTTTCACAATTACGCCACCACAGAAACGAATATTTCCTGATTTAAGATCAACATTATTTACCGTGAGTATTGGCAATACAATCACACCATGAGGTACTAAAATTGGAGTTCCAATCAGTTCAGAACATAAATAATCATTATCTTCAGGGTTAATATAAACGCCCTTTTTATTTGAAGAAAAAGGCGTATCTAAGCCGTGATAGCAGTCGATTAAATTGCCAAAAACATTACATCCGTTTTGACCTGACGTTGCAGGAATACGGCGCATAACCAATTGCCCTTCTTGAACGGTGACAATTTCCCCTAAGTCTCGATAATCAATATTATCTTCATTTGCACATGATTCTTTTATGCGTTGGGGAATTAAACTTTCAAACTGGGCATCAATACCTGCTACGGGGGGCAATCCTTTTGCGACAATCAATTCTGAAATTTGCTCTTGATTTAAAATGGCTTTAATTTCTTGATCCGATATAAGACCATAAGTAATGCTAGCTTGTTGTAAACAATGATGCACATCGGCAAGTGTTAAAATTTTTCCACCAAAAGCGGGCGAATATATCAGTGTTGCTGTCATCTCATCTTTAGAAATGACAACCTCGCCACTTGCATCTCTTAACTCACCAATTTCAATTTTAAACTTTTCATTAGTTGTGTTGCACAATCGAACTAATTGGAATAATGAACTTTCTGAAATAAATAAATGAAGAAAATTTTCTTCACTTAACCGCTGCTTTATTAAGGCAACAGTGAATTCAATTTTTTCAGTTTTATTTGGGATAAATATAGCTTCTAATTTATTTGACTCGTCGTTTAATACAAAACTTAACATGGTTAATGTTCCTATTGCACTTACAAATACAAGTGGAATTATTCTAAGAGGCAATTATGTGGAAGTTGTGTGTTTCCGGAAAATAAATTTTTGTTACTATTGTTTAATTTTAAAATGCCCTAATGTAAATGATAAGTTACTAACTTGATTTTTTAACGATTCAGCGGCAGTGGCGGCTTCCTCAACTAATGCCGCGTTTTGTTGTGTCACATCGTCAATTTCGCTAATTACGCTATTAACTAGATAAATACCATCGCTTTGTTCAGCTGAAGCATTACTGATTTCAGACATAATTTGTGTTACATGCTGGATAGCATCTACAATTTCAGTCATTGTTTTACCAGCCTGATTAACTAATTTTCCACCGCCATTGATTTTTTCCACAGAATCGTCAATTAAACGTTTAATTTCACCAGCCGCATTGGAAGCCCGTTGGGCTAAATTACGAACTTCGATTGCAACCACAGCAAAACCTTTACCTTGTTCACCCGCTCGCGCGGCTTCAACAGCGGCATTTAATGCTAAAATATTAGTTTGGAATGCTATATCATCAATTACCGAAATAATATCAACGATTCGTAACGAAGAATTATTGATGTCTGCCATTGTTGTTACAACACTATTTACAACATCTAAACCTTTTCCAGCAATATCTGTCGCCCCAATAGCTAATTGATTTCCGTGTCTAGCATTTTCGGTATTACTTTGTACCGTACTGGTTAATTCTGTCATAGTTGTCGCTGTTTTTTCTAAACTCGTGCTTTGCTCCTCAGTTCTACGAGACAAATCATTGTTCCCTGCTACGATTTCTTTTGTTGCAACGCTAATTGTCTCTGACGATTCTTTGATTTCAGCAATTAACGATTTCAATTTTTCAACAGTGCAATTCATTTCTTGGGTGACGTTGCCAAATGTTCCAGCATAAGATTTACCAATAGTTTGCGTTAAATCACCTTTTGCAAGCGCGTTAGCAACGCGTTCAATGTCTTTAAACGCATCATCACATGTTTCAAGCAAACCATTCATGGACAAAATCATCTCTCTAAACATGTATCCGAATCGATTCGCATTTCCACGATATGTAAAGTCACCATTTGCACCCGCTTTTACCAATAAATCAATTTCGTTACTTACACTTAATAAAGTTGTTTTTATATCATCAATTGTGTATGAAATTTTTGCTTTTTCATTAGGTAATCTTTCCATATCAACCGAAAAATCACCTTTTGCATAATGTGAAATAACATCAATAACTTGCATTTTTACTGTAATATGAGAGGCAACTAATTCATTGATTTTAGAGGCGATTTCACCATAAATGCCTAGTAATTTACTTTCATCAATTCGCTCGCTAATAAACCCATCAAGGTGTCTTTGTGCTAATTTTTCTTGGGCAATCACAAAGCTATTGAGTGAATCTTGAATACGTTGCATGGAATGTAATAGAACTGCAACAAAATCACTATTATCAATAGAAATTTTAGAACTTAAATCACCTTCTGCGATGCGTTCTGCTATTTCTGCAACATTTGCTAAATGAACTAACTCTTTGCGTAATTGCACGGCAAGTAACACTAATATTACAGATTCAAATACTACGAATAATGCGTGTAAAACGACTATATCAAAACTTGCGCCATATCTAAAAAGCCATACGTTGTAATCAGCAGCGGCTTGTAAAAAATTTAAAATTACATGATGCACAGCAACTAATCCTGCACCATAAACAATTACTTTCCAATCTCGATACGCAAGTAGAAACGCTAATATTGCAAATACACCAAAGTGCATTTCAATCAATCCATGACTGGCTTGAATATGAACTGCAACGTTGAAAACTAACCCTGTTGCCACTGCTATGCGTAGTAAAAATGAACCCGAGGCTGTTTTCCAAATAAAGAACGGAACAATAAATGCGGGAACAGAAATCAATAATGCCATCAGCAATGCGTTATAAAACCAGCCAATACCAATTGAAACAGGTAACAAAATACCCAGTGTCACAATCATGATTTTATCAACTTTAGCGCGGATTGGTCTTAGTAAGACTTCTTCGTTAATTTTAATCATAAAAGGTATCCGTTATTTCCTAATACAGTGCAGTGTTGAGGAATTTTGTCGTTAAACGCCATAAATCCTAATACTCCCGCGCTATACAAAAACCATGTAATAAATAAAATTCTCAAAATATGATGATTTTTTTTTGATAAAGATTGTCTCTTCATAGATAAGTTTTTTCTAATCATTCGTTGATTCCGTTTTTTTTGCTTCTTTTTGGCTAATTAAAATTTCTTTTAATAAAGTTGTTTGAAACACTATTGTCATGTGTTGGTTCTTTTCTAATGTAGTTTCATTTGATACATTATAAAAAAAGATTGTGTGGAAATTATGCGTGTAATCCGATGCTAGTACATATTTGCATAGATAAAAAATTTGAGCTATTTCAAGGTATTTTTTAGAAAAAATACAAAAAAATCCATTATATTAGGAAGTGGTTATGTAGCGGCTTTGTGCAAAATAAGCCACTGGATGAGTCGATGAATCGGGGCAGACGAAGGTAATGAAACGCGTCGCGTGATTTTTGGCAATTTACTGGCTAGGATGCTAAAGAAATCTAGCGATGTATCGTTTATAACGCATAGTGGACAAGCCTTGAGCACAGTTAAAAGGTCAATAACGTAATCGATAACCACACTGTCATCATGTATGACAACTATTTTAAGATTATTTAGTTGCTAAAAATATTTTAAGTCTCTCGATTTCAGCTAAGGCTTGTTTACGCTCTATTTTCGATAATAACAAAACTCCACTATCCGGATTAAAGCGTCATTTTGCCCATTTACAGAAATGTTAAGGCGTTCTAACAAGATGTAGAACGCCTTAACATTGGAATTTTTATCAGTTAACAATTACTTTTCGATTTTCAGTTTTACCAATCGTGAGCAAATCCCAAATCAACAAAATCAGCCCTACAAACGTCATCAAACCAAAGAACCAACGCCAAACCATCGCACTTTGAAATGAAGGATGATTTTGCGCGGAGAAATAGCCACTCCATGTTGAACCTTCAACCGCCCGTTCGATAAACGATTGTTCATAACCTGCAATCAATAACGCAATCGTCATTCCGACCACGCCCACATTTAACAAACCTAACGCCCATTTCCAACGCCAAGCGTTTTGCGTGCCGCCACTCATCCACACATCACCACGCCAATGTTGAATCGCCAAATAAAAGAAGGCAATGTTAATCGTCGCGTAAGCTCCAAAAAATGCTAAATGCCCGTGTGACGCTGACCATTGCGTGCCGTGGGTATAAAGATTGATTTGTGGCAAGGTGTGCATAAAACCCCAAACACCCGCCCCAAAAAAGTTCCCAAACGCATGAGCAATTACCCATGCTAATGCGGGATGGTTGCCATTTTTGAACGCATGAGAACCTGAATCATAAACCGCATGAACCACCATTGCGACCAACGGAATTGGCTCTAATGCTGAGAAAAATCCACCAATTGTCAACCAGTATTCAGGCGTTCCAATCCAAAAATAATGGTGTCCTAACCCCAAAATTCCTGAACCAAACATCAACGCGACTTCGATATAAAGCCAAGTCGTCACGATTTTGCGTCTTACGCCCAAAAGTTTCATCAACGACCACGCCATAATCACGCCAACCAACACTTCCCAAGTCGCTTCGACCCATAAATGAATTACCCACCACCACCAAAATTGCTCATGTGTGATGTTGGTCATGTAGAACATTCCTGCGAGATACAAACCCGCCAGCGCAACTAAATCCAACGTCAAAACACCTGCAATGCCCGACCATTTACCTTTTGAAAATGTCGCCACAACGTTATAAAAAAACGTCAAAACGACAGCCACAATACCAATATCTGCCCAGCGCGGAGCTTCAATATATTCACGCCCTTCGTTAATCAGCCATAAAGTTGTGTCGTTACCCGCGCCGATTTGAATAAATAAATACACTAAAACTACAATCGCCACGGCAATCGTCAACACCCAAAACGCGAGTTTTCCGAATTTCAAGCCAACGATTTCCGTCCCGCTTTCGTCTTCCAACAGCCAATAAGTGCAACCAATAAAACCGTACAACATCCACACAACCATCGCGTTGATGTGAACCATTCGATTGACGCTGAAATCTAACCAGCCGTATAAAAAATTTGGAAAAATAAATTGCGTCGCGGCAATCATGCCAAACAACAATTGCGCGAAAAACAAAATCACCGCGACGATAAAATAATTTACCGCAAGTTTTCGCCCGTCGCTCAAATTGGAACGGTCTAACGCTGTCCATGTGACAAAAGCGTCGAGTTTAGCGTTTGCCACGCTACATAATTCTTTTGCGTTCATGCGTTATTCCTCCGTCGCGTAAATGGTTTTGAAGTTATAAGGGAAACCGTTGGTATCAATGCTCGACATCCATTTCAAAAACGCCACCACGCCTTTTGCTTCGTCGGGTGTGATGTGTAAGTTCGGCATTTTGCGATTGCTACCAAACGTGCGAGCGTTGTTTTCTGGGTCGAGTAAGAATTTCACCATCAAATCTTCACGCAATTCTTTCGATAACCAACCTTTATCGAGCCACGCTTTGGTTAAATCAGGTGCGTAATAAGCCCCATTGCCAAGCAACGTGTGACAATTCATACAGTTTTTTGCCTGCGTGGTTTTTTTGCCGAGTGTGACTAATTTCTCCGCTTCTTCTTCGGTGAATTCTTTGCCAAATAACAATTCGGTTTCACCAATCACAGGCATGAACTTGTGCAAATTAGCTTGATAAACATAGTCGATTTTTTTGTTGATGACGCTATAAGCCTGAACCCGTTTGCCACCAACTTCGGTTTGGCTTAACGAATCAAAGGTTAAAACGACCAAAATTAAAAATGAGCCTGCCGTGACCCAAATAGCGACTTTTTTCCAGAATGATTCACTTGCCCATAAGGGATTTTCTTCATTCATAGTTTTTCCTCCAAAGTTTTGTGGTGGTCTTCAACGTGTGTTTTTACGCACAAATGCCAAATACCAATGGGTGCAAAAAAATAACCAATCACCATCACGGCTGAAAGCGAGAGCCAATAACCCGTGAAATTTGCCGCACGAGTTAATAAAACAACGGCGACAATTAACACGATATACGAAACGTAACTGGCTATTTTGATGCGAAAGTTTGCATTGACTTTTGACCACGCGAACAACAGCGCATAACTTGCGCCTGCGAGAATAATCAACGCAGATGAAAAGAAGGTGATAAAAAAGTCTTGCATTGCGACAGGCTGAATCATTCTCAGCTACTCAGCTTCTAACTTGAAAAAACTTTTTGGTGCGCCACAAATCGGGCATGACCAATCGTCAGGAATATCTTCCCAGCGCGTGCCAGCAGGAATGCCGCTATCGGGGTCGCCTTTTTCTTCTTCGTAAAGATGTTCACATTCTTGGCAACGGTATTTTTTAAAATCAGACATGATGTTCTCCTCAATAGTTAGAAATGATGAACTCACATAACGTATCGCCCTTTGCCATATTGCGAGTGAGTTCAACGGATTCGCCGAGCGTTGTGTTAATCAACGCTAAGTCGAATTGGCAAATTTGTGGATATTTTTGCGCTAAGTCGTGATAAATACAGTTGCACGCTTGCAAACATTTTTTACCTTCTAAATTTTGCGTTTCTTGCACGATAAAACCTAATTCATTCATCGTTTCAACAAGCATAGGAACTCGCTCATTTAACGGTTTTCCTGCGAATTGATGCAATTTTCCCGCGAGTTTTCCGCCTAACTTGGTCATATAAATTTCACCATCTTCACTCGAAATGGTTTCGAGTAAATTTTCGAACATCAAATCTGCTAAAAACGCATAGTGTTTCGGGAAATGATTGATGCCTTTATCAGTAATTGCGTAACGGGCAAGTGGTCTGCCTGCCGTTTTATCAAACGTATTTTTTTCAATATAACCGTCATTTTCTAAAGTAATAAAATGTTGCTGAACGGCGGTGCGCGAAATACCTAACGCATCCGCTAATTCCTCGATGCTCAATCCTTGTTTCTGCGCTAAAAAATGTTCCAGAATTTCGTGTTGTCGTTGACTAATCTTGTTCATTATTTTTGTTGAATAAGTTTTAAAATTGAAAAATTATATAACTATTGTATTGTATAAGTTAATTTGTTGCTATAGACTATTTTTCAAGCGCGTAGCTTTATTTTTTAGAAGAAACATTAAATTAGTTAAACAACTTGGCGGTAGAGGTTGATATTTTTTACTGCAAATTCTTAGCTAATCACTGCCTCGTTTTTTAAAAGCGTTGAGCCTTTTTAACAATGGCGTTGGTGGTCAAGAAAATTACAACAGTAAAGATATGCGAGAATTAGCAATTGTAGAAATTAACTGAATTAGACGTTCCCGTCTGCTTTGATTGGAGATTACCGAAACAACCCGTGCAGATGTTTTAAGCAAATAAAAATTAGGTGAAAACGCATGACTAGCATTAAATTCGACAATCAAATTTTTGCGACTGAAGACGACAAAACGGTTTTGCCTTATGAATGTAAAGCTGATGTGTATCAAAGTTGCATTGATTATGTATTTGAAGCCGATGCGTTTTTTTTATAGTGAAATAAAATGTCTGTTTTTTCTTTCTCAAATCTCACGCAATTCATTCCACCTGCTGGAAATTTAGAATTTAAAGACAGATTTATTTCAATTGTTGCCAGCTTTCTTAGCATTCTTGCTGTGGCAATTTGTACTGCTTATTTTTCACCCAATTCGCCCATGTTGCTTGCGTCAATGGGCGCATCGGTTGTTATTTTAGTCTTCGCGCCATTTAGTCCTTTTGCACAACCTTGGTCATTTGTTGTTGGGCAGCTCGTTTCTGCTTTTGTAGGAATAACTTGCACGTTATATGTCACGCCTTTTTGGCTGGCAAGTTCTCTCGCTGTTAGCCTGAGTATTTTGGCGATGCTTTTTTGCATCCACCAGCCGCAGCAACCGCGTTAGTTCCTGTTATCGGTGGCGCATCATTTATTGAACTTGGTTACAAATTCGTTTTAACGCCTGTTTTAATCAACATTGTTGTTATGTTGATTATGGTGATAATCATCAATCGTCTGTGTTTAAAACGCGATTATCCGCAATCATTTAAGCCAATCATTTCCACAAGTGAAACACATTTATCACAACAAGACGTTCAACAAGCCTTAAAAAAAGGGGGAGAATTTATTGATGTGAATATCTCTAAATTACACGAATTACTTTTAAACGCCGAGCAGCAGAAATTAGAACGTTTGCACCGCGAGATAATCTGCGCCGACATTATGATGAGAGAAATTTCAGTTGTTGAATATGGCGATGAAGTGGAAGCTGTGTGGCAAAAAATGCACCATGAAAAATTAAAAGCGATTCCCGTTGTTGATAAAGCAAACCGTGTTATTGGCATTGTGACGTGGGCAGATTTTTTCAAATTCGTTGAAATGTCACCTTACGTCAATTTTCAAGAAAAATTTTTAGATTTCATTCGTAGAACGCCGACTGTCACAACAAATAAACCCGAAGTCGTTGGTCACATTATGAATAAACAGGTCGTTGTTTTATCTGAAACAACGACAATCACAGATTTAATTCAATTTTTTTCAACGCAAAAACACCCGCAAATTCCAATTGTAAATAATGAAAATAGGCTTGTGGGAATGGTTTTTCAAACCGGTTTAATTACGGCACTTAACGATAGAATTTTATCAACTTAAAAAATATGTTTAAATTCTAAAATTTCTCAATGCGGTAGTTAAATCACGAGTCTGATCTTCAAGCGATTCAGCAGCGGCAGCGGCTTGTTCAACCAATGCGGCATTTTGCTGGGTCACGTCATCCATTTGTCGAATAGCTTGATTCACTTGACTAATACCTGATGTTTGTTCTTCAGAAGCCGTCGTAATTTCGTTAATAATAATCGAGACATTGCGAATGGAATCTACGATTTCTTGCATTGTTTGTCCCGCTTTTGTGACTTGTTTACTACCTTCAGAAACACGTTCTACCGAATCATCAATCAAACGTTTAATTTCCCCTGCGGCATTCGCAGCGCGTTGGGCTAAATTACGAACTTCTATAGCAACAACCGCAAAACCTTTGCCTGAATCCCCTGCTCTTGCTGCTTCCACGGCGGCATTCAAAGCTAAAATATTTGTTTGAAACGCAATATCATCAATTACTGAAATAATATCTACAATATGATGCGAAGAAGTATTGATGTCCTCCATTGTAGCCACAACCGAATTCACTACCTCAACACCGCATAATGCAATTTTTGCGGAATCGTTCGCCATTTTATTAGCTTCTTCCGCGTGAATATTATTTTGTCGTACCGTACTCGTCAATTCTTGCATACTCGCCGCAGTTTGTTCTAAGCTCGCGGCTTGTTCTTCAGTACGATATGATAAGTCATTGTTACCCGAAGCAATTTCTTTTGCAGCTGTACTAATCATTTCGGCGGCATCGTGTACATCGCCAATCAAATGTTTCAATTTTTCAGTAGTGCTATTCATACAAACGGTAACTTGACCAAAAACACCAGGATAATTCGTTGAAATAGATTGTGTTAAATCACCTTGTGCTAAGGCTTCAGCAATACGCACAATATCATTTAAACTTTCTAATGAAGTAAGCGTGCTATTGATATTATTCTTCAGAGCCAATAACTCACCACGACCTTCCGCTGTTACACGATGGTTCACATCACCTGCAGCTACATTTTCCATCACAGCACCAATATCCGTAAGCATCATACGCAAAGCATCTTGAGAACTAATGGCTTTATCGATGATTTTTTATAATTCCCTTTTACATTTGCCACAATAACCTTGGCAAAATCGGCATTATAAAGCGAATTCATTACATCATTTAATGCGAACATTATAATACGGAGTTGCCCGACCGTTTCATTTACGCTAGCTTTTAATTCATTCAAATCACCGTTCATTTCTGTATTAACAGTAACATTAAATTCACCGTGCGAAATAGCGTTCATTACCTTATTCACATTTGACAAAGCGGCTTGTAACTTGTTCATCATCTCGTTAAATGCGACGGCTGTTTCTCCGATTTCATCAGTAGAGTGATAATCCACTTTTTTTGAAAAATCTCCCGATTGATTTACATCAGATAGCGTTTTTCGCATTAAATGCAACGGCTCAACGATAGCGTATGCTACTTTAGCAATGAGAAGAAAAGTGCATAACACAATCAATGTTGTAACAATTAAAACCATAATCAACACGTTTGTTGCTGTAGTTTTAATGGTCTGTGCGCTATTTATCAGGTCGACGACTAATTTATCTTCAACGATTTTCATTAAATTGATTCGCGCCGAGGCTTGCTCAAACCAGTAAGCGTTATCAATACCTAATGAAACATTTAAATCCGATTCCAGTGCATGTTTTCGCATGAAATCAACTTCTGTAACAGATTTTCCCTTAACGGTTTGTTCATGAAATTCAATTTGTTGTGGTGTTGCGATTTGAATAAATTGTTGATAGCTCGCATTTGACTCGCCTAAATTTCCAGCAAGTTTTAATAAATGCGGTGAATCTATTTTATCGATAGCGAAAATGCCTGCTAAATTTACGCGTTCTCGACCAGCACGCTCTTTCATATTCATGTAAGCCGAATAAGCATTTGCACCGCGCATAATTTCGGCATTTTTGGATTGCTTTCCAATAGTATTGGTAAGTTCTAAAAGTGATTGAATAATTTCTGTATATTGTGCTGCACAGGTAAGACCATCAATTTGAAAGTAATCGGCTTTTTTACGCAAATCTGTCAATTTTGACAACGTGTCTAACGTATCTTACATTGCTAATCCGCTTGTTGTAATATGATTCTTGATATTGTTCACAAGAGGAGTTAAAGCCTTATCACTATCCGCACGCATTGTTGATAATTTATCTGCCATTTTCGCGCCTTTACTACTTACAAAAGCAACAGATGTGCCGCGTTCTTTTTGTAGATTATGCGTTAATGCGCCTATTTGAGCGAAAAACTGGGTGTCATGAATTAACTGTTGTGATTGACGAAATTCTTGAAACCTTTCAACAATGATTACACTGCTAAAAACAATTATACTTAACAACGGTAATAGTAACATCGCCCAAAGTTTGCGTTTGATTGGCAGATTTTTTAAAAACATGGGCGTTTCTCTAAACAGAAGTGAAAAATTGATTGAATACGAATGAAAGGTTATCGGTGTTAACGCTCAGATATTAAATATGAGCTTATATTTTCTTTTTAGATTATATTCAGCCCTTTAGTATTTTAAGGCTAAACGATAGCGTCGCTATTTTTTACGAAATAGCACCAACTTTTGAATAATCTTTTACAACAATCAAGACAATATGAAAGCAATAAAACGTGTTGATGAGGCGTTGTTTCGCCAACTCATGTCCTACTCTGTAACGCCTTTATTAGGTAGTGCTTTAGGTAGCTTTCTAGTTGCTATTTCACAAATAAACTCAAATGAAACTTATAAAATCATCTATTGGTTAAGTTTTGTGTATTTATCTCTTGCGATACGAATCTGGCTTACTTACCGCGTGAAAATACAACTAGCGACAACTGGATATAATCCAATTGTCGCTAGACAATATGCCTTAACTACAAGTTTGTCTGGTATTGCTTGGGGATCTAGTGCTTTTTTAATCATAGATGCTACAGCTCCAATTAGTATCATTATCACGACTATAGCAGCTCAATCCATGGTGATTGGAGGCGCTTTAACATTAGGAACATTTGTTCCCGCATTTCTCGCTTTTACAATTCCGACAATCTTACCCATGATTTTAGTTTTTGCATTCAGCGGGGGAATAGCAAATATTGTATTGGCTTTATATAGTTCTATTTTTCTTATTTTAATGATTGGCATAACATTTCGGTACAATAAATCTCTTCGAAATACTTGGCAAATAACCTTTGAGAAAGATGATCTCATCAAATCTGTAACCGAAGAACGAGAGAATGTATTAGCGGCAAAGTCAGAAGCAGATCAAGCGATAAAAGAATTAGAGGCAATTCATCACAATATATGGGTGGGAATCGTTGTTCTAAACTCAGACAGAATTATCCTCCGAGCTAACCGCCATTTCGAAGAAATAATGTTCCGTTGGAATCATGGCGAAATGATTGGAAAAACGACAAGGATACTTTACTCCTCTCAAGAAGACTATGAAAGCGTTGGTAGCATTATTTATCCACAACTTTCTTCTGGTAAAAATTATTATAAATTTGAGTTATCTTTTGCCCGCAAAGATGGAACTACATTCTGGGGTGTTGCAGTAGGATCATTCATTAACCCTAACGATCTGTCAAAAGGAGTGATTTGGTTTATTCACGATGTTGATGAAGAGCATCAAGCTCAAGAAAAATTGCGTACTGCAAAGGAATTAGCAGAGAAAACAACGGCGGCACTCGCGGAAGCTAATCAAAAAATTCTATTTCAAAATAGCGAACTGGCGCATATTGCACATCATGACACCCTCACAGGGTTACCAAATCGCCAATTGCTAGCAGATCGCATGAAACAAACCATTGCACATAGCAAACGAACCCAAGGTAAAGTTGCAGTGTTATACCTTGATTTAGATGGTTTCAAACCAATCAATGATGTTTTTGGTCATACTTCAGGTGACTGGGCCTTATGTGAAGTTACCAAGAGATTGAATGGTGTGATGCGTAGTGAAGATACTTTAGCTCGAGTAGGCGGCGATGAATTTGTTATTTTACTATCTCATTTAAACGAGAATGCGAAAGAGATAGCCGAGTTGGTCGCGAACAAAT
Source organism: uncultured Pseudomonadota bacterium (assembly GCA_903834465.1). Classification (GTDB taxonomy): domain Bacteria; phylum Pseudomonadota; class Gammaproteobacteria; order Methylococcales; family Methylomonadaceae; genus UBA10906. Next base: position 13,957 of record CAILJB010000077.1, on the reverse strand, counting down.
GCCTTGGAGTATTTCATGAGCCATTTTTTATTCACAATCAACCATGCAAAATGGGAACATCAATCGGGATAGCTATTGGTGATGGAGATTGCTCGTCCGAAAAACTATTGATTGCTGCCGATACGGCTATGTATCGAGCAAAAGAATCCGGGCGCGGACAATTTTTCTGGGCGAAAGATAACCAACAGTGCTAGTTTAGGGGGGGGGGGCGCGATGCACGAAACGAAGTGAATACCCGTTAAGGAATTTCTAAAAATCAACCATATAAAATTAAAATCTTTTTCATCATTTAATTTCCAAACATAATCTTCAGTCAAACCGATATGCTCCCAGCCGAGTAGTGACAAATGTTTGCACCAATCTAACTCAAATTTATTGTCCCGCTCGACCATCGATTACTCAGTTTTCTTTGTCTCTAAACCCCATTTATTTCATTCCAAGTAAATCTACGATTTTGGCGGGGAGCTTCAATCATCAAAAGAAAAATTAACGCCTAACGCTAAATAGGATTCACCACCTGAATAGCCATAACCAACATACGGCTGCCAGTTATCATTAAGTTGATAGTTCACATTCACACCTAATCCCGACATATTGCCATTTCCTGACGTATAAAACGGGGCTATTTGAAAATCATTAAACGTCGCGGTCGCCGATGTTGTAAAGCCTAAAATGCTATTTTCAACATATGCCCCCGCACTGAAAACAAACACATCGCATACATCGTAATTTCCGACGGCGTAATAATAAACGTCTGATTTTGGAGCAATGATGGTGCTTCCTGCCATTACTCCAACTGACGCAGTCAAATCATCGTTTAACTCATGTGTCCACGCCGCCATGCCATAAATACTGTCTTGCGAGTCCCATGTTGATAAATTTTGCCCAGATACACCAAAGCTAAATTCACCCAAATTTTGAGTAAATGTTGGATAGTAATACGAACCTTCGGGATAAATATCGCTTTCCAGCGTAAAACCCGCTTGCGGGGTAGTATCAACATTAACGTGATGATGGTGATGTTTTGCTAAAGCTATGCGAGGGAGTAGTAGCAAAATTAGCAGTAATTTTTTAATTAAAACGACCATCAGTTTGCATGTAGCACCTGCTAAAACGTGAGACAGATTTGTTTATTGTTCATGAGGAATGGTCAACGTATAACCACCGTTATGTTGTATTTGTGGATTCACTTGAGGGATTTGATTTGTTTGATTTATTTGGCTTGTACCATTTTGGTTTAAACCATAGTTCGCATTATTGGGAGAGAAACCATAATTTATGATATTTGTAACGTTTGTGGTATTTTTTCTATTTTTTGAACCCGTGTATATAACACCATTATTTTCCTCTTTTGTTGAAGATTCATTATCTAAGTCAATATCCCCGTCGCTTGTGATAATCCTATCGGCTATAGCAACATTTGTTGCGATGAAAATGACAGTAGCTAAAATTACTTTTTTCATAATCTACCCGCGATATTCTAATTATTAGAGGTCTTCAAAGTAATCATTTAGGGTGAAATTGTCAAATCATGCAAATTTGATATATAGAGAGTTTGAGGAAAAACATATCGCACGAACCCATCCATGATGAAAATGACAACACTCTTGAATGGCAGGAAATATAAGAGAAGAAGTCACAACTCTTAATGCCAAAATGGGGTTTCAATACTAACGGGGAAAAAATATACGCTTTTCAACGTAATAGTGAAAGGAGCATTGCGAGTTGGCAATGCTATACGAACGCAGAGTTTATGTAAGACTAATCCGATTTATCAGGGCAGCTATTGGCGTTGAAGCGTTTAGATGAACATAGGATACTTTTCTATGAAATTCACAACTATTTTTTCTGATTTTAGCAATAGCAATCAAGCGGCATAAAGTTGTAATGTTTGGAAAGATATTTTGTTTTGAAAGGGTTCAAACCTACTACTTATGCAACTTATTTAATAGTTTTAGTGGGTTGAACCCTGTTATTTTTTAGCCCACTCAGGACGGATAATTGTTGCGGCAGCTTTTGCGATATTTTCTGAAAAACTCCGTTCTTTAATGAGCCACTCGACAACTACTTCATAGTACGATGAGTTATTTTTACTGACTGGAGCCTTGGCTATGAACGCCGTTTTAAAACCTCAACATATCGAAACTATTTTTGATTATGATTTAACCGACAAAGAACGGTTTATGCTTGCTCCACTAATGAGCTATGACGAGTATTTGACAGATGCCACTCAAGAAGACATTAACCTCGGTCTAACTTCTCTTTTTGGCGTGCGTGGCGAGCATGAATTGCAAAAAGATATAGCGACAAGTTAAACCCAGAGTTTGTTAAAACCCATGTGTTACTTGAGATTCAACGAATCTAAACGCGTAATGAATGTCTTTTCCAGTCCAATCACCACCAAAGCTAAAATACTACTTACATCATTTTCATCAATATCTACTTTTTTAGTTATAGCATTGGTCAAATGCTGATGAATATCGGTCAACTTCATATTGAAATTTATGTTAAATAAATCACCTTTGATTGATTCTGCAATGCCAAGCACTTTAAAAATCAATTGCAATCTGCGTACATACTCACCATAGCCATAACCATTTTCTAAAACCAAATGGTAAATACTTCACGGTTTTGCATGATATCTTCGACGTAATCAATATCTTCTTTGTGGTTAATGACTTCAAAATTCGCGTAACGGTTTCCCACCGATGGTAATACCTTTTAAAACAATTTTTGTTTCTTTTAATGTAAGAATTTAGCCTTCGATTGCATTGGAGTGATAAGTCCATTCTAAAACTTGCTGTTCGTGTAACGTGCGGACAGTATTTACAGGTAGTGGACGCAAACTATCGAGGCGATTCTTTAGAGCGTTAATTTCTGAAAATATCATTTCTTTCCCTTTAATTCGTCCAAATAATCCGCCCACGATTGCATCATTTTGTGACGTTCTTCTAAATTTTCCGTTCTGTTGTATGTTCTGCCATTTTGGTTACGTCAAAACCACGATGTCATTTAATTTCATTCATTTAGTATTCGAACTGTAGTTGTTTGATAATTGTAAAAATATGCTCGACTTCGGCAACGTCAGTTAAAAATTGACGCAAGGCTTCTTTGATAATACTTTCTTTTTCTGGGATGTCACGCCAACCATCGGGTCTAATTTCTTTAATTTTTTTATCAATATCTAAGGTTAATTTTTCATTTTCATTCAAGTTGTAATAAATAGCGCGTTTGCCCAGCTGTTTTTATACTTTGGGGGCGCGGAAATTTAACGAAACCCTCAATTTCTTCTGTCCTACAATAAAAAAGCCGCTAACCCTTTCGAGTTGCGACTTTGTGAACGTTAATAAACGTCTTTGAATCTATATGGGCGGGGTCAACCGAACTACGCACTGTATGTCGCTATAAAAAAGGATTTTTGAAATACGAAAAACAAAAGTTACTGTAAAAGTTACTGCATTTTTTCTTCGTGATTCAAAAAACACTAGCTACGTTATGCAAAACTCACCCATTACCAATTTAAATACCAATAACACTACGCGAAATGGCACGCCAACTAAATCAAATCGAAGTGTCCACGGCACGCGGCGGCGAATGGCATGCGAAAAGTGTTAGTAATTTGATTGATAGGATTGCATCGACAAACCAATGAACGCGCCACAGTAAGTAATTATGCGCGGGTGTTTTCGAGTTCTGCGAGTTGGGATGATTAACAATGGCTGGGGCATCGTGTCCAAACTCAACACTAAATACTGGTGTTGACGTGAAATTGTACAGGTTTCGACGTTAAAGGCTATAAACACACTATTGATACCTTTGGAATTCGTCACGCAATTTCACATCATGGCGATGAGAAAAAAGAATCAAAACGGGGGCAAATTGCAGTAACAACTAACGATATTGCAAAAATACCAGAAATTGTTGCATTGCCAGATAGCATTGAAAGTGTTGGTAAAGATGCTAATGGAAATGATTTGATTCGATATTCTAAGAAATATGATGGAACGATTTACTACGTTGAAGAAATTAGAAAAGGGCGAATGGAATTGGTTGCCAAAACCTTATGGAAGACGCACCACGACGTTGTTATGCCTGAAAACTCCCAACAACTAACGTCCGAAACGACCGAGGGCAATCTTCCAAAGGATGGCGGGAATATACCACACACCAACGATAAAGCAACAGAATCAAAAGACCTGTACAGTCGTAGTAATCGAGGTGAAGACAAAACAGCTCTTGTTGCAAAAGGTGGTGTAACAGGCAAAGAAATTCAAGGCGATAAACAGCGTAACGATTTAGCTACATTCTCAGAAAATAAAGACATTAAATCGCTCAATTTCGACCAAGAAACATTAAAAAATGCAGAACATCTTGTTGAGCGGCTTGCCGAAACCGCTATTAAACAGCGCCAAGCGATGCTCGATGAAGCTGCATTATGCGAGGATTTAGAAAAACTCGCAGGCGATAAGAATAACGGCATTTCAATCGAAGAAAAACCAAATGGTTCGAAAAAATACACGATGGAAATTGACGGCAAGAAAATGTCATTTACTCGTTCTGCCGATGCCGAAAACCTCGATTCACAAGCCAAACAAGAAGTTGATAAGCTAAGAAGTCGTCTTGCCGAAATTGGTGGTGGCGAATGGGGTGCGGCGAAATATTCATTACATGTCCAACCGCTCGATGAAACCAGCGTTAATGCAATGCGTGATAATGCTATCTCGAAATCACAAGGCATCAAAGGCGCAGAAGAAAAACTAAAGGCAGCATCAAACGCACACAAGTCAATTTTGTTTTTTGAAAAAGTAAAAAGTCATCTTAAATCGGTGTTTTATGCGTTATTTAACCCAAAGAATACAAATAAAAACGACGATGATAAGCGCGTCTACAAATGGCGTAACGCAGATAACACAGTTATGTTCACGCTTCAAAAAGGGAAAGGTAACTTTAAATTGCTTGATGATAAGCAAATAAAGGGAAATTCAACGTCTGAAAAAGCACAAAATACCAAACTCAAAAAACAGCTTGTTGAAGAAATGGAAGCTGTGAAACGCAATGCTATCAAACGCGGTGCGATTCAAGCAAAAAGCAGCGGACAAAATAAAACTATCGAAATCAATAATGCTGTCATGGATATGCTTGCAGGTAATCCCGTATTGCAAGCGATGTTTGATAGCAAAATTGCAGATGGATTTACCAATAATTTTGAAGGATTTGAAGCCGCAAAAGAAGTTCTTTTTGATAAAAATGCGGATGAAAAAGAGCAAAAAGATTCAAAGCCTAGTATTTTTAATGAGGCAACCGCTGTCGCCAAAGATAAGCAATTATCACATGACGCGCTTTCTAAGATAGCTAAAAAATTTGTCAGAAAGTTTACTCATAAACCCATTATTATCATCATGGATAGTGTCAAAGAGCTTCTCCCTAACTCCGTCGTGACAGCAAGTGGTATGGTAATGGACGGACGAATCTACCTTTTTAGGGATGGTATTATCGACAGTTCGGATGCTGAGAAGACACTTTGGCATGAGATGCTCCATTATGGTATTCGGCGTTTTATGACCGAAAGCCAGTACATTGATACGATGCTTGGATTGTATAAAAATGATTCGCAAATTACAAAACTTGCGAACGATTTTAGGAACTCAGAACAGGGACGGCAACTTTTAAAAAGCGGAAAATCACATCGATATGTGACTGCAAGAGGCGTTGATGAAGCATTAGCAGAAATCGCCGAACAAGGTTTAAAAGGTGATTTTAAGAACAATTCATTATTGGCAAAAACAATTAGAGCAATATCAAAATGGATTGCTAAAACAGCAAAATTACTTGGTTTTCACAATGCGGCGGCAAAATGGGAATCCGTAACAAATAATGAAGCAAGAGAATTGATTGCTAAAATTTTTAAGAAACTTGAAAGTAATGAAAATCCAGCATCAAAAAAAACAGATTTCACATCTGATGCGACATACAGAACAAATGATAACTTAGCCTCTGATTACGAAAAAAACCGTGAGCTTGAAAAAAGTCCATTACGTCACATCAAAGACACCGCAAAACGATTCGGTGGTGAAATTGTGCATGGAACGGGTAGCTTTTTAGGCGGCGCACGCACCCGCTTAGAAAATATCAGTCCGAAATTAGGCGCAAAATATGTGCAGCTTGAACACAATATCGCTACACATGAAGCGCGATTGGTTAAAACGGTACAACGTATTTTGTTGCGGACGGTATTGCATCAAAAACCGATTTAGTCGGATTGCTCAAGCATGAAATCGGCGTACACGCGCTAAAAATGGGCAAAGATGATGCTGGTTTTCAATCAATTTTGAAACAGGTTGAAGCCATGCGCGGAAAAAATGCCGCTGTTGACGAAGCATTTAAAGCCGCCGAACGCGCTGGAACGTCCGCCAAAGATATGACAGAAGAAGCACTGGGTTATCTCGTCGAAAAACACGCGACGCAGAAAATAACACAACGTTTCTTAGCATGGTTCAGAAATGCAGTTAAAAAGTGGTTAGGTAATCACCAACTAACAGAATATGACTTGCACAAAATGGCGCGTGAAGCGTTGAGAAAAGCACCGGATGAGTTGATTTTAGATGCTGTTGAACCACAAGGATTGTTTTTTGCGAAAGTACCGCAAAGTGAAATTAAATTGGGGCAAAAAGTCGCCGACCCAGTAAAAGTTAATGGAAATGCTGATTTATGGGTAATCCCCGATGAAGTCGAAAAACGAACAAAAGGAAAATTCCCCGCAAAACCAATTCGGTTATTGATGGGTAAGCATTTTGGCGAGCATCGTGGTTTTGGTTTAGCGCACATCAAAGCAGGACATGCTCAAGAAATTTCAACTACAGGAATGACAGCGGAACAATGGGTTGTAAGCGTAATTAAATCAACAACGAAAATTTATGATGATGGTAGCGGTCGCTTATTACTTCATAGTGCGACTTCACCAAAAGGTTCAGTTTTTATTGAGTTAAGAGATAGAGGCGGGTTTTATTCTGTAGTTACCGCTTATGATGCAATTCCGAAAGGAAATATAGTTTGGAGTGGTCGCCGCCATCTTATTAGCTCAGAGGGTTCTAACGTTTCAGGTATCAAAAATGATACTTTCGCCACCACTACAGGATTGCCGATAAACCCCACTGTCAGGACTGATGCACTTGCAAATAAATCATCGGCGCAAGCTCGAGAAACTCTTACAGACCAAACTACGGGTGAAAATATACCACAATCACCAAGCGATTCAACAAAATTCAGCAAAACGCAGCCTACGCAAGATGAATTCGAAAAAAACCGTGAGCTTGAAAAAAGTCCATTACGTCATATCAAAGATACCGCAAAACGATTCGGTGGTGAAATTGTGCATGGAACGGGGAGCTTTTTAGGCGGCGCACGCACCCGCTTAGAAAATATCAGTCCGAAATTAGGCGCAAAATATGTGCAGCTTGAACACAATATCGCTACACATGAAGCGCGATTGGTTAAAACGGCGCAACCATTTATGGCAAAAACCAAAACCATGACCAAAGCCGACGCGGCTGATTTTGATTTTGCGATGAAAAACGCCTATACCGCGAAAATAGCGGTTATAATCTCACGGCGTGGGAAGTGCCTCGCTGGAGGATTGGACTCCTGTTGACTGCGCCCATGCTTTGAAGCTGATAACTGCTCCGTATTTGATGGCGGAAGTGACTTATCGGCAGTATTATTTTATTACCACTGATAAAGCTATCTGTGTCATCTTTATCCTTTGTGCTAACAATGTCTGTCCTAGTGTTAGCGGTGGTTTAACGTCATGGCTGTGCCTTGTGGCTCGGCATCATTTTAATGATTTGCGGCAGAGGTTTTGAACACGTCCCATGACGTTAAGAAATACAGGTGCGGGATGTCGCGGCATTTGCCCTTCACTCGATTGTGATGAAAGCCTGTGTTTTTAGCTCCACAATTTCGGATTGCGGCTCTGCCCCTTGATGGGATGCGGCGGATATTATGAACGTTATTATGGAGTTTTTTAAATCTTACTTTCGCCCGTGAACGCGCTAGGGGGATTGTTATCAATCTGATTGGTCTGCGCCCTTTCCGAAAGTTAAGATTTTTTTAAAATTACAGCATACGGAAGAGTAGGCTTTTTAGCTCTCTGTTAGCCCTGCTGTTTTTGATTAGCCCACTAACGAGGGCGAACCTGTTTAGAACATCCGGCGACAACCAGTCGATTGCTTCGGGTTCTTCCTTGGGTTCGAAGTGTGATTGCTGTTCACACTTCGCTATTTTCTCAAGTTCCTGCCAACGCTTAATTACTTTCATGCGAGCTGCAACATCGTAACCAGTCACTACAACCATTGTTGCTTCTTTATCTAATTCATAGCATTTGTATTGCTGACCATTTGAACCTGTATAACTTACTGATTTACAAGCAAAGCGCAAATTTGCGCTTTGCAATTGTTCAGTAATTACGCGAATATCGCGCATAACATCTTTGTATAATTTTCCCATCAACGCTGCAATTTCAGTCGAAAGCATAACTTTTGGATTTACGACAACTTCCTGTTCTGGTGAGGTTGTAAAATTCGGGTCTTGAGAATGTGCGCTCACAAAATCTAAAATCTGTATTGCTTCTGCCTCGACAACATCATCAACCGGAAACATCTCGACCTGCGTTTCGACGATTTCTTTTTTGGGTATGTCTACTAAGCCGTTGCGGGGTTATAATCATGCCGGTTACTTTGTTGCTCCAGTGTCCCGTTTGGACGACCTTCATCGGTATTTTTTGAGGGTAGAGTCGCTAAGGAGGTCTGATTACCGAAATCGGACGGAGTTGTCTCGGACTTCTCCCAAAGTAACCTACGCGCCACTGGATTTTAGTAAAGTGGTTTAAAACTAAAAATCTGCCTAAACGTGTATTTTAAAGTTCTTTTGCAATAAGAGAACTATCACCATGAGCCTAGATGATTACAGCAACACCGATTTTAATTCTAAAAAAAAATCCTTAGCAGGTACAGGAACACCAACGCTTGCTAATTTAGCAATCAATCCTGCACAAACTTCTGCGCTCTCTAACACGCCTAGTTTGAGTAAAGGAATACCATCACTTGCAAGTCTTTCAGCAAATCCGCCACCTGTGCCGTCGCAATCCTCCTTATCACAATCACCGATTTCTGCATCGCAATCGCCAATTCAAAAGCCTGTGCTATCGAATTTGTCTGCGCCGACTAAATTAGTGGGTGCGCCTGAAACACCGCAATCATTTTCACGAACGCTAACACCCTCGCCAAAACCAACAACAGGCGTAATCGGTGTTGGTAGAGCAGGTCAACAGCCAGCGCCAGACGAAAAAATAGGCGTTAGTAGAGCCAGCCCCAATGGATTTGCAAATCCAGCTTACACCGATTACATGAATGCACGCCAACCAGCACCTTCTGCAACGCCGAAACTAGCGGCGGGCACACAGCCATTACGCAATATTCAAGTGCCGCCCGAAAGCGCGATGGACGTTAAAAACATGTCGCTTGGTCAAATGGCGAATCGTCAATCCTTAGTTGATTCAAAGAAATCCGTTGAGCAAATGATGGCGACTACAGTATTGCCACCTGCAACAACGGGAACGCAAGCGGCTATGTCCGTAAATTCACCTCTCAATGACCAAAATAATTATCACGACCATTTGATGCAATTGAGCAAAGACGCGGGCGTTAGTAAGTTTCAACCAAATCTTGATTATTCGGCAGATATGAATGCGATGCAAAAAAAGTTAGCCGGAACGCCGCAAGCAAATCAAAGTGATTCGACCAATCAAACCTCAACGCCAAAACTAGCCGGCACATTTAACGGTGAAAACGTCTACAAAAATGACAATGGCAGCATCACACTCAGTAGCGGGAAAACACTTAATGACAATAATCGTTTAGCCGCCTGAGGTATTGCCCGCTTATGCCATCGATAAATTACGCAACGAAGCCCTTTATAACCACGACACCAACGCCTTAGAGGCTTCGGTCAAAATAAACGCCGGTAATCAAACTCATAAACAAGCCTCTGATAATCTTGGTTTTGAGCGAGATAAATTCGGTAAAACGAACGAGCTAGCACGTCAAACGCAAGACGCTAATCAACGATAAAACCAAGGTGTGCTTGATAATCAAAGTCACCAAACAGCATTGCAAGAATCCAATGCACAATGGGAACGTGAAAAGCCATCTCAAAAATTAGATGACGTTAAAAATAATCTGCATTTAGCTCTGATTGACGCGGCAAAAAGCGGTGACTCAGATAGATTTGAACAGGTCGCAAATGCGTTTAAGAAATATCACGCAACAACAGACGATTCGAAAAAAGAAAAACTTAAAACCTCATATAAGGATGCAATGGGCAATGAAGTCGAAAACGAACGCCTTGTTGATGGCGATAAAGTAAGCACGCCCGAAGAAACAAGAGCTTGGGTTGACCAAATCGCACAATCAATGCAACCAAAAGACCGTTAAACCGAACCAAGTTTAGCGTTATAATCTCACGGCGTGGGAAGTACCACCTTGAAGCATTATGCCTTCAATCGGTCGTAGCCCACGCTTTTGATTAGCCCACTAGCGAGGGTGCGTTGTCGCTCAGGGGATTTGGTGGAATCCAGTTCTGAGTATCTGCTGTATAGCAACGCGCCCGTTTCAATTCTGTACAAAAAATCTTGTACAACTTCGCTCATTATGCGTTCGCAATGACGCGCCACCTATTTTGATTGCTGAATTCCAACGGTCACAATGGTGTTCACAATGAATGGCATTTTATGCTGTGACAAAACCAGTCCAACCCCGCGCCAACTCTGAAATATGTTGTGACATTATTTGTGACATATTTGATTGCCACACCTGTTGCATTTTACTGTGGCAATCGCGCTTAAAATTCCCGTGGAACTACTACCAACGCTATGATTTAGCTGTGGCAAAGTGTGGCAATGCAACAGTTTGAAATGTTGCATTTACTGTTGCAAAATAATTTCTGTTTTCTGTGAAACTACCATCAATGCTAGATTTCGGGGTGTTGCAAGTGTTGCATTTACTGTTGGGAGTTTTAACCTTCTCAGTCATAACTTACTCCACGCATTTGATTTGAAATGCAGGAAGCTAAACAGGAATGGCGTAAAGCGGTGGAAGATTTAAACGCAAGGATAATCAGAAGGCAAAAGCAACGGCGCATTATCGTTGGGTTGATTAGCGAAATCACAGATGATTTAACGCAGTATGTAAGGGATTCGGGAATTTTTTGAATTTGAAAAAAGCAGTTTTTATGCTTGCTTGGGACAGCCGTTAAACATTGAATCTATCTGTATTTAACAAGTTTCAATGAAATACAAACAAGTGTTCAAGCCAGTGCTTTCTTTTGAAAGCGGGGAATGGTAAACCCGCGTGCGATAGGGGCAAAAATTATTTATGCTGCAAAGATTGTAAATGCGTTAGATGTTTTTCAATTGAAGCCATGATTTCTTTTTGATGACCTCTGCGAATAACATCATTTCTCTTTACCGCATGGTATACATTTTCTAAGCATTCATCGGTTAGCCAGCCTTTAAATATATTGTTGTAGTCATTAACAACTTCTTGTTTGATAGAGCTACAGTCAAAAGCTGCATGGGCTTCAATACAATTAGCAAAAGAATCATGTTTAAGAAAATCATGCGTTGCAACTGGAATAGGAACGTGGAATTGAGCAAGATTATCACTGCTATTATAGTAATAATCATTAACTTTTTAATTTACCATTAAAGTCAATAAATTAGGTTCTGTAGACCCTACAACCATAAATTTATTTTTTGGAGGATTGGTGAAATCACAAAACTTGTGAATCACTGCACCAACTCTAAAATTGTTCAAAAGGAGAGATTCAAATTTATTTTTATTACTAGACATTAAACCTCTCACTTTTTAGTGACAAATTCTGAAATTTTAAGCGTATCTGTTTTGATGTAAATCCAAAAGCAAGTTACTATTTTGAAGTGTTGATATTATCGATTCTATCGTCATCATCGCGTTTCTTGGTGTGTTTTTCCAAGCATTGTCATGACTTTCTTCGCCAAGGTCTTTGGTTTTACTTAATTCAATAATCTCATCCAAACATTTAAGGTCTGAACCACTAAAGACATCTTCATCAGCACTTCTTAATGGAATTACTTGATGGTCACTTAGTAGTTTTACAGGTGTTTCAATAGAAAACGGCAATTCTTGATTACGACGAATGTTTTTTATTAAATCATTAAGCCCTAGAAGGTACAGGACCTTTTGGCATTGCTGAGTATTCGTCATTGAATATAAAACGACCATATCGTTCCATGTGCAATTTATCTGCTAAATAAAAAACTTTGAGTACGTTATACATATTTTTTTTAGAAATATGTTCAGAAATATATGCAAAAGCCTCAAGAATTCTAATTGTATTTTCTTTCATGATACTTTCCATAAAATCCTCCACCACCTAGTTTTAAACACGACAAATACCCCCAACTTATAGCATTATAAAAATGCTTTGGAGGTGTTATCGTCGCGATTATATTATTTTGTAGATATAAATATCAATTTAAATTCAACATCCGCTCAACCACCGCATGTACTTATTAATAAGTGACATTGCAAAGCGAAATTCGACAGAGACAGTACGCCGTCGTGATGTGCTTGTCAAAATGTAATTTAATTCCCTTTTTGGTAATTTACCGTCTTGAGTAACTGCCTTTATCATACAGGCAACCTGATATGGTTTGACGAGGCTTGCAATGCAGAATGGAAAACGCCACAGGATATTAAAAATTGTTATTCTAGTGCGGATTTCTTAGCCGACAATCGAGTTATTTTTGACATCAAAGGCAATCATTACAGACTGACTGTAAAAGTACGTTATCAAGGTGGAATTGTAGTGATTGAATGGGTTGGTACACACGCTGAATATGATAAACAGGATTTTTAAAATGAAAATTATCAAATCGCAACAAGAACACGAGCAAGCATTAGAACGGATTATGATGTTGATGGACAAAAATCCCATCGAAAGCAGTAGTGAAGTCGATGAAATTGAACTATTGGCGTTGCTAATTGAAAATTATGAGCAGCAGCATTTCCCAATTGACCAGCCCGACCCAATTGAAGCAATTAAATTCCGAATGGAGCAACAGGGCTTAAAACAAAAAGATTTAGCCCCGTATTTTGGTGGCGCGGCTAAGGTTACTGAAGTGTTGAATGGTACGCGCCAATTAAGCATTAACATGATTAGACGATTACACGAAGGGCTTGGAATTTCTGCAAGTGTGTTAATTAGAAAAACGGCATAAGAACCTGTACAGCACGTTGAAGGGCGTGGCTCTCGTGTGAGATTTGAATTTAATGGCACAATCGCCGCCTTCCACCGTCCACACCCAGCCAAAGAAGCAAAGCCGTATCAAGTCGAACAGGCGCGTGATTTTCTAACAACAATCGGATTTAAACCATGAACAAATTGACCTACAAGGGCTATACAGCCCGAATTGATTTTGATGACCGTGACAACATTCTTGTTGGTCGTTTGCTCGGCATTAAAGATATTGTTGGATTTCACGCAGATAACGTCGCTGATTTGCGCGTGGCATTTGAAGAATCTGTTGACGATTATTTAGAGGCTTGCGCCGCTATTGGTAAATCCCCTGACAAAACGGTGAGCGGCAAATTGTTATTAAGACTTTCGCCCGATATTCATGCGGCGGCACAAATCAAGGCGAAATCTTTAGGCAAAAGTCTTAATCAATGGGCAAGCGAGACGTTAAGCGACGCTGTTATGGTGTAAAAAGGATTGCAACCACTGCGGTAAAGTGCGGTAATTTATGTTGCAATGCCCACGCAACAACGCGCACCTGCCTTTTGTGGTTGCAATGGTGCGGTAATTATTCGGTAAATTAAGCCTTATTTTTCTCTTTGATAATCTGATAAACCAACGATTGGGT
>CAILJB010000076.1 GCA_903834465.1 uncultured Pseudomonadota bacterium | reverse complement strand
TGGTAAGAAAATACCAAGTGCTTGATACAACGCTGGGAAAAATTTATCTAAAATCATTTCCAAGATTTGTACCAACGCCGCAATCATACCGATACAAGCAAGCAACGCTAAAAAGCTCAAATCCACGCCTTTAATGCCAAGCCACGCGAGCGCGTCTTCCTTTAAAAGAGTGTGATAAACGAGGTTGTTCGCAGGGACGGTAATCGCTTGCACGACCATAACCGCAATCCCTAAACCCATCGCAGTCGAAACTTTTTTCGATACCGCAATGAACGTACACATTCCTAAAAAGAACGATAACGCGAGGTTCTCAATGAAAACCGCTTTAACAAATAAACTGATATAGGCTTCCATTAGTGATGCCCTCCTTCTTCGCCGTGTGAAATCGACATGATTTTGAATTCGATGGCTTCACGTTGTTTTGGTTTCCATTCACGAACTGCCCAAATGAGCAAACCGATAATGAAAAACGCGCTAGGTGGCAACAACATCAAACCGTTTGGATCGTACCAGCCGCCATCTTTGGTTAATTTTAAAACTTCGATGCCAAGCAATTTGCCTGAACCGAAAATTTCGCGGAACGTTGCCACGATAATCAAAATTAAGCTGTAGCCCAAACCGTTACCGATACCGTCGATAAAACTTTCGAGCGGTGGGTTTTTCATCGCATACGCTTCAGCACGCCCCATAACGATACAGTTGGTAATAATCAAACCAACGAAAACCGATAATTGTTTGCTCACGTCATACGCGAACGCTTTTAACAATTGGTCAACCACGATTACAAGCGACGCAATAATGGTCATTTGTACGATAATCCGAATGCTGCTTGGAATATGGTTACGAATTGCCGAAATCGCTGCGCTTGAACACGCTGTTACCATCGTCAACGCCAACGCCATGATGAGCGAGGTTGACATTTGTGACGTAACCGCAAGAGCCGAACAAATCCCCAACACTTGCAATGTAATCGGGTTGTTTTCGACTAACGGTTCAGTCAATACTTTTTTTGTTTCATCATTCAATAATTCGCTCATTAGTTTGCTCCTTTAACCGTTCTGACTTTCGCCAAATAAGGCGCGAAACCTTCTTTACTTGTCCAATATCTGACTAAGTTGGTCACACCTGTACTGGTTAAAGTCGCACCTGCTAAACCGTCCACTTGATATTGTGAACCTGCTTTACTTGAATCGACTGTGCCTTTAATCAAACTTAACGCAGGTTCGCCTACGCCAGCTTCGCCCAATGAACCTTTTTCAGAAGAGGCTTGCTCAGTTTCAGCATAGATTTTTTTGCCTTTCCAAAGCGCACGCCAGTTTGGATTCACAACTTCACCGCCCAATCCTGGAGTTTCAGATTGGTCGTAGAAGTTGATACTTTGAACAGTTTGACCATCTGCTTCAACCGATAAGAAACCATAAAGCGTTGACCACAAACCATAACCGTTGATAGGCAAAATGATTGATTTCGTCGCGCCGCCTTCTTTGACTAAATACACTTTTGCTAATTTCGCTTTAACACGAATGTGAGCAATGTCTTTGTCTTTAGTAATTGCAATGCTTTGAGCAGGGTCTTTTGCTGCTTTACGTTGGTCATACGCATTCGCGTCGCCATCCGCATAATTACCCGTTTCTAAATCGACTAATTTCGCTTCGATTCTTTCCGCAAACGCTTTTTCGATATTGGTATCAGCTTGTAACAAGCCCGCCACATCTAAAATGTTTTTCTTCATGTCGAGTTCTTTGTTGCTGACTTGAAGTGGTTTTAACGCCACTGCCGCCATCGAAACAAAAACCGCACAAACCAAACATAACGCCACCGCGATTGCGATGGTTTTTTCCAAACTGTCATTGCCTAAACCGAGAATTTTGTCTGCATAGGCTTTGAATTTGCGATATGACTCGTACTGCTCCAATTTTTCGCAAACTTTATTTAATTTTTCACATTTAGGCATGACGTTTCATCCTTCTTCTGATATTCGCTTGAATGACGAAGTAATCAATCGTCGGTGCAAACATGTTGGAAAATAAAATGGCGAGCATAATGCCTTCTGGGAACGCAGGATTCACAACGCGAATTAACACAGTCATTGCGCCAACTAATCCACCGAATACCCAACGACCTGTGTTGGTCATTGCCGCAGTTACTGGGTCAGTTGCCATGTAGACCATACCGAATGCGAAACCGCCAACGGTTAAATGCCAGTACCAAGGCAAAGCAAACATGTGGTTGGTGTCGCTACCGATAACATTGAATAACAATGAAGTTGCAACCATACCAGCAAATACGCCACCCATAACGCGGTAAGACGCAACGCGAGTGTAAAGTAAGAATGCCGCACCAATCATGATAGCCAATACTGATGTTTCACCTAAACAACCAGGTTCAAAGCCCATAAAAGTTTGAAACCAGCTGTAATGTTCAGTCACTGCACTTAAACCACCGTCAGCCGCTAAACCTAATGGTGTCGCTGCTGTGTAACCGTCAACCGCTGTCCAAACTGAATCGCCAGAAATTGACGCTGGGTATGCGAAGTATAAAAACGCACGACCTGTCAAAGCTGGGTTTAAGAAGTTTTTACCTGTACCACCGAATACTTCTTTACCGATAACGATACCAAAAGAAATACCCAATGCGACCTGCCATAAAGGCATATCAGGTGGCATAATCAACGTGTAAAGCATTGAAGAAACTAAGAAACCTTCGTTGACTTCATGACCACGAACAGTTGCAAATAAAACTTCCCACACACCGCCAACCGCTAACGTTACGATATAAATTGGTAAGAAATACAATGCGCCGTGTGCAAAATTCGACAATGGATTCATGGTGTTATAACCAAAAATCATCATCGGAATACTGCGCCAGTTATCAATCGATGTTTTGCCTAACGCTTCCATCGCTAAGTTAGCTTGATAGCCTGTGTTATACATTGCCATCAAAATACAGAAGAACGTTGCAATCACAACGAACGTCATGGTGCGTTTTAAATCGTTGCCGTCACGAACGTGCGTTTTACCGCGCGTCACATCGGCTGGCGTATAAATGAACGTATCGACCATTTCATACAAGCCGTAATAACGTTCAAGTTTGCTGCCTTTTGCAAAATGCGGTTCTAAACTGTCTAAAAACTTTCTCGCCGACATTTAGCCCTCCTTCTCAATTTTGGTTAAATTCGCACGCAACACAGGCGCGAAATCGTGCTTACCTGGATCAGCGAATGTGAACAATGACATATCTTCTTCGTCGAGTTCTAAACAACCGAGCAATTGCGCTTGATCTGAATCACCGATAACGAGTGATTTCAACAACGGCGTTGCCAAAATATCCATTGGCATCAAAGTTTCATAAACGCCAACGGGTACGATTGCACGATTACTGCCGTTTTTGTCAGTGGTAAGCGGGTACAAACGTTCTTCTGCTTTATTTAAGAACGGAAGCGAGCCATTGTTTTTCTTGTCTACACTTGAGGTATAAACATTCATTGCTGAGTATTTCTTGCTACCTGCGACAATCCAGCCGAATAATTCACGCGCACGACCTTCTTGCAAAGCCGAAACTTGCAAGTGATATGCACCTAAATAATCGAATGCGCCATGTGCTTGGTGTCCGAAAAGAACTGAACCCGAAACAACGCGACTTTCTAAATCGTCCGCCAATTCGCCAGCGGTTAAATCGCTCAAATTCGCGCCAACTCGTGTGCGAACTAAACGTGGATTTTTAACAGTCGGGCCTGAAAGCGCGACTACCCGTTCAACGTTTAATTTACCCGTTGTGAACAATGCACCGATGGCAATCACCGCTTGATAATCCAAATGCCACACGAATTTATTGATATTTACGGCATCAATAAAATGGATGTGTGTGCTTGGTAAACCAGCAGGATGAACGCCACCGAATTCAGCAATCGTCACAGGCGCATTGCCTGTTGGGATTTCTGCACCCGTTGCTTTACAAACATAGACTTTGCCTTCGATGAGTTTAGAAATAATTTCTAAACCATTAGCAAAATCCGCCGCACGGTCAGCAATAATTACCGCTGGGTCAGCGGCTAATGGACGTGTATCAATCGCTGTAACGAAAATTGAATGTGCGTGCGAATCAACCGCAGGTACTTTGCCATAAGGGCGTGTGCGAAGCGTTGCCCACAAACCAGAAGCGACTAAATTGTCTTTGATTTGTTGTGCTGACAAGTTTTCAAGTTCAGCCGCATCGTATTTTGCAAACGTGATTTCGTCGTGACCGTGAATTTCAATCTCAACAGATTGTAAAACCCGTTTATCGCCACGGTTAATCGCTTTGACAACACCTGATGCAGGTGAAGTGAAGTGAACGCCAGGATTTTTCTTGTCGCTAAAAAGAGGTTGACCAAGTTTTACCTTGTCCCCTTCGGCGACCAGCATTGTGGGTTTCATACCCACATAATCTGACCCCAAAACGGCAACCGATTTAACATCGTTTCCGTTTTCAATGGTTTGTTTAGGACTTCCCGTAATGGGGATGTCTAAACCTTTTGTTATTGTAAATTGCATAGTGGAAGCAAACTCCAAGCAAGTTGCAGAGGAATCTTCTGTTTAAAACTTTTGAAGGTAAAAATAGAAGCGTGTAAAGACGTAAAACCCGCGTATTACACCATAAAAAGAATGGCTACTCAACTTACGGAGCCGCCTTAATGTACGGATAATAAACAAAAATAAAGCGTCCTTACGTTAATAAGCACGCTTTATTTTCAGTGAAGAAAATTGTATTTAATCTGAATTTGGGGCGTTATCACTCGATTCTGAATTTGAACTGGAATAACTTGGGCTTGAATGGGATTCAAACGAAGAATGAGCAGATTCAATGACAGGTTTTGGTGATTCTTCGGCATGATACCGCTCAACATGCGGCTCTGTTTTTGAGAATTCTGAATCGATTGCAATCACTAATGGCTGACTTAGGTTGATTTCGTTACCTTCAACATGTCCGATATGTTCAGGGTTTTTATAATTCGGATTACGCGGTTTACGACGGTTTGGCCCTCGGCGTAAATTAGTACGTTGTCCATTTTTCCGTGGCACGGCTTCGACATTTACAGCATCTACGGCGTTTTCAATAACAGCACTTTCGTCATGATTATGAACAACCTCCGTTTCAGTCGTAATTCTAGGCGTTGATTCTGTTTCTTCAGTTGTTACTGCGGCAACGCGCATACCTTGTTCTTTACGACCACGGCGTTGATTGCGTTGATTTTTATTGCGTCGATTATTCCGACCTTTGGGGATAGTAACGACTTCCTGTGATGTTGCGCCATCTTCCAAATTGTCACTTCCTGATTTACCAAGTGATTCCGTTTCAGATTCACTGCTATCTGTCAGCGATTTTGTTAATTTTTGCCAAAAACGTTTAATTAAAGTCGCCGCTTCATTTTTATTTTGCATTGGCGCGGGCGAATCATGTAAAAATTCCGTAACAGCGGCAGGTTTAGCTTCTGTGACGTTATGTTTAACGTGTTGAACAAAATCAGGAACGCTAACAACTTCGGCTTTAATTTGTGAATAACTGCTTTTTTCTTCGTGATAATCCCGTTCTCGAATCAATTCAATATCGTAGGCAGGCGTTTCTAAATGTTTACTTGGTAAAACCACAATGCCTACTTTCAAACGTTTTTCAATGCGTTCAATCACGCTACGTTTTTCGTTTAATAAAAAGGCGGCGCATTCGATGGATAAATGCGCGATGATTTTTTCCACGCCTTTTTTCATCGCATCTTCTTCGATAATTCGTAACACCGATAATGCTACCGATTCGACGTTACGAATCATGCCCTGCCCTTTACAACGCGGACAAGTGAGCTGACTTGAATCACCTAATGAAGGACGCATTCGTTGCCGCGACATTTCTAGCAAGCCAAAACGTGAAATTCGTCCCGTTTGAATTCGGGCGCGGTCAATTTTTATCGCTTCGCGTAAATGATTTTCAACCATGCGTTGATGTTTGGTTGAAGACATATCAATGTAATCAATGACAAATAATCCACCCAAATCTCGTAAACGCAACTGACGGGCAATTTCATCGGTCGCTTCGATATTCGTATTAAACGCCGTTTCTTCAATATCACTGCCTTTTGTGGCGCGTGCCGAGTTAATATCAATGGACGTTAAGGCTTCGGTATGGTCAATCACAATCGAACCGCCTGACGGCAGCGAAACTTCGCGGTTATACGCAATTTCGATTTGAGATTCGATATGGTATTTGTTGAATAGCGGAATGGGGTCTTTATACAGTTTGATTTTAGATAAAAAGTCCGGAATGACTTGTTTTAAAAAACTTTTAACAAGCTGAAACGCTTCCGGATCATCGATGAGAATTTCATCAATGTTATTGCGTAAATGGTCGCGTAATGCGCGAATGATAACGTTACTTTCTTGGAACATTAAAAATGGCGCAGCTTGTTGCGTTGCCGAACGCTCAATGGCATCCCACAATTGCAGTAAATAATTCAAATCCCACTGCAATTCTTCCACGTTTTTGCCACAACCAGCGGTTCTAACAATCAAGCCCATATTTTCAGGAATGTCTAACGCGTGCATCGCGTCGCGTAATTCATTGCGGGTTTCGCCTTCGATGCGCCGTGAAATACCACCTGCTTTGGGATTATTGGGCATTAACACCAAATATGTACCCGCCAAACTAACGTAAGTCGTCAACGCCGCGCCTTTGTTTCCGCGTTCTTCTTTTTCGATTTGTACAATTACTTCTTGTCCAACGCGAATCAAATCTTTTACAGCAGGGCGACGTGGTACGGGTTTACCCTCTTGTGATGTTTCGACTTCTGCAACAGGGCGACGGTATAACGGGGCAATTTCTTTAAACGGTAGAAAACCGTGTTTTTCTGCGCCGTAATTCACAAAAGCCGCTTCTAAACTGGCTTCAACGTGGGTAATGATGCCTTTGTAAATGTTCGATTTTTTTTGTTCTTGAGAAGGTATTTCAATATCAAAATCGTAAAGTTTGTAACCATCAACTAATGCAACGCGCAATTCTTCAGCTTGCGTGGCATTGATTAGCATTCTTTTCATGCAGTTATTCCTTGTTGTGACCTGCGCTGCATTTGCGTGTGACTAAACAATCCGATTGACAAAACGGCATTGTTATCTAGGCGGCTTTTATGTGTCGCTCGTATTAAACAACGAGAGGTATGTGTGCGGGTAGATAAGTCGTTTAAGCGGGTTAGTCAGGCGAAAAAGGTCAGGCAGGTATTTGAAAACGTTCGTCTTGGGTCGAACGATGAACCCTAAATTCGGTATGAGCTTTAAAGCGTCTCAAAGTCGCTATTTTAATCATCGCCAAAATGTTGCCGTTGTTTTAGCGGCGGCGATTTTCAAGTTCGATTAAAACGCCGCCACTATAACAATCTTATGGTTTGACTTCAATTTGAAGTTAATGTGTGAAGGGGGATAAATTATCATTATCGAACAAGTTACAGTTAGAATACCGCTATAAAGTTTAATATCTCTTAACGTTTTGACGAATTTACATGAAAAAAGCCTCCTATATTCTCCGTGTGCATCATTTTTTTGTTTTAACATTTTTGTCTCTTTTACCTTCACTAAGTTTTGCTCAAGAAACTGTAAATTCCCAACTGGATTTAACACATCACATTGTTGGGTATTTTTCGATTGCATTGACTGTCATTGCTTACATTGCTGCGATGTCAGAGGATGTTATTGAGTTGAAAAAATCAAAGCCTATGGTGTTAAGTGCGGCATTGATTTGGTTTGCGATTTGTATTTACTATGCCTTGCATGGGCAGGCAAAAACCGCTTCGCTTGCTTTTGAAAGTAACTTGTTAGCCTACATCGAATTGCTGTTATTTATTTTAGTATCGATGACTTACTTAAATACGATGACTGAACGAGGGGTTTTTAATGCGTTACGCATTTTTTTACTCAACGAACAATACAGTTATAGACAATTATTTTGGATTACCGGCGCGTTAGCTTTTTTACTATCTACCGTTATCAATGGTTTAACAGTCGGTTTGTTGATGGGCGCAATTGTGTTAACCGTTGGAAAAAGTCAGCCTAAATTTGTTGCACTCGCATGCGTGAATGTCATCGTTGGGGCAAACGCCGGTGGCACGATGAGTCCATTAGGTGGTATTTCAACTTTATTTGTTTGGCAACACAAAATTCTACATTTCACCGAATTTTTCGCATTAACAATTCCCTGTATTATCAACTTTTTAGTCCCCGCCTCTATCATGCACTTTTCTGTGCCGAAAGAAACGCCCGACATTTCTAAACAAACTATCGCCTTAAAACGTGGTAGCAAACGTATTGTGTTTTTGTTTATTGTAACTCTAGGTATTACAATATCATCAAACGTATTACTTGAATTACCCCCAGCGGCTGGCATGATGGCAGGACTTGGATTACTTCAAATTTTTAATTTTTATTTAACCAAAACAGAACCCAAAAATAGTGATGAAACACAAAAAAGTTTCGATATTTTCAAAAGCATTGCGGATGTTGATTGGGATACGCTGTTGTTTTTTTATGGTGCGATGATGATTATTGGTGCAGTGGGTTTTGTGGGCTATTTAGATTCCGTGGCACACTTCTTATTTGGTGAAATCAATGTCACATTAGCCAATATTATGATTGGTTTATCATCTGCATTTGTGGATAACGGCACATTGATGTTTGCGGTATTGAGTATGCACCCTGATATTCCAAACGGACAATGGCTGCTATTAACACTGACATTGGGCGTTGGTGGTAGCTTGCTGGCAATTGGTTCGGCACCAGGCGTGGGTTTACTCGGACAAATCAAAGAAGGCTACAGTTTTGGTTTTCATTTACGTTGGATGCCTGCTATTTTGC
Organism: uncultured Pseudomonadota bacterium; assembly: GCA_903834465.1. Lineage (GTDB taxonomy): Bacteria > Pseudomonadota > Gammaproteobacteria > Methylococcales > Methylomonadaceae > UBA10906. The sequence goes on along the minus strand of CAILJB010000076.1, from coordinate 229,348 downwards.
TTGGTTATTTTCTAAGTATCGCCGCCCATTTTTGGGTCAATGCGGTTAATTTTTAATTTTATATCGGCTTTTTATGTCTTCAAATCACTCTAAACAACTTAGCTCTAAGCAATTTGCCGCCTTAACCGCTGGAAGTATTGGCGTAGTTTTCGGCGATATTGGAACGAGTCCGTTATACGCGGTGAAAGAAATTTTCCGTGAACATCTAACTATGGATCCATCGCATATTTTGGGCGTGTTATCACTGATTTTTTGGTCGCTTATATTGGTCGTGGCACTTAAATACGCCATTCTCATTATGCGGGCAAACAACAAAGGTGAAGGCGGTGTGATGGCATTGACTGCCTTAGCGTTGCTGGCAACTAAAAATAGTCCTAACAAAAAACAGCTTATCATTATGATGGGAATTTTGGGCGCAACGTTATTTTATGGCGATAGCGTCATTACCCCCGCAATTTCCGTATTAAGCGCGGTCGAAGGTTTACAAGTTATCGCGCCAAAATTGGAACATTTTGTTATTCCGATTACACTTTTTGTTCTGGCATTATTGTTTCTGATTCAAGAAAAAGGCACTGCAAAAGTTGGCAAAATGTTTGCGCCAGTAATGATTATTTGGTTTATGACATTAGCGATTTTGGGATTAAATCAAATTATGCAACAGCCGCAAGTGTTAATGGCGGTAAATCCCTATTATGCAATTCATTTACTCGGTGAATTGGGCGCGAAAGGGTTTTTAATTATGGGAGCGGTTGTGCTTGTTTTAACAGGTGCTGAAGCGTTATACGCAGATATGGGACATTTTGGTTTAAAACCGATTCGTTTTGCATGGTTTGGTTTCGTATTTCCCGCCTTGTTATGTAACTATTTCGGACAAGGCGCGTTATTGTTGCAACATCCTGAAGCCATTGAAAATCCATTTTACTTGCTCGCACCATCGTGGGCGTTGTATCCGATGCTCATTTTATCTACCTTTGCAACTGTAATTGCCTCGCAAGCTGTCATTTCTGGGGCATTTTCAATGACCAAACAAGCTATCCAATTGGGTTATTGCCCTCGCATGAATGTCACTCACACGTCAGATAGCGAAATTGGACAAATTTATGTGCCAACTGTGAATTGGATGTTGATGTTTGCAGTATTTATATTGGTATTAGGTTTTGAATCCTCGTCGAATTTAGCTTCGGCTTACGGGATTGCGGTAACGGGAACGATGATTATCACCACATTTTTGTCCTTTACCGTAGTACGTTTTTTATGGCATTGGAATGCTGTGTTAAGTTATTCATTTTTAGCGTTATTTTTTACAGTTGATTTTGTCTTTTTATCTTCAAACAGCTTAAAAATTCTTTCTGGTGGTTGGTTACCTTTAGCAGTAGGTGGCGTGCTATTTTTACTCATGACCACATGGATTCGAGGTCGAGCTGTTCTCGCTGAAGCTATCGACGATAAAAAAGTTTCATTTGAAGAATTAGAAGAAAAAATTAACACGCACGAATTAGTGACAGTCAAAGGCACGGCGATTTATTTAGCACGAAATCTACATGGAATTCCACAGGTTTTATTGCACAATTTAGAACACAATCATGTTGTCCACGAACGCATTATCGTATTAACGATTGTGACTACCGATGAGCCTTATGTCGATCACGAAGATCAGCAAATTAAAATTCGTTCTTTTGGTAGTCAAGGACAGTTTTATCGGGTCAAATTGTACTTCGGCTTTAAAGAAAGTCCCGATGTGCGTTACGCGCTGGGTTTAGCAATTAAAAAAGGCTTAGATTTAGATATGGCAAACGTGTCATTTTTCGTCGGTAATGAACATATTACGTTCAAACGCCGTAGCAAAATGCCGGTATGGCGACGCGGTCTTTTTCTGTTCTTATTTCATAACGCCAGCAGTGCGATTGGCTTTTTCAAAATTCCCGTTGAAAAAGTGGTCGAATTGGGTGTGCGAATCGAGCTTTAACCTTTTACTTAATTAAATTTTAAATTACTTAATGAATTCAGAACAAAACCAATTGCCTACAAAAGTCGTCCTTGTTGAAATTACGGACGAAAATAATGACCAACGACTTGATAATTTTTTAATTACTCGTTTAAAAGGCGTACCGAAAAGCCGTATTTATCGCATCGTTCGCAAAGGCGAAGTGCGCGTTAATAAAGGACGGGTCGAAGTGAATTACCGTTTGGTCACAGGCGATATTATTCGTATTCCGCCAATTCGCATTGCCGAACGCAGCGAAGACGTTTTTGTGCCAACGAATTTAAAAGAGGCACTGCAACATAGCATTTTGTACGAAGACGACGGCTTTTTAATTGTCAACAAACCGGCTGGTTTTGCGGTGCATGGCGGCAGCGGTGTAAGTTCTGGGATTATTGAAGGTTTACGTTTATTACGTCCAGAGGCGCATTTTTTAGAACTGGTGCATCGACTAGATAAAGATACGTCTGGCTGTTTAATTATTGCTAAAAAGCGCAGTGCTTTACGCGCGTTTCATGCCATCTTTCGAGATAATCAGATTCACAAAACCTATTTAGCCTTGCTCGCAGGACAATGGAAAAAGAAAAAATTGGTCATCAATGCCCCTTTGCTAAAAAATATCGCTAAAGGCGGTGAACGCATGGTAACAGTCAGCTCAGCGGGTAAAGAAGCTGAAACGGTTTTTACTCGCTTAACAGCCTTTCAAGATTCAACATTAGTGGAAGCTGCACCGAAAACCGGTCGTACGCATCAAATTCGGGTTCATGCCGTGCATTTAGGTCATCCCATTATTGGCGATGAGCGTTATGGACGTGATGATGTAAATTTAACATTTAAACAAAAAGGCTATAAACGGATGTTTTTGCATGCAAAAACGCTGACGTTTTCTCATCCAATTACGGGAGAAAGTATGAAAATAACTGCTCCCCTACCCGCACAACTTGAGCAATTACTCGGCGGCGAAAAGCCACTTTAAACGAATTGTAATAGTAGAGTGAATTTGGAGTTTAACAGATGATGTTAGAAAATATTTTAAAATTTTTTAAGAAAAACAGTCTATTACTGGTGCAGATAGCCGTCATGTTACTCCCATTTATTATTTTCTTTGAATATTATGCAATTAGTGAATCCGTTGATGTTGTTCCCAGCATTGACTCAGTTGAGACAGTTAAAACAACTGAAACCATTCAAAAAGTTGAACAAACCACAAATGAGAAAAAAGAAGAAAAACCATCTGAAGCTTCAACGTTTGAAATCGATGAAGTGAGTCAAGAAATGCTAGACAAAAATTCAAAGAATCCTCAAGAACTACTGAGCCAAAATAGCGCATGTACTCATTTTGATGATGTACATGTTGTGTCAACACACACAGGAACAATTTCAAAAGCCAAAAATACAGAAAAATTCAAAACACTATTACCCGCAACGATTAGCGAAATTGAATACACTTGTGTCGATAATGTTAAAGGTACGAAACTCACTAAAACAACGACAATGGGTGCAGGTGCTGATTCTGAAGCCAATATGTTGCGCTGCGTACAATCTATTTCTGATGACACAATGAGCAGCGATGTGCGTTTTAAACATATTTTAAAAATTATGACTCACCATTGTGGATTCAAATTGTCAGAACATCATGCAATTTCAACAACTCAACCTTAAAAATAAAACTTACCAGAAAATGAAAGACCGCTTTGATTTAATTATTTTTGACTGGGATGGCACGTTAATCGATTCAATTGATTGGATTGCTCGCTGTTTACAAAACGCTTCGACTGAAACGCGCCACGCAACACCAGATTATCAAGCAGCAAAAGATGTCATTGGTTTGAGTATTGAACGCGCTATCGAAGCTTTATATTCAAACGCGAAAGCTGATGAAGTGACAGATTTAGTCAATCGTTACGAAACCGCTTATTTTTCTAAAAAAATTAGCCGCGATGATTTATTTTCCGGGGTTTATGAAATGTTAGAATTGTTAAACAAACAAGGATTTAAACTGGCTATTGCAACCGGAAAAACGCGCGAAGGTTTAGACGAGGCGTTAAATGCGACAAACACATTGGATTTATTTTGTATCACCCGCTGTGCTGACGAAACACAATCAAAACCACATCCGCTGATGTTAGAAGAAATCATGCAACACACCCAAATTTCGTCTGAACGCACATTGATGGTGGGTGATTCAACGCATGATTTACAAATGGCGTTAAATGCTAGCATTGCCTCGATTGGCGTAGCCAGTGGCGCACATGATATTGAACAATTAAAAAATTATCAGCCGTTGCATTGCTTTTTGCGACCGACGGACTTATTACAACATTTACTTTAAACAAATTATAAAGAATTACATCTTATGGAAAATAAACCTAATTCAGGCTGGGAACGCGATTTAATTGAAAAAATCGCTCTCGCCGCTATCACCGAACAAACGCGCGCACGGCGTTGGGGCATTGCATTTAAAAGCCTTTTATTTGTGTATTTATTTGCTATATTTGGTGTCGCCGTTTATCCAAAACTTGGCGACCATCATGGCGCAACAGGTGAAGACCACACCGCCATTATCGATTTAGTTGGTCAAATTTCTGAAGATAAAGACGCAAACGCCGATTCAATTATTGAAGGTTTGCGTGATGCAGTCGAAGATAAGCATACAAAAGGAATTATTTTGCACGCCAATTCTCCCGGTGGAAGTCCCGTGCAATCTGCGTATGTGTACGATGAAATTCGCCGCATAAAAAAAGAACATCCAACGTTGCCAATTTATACCGTCGTGAGCGATATGTGTGCATCGGGGTGTTATTACATCGCCTCGGCTAGTGATAAAATTTTTGTCAATCCTGCCAGTTTAGTTGGTTCAATTGGTGTGTTAATGGATGGTTTCGGATTTGTTGATGGCATGCAAAAATTAGGTGTCGAACGCCGTCTACTCACAGCTGGTTCACATAAAGCGATGCTCGATCCATTCACACCGCGAAAAGAAAATGAAACGATTTATATGCAAAGTTTGCTCAACCAAGTGCATCAGCAATTTATCAACGCCGTAAAAGTCGGACGGGGTTCACGTTTAAAAGAATCCCCCGAAATGTTCTCCGGTTTAGTATGGTCAGGCGAAGAAGGCGTTAAATTAGGCTTGGTCGATGAATTTGCCACACAAAAAGAAGTAGCCAAAAATTTAATTGGTGCTGAAAACGAAGTGAATTTTACACCGCAAGAACGTTTGTTAGATAGATTAGCCGGACGTTTAGGCGCATCATTTGGTCAGGCAATTAGCAGTTTTTTACAACCCGTTTCGCTACGTTAATACTTGGGGAAAACGATGAGCAGTGAAAAGATAATTAAAGTAAGAATGCCTAGTTTTACGCGATTATTCATCGGTGGTTTGGCAGCTTATTGGTTGTCAACGATTATGAATCCAGCTTTTGTAGCAATTGGGGTATTAGTCATATTGATGATTCCGGTTTTGACAGTCGATAACATTTTCTCGCGTCAATTTTCGAGTGCGTATAAACCACCTGAACCCGTAAAACCGAAGCCAAAACCAAAATCTGTTGAAGAAAACAAAGAAGATAAATCTAAAGTTATCAAAACGGCTGTTGAGCAAAAACTCGAAAAGTTAGAAAGTAAAAAAGAAAAACACCATAAGGCAAAACAACACCACTAAATGTCTAAATCTCTCATTGAGAAAATAAAGTGCTGGGGTTTAGAACTTGGTTTTCAACAAGTTGGCATTACTGATACAGATTTACTTCAAGCCGAAAGTCGTTTGCACACATGGCTTGCAAATGACTTTCACGGCGAACTCGATTACATGGCAAAACATGGTTTAAAACGCTCTCGCCCTGCCCTGCTTCATCCTGATACAAAAAGTATTATTTCGGTACGAATGGATTATTTGCCCGAAAATCACGCCGCGCTAAAACAGGCTTTAACCTCACCCACCGCAGCCTATATTTCTCGTTATGCGTTAGGACGCGACTATCACAAACTCATGCGCCAACGTTTGCAAAAACTCGCGGACAAAATTCAAACGGAAATCGGCGAATTTGGTTATCGCGCATTTGTAGACAGTGCGCCCGTTTTGGAAAAAGCGATTGCTGAAAAAGCCGGTTTAGGTTGGATTGGTAAACATTCAAATTTAATTAACCGTAAAGCCGGTTCGTGGTTTTTTTTAGGTGAAATTTACACGGATTTAGATTTGCCGCTTGATTCACCAGCGACTTCGCATTGTGGTGAATGCCGTGCGTGTTTAAATGTTTGCCCCACGCAGGCAATTGTTGCACCGTATCAAGTCGATGCCAGACGTTGCGTATCCTATTTAACCATTGAATTGCACGGTGCAATTCCCGAAGCGTTTCGCCCGTTAATTGGTAATCGGATTTATGGTTGCGATGATTGCCAAGTGATTTGCCCGTGGAATCGGTTTGCAAATTTAACGAAAGAATCGGATTTTAATCCACGTCACAATTTAAACTCGCAACAATTGCTAGACGTTTTTGCATGGCCAGAAACGGAATTTTTAACCAAAACCGAAGGTTCGGCAATTCATCGAATTGGTTATGAGAGATGGTTACGAAATATTGCCGTGGCGTTGGGTAATTCACCAAAAAATGAAATTATTTTAAAAGCGTTAAATACACGTTTAATCATTGATTCAGAATTAGTACGCGAACATATTTTGTGGGCGATTACACGCCAAACACGCTGATTTTTGACCACTCAAATGATGCGCCAGGGTCGGTCTTCCGAGTCGGGGCAATATCGGCATGTCCTGTTATATTTGATAAACGTGGATAGGCATTAAATAACGTCGCAAGCACTTCATTCAATTTTTCATATTGTGCGTCAGTGTAAGCAATCGTTTCACAGCCTTCCAATTCAATGCCAATCGAAAAATCATTGCAATTTTCTCGCCCTTGAAAATTCGAAGCCCCCGCATGCCAAGCCCGTTTATTGAATGGCACATATTGCACACATTCACCATTTCGGCGAATTAACAAATGTGCCGACACTTGCAACATGTGAATTTCTCTAAAATATGGATGCGTGTTCGGATTTAACCGATTACAAAATAAATCGTCAATATAATCATTGCCAAATTCATTCGGCGGCAAACTAATACAATGAATTACAACCAGTAAAATATCGTTTTCATCTGGACGTTCATTAAAATTGGGCGATGGAACGTGCTTAATATCGGTGAACCAATGGTCTTTGATGTTCATAGAGGCTTTAGATTTGAGTAGCTGTGCGGTATTCTAGGGCGTTTAGATTCACATATAACTTAGAAATCATGCAAGAAATTTATCAACCCCAAGAAATCGAAACCCAAGTCCAACAAGCATGGGCAGTTTCAAAAATTTTCAATGTCACCGAAAAACCTGACCAAGAAAAATATTATTGCCTTTCAATGTTTCCGTATCCGAGCGGCAGATTGCACATGGGACACGTCCGTAATTACACCATCGGTGACGTGATTTCACGTTATCAACGCATGCTCGGTAAAAACGTCTTGCAACCTATGGGTTGGGATGCGTTCGGTTTGCCTGCTGAAAATGCCGCGATGCAACATAAAGTTCACCCTGCCGATTGGACGTACAGCAACATCGATTACATGCGCGACCAATTAAAACGCTTAGGTTTCGCCTACGATTGGGACAGAGAAATTGCGACGTGTGACCCTGATTATTACAAGTGGGAACAATGGTTTTTCTTAAAACTTTTAGACAAAGGATTGGTTTATAAAAAAACCGCACCTGTAAATTGGTGTCCGCACGATATGACCGTTTTGGCGAATGAACAAGTGATTGACGGTTGTTGCTGGCGTTGTGATACCAAAGTTGAACGCAAAGAAATCGCGCAATGGTTTTTGAAAATCACCGCGTATGCCGACGAATTATTGCAATCACTCGAAACGCTCGACGGCTGGCCAGAACAAGTTAAAACCATGCAAGCGAATTGGATTGGGCGTTCGGAAGGCGTGGAAATGGATTTTGCTGTATCAAATGAAAATTCTGTTCGCATTTACACCACGCGCCCTGATACGTTGATGGGCGTGACGTATTTAGCCGTTGCCGCTGAACATCCGCTCGCGTTAAAAGCCACTGAAACAAATGCCGACATTCGCGCGTTCATCGAAGATTGCAAAACGATGGAAACCTCCGAAGCCGCGATGGAAACGATGGAAAAACGCGGTATCAATTCAGGCATTACGGCGTTGCATCCAATTACAGGCGAAAGCGTCCCCGTTTGGATTGCGAATTTCGTGTTGATGAGTTACGGCACAGGCGCGGTGATGTCAGTGCCAGCGCATGACCAACGCGATTTTGAATTTGCGAAAAAATACGGCATTGCGATTAAACAAGTCATTTTTTCGGCAAAAGATGAAAACGACGATTGCAGCGAGCAAGCCTTCACGCAAAAAGGCGTGTTAAAAAATTCGGGTGCATTCGATGGTTTAACGTCACAAGAAGCGTTTGCAAAAATCGCCGAATCTTTAGAAACGCAAAACAAAGGTGTTCGCAAAGTGAATTTCCGTTTGCGTGATTGGGGCGTTTCACGACAACGTTATTGGGGCGCACCAATTCCTGTGATTTATTGCGATGATTGCGGCACCGTTCCTGTGCCTGATAAAGATTTGCCTGTGCAATTGCCGCGCGACGTGGTTTTAGACGGTTCACAATCGCCGCTGGTTGCACATCCGACTTTTTCACACGTTGATTGTCCAAAATGCGGCAAAGCGGCAAAACGTGAAACCGACACGTTCGATACCTTTATGGAATCGTCGTGGTATTTCGCCCGTTTTGCGAGTCAGCCCAGTGATGCGATGCTCGGCGAAAGCGCGAAACATTGGTTGCCTGTAGACCATTATATCGGCGGCATTGAACACGCGATTTTGCATTTGTTGTATGCGCGTTTTTATACCAAATTGTTGCGCGACGAAGGCTTAGTGGTTTGTGATGAACCATTCAAAAAACTACTCACGCAAGGCATGGTGTTAATGGATGGCAGTAAAATGTCGAAATCCAAAGGCAACACCGTTGACCCGCAAGAACTCATCGAAAAATACGGCGCAGATACCGTGCGTTTGTTCATCATGTTCGCCGCGCCACCAGAGCAATCACTTGAATGGTCAGCCGACGGCGTAGAAGGCGCATCACGTTTCTTAAAACGTTTGTGGCGACAAGTGTTTTTACATTCGGAACAAGTACAAAATGCGAAATTCAAAATCGAAGGCGATTTAACCGACGAACAACAAACCGTGCGTCGTCAATTGCATCAAACAATTCAAAAAGTCACACACGACATGGGTGTGCGGACGATTTTTAACACCGCGATTGCGGCAAATATGGAATTGCTTAACACGTTGTCGAAATTCAGCGATGAATCTGAAAATGGCAAAGCGATTCGTCAAGAAATTTTAGAGGCGATTACGTTGATGTTGTCGCCGATTGTGCCGCACATTTGTGACCAGTTGTGGCGCGAATTAGGACATGACAACGCGATTGTTTCTGAAAAATGGCTAACGGTTGACGAAAGCGCGTTAGTGCAGAATTCGTTAGATTTAATGGTGCAAGTGAATGGGAAGTTGCGTGGCAAAATTTCTGTTTCGGCGAGTGCCACCAATGCAGAAATTGAAACGGCCGCGTTGAATGATACGGCGGTGTTGAAATTTATCGACGGACAAGCCGTGAAAAAAGTGATTATTGTCGCGGGAAAACTTGTAAATATCGTAGTATAATTGTCAAAGGCTTTGCTTATTTTAAATAAGCAAAGCCTTAATCTTGCTAACGTTTAGCTATAAACCGGAAAACGCGCACATAAATTCGATACTTTTTCGCGCACAGAAGCAATTACGCTTTCATCTTCCATGTTTTCCATCACGTCACACATCATTTCCGCAATTTCAATCATTTCTGCTTCTTTAAAACCGCGCGTTGTCGGTGCAGGTGTGCCAACACGAATGCCACTGGTAACAAAGGGTGATTGTGGATCATTGGGGACAGCATTTTTATTAACCGTAATATGCGCTCTGCCCAATGCCGCATCAGCGGCTTTACCCGTAATACCTTTTGCAATCAACGAAACAAGCATTAAATGGTCATCCGTACCGCCTGAAACTACATCAAAACCACGCGCCATAAACACTTTTGCCATAGCTTGAGCATTTTTAATGACTTGTTGTTGATAAACAATAAATTCGGGTTGCATGGCTTCTTTGAACGCCACCGCTTTTGCGGCGATAACGTGCATTAAAGGCCCGCCTTGAATTCCAGGGAAAATATTGGAATCAAATTTCTTTTCGAGTTCAGGATTACTTTTGCACAAAATCAAACCACCACGAGGACCGCGTAATGATTTGTGCGTGGTGCTTGTCACTACGTCTGCAATCGGCACAGGATTAGGATACAAACCAGCTGCAACCAATCCTGCAACGTGTGCCATGTCCACAAACAAATACGCGCCAACTTTGTCGGCAATATCACGGAAACGTTGCCAATCCCAAATGCGTGAATACGCAGAAAAACCCGCTACAATCACTTTTGGTTTATGTTCTAATGCCAAACGTTCAACTTGCTCATAATCAATTTCGCCCGTCGCAGGGTTTAATCCATATTGCACAGCGTTATAAATTTTTCCTGAAAAATTCGGTTTCGCGCCATGCGTTAAATGTCCACCATCTGCTAAACTCAACCCTAAAATTGTGTCGTGTGGCTGCAATAACGCCATAAATACCGCCATATTGGCTTGCGAACCTGAATGGGGTTGCACATTCGCGTAATCTGCGCCGAATAATGCTTTAGCACGATCGATGGCAAGTTGTTCGACTTTGTCTACGAATTCACAACCGCCGTAATAACGTTTGCCTGGATACCCTTCAGCATATTTATTGGTGAGTTGTGAGCCTTGTGCCTCTAAGACACGCGGACTGGCATAGTTTTCAGACGCAATCAATTCAATGTGATCTTCTTGGCGTTTATGTTCGTCTTGAATGGCTTGATGTAATTCGGTATCGAAGTCTGCAATCGTCATCGATTTTTTAAACATAGCTATATCCTAATTTTTAATTCGTTGATGTTGAAATATAAAGTCAACGCATAGTGTAGCCATTTCGCGGTGAAACTTAAATACTCAATCGAATACCAATCCAACCAGCACGCGGTGCAGCTGGGGAAACGAAGCGTCCATTGTCGTATTGCGGACCTAAAACGTCAGTGGCTTGCCCATAAACGCCAAACGTACCGTAGTTTGTATCGAAAATGTTATTAACCTTGCCAAACACGGTAACATTTTTAGTAATTTTATATTCTGCTGTGCTGTTGAAAACCCAATAACCCGCTAACGGTGCAGTGATATTTGCCTCATCGCCTCGGAAAAATTGATTGCCGCTGTACATACCATTGATACCAAATGATACTTTTTTCCACAAATCGACATTCAGCGAGGCTTTAAAAATGTGTTCTGGAATACCTGGAATTCTGTCACCTTTTTGAACAGCAACGACTTCATCGGAATTTAACGGATTTTGAATATTAAAGCCGTTTAAATATTGGGCATTCAAATAAGTGTAATTGGTTGAAAAATGCCAGTCGTCGATTTCGCTAAACAAATTTTCCTTGTTAATCGACGTTCCTGCTTCGATGCCATAACGGCGCGTTTGTCCAACGTTACTGAAATAGCCTTGACTAGCAATATTGCCATCACGATGAAAAATAATATCGTTGTTATTGATGGCGTGAAAATAACCTAAATTCCAATTCCATTTTCCGTCATCAACTAATTGATTCAAATTGCCTCGAAAACCGCCCTCCCATGTTTTTGCAACTACTTGATTTAACGGTGGGTCAGAGACAAAAGAGTTTGGCAACTTACACGGTGCTTGTGGATCAGCACAGCTTAATTCCATTGGCGTTGGCGCACGCGCGGATTCAGCATAATTACCGTACACATTTACATTTTGCAAAAGCTGATACGTTAAACCCGCTGAGGGATTTAATCGCTCAAATGTATGCTGTCCATTTAAATTATTTCCCGAATCATTGATATATTGGTCTTGCATATCAATGTGAATATGGTTATATCGCCCTGCAACAGTTGCAGCGAGTTTATCCGTAATTGAAAATGTATCCGTTAAAAACACACCAACGGCTTCACTACTTGCATGTAAACGCACTTTCGAGTCATCGACAAAAATACCGCTTCCAATTGTGCCACGATTTGCAGTTAATGACGCTAATTCCGTATCTGAGGCAAAATGTGTTTCTGCCGCATCATAACTTGCGCCGATAGTTAAATTATTTTCATGTTTGAATAAATTGCCTGTAAAAGCACTTTGTAATGAGCCGCCTTTGCCACGCATTTGGGTTTCACTGGTATTGTTTGTTGCGCTTGAAACCGAATTGCTAAACGGAACGGTGTTACCTTTTGTATCCATAACAGGGCTATCACCATCACACAATAAACCCGAACTATCACTACACGCAGAATAATCACTGTTATCGCCATTAAATGTACGCATTCGATTTTGGCGAAAATAAGTGTTGCCACTGATTTCAATGTTATTGGTTACGTCATAACTTCCCGATAATTCAGAAAAAAACATCCGTGTGATAGTTTGATCAGGATAGGTAAAGACGGCACTGCGGTCTTGCGCTAACAATTGAACCGGTGTTGCACCATTACCAAACATATTGTTATCGTTCCCGCCTAATGTTAAATCGAGCGAACCTTTATCTCCGCGCCAACTTAATGAGCCAAACGCTTGATTTGCATTGGTAGGCGAATAATCACGCCAACCGTCTTCTTGAAAATGATGCAAGTCGATAAAATATCCCCACGTCCCATTATTCGCACCGCTGGTTAATTCTTCAGAATGCCGCGCGAATGAACCGCCATAGGTTTCGAATTGATGTTTAGGAGCAGAAAATCCAGTTTTTGTTTTAATCGCAATCGCCCCACCGAGTGAATTTAACCCATAAACTGGATTCGACGAATACATTGCCATTGAATCAATCGCGCCTTGGGGAATTAAATCCCAATTCACCGTGTCGCCAAATGGTTCATTGAAACGCACACCATTTACATACGTCGACAAACCTTGTGGCAATCCCATCATCGGCGATGCGACAAAACCACGATAATAAATATCAGGTTGCAACGGATTATTTTGTGCTTCGTTGACGTGTGCGCTACCTAAATAACGATTGATATATTCAGCAAGTGAAATGGTTTTCGCATCATCAAGTTGCTGGCTGGAAACTGTTTGTACTGTAGTTGGTAATTTTTCAGCGGCAATTCCACTGTCACCAATTGGTGAAACACCGACGACATTCATAATGCCTAAATCTTGGGGTTTATCTTCGGCTAAAATTGATTGTGAAACAGCAAGCGTGAAAACGGTGTAAATAATTTTTTTCATATGAAAATTCTCTAAAGAAAAAAACCACGATGTTTTTCAACATCGCGGCAAGAAGGCACAAAATGAGAACCCAATTCTCAAAAAAATTACACCACAATAAAATCACTCGCGGCTATCGCAGAAACACCTGCTAAAACGACAAAGTCAACATGATGGCTACTATCAGCGTTATAAGATAACGTGTGCGTTTTTACATCAAATGATAAGAACTTTTTAAAATCATCTGTAGACAGTTTTATTTTGCCTGCAAAAGCTGTGAACATGTCTGCATTCAAAACAATTTTGTCTGTACCACTTTTAAAATCTGTAATCGTATCCACACCCGTTAAATCAGAAGCGACATCTTGATAAGTTTGAATAGTCGTCGCATTGCCACTAATGGATTGCGTATGAACTTTGCCGAAAATGAATTTATCTGCCCCCGCTCCACCCGTAAAAATATCGTTGCCACCGTTGCCAATAAACGTATCGGCTTTTTGCGTGCCGATAAACGTATTTGCATTGGCATTACCAATAAATGTTAAACCGTTCGCTTTAATTGCACTGGCATCAACGATAACGTTATCAGCCGTTTGACCCGCACGCAAACCCGTGCCTGTAATTGTGCCAGCCGTATCTTGATAATAATGATTGTTTAACAATTGCAACGCGCCATCTTCAACGTTTAATTTCCCAACCGTTGCGCCAACTTGGACAACTTCCATGCCTATAAAATTTTTGTCTGTAAGGGTTACTGTTGTCGGTGTTGCTGCACCACCTGTAATTCGTAATGTATCCGTTCCACTACCACCGATAATAACGTCACCTTTACCAGGAGTATTAACATCTCCACCATTTATCCATTCAGGATTTCCGTCATCAGCTTTTCCTCCCGCGCCTAATGCACCGCCAAAACTGGTAATGAGAAAAATATCATTTCCCGCGCCGCCATTAAGATAATCTGCACCTTGATAGCCTACGATGACATCATTCCCTTCCCCGCCGATAAAGGTATCATTACCTAATCGCAATGTTGCATAAGTAGAACCATGACCGCCTACCACATAATCATCATCGTTTGAGCCGTCAGAACGCCCATAACTGTTTTTACTACTGTCTTTTGAAAAATCGTCATAATTTAAAATATTGTGAAATAAATCACCTGTTGATGCGTCGTCCAATTGGAAATCACCGAGACTATAAGTGACCGGTTTCGCTCCAACAACTGTAGCGGCTGGCGTAAAAGTATTGTCTTCATAATTGACAATCACTTTTGCCGTTGCGGTTTTCGTTCCTGCACCATAGAATTGCAATCCAGGATTCAAACCTATTGCGTTATCTCCGTTTTGACCTAATGAATCAATATCATCACTTAATTGATCACTTGATAAAGTGACCGTAATGCCTTGTGCTAAATCAATTCGTTCAATATCTGTAAATTGCAGAGTGGTGAAAACCCCAGATTTGTTAAATTGGATATTATCGGTCGCATTAGGTGTGCCTAACGTTGTTTTTACCGTTGAAAGTTTTGTGTTAGCGGCATCGTAATAAACAGGTTTAACGACCGAATCTACCCCCGCAACACTTGTACCACCATCAATAATAAAATTACCAATTGAAGTGGTGTTGATGGTGAACGTATCGCTACCGGCACCAGCAGTAATTTTTTTGGGTAATCCTGTTAGTTCATAATTCATGTATTTTATAGCCTTAGGTAATTATTTAGAATCATTGAATACGTAGGATATGGCTAAAAATAACTGTATAGATTTGATTATTTTGTGAAAGCGGTAGGAGAACCAATGAAGCTAAAACCATTTAAGAGTTAATGAAAACCATATCCTTGAATTCATTCTAAATTTGTACCGTTTAAAGTCCTATAGGACTTTTTCCTAAACTTTATGTCATCAAATTTAACAACAACGCAATATGCGCCAATTCTGCCATCGAGGAAACGTTGAGTTTGCTGCGAATAGTTGTGCCGTAATTGGCTACGGTTTTATAACTCAAACACAATTGTTCTGCGATTTTGTGCGGCGTTAATCCTTGCGCGAGCATCAAAAACACGTCAAATTCGCGCGGCGAAAAGGAATCAATAATGGCTCGGTAATCCGTGGGATTGTCTGTATTTTCGGTGTCTTCGATTAAATTAGGTTCGACATAACAACGCCCATTTGCTACTTTTTTGATCGCGGTAATTAACACGTCAGGATGCGCGTGTTTACAAATATAACCTTTTGCACCGGCGTTTAACGCCCGTTGCACATACACTTTTTCGTGGTGAACGCTGAAAACAATAATTTTTGCTTCTTCATGCCGCAAAACCAAACGGCGTGTGGCTTCTAAACCACCAATTCCCACCATCGATAAATCCATAATTACCACGTCTGGCTGTAACTCGCTGTAAAGTTGTAAAATTTGCTCGCCGCGTTCTGCTTCGGCGATGACATCAATAGTTTCTTCGGTGGCAAGTAACAAACGAAATCCCGCGCGAACAATGGCGTGGTCATCGACAAGAATGACAGTTATTTTTTTAGCATTCATAGTGGAATCGTGGCACGAATCGTCATGCCATTTTGGAGTTTCGTTTCAATCATAAATTCACCGTTTAAACTGCGAATACGCTCGCGCATACTCAATAAACCAAAACCATTTTGTATATTTTGGCTTGCACAACCTTGCCCATCGTCAGTAATCGACAATAACAACTGCTTTTGCTCAATTGTTAAACCAATCGAAACGTGATTTGCCTGTGCATGGCGAGCGATATTAGTTAAACACTCCTGCACGATTCTAAAAATATGAATGCAAATAGTTTCAGGTAATAATTCCACCGCATCGTCGCAATTAAAATCAATAAGTAAATTTGAATGACGAGTATGCCAATGGTTAATCAAATCATCAAGCGCGGCTTTCAACCCTAATTCCGTTAAAACCAACGGATGTAATTGCTGCATCATCGAACGTACAACTGTCATTAAATGCTCGCAAACTTGAATAATTGAATCCGTGCTTTGTTTCATAAGCGCATTTTGCGTATTTTCGGCGCGAGCAATCGTGACCGTCATGACTTTAATTGCCGTCAACGATTGCCCTAATTCGTCGTGTAATTCTTGAGCGAGACGTTGGCGTTCGCTTTCTTGAATGATTAGATTATGTTGTGTGAGAGCGCGATTTTCTTGTTGGCTAATGTTTAGTTTTTCAATCAAGTGGTTAATCGCCCAGCCAATTCGATTCATCTCCTCATTGGCAAATGGCGGCAAACGATTTTGATAATCGCCCGATTCAACACGCTCCAAGCCTTGCACAATGACTGAAATGGCTTTTAACACGCGATTAAAAACAACATGTATCACCAGAAAAATTAGCGCAATCAGTAAAAAAAGCAGCCCAAAAAACGCTAAACTTTCTTGCCAAACTTCGCTAATTTCGTTGAACGGATTCGCCTCAATCGAGACAATCAACGGTTGCCCATCACTTGTTATTAACGTGTGTTCAATTTTGATTGGCGCACTAGCAACTAAATCGATAAACCAGCGCGGTGGCGTTTCTGAAATGTTCGCGGCGGGAATCTTTGCGACATTTAACAAATTTCCTGACGGATCTTTAAGTTGAATGTGTAAATGGCGAGTTTCTTTTAACGCATTGAGTTGCGCGAGCCATTCAGTTCGCGCATAAGGTTGTGAAAAACCAAACGTAATAAGTTGCACGGCTAAATGAATTGATGATTGCATTTCCTCTTGCACCGCGCGTTTTGCTTGCCAAAGTGTGATTGAACCACCGATAACAAAAATACAAATCGCTAAAAATAAAATCCGGGCATTGATTTGATAACGCAACGAGCGTGTTTTCACAACCAATGTATCGCCAGCCAAATGGTTTGTTGTCCCGCCGTTGTCCACGCTACGCGATGCGGTGTATGTGCAGGGATGAATAAATAATCACCGGTTTTTAACGTACATTGCTCGGTGTTTTCGTATTCAATTACCGCTTCACCTTGCAATACAATCACCCATTCGTTTTGCATTTGGTCGTACCATTCACCCGCTGGCGTGCGTTGACCTTCTGAAACAATGCGTTCAATGCGAATGTTTTTATTTTCTAGTAACAACGTGAATAATTCTTGTGGCAAATGCACCGGAATATCATTAAAAATATTGGCAGTCATGAATTATTCTCCTGTTAAACGTGCCTGCCATTTCGTGGCAATAGCTTTGAGTTCACTCATATCAAACGTGGTGAGTTGACGCGATTTTAATAAACGTTCACCCGCCACCCAAACGTCTGTAACTTGCTGACGGCTGACAGCATAAACAATTTGTGAAATTGGACAATACAACGGCTGCGTTTCCAATTCACTCAAATCAATAGCTACCACGTCAGCGGCTTTGCCCATTTCTAATGAACCAATTTTATCTGCTAAGCCTAAGGCTTTTGCGCCGTTAATCGTTGCCATGCGTAATGCTGTCATAGCGGGAATTGCACTGGCATTTTTCGCAACCGCTTTGCCGAGTAACGCAGCAGTTCGCATTTCACCGAGCATATCCAAGTCATTGTTACTTGCTGCGCCATCTGTGCCTAATGCGACATTCACGCCTGCGGCTAAACATTTTGCAACGGGACAAAAACCACTCGCTAATTTTAAATTCGATTCGGGGCAATGCACAATACTTGCGCCGACTTGTGCGAGTAATGCAATTTCGTCGTCATTTAATTGCGTAGCATGAACGGCAATTAGTGAATCATTCACCAATCCTAATTCGTGTAAACGTTGCATCGGACGTTGACCCTTTTCAGCAAATGCCGATTCAACTTCGTAGGCAGTTTCGTGCAAATGAATATGAACCGGCAACTGAAAACCTTGCGCTAATTCGTTAATGCGTTTCAATGGCTCATCGGAAACCGTATACGGCGCGTGTGGCGCAAAAGGTGTACTAATCAATTCAGCAGCAAGTAATTCGTGATAAAGCGACACCCCTTTTTCAATATATTCGCCGCTGTGTTGCGCCCAAACAGTGGGAAAATCAATCACAATTAAACCTAAACTGGCACGAATACCACGTTGAATAGCTTGTTTTGCGGCGACTTCAGGGAAAAAATACATATCGTTAAAACAAGTTGTACCGCCGCGCAACATTTCCGCAATCGCTAAATCTGTCCCGTCGCACACAAATTCTTCATCCATCCATTTTTGTTCAAGTGGCCAAATATGATTTTGTAGCCAATCCATCAACGGTAAATCGTCAGCGATGCCGCGCATTAACGTCATCGCCGCATGCGTGTGCGCGTTTACAAAACCGGCGGTGAGCGCGTGTGTGTTTAATTCAATCGTGTTATCACTTTGATAACGTACTTTTGCTTGTTCAGTGGGCAATAAATCTAAAATCTTTCCCGCTTGAATTACCAAACTGTGGTGTTCATAAACGGTGTGTTCGGGTTCGATTGGAATAATCCAACGGGCATGAATTAAGGTATCAATGGTTTGCATAATGCGTTAAAGGGTTGGTTTGAAAAGACGAATATCATAACAATGATTACTGCTCAGTGTTTAGCGAATAAGCGGTTATCATGTGACACTTTTTTGAATTGACGAATTTTTGTATTTTTCATGACGCATTCTCTTTTTTGGCACGATTACGAAACCACCGGCACACATCCGCAAAAAGATCGCCCTTTGCAATTCGCTGGCGTGCGAACCGATTTAAATTTTAATGTGGTAGATGAGCCAATTTCGATTTATTGCAAATTAAGTTTAGATGTTTTGCCGCACCCTGAAGCGTGTTTATTAACCGGTATTACGCCGCAATTGGCGAATGAAAAAGGCGTGTGTGAAGCAGAATTTATGCGTTTAATTCATGAACAATTGGCGCAACCCTATACTTGCAGTTTGGGATACAACTCGATTCGTTTTGATGATGAAGTGACGCGCCACAGTTTGTATCGCAATTTTTATGATGCGTATGAACGTGAATGGCAACACGGTAATTCACGTTGGGATTTGCTCGATGTTTTTCGTGCGGCGCAGGCGTTACGTCCTGATGGTTTTAACTGGGTTTATGACGACGAAAAAAAGCCAATTTTTAGATTAGACCAACTTACCGTCGCCAATCATATTCAACATGCTAACGCGCATGATGCGCTTGCCGACGTTTATGCTTTATTGTCGTTGGCGCATTTATTACGTCAAGCACAGCCGCGTTTGTTTCAATTTTTATTTGAACATCGCACCAAAGCGCAAGCCATGAAATTACTCGCTGTTGGAACAGGAACCCCAATTATTCATGTTTCAGGGATGTATTCAGCAACGAAAAACTGTTTAGCGATTGTATTGCCGCTGTGCGTGCATCCGACCAATGCGAATGAAGTGATTGTTTATGATTTAAGTATTGACCCTGCGCCATTGCTAACATTATCTGCCGAAGAAATAAAACAACGGCTATTTGTGGCGATAGACGATTTACCCGAAAACGTGGTGCGAATTCCGCTAAAAACCGTTCATATCAATAAATGTCCCGTGCTTGCGCCGATGTCTGTTTTACGCACAGAAGATGTACAACGTTTAGGACGGGATGTGGATGCGTGTTTAAAACATAGCGAGCAATTACGAGCGGTTCATGATTTGGTCGAAAAACTGAGCATCGTTTTCAATAAACCTTATGAAAAGACTACAACTTCTGTGGATGTAGATTTAGCCTTGTATAGCGGCGGCTTTTTTTCTGCTGTAGATAAAAAAGCGATGACGCAAATTCGTAATATCGCGCCTGAAAATTTAGCGACCTTCTCGTTTCATTATGATGATGCGCGGTTGCCGGAAATGCTGTTTCGTTATCGGGCGCGAAATTATTCCCATACATTAACAAGCGAAGAATGGTCAAAGTGGCGCGAGTTTTGTGTATCACAACTTATGAAACCTGAAAATGGCGCAAATATTACATTGAATGATTACATGCAGCATGTAAACGCCTTGCAAGAACAAGGCGCAGAGGCATCGATAACGAAAGCGTTACACGATTATGCGCGTGATAAAATTCAACAGTTAGACATTACCATTTAAACAAGGATGATTTATGGCAGTTAAACGTATTGAACATATAGACGTATGGCGATTTTTTGCCGTCATGCTAGTGATTCAAGAACACTTTTTGTTATTCAGCGGCGTGGATAAATATTGGTCACAAATTGAAACCTATTCGTTGCAAATTGAACGTTTTGGCGAATTAGGTGTCCTGATTTTTTTCAGCATTAGTGGTTTTGTTATTTGCTCTGCGTTAAATTCTGAAAAACAGACTACTGGACGGATTTGTTTAAGTGCATTCTACACGCGGCGTTTCTTTCGCATTATACCGCCATTGTGGTTTTACTTGGCATGTATGATGTTATTTAGCACGTTTGGTGTACTAAAAATTAGTGGCTGGCAAGTTTTAACGTCAGCAGCATTTTTGTGTAATTTGCCACTTGAAAAAGGTTGCACATGGTTTGCTGGTCATACTTGGTCGCTTGCTTATGAAGAGCAATTTTATTTGTTATTCCCGCTGTTATTTTTATGGGCATGGCGCGGACTTAAAAATTTGCGGCTTTTCATGGCGATGAGTTGGTTAATCATCATTGCGTTAACGTTACTGCATTATAAACAATCCTTTTGGTCAGAATATTTTGCCTATTTTCTATTTTTGTTGACCGGCTGTTTTAGTGCATTATTACCATCGAAATGGATGCAATGGCTACGCGCTTTGCCATTTTTATTTTGGTTTACAGCCGTCACGCTGTTAATGAGTTTACTGATTTTTCTGCCCAATAATGGCGATAGCACTTTCAAAATATTGTGTTATCCGGTATTGGTTCAAATTATTGTTTTTGGCACACCAACACATTTATGGTGGGTTAAGCGTAT
The DNA here is from genome assembly GCA_903834465.1 of uncultured Pseudomonadota bacterium. Lineage (GTDB taxonomy): Bacteria > Pseudomonadota > Gammaproteobacteria > Methylococcales > Methylomonadaceae > UBA10906. The sequence goes on along the minus strand of CAILJB010000076.1, from coordinate 208,078 downwards.
TTTTGAAAATGTTAGTTTGAGCTATTTAGGGCGAATTTCGTACAGTATTTATTTGTGGCAAGAACTCGCCACGGCGTATTATGAAAACACGTCGTGGTGGCAAACACTGGGTTATTTAATTTTAGTGTTTGGTTTTGCGGCATTGTCATTTCATTATTTTGAAATGCCATGTCAACGATTAGGAACGCGGCTTTCAAATCGATTAAAAGCCGCTAAATCTTAAAACGTTACTGAATTTGTGCGGCGAGCCAATCCGACCACGCTGAAAAATTATCGCCTTTCGTGGCGGAGAGTTGCAGAATTTGAATCGTTGGATTGACTTGCCGCGCAAAATTGATGCAACGTTCAACATCAAAATCAACATAAGGCAGCAAATCGATTTTGTTAATAATCATTAAATCAGCGGCATGAAACATATCGGGATATTTCAATGGTTTGTCGTCGCCTTCGGTAACGGAAAGCACCACGATTTTATGCGCTTCGCCTAAATCAAAAGACGATGGACACACTAAATTCCCTACGTTTTCGATGGCTAGAAAACTATTATCTTTTACGGCTAACGTTTGCACCGCATGACCAATGCCGTGTGCATCTAAATGGCAAGCACGACCGGTATTGATTTGCAAAGCTGGAACACCGGTGGCGCGAATACGATTGGCATCGTGTTCGGTTTGTTGATCGCCTTCAATTACAGCAATGGGGAAACACTCTTTTAATACTTTAATCGTTTCAACCAATAACGTTGTTTTACCTGCGCCCGGACTTGAAACCAAATTTAATGCAAAAATACCGTGTTGTTTAAAATACGTCCGATTTTCTGCGGCGTAAGCATCGTTTTTACTGAGTAAATCTTGCTCAACTTGAATCAACCGTTGATTATCGGCATGACTATGTTGTTCATGTCCGTGATGATGCGTGATAAGTAAACTCGCTTTCGAGTCAACCACGCTAAATTTTCCTGTCCCACTTGGATTACTACAGCCACAAATTCCACACATTTAAACCTGCCCTCGATATTTAATCATTTTCTCTAGTTGATGCGAATTGTACAACATTTTCATGACAGTCCATCGATAGTATAAAAGACCCTTTGAGCGTGATTACGCTAACACATATAATCTACACTAATTATAAAGTGGTTAATGTCTGCCGCTAACAGTTTCGTCGAAAATTTAAATTTTGAAATAAAACGAACAGCAAAACCGGTTAGAATTGACCAACAAAATTTTTAGGAAGCTTTATTATGCTACTTGTCAAAAAAATAAAGGCAGACACTGTAATTTTCACAGAAGGCGATATTGATAAAACAATGTTTATCATTCTTGACGGCAGCGTAAAAACTTACGCTATACGCAATGGAAAGGAAGTTGAGCTTGCAGTTCTTCATAAACATGATTTCTTTGGTGAAATAGAGATGTACTGTAATAAACCTCGCAGTATGTCTGCACAAGCCATCACGGATGTGAGAGTAGTTGTTATTAAAAATCGAATGCAATTGGATCAATTTTTTGGTCAAAACCCTGCATTTTCTGGAAAAATATTGCGCTTAATGGGCGAGCGTCTTGCGCTTGTAAATGCAGCACTATAAGGAAATTTCACTATGTTACCCGCCGTAAAAGTAAAAACAACACTGCCTATCATTGATGTTAAATCAGACGTTATGATTTTCAAACAAGGTGGAGAAGACAAACGCATGTTTCTTGTTCTTGATGGAAGCGTAAAATTGTATAACGAACGTGAGGATGGTACAGAAGTCGAGGTAGCCATTACCCACAAATACCAATTTTTTGGTGAGATAGAGATGTTTTCGAATAAACCTCGTACTACATCAGCAAAAGTTCTTAATGATGCAAAACTCGTCATTATTAGAACACCAACTGAACTGGAAAAATTTGCCTCCGATAACTCTTGGTTGTCTGGAAAAATGATGACGACAATGGGGGAACGTCTTGCCATTGCCAATAATTTACTGGCAAATAAACTTGGAAGTGCCACTATTCAAAGTCCGGCATTTCAGGTGGAAACGAGTAAACAAATACATGGCGAAGAGGTTACGACAGCTAAAGTGGTCAGGCAGTAAAAAAATAAATTTTCTACCAAAAAGTTCTACTAGTGATAAAAAGGCGACATTGTTCACACAATATCGCCTTTTTTATGGTGAATTTTTTATATAACAAAACCTGGTTTTTTCACCACATCATCTAACGCGAGCAAAGTTTCTAGTAATTTTTCCATTTCATACAAAGGCCATGAATTCGCGCCATCACTGAGAGCTTGAGCAGGATTTGGATGTGTTTCCATAAATAATCCCGCAATTCCCACTGCAATTGCTGCACGCGCTAAAACGGGTACAAATTCACGTTGTCCGCCTGAAGAAGTCCCTTGTCCACCAGGTAATTGCACCGAATGCGTGGCATCAAAAACAACAGGACAACCTGTATCACGCATAACGGCTAATGCGCGCATATCCGAAACTAAATTGTTATATCCAAACGATGCGCCACGCTCACACACCATAATTTGTTCATTGCCGGTGGCTTTCGCTTTATTCACCACGTTTACCATGTCCCACGGCGCAAGAAATTGTCCTTTTTTAATATTTACTGGAATATTTTGCGCGGCAACAGCTTGAATAAAATTGGTTTGTCGACACAAAAATGCGGGGGTTTGCATTACGTCAACCACTGATGCCACTTCAGCAAGTGGTGTATCTTCGTGAACATCGGTTAAAACAGGTACGCCGATTTGTTTTTTAACTTTTTCGAGAATTTCCAAGCCTTTTTCAACGCCTAAACCGCGAAAACTCTCGTGAGAAGAGCGATTGGCTTTATCAAACGAAGATTTATAAATAAACGGAATGTTTAATTTATCCGTTAATTCTTTTAAATAGCCAGCGGTATCTAACGCCATTTGCTCGCTTTCAATCACACACGTTCCCGCAATTAAAAAAAAGCGTTGCTCTAAGCCGGCTTCAAAATGACATAATTTCATGTGTTATCTTCTGTGTTCAAACGCAGCTTGTACAAAACCGCTAAATAAAGGATGTCCACGACGCGGCGTAGAGGTAAATTCGGGATGAAATTGGCAAGCGATAAACCAAGGATGCTCAGGAATTTCGACCACTTCCACCAAACGACCATCAATTGATTTGCCCGAAAAACGTAAACCATGTGCTTCCAATCGTTCGATATATTGATTATTGAATTCATAGCGATGACGATGACGTTCGGTAATCACGTCTTTTTGATAAATCGAAAACGCTAACGTGTCTTGCAATAAACGGCATTGTTGGCTACCCAAACGCATCGAGCCACCTAAATCTGAATTTTCATCACGGGTTTGCAAATTACCACATTCGCCCATCCATTCTGTAATCAAACCAATTACAGGATGCGGTGAATTCGGTAAAAATTCCGTGCTGTGTGCGCCTTCTAAATTTGCCACATTGCGGGCAAACTCAATCACCGCTGTTTGCATGCCTAAACAAATGCCTAAATACGGAATTTTGTTTTCACGCGCATAACGTACCGTCGCAATTTTGCCTTCGACACCGCGTTCGCCAAAACCACCTGGTACAAGAATCGCGTCAACATTTTTCAAACGCGCCACGCCTTCGTCTTCAATAAGTTCAGAATCGATATAAGTGATATTCACTTTTAAACGATTGCGAATGCCTGCGTGTAATAAGGCTTCGTTAATGGATTTATACGCATCGGTGTGATCGACATATTTGCCAACAATGGCAATATTTACTTGTTGTTCAGATTGCGCGATTGCCTCTAAAACAGCGTGCCATTCGTGCAAATCGGCGGGCGGCACATCTAAACGTAAACGTCTAACAACAATTTCATCCAAACCTTGTTCGTGCAACATTAACGGGATACGATAAATTGTGTCCGCATCTATGGCAGAAATCACAGCATGTTCTTCAACGTTAGTAAACGAGGCAATTTTGCGACGTTCACTAACTGGAATCGGCAATTCCGAGCGACAAATCAAAATATCGGGTTGAATACCAATCGTGCGTAATTCTTTAACCGAATGTTGCGTAGGTTTTGTTTTAATTTCACCAGCACTGCGAATATATGGCACAAGCGTTAAATGAATAAATAGAGAACGTTCGCTGCCCAGCTCAAAACGCATTTGGCGAATGGCTTCTAAAAATGGCAATGATTCAATATCGCCCACCGTGCCACCCACTTCAATTAGCGCAACATCCACACCTTCAGCACTCGCGTAAACACGACGTTTAATTTCGTCGGTAATATGCGGAATAACTTGCACCGTGCCACCTAAATAATCGCCACGCCGTTCATTACGCAATACGGCATCATAAACTTGCCCTGTCGTGAAATTATTCTTTTTAGACATGGTCGTTTTTAAAAAACGCTCGTAATGCCCCAAATCTAAATCGGTTTCTGCACCATCTTCGGTAACAAATACTTCACCGTGTTGAAACGGACTCATCGTGCCGGGATCGAGGTTGATGTACGGGTCAAGTTTAGTCATGGTGACTTTGAGACCGCGTGATTCCAGAATGGCTGCAAGTGAAGAAGCGGCAATGCCTTTGCCTAACGACGATACGACACCGCCGGTTATAAAAATATATTTTGTCATGATAAAAATAGAGATACTTGAGGAAGGAAGGATGCAAGGCTCATTTTAATCGACTATAAAGTGTCGGCGCAAACTGGATTAAGTACAATTACTGACAATCATTGGCATAAGTTGATGCGGGCGTGGTTGATGTGGATTCGACATGAGTACGTCCTGTTACAGCAATAACGACTGAGCGAAAATCTTGATTAGTGCCAGCAGGCAAACAGAAACTAAAAGTACCCTTTGTATTACTTCGTCCGTTTGCATCGTAATAAACGTAACCTGCGGAAGCTGTGGCTAAATTGTTTGTGACGGCAATTATTGAACTCAGTGCATCAAAAATAGCAAGGGGCGGTTCGTTGGAATCTTGAGCTTTATTGCCATTACTATCAACAAAAACAATCCAACCATTTGTCCAACTTGTATTTTTTGTCACGACAACTTGTTTATGTTGCTTCAATGCTTCAAATCGCGCTAATTGTAATGCGCTAACCATTGCGTTAGCAACCGACGTTAGTCGGCTGCTTGCCATAATAGATTGAAAACTCGACAAACCAATTGCCATCAGCATTGATATGATAGCGATAACGATGAGCAACTCAATTAGTGTAAATCCCCGTTTCGTATTCATTATTCAACAACCTCTTTCCAGTTTAACTGTCCACGCGAACCGACTGAACCGCCCGTAAAACAGGTATTAGAATTTGAAATCATAGCACCCGTGACGGTTGCATTGGTCACTGTTCCAAATGTTGAGGTCGTCGTTTTCGAATCCATTGTAATTGGCGTGCCATCGTCATTCCCCGCGATTGTACCGTCAGTAACGACGGTCACGCCCCCAACTGTTGTAGTGGTTGCATTGGTAATCGTTGCATTTAATAATGTTCCCTTGGTTCTCCTACCTTGAGTAAGGACATTAACATTTTGCGTACCATCGGCATTCTGGTTTGCAATATCTGCTTCGTAAAGCCCATGGGTAATTCTGCCGCGTATCGGATTACCAGACGCATCTTTTCCTGACGTAATCATGCCGCTGGTAATAACACCGCGCGTGATAGTGTTATCTTCTTTGGTGGTATTTACCTTCGTCGTGCCGCCTCTTACTGACATCCAGCTTCCACCTGTTATAACGTTGCCGTTCGCATCAATATAATCATTCGCTGTATCGATATAAACATCTTCGAGTCGCGCACCAGTAATGGTTACGCCTTTTGCTTGCCCTCTCGTAATAGTCGCCTGACTAATATCGACGGCTCCATTTGTTTTTGAACCGTATTTAACTTTTGTACCAATTAAGGTGTCCGTGTCAAAAACACCGTTTTCGGTAGACGCATTTGCAATTCGCACCCTTTTAATTGAGACATTAGTGGATTGCGCGGTGCCACCACTCAACACACCACCACCTAATACAACGTCACAAGTTGAAAGTCCATTGACGGATTTTGCTTCATCTACTAGCGCATCGGGTTTATTTGGCAACACACTAGAGTCCGTTTTTTTAGGCAACGGTGGGGTACAATTCGCTGGGGTAGTAAGTGTCAGTCCCGTGACTGGATCAACGTCACATGGCGGCGCATTACATTTACCCAAGTAATACGTTTCGCTTGCTTTGGTCGGATCCCATGCACTGCGCGTAATGGTTTGATCGGACGGTGTTTTACTCGTATCACAAATATCAATGTTATCCGTAATGGTTAGCTCACCGCTTGTTGCGTCTGGAGTGCCGTTCCTTACAGCATCAACATCATACGTTTTACCGGCGGGTAACGCGGTTGGAATTGTTAATGTCCATGACATACCTGAAACGCTAACCATGCTTTGGGTATACGTCACCCCGTTGACCGTTATCGTAAAGACATCGCTATTCCCCAAAGATGTTGTCCCCACCGTTCCTGTGAGGGTTGGCATTGTGTTATTCGTTGTTAATTTATCAACCGTTGGAATCGGATTACCAGGCAATGTGCAAGCCCCCGTGGTTGGATCAGTTGTTTTAGGCGAACTGCACTGTGTAATGGTCAACTCATTAACCGTTCTATCCATCATCGCCGCGCCTTCAATCAACGTATTTCCGCGCAATGCGATAACATCGTAAGTGCCAGGTGAAAGAGCCGTCGTTGTCGCTAATGACCATAGCGTGTTATTAAATGTCATCTGCGTTCTATCATAGCTAATACCACTAATAGTCACGCTAAACATTTCTGTTTGTCCCAGTGCTGTATCCCCAACACTTCCTGTAATCACTGGGGTTGTATCATCGGTGGTTTGAGCGTCTACTGTTGGGAAAACACCCGGTGAAACACACCCTTTTCCTGTCCCGTCAGCAACTAACGGTAACTGGCATATCAATATGATTTTAAGTTCGTTGGTTGTTTTATCTTTGGATACCGTATTTCTAGCCGCCATGACATCATAATTACCAAATGGAAGTGGAGCTGTAACAGGTATGGTTAATGTCCAATTCATGTCGTTAATTACTAAAGCACTATCACTTTTGTTGTAAACCAGCTTATTAACTGTTACAGAAAACGTTTCTGTTGTGTCTAAGGCTGACGCGCCGACAGTCCCAGTAATAACGGGAGAAACCGGTACGAGACTTTGAACAGACTGTGCAACAACTGTGGGAACAGGGGTGATACAGGCATTTTTATTTGTGTTATAAACCAGCGGCACTATACACGTTGAGACTGTCAGTTCATTAGCAGACGTATCAATGAGACTGCCACTAGCTGTGTCACCGGTTGCAACCACTTCATAAGTCCCCGCCGCCAATGGACTTGGAGGTGAATAATTCCAATTAGAACCACTAATGGTCGCATCACCAGTGAATTTAACGGTACTCCCAGATTTGATTGCAATTGTTAATTTTGCACTTGTGCCGACAGTTCCTGTTAAGACTGGGATAGCTTTATCAGTTGTCGTTACGGGATGGTTCACTGTTGGAACAACACTAGCGGTGACAGTCAACTCATTTTTTGTGGTATCCACTAAACCACCACTAGCTGAATCTCCTGTTGCTACCACATCGTAAGTACCTGCAGCAAGAGGACTAGATGGCGTATAGCTCCAAGTCGCCCCGCTAACTGTAGCTTTTGATGAATTCACTTTTGTGTTACCACTAGAATCTTTAATGGCAATTTTCACCGATACGCTCGTCCCAACTGTTCCGGTCAGTTTTGGTGCAACTTTGTCATTTGTTGTTACGTTATCAACTGTCGGAACAGCACTAGCTGTAACCGTCAATTCACCAGTCGTCGCATCAACGAGACTGCCACTAGGCGCATCACCTGTTACCACCACATCATATGTACCGACAGGAATAAGTACCTTAGGCGTAAATGTCCAGTTAACGTTCGGTGGGTTAATTAAAGCTGCCCCTGTTGCTTTAGTTGCACCGCTGGAATCTTTAATTGCAATATTCAATGACGCACTTGTACCAATGATGCCACTTAATGTCGGCGCGACTTTATCCGTTGTTGTTGCTAAATTTACAGTGGGAATAACAGAACCTGTAACCGTTAATTCATTTTTTGTTGCATCAACAAGGTTTGCAGAATCGCCTGTTGCAACCACATCATAAATCCCTGCAGCAATGGGACTCGTTGGTTTAAACGTCCAATTAATGCCACTAATGTTAGCAATCCCCGATGCTTTAGTTGTGCCGTTGGAATCGTTAATAGAAATAGTTAATGACGTACTCGCACCTATCGTTCCAGAAAGACTGGGAGCAATTTTATCGATAGTTGTTGTTGTATTGACTGTAGGAATAGTGCTGGTAGTTACTGTTAATTCATTGGTCGTCGAATCGACTAAACTGCCATGTGCAGTGTCTCCCGTTGCAACCACATTATATGTTCCCGCTGCAATGATGCCTGGTGAATAAGACCAAGTAGAGCCACTAGGCGATGCGCTACCTGTAAATTTTGTGACACCAGCAGAATCGATAATTGCAATTGTTAACGATGTACTCGACCCCATCGTACCTGTTAGTTTAGGTGCAATCTGATCAGTTGCGGTTGTTACATTAACAGTAGGAAGTACAGCCGCTGTCACAGTCAATTCTTTAGTTGTATTATCAACTAAGCTACCATGAGCGACATCACCCGTTGCAACAACATCATAGATTCCTGCTGGAAGCGGAATAGCAGGCGAGTAGCTCCAACTGCCATTGCTAATTATCGCCGCACCTGTCGCTTTCGTTACACCATTAGAATCGTTAATCGTGATGGTTAATGACCGACTTGACCCCAATGTTCCCGTCAATGTTGGTGGAACTGAATCAAGTGATGTTGTCGGATTGACTGTGGGTCTGGCATCACATTCCGTGTCTACTTCTGGACACATTTTTGTATTATCGCTTTCCCAAATGGAATCACCACGACTATCCGCATACAAACCAATATCGCTCTTTTTGATGGAAATTTTTTGAGCTGCCACCGAAACGCTAGGATCAAAGTGACAGATGGACATGGTTGTTCCATTATAGTCTGAGGTTGCCGGTATTGTTCCATCTACCTTTGAACAAGAAGGAGTACGACTAGTACACGCATTCGACGAATTTAGGTATTCCGTAGCTAAACAAGTTGTTTTACAGGTGTTTGTTACGGTATCAAGTGCTTGAGAAGCTGAACAAGTAGCCGTTGTAATAACAAGCTCTCCACTCGTCGCATCTATCAGTGTTCCTGAACGTGTAGCTGTCACGTCATAAGTGGTGGCTGCTTTTAAAGCGGTCGAACTGGGAATATTCAGCGTCCAAGTCCTCCCACTAATACTTAATTGACTACCGCTTGAAAAAGTCACACCGTTGACCACAACCGTAAAGGTTTCACCCGCATTTAATGCGACATTACCGACGGTTCCTGTTATTGTCGGCGTTAAATTGTTCGTTGATTGGCTCGTAACAGTTGGCACGGACACAATTGTCAATTCATTAGTTGTTGTATCCACTAATGAGCCATCACGAGTAGCCGTCACAGGATAAACCGTTCCTTGCGTTAAAGGAGTGGAAATGATTAGTGTCCACGTCGTTCCATTCACTGTTAAATTGGCATTTCCTAAACTGTAAGTTGTGCCATTAACTAAAACGGAAAATGATTCCGTCGCTGCAAGTGCTAAATTACCGACCGTTCCTGTGATAGTTGGTGTTGTGCTGACGGATGCTTGACTTACAACTGTTGGCACACTTGACGTGACACAAAGTGTCCCCGCAGCATTCAAAATAGCAGGCAACGTACAACTTAATGGCGTTACACACATATTTTTTGTAGCATCACGAATTTGTGGTGATGCACAAACGACGGGGTCATCAGGACAATGTCCACTGCTATCAGTACCATAATCATGAGGATGTGTTTCATGCCCTGTAATTAACTGTTTGTTAGATAATATTTTTGTATAGGGTCGAAGTCTGTCATCGTCATAATTCTCAATACCATCGCCGTTTTTATCCCCTGTATCACCAGTGTGACAAATCGTGTCATCTGTTGGACTCGGTGTTACGCACCCCGTTCCTGTGGAGTTGACAACTTGTGGAAAGGCACAAAGTGGTGTGATAATCAGCTCGTTATGAGTTTGATCCAGCAACGTACTATTTCTTGTTGTCGTAACTTCATAAGTTCCAAGAGCTAAAGTCGTCGGAACCGCCAAAGACCATTGAACACCGTTAACAGACAAACTGGCATTGGGATAGGTATACGTCATGCCATTTAAAAGTACCGTGAACGTGTCCCCTGCAACGATAGGACTGCCTTGAGGACTACTAGCAGAAACAAATCCACCAATCGTTCCAGTAATTGTAGGTTTAGTATTTGATGTAATTAACGAATTAACTGTTGGCGCTGTCATTTCAACAGCAGGATCACCTGTTTCAACAAAATCATCTTGAACAAAAATAGCACCATAAAAACGAGTGGTAATGTTATTACACGTCACTACGCCACCATTGCCGTCTGGAACGGCGTTGTTAGCGAATTGTCCATCAACTAACGTAATAGAGGAAATGGTGTCAAATTTTGTTTGTACTCGACTAGAATCTGTAATATAAAGACCAGGATTGCCGTCACAATTGGAATTAGAAAAACGAATATTTCCATTAAGTCCTTGATTTGCAATCATGTGTTGATAGGAATTTGTTAAATAATCGCTCGAAAACAAATAAGATATAAAACCACCATATTCATTAAACTCAACGCTTTCAACATCTAATGTATTGTTATAAACGTTTTTTAATACAACAGGCTTTCCCGCGCTATCTTGGAAATTGATTGTAAATTGAACGTAAGAATTCTTTGTACGATCATTAGAAGTAATTCGAGGCGCAAAAATCGCATCTTCTCGGACAACTGCGCCAAACGATGTGGAATAATTATCCACCGTTCCCGTTGTGGTAACCGTTGTGGTAATGCGTGAAGAATCACTCGCAATGGGGTTGGGATTGGGATCATCAAACATGTTCAATGTCGCATTTACCATGTTATCAACGCTGACAATGGCGTTTACTTGCACACCATCAACAGTAATAACATTCGTATACATATATTGCGCCCCAGTCGTGGCAGCTCCCTCTCCATTTGACGCACCACTGCCTATTATTAAGACTGGATTTTTGAAACTGAGCAATCTACCGCCCGTATCATGGGCTGAAAAAGTAAACTCTGCGGCGGCGTAATTTGGCAATAAGAGGGCTATCAACAAACTAGCGATTAGTAGAAATAATATTTTCTTTTTAACGTTCACAGTGAATCCCTCTTAAAACTTTTGGAATAACTAACGCCTCAAATTGACGAAACGTTGGTGACTTAATCCTTCATCGCTATAAGACGATAAGCATAAGTATTTTCATCAGTATCTGTCCTAAATAAATTTACAAATTGAAGGACATTGATGAGATATAAAACGTTTCTGTCAATTGAGATATTTATAACGGTTTTTAGTAACATCAAGTTCCACAACCGATTACATGATCACTAATGATTTCTCTGGTTGCACCATTTTCACTTGAAATAGCATCAACTTTATAAACTTCTTTAGGGCATTGAGGCGCTGGCAACGTTGCAGGTGGGTTGCTCATACACCTTGGATTTTTTGTGGTATTAACATCTTCCATACATAAAGGGTCGTAAGACTGATAACAAATGTCATTTGAGTCAGAAAAAAGAGCTGCCACATAAGCTATACTTTTACCTGTGCAATCCACATCACCACTTGCAGGATGGCAAGTTAGTTTTTTCGTAGTCGTATCATAAGAAGTGCATTGTGTTGACAGGCACGAGACAGAAAGAATTGTGGCACCGTCTACCCCCGTGACAGGCCCTGCTAAGCCTATTTGTTGCGTATACGATGGCATCAGCGGTGTGCATTGATGATTTGGATCATAAATCGACAGTTTTGAATCTGTAGGAAAATAATTGTTAGTACAAGGATTCGGATCTGTTGGTAAGCAATTATTGTGTGCTAAGTCAACAGGAATACCTCGTGTTGCGTCGCCATAGCCGTTAATAATATTATTAGCTTCTGCCAAGACTGCTTCAGCATTAGCAAATTGCTGTGTTTGTTCGCGCGTATTAACAGCCATACTTAATTGTTGTTTATTTTGCTGAATCATACTTGTTCCAGCTAAAGTGAGTAGTGTTAACATTACTAAGCTGAAAGCCAGCACTGCACCACGTTGTTGCCTTAGAGAAAATTTCATATAACTCACCTAATGTTCTACCGCGCGTAAATAAATCGTTTTAGAAAAAACTTTATAAAGTCGATTATCTGTTGCGGTATATGTCATATTATCAATGTCGTATTTAGCATTGTTGCGCGTTAACTTATCATCGGTGCTACGCAACACGACAAAAACTTTGAGGGAAAAAACATTTGTCCAATTACTTAAACCTGTTGTTGCATCAATTGCATCCACCCCCGCTTCATCCGTGTAATAAAAAGTATTATTTGTTTTGTCATGAACGCCATATTTGATAACTAATTTTGCAACATTTGAGATTAAGGGGTCAGCATTTTTCGCGGTACCAGAGCTTTGTATCACTTTACAATATAAAACAGGTATTCCATTCGTATCGTTTGCCTTATAAATACGCACAGTGATAATGTCATTCGATTTATAAGCAAGCGCGGGTGGAGCAGTACAAATAAAATTATTTAACGGATTAGTTTGAGTAAATGAACTTAATTTGTAACGATAAATAAATTCGCTATCCGTTCCGTGTATGAACTCGTTTTGAGCAAAATTTATTGATGAACTCAACACGCTGCTATCAGGAATGAATGCGTTAGTTTGACCATCATCTGAATAGCCCGCTTGCAACAACCCTTTAGCCAAAGACTCCAAAATAAACGCCCCGTCATCGGTCATATCACTCAAGTTTCGTTGCAACGTAAAACTTTTTTGCGATTGAACAAACAATTGACTCATACCGGCAATAAGTGATAAACCAAGCATCATGCTAACCATTAACTCAATCAGCGTTACACCTCGCTGTTTTTGAATCATGGTGTAACCTCTAAATAAAATGTCGCGTCACCTAATACCGCGCTCGTTTTTTTTACATTGGTTCTAGCCCACGTTGTAACTAAGCACAATGATGAAGGATACGTCCCTTTACAACCTGCTTTGTTGACACTACTACTCGACTTAATACTAACCACGTCCGGATTTGTACTTGAAATGGGAAATATTTTTTTCGCGTTGTTTTTCCAATAGCCATAATCATTTACCGCCATATCTGTGGCAGTACAGGGAATAACTTGAGTACAAGAATCACCCGTCCCGGCTATCACACTGAGCCAATTAACTGTATTATTAGCGCGAACTCGATCCTGCATCTCATAAGCCAGCAATGTTGCCTGCTGGTAATAATACACATCTTGATTATCACGCAATGAAATTACCTGCATTGCCGCTAATCCCAACAATCCAATTGCTAGAATAACCATCGAAATTAACACTTCAATTAGCGTAAAACCGCGAGAATAAGACGAACGGCGGTTCAATTCGCACCTCCAAAGTCATAAACAACCTTACAATCGCACAATTATATTACTGCATTGCCCTAACTTACAACAATTTAAATTATATAAATACTAATGATTCAATCTTATGATTTACACGCCCACTCCACTGCCTCAGACGGCGTATTATCGCCAACTGAATTAGTTGCGCGTGCCGCCCAAAATGGTGTAACAACATTAGCATTAACCGACCACGATACGGTTGACGGTCTTGCCGTGGCAAAAATGGAAGCTGAACGTTTGCAAATGCGCTTTATTAACGGTATTGAATTATCCGTACAATGGGAAAAACAATGCTTACATATCGTAGGGTTAAATATTGAACCCCAGCACGACGAGTTGCAAAAAACTATCAAGGCATCTGAAATAATGCGTTTAGAACGCGCGGAAAAAATCGCGTTAAAATTAGAAAAAAAAGGAATTTTGGGTGCATTAACGGCTATTCAGAATGTCGTTGGCAGCGGTATGATTACGCGCACACATTTTGCGGATTTTTTGGTTTCACATTTTCATGTTGACACGCCACAAGAAGCCTTTGATCGTTATTTAGGTGACGGAAAAGTAGCTTATGTTTCTACGACATGGACACCGTTAGAAACCGCCGTGCTAGCAATTCGTGCAGCGGGAGGCATTCCAATTGTCGCGCATCCCATGCGCTATAAATTAACCGCTACACGCATGAAAAAATTACTCGGTGCGTTTAAAAATGCAGGAGGACTTGGAATGGAAGTTGTTACCGGTCGTTATAATCCGGATGAAATGCGAATATTAGGCAATTATGCCAATCAATTTGAATTAGTCGGTTCGGTAGGGTCAGATTTTCACACTCCGAGCAATCAGTGGATTGAGCTTGGGCGACTTGCGCCGTTGCCTGCTTCAGTTAAACCAGTTTGGGAATTATGGTAATGAAACCGTTTTGGGAATTAAAAACGTTGATTGAAATGACACGCGAAGAATGGGAATCTCTGTGTGATGGTTGCGGACAATGTTGTTTGCATAAAATACAAGATGAAGATACTGATGAAATTTACATTACGCGCGTAGCATGTAAACTGTTGGATTTAAAGACGTGTCGCTGTAAAAGATACGTTGAACGAACAAAATTTGTGCCAGATTGTTTGGAATTACACGATATAAGTTTTAGTCAATATGATTGGTTGCCCAAAACCTGTGCATATCGATTATTACATGAAGGAAAAAGTTTACCGGTGTGGCATCCGTTACTTTCCACGCAAGAAAATAGCGTAAAAAAAGCAGGAATTACGATAAGTGGTTACGCGATTTCAGAAATAGAAATTAAAGACATGGATGATTTAGAAGATTATGTGCTGGAATTACAATCTTAATTCGCCGGCACAAAAAAGGATTGCAAGCGATGCTCGCAATCCTCGTACATTGGAAAGAAACTATGCAATCACACCGTTTTGTTCTTCAGCATCTTTAATGGCTTCTTTGATACTCAAACGTACACGACCTTGACGATCGATTTCAAGCACTTTCACCTTAACCACATCGCCTTCGTTTAAACGTTCGCTGACTTTATCAACACGTTCATCCGAAATTTGCGAAATATGAACTAAACCGTCTTTGCCTGGTAAAATCGTAACGAATGCGCCAAAGTCCATTAAACGAACCACTTTGCCTTCGTAGATTTTACCCACTTCCACTTCGGCGGTGATTTCTTCAATCAAGCGTTTCGCTTCTTCGCCTGCGGCTTTATCAACCGATGCCACTTTCACAATACCATCATCAGTTAAATCAACGCTTGCGCCGGTTTGTTCGGTGATACTGCGAATCGTTGCACCACCTTTACCGATAACTTCGCGGATTTTGCTTGGATCAATTTTGAACGTGATAATACGCGGTGCAAAATCTGACATTTCGTCGCGCGAAACCGCTAAGGCTTTATTCATTTCGCCTAAAATATGTAACCGCCCTTCTTTTGCTTGCGCGAGAGCCGCTTTCATAATTTCAGCCGTAATGCCGTCGATTTTGATGTCCATTTGCAACGCGGTAATGCCTTTCGCAGAACCGGCAACTTTGAAATCCATGTCACCTAAATGATCTTCGTCGCCCATGATGTCAGAAAGTACCGCGAAACGGTCGCCTTCTTTAATCAAGCCCATCGCAATTCCTGCAACAGGTGCTGATAACGGAACGCCTGCATCCATCAATGCCAAACTGCTGCCACAAACCGAAGCCATCGAACTCGAACCGTTTGATTCGGTAATTTCAGACACGACGCGGATTGAATACGGAAATTCTTCCATATTCGGCAACACGGCTAAAACGCCACGTTTTGCTAAACGACCATGACCAATTTCACGGCGTTTGGGTGAACCTACAAAACCTGTTTCACCAACGCTGTACGGAGGGAAATTGTAATGCAACATGAAAGGCTCTTTATATTCGCCTGCCAATGCGTCAATGACTTGCGCGTCACGTTGTGTACCTAATGTGGCGACAACTAACGCTTGTGTTTCACCGCGCGTAAATAAAGCTGAACCGTGTGTGCGTGGTAAAACGCCGGTGCGAATACTGATTTGGCGAACTTTATCTAATGGACGACCATCAATACGTTGACCATCGTTTAAAATCGCGCCACGCACCACGTCATATTCTAATTGTTCAATGACAGCTTTAATTGCTGATTCCGTGTAGGCTTCATTGGCAGTTAATTGTTCAATAATGGCGGTACGAATTTCTTTAAGTTTATCTTGGCGAATCAATTTTTCAGGAATTGAATATGCCGCTTTTACGTCCGCTTCAATGGCACTGCTCACCAAACGATTTAATTCGTGATTAGCTTCGGGCGCAACCCATTCCACTACGCCACAACCTGCCATTTGGGCAAATTCGTTAATAGCGTTAATGGCTGTTTGCATTTGCTCGTGACCAAATAACACCGCTCCGAGCATGACTTCTTCAGATAGATTTTTCGCTTCAGATTCCACCATTAAAACGGCTTGCGCCGTACCAGCAACAACCAAGGTCAAATCGGATTCTTTTAACGCCGTAGGTGATACATTCAGTAAATATTGACCATCTTTATAGCCAACACATGCCGCGCCAATTGGGCCATTAAACGGTAAACCCGAAATGGCCAATGCCGCCGATGCGCCAAGTAATGCGGGAATTTCTGTGTCTACGTCAGGATTTAATGACACCACGGTGGCAATAATTTGCACTTCATGGGTATAGCCTTCAGGAAATAAAGGGCGAATGGGACGATCGATTAAGCGAGAAATTAAGGTTTCTTGTTCAGAAGGACGACCTTCGCGTTTGAAAAATCCACCCGGAATTTTACCCGCCGCGTAGGCTTTTTCTTGATAGTTGACAGTTAATGGGAAAAAGTCTCCACCGGCGGCTTCTTTTTTTCCAACAACGGTAACAAGTAAAGATGTTCCGTCTACATCAATCATTACTGCACCGTCAGCTTGACGGGCAATTTCACCGGTTTCGAGCGTAACTTTTTGATCGCCGTACTGAAATTCTTTCCTAATAGGATTCACTATGAGGTTTCCTTTGTTTGAAGGTAATTTGAAAAAATGAGTTTGTTCTGTAGTTAAAGCAAAAACGGCACAAAGTGTGCCGTTTTTTAGTGGTTTTTTATTTACGCAACCCTAAGCGTGCAATCAATGTGCGATAACGCTCGCTATCTTTATTTTTCAAATAGTCGAGCAATTTGCGACGTTGATTAACCATGCGTAATAAACCGCGACGTGAATGGTTATCTTTTTTGTGTGCGGCAAAATGTGGTGCTAAATGTTGAATATGCGCCGTCAATAAAGCGACTTGAACTTCTGGTGAACCTGTGTCAGTTTCTGATTGACGATAGGCTTCGACGACGGCTTTTTTTTGTGCTGCTGTAAATGGCATTGCTTATAATCCCTAAGATTAAAAATAAATCGAAAAATAAAAAGTTTCCACGTTAGGGTGTAGAAACCGAAGTGTTTAACTGTTCAAATTGAACAATCTGACGGGTATTATCTTATCATTTAATCCGATTTCCCCCAACCCTAAAAATAGACCCTCTGCATACAATCGAACGTTTCCTTTGATTTCATTTTCTTTAAAATCAATTGATTGACCGTAGCAAATGGCTTTTGCTTGTTGAGGCAATAAATGAATAGCCGGCATCAATTCTAACGGTTTATCTACGGCAATCAGACTGGCGTGCAATTCTTCCGAAGACATCGCGTTAAGTTGTTCGATAGTTTTTGCATTATGTAACAAAAATTGTCCGGCTTGTGTACGACGTAACGCTGTCACCGTTCCGCCACAACCTAAATCATGTCCAATATCTTCAGCAAGTGAACGAATGTAAGTGCCTTTTGAACATGCCACGTCTAACGTCAACGTTTCGGGTGTAAATTCGAGTAGATTCAATTCGTAAATCGTAATATTGCGTGGTTCGCGTTCAATGGTGATACCTTCTCGCGCCAACTCGTACAATTTTTTACCATTATGTTTTAACGCTGAATACATCGGTGGTACTTGGGCTTGTGCGCCGGTAAATTTTTCCAAACAGGTTTGAATTTGTTCGAGCGATAACGACGGCACAGGTTTAGTTTCAAGGATTTGACCTTCAGCATCGCCGGTATCCGTCATCACACCAAGTTTGACAGTCACTTGATAACGTTTGTCATCATCGAGCATGAGCGCGGAAACTTTGGTCGCTTCGCCAAAACACAGCGGCAATAATCCAGTTGCCAAAGGGTCTAAACTGCCGGTGTGTCCTGCTTTATTGGCATTAAATAAACGCCGAACTTCCTGCAAGGCTTTGTTTGATGAAACGCCTAAACGTTTATCGAGTAAAATAATCCCATGAACGTTTAAGCCAGATTTGCGTTTACTCACTTTTTATCCTCAAAACATAACACTGAACCGCCCTCGTCATTCCATGCTGAAAGCACAAAACGCTGTGCTTTTTGACCATTTAAATTAAATTCATGCCGGGCGGGACGGTGCGTGTGACCATGAATTAAACGCGTACATTGATATTTTTGCATGAGGTTTTCGACAGTGTTTTGATTGACATCCATGACGTAATCAGACTTTTTTTGTTTATGAAAAAAACTACGAATTCGATACCAACGCGCGGCAATCAAACGCAACCACAATGGTTTAGACAACACATTTTGTTGCCATTCAAGAGTACGGGATTTAGTGCGAAAAGTTTGATACGCCACATCATCACTGCATAACAAATCGCCATGCGTTAAAAGGGTTTTCTCACCTTCCAAATCAATCACAGCGTAATCATCGAGTAAGATTACGCCCGTACCACGCGCAAAACGCTCGCCAATTAAAAAATCTCGATTACCACGTTGTAAATACACGGTAACGCCAGAATCAGTTAAGCGTTTTAATTCGCGACGAATTTGTGCGTTTGGCGCGGTGAAATCATCATCGCCGACCCACGCATCAAATAAATCACCCAAAATATAAATTGTTTTAGCTTGTCGCGCTCTCGTTTGCAAGAAATGGACAAAATGACGGGTTATTTCGGGCTTATCGAACGATAAATGTAGGTCGGAAATGAATAAAATCATTTATTCGATGACTTCTGCTTTTTCAATCACGATGTCAGTTTTTGGCACATCTTGATGACCGCCACGATTGCCGGTTGGTTCAGTTGCCATTTTGTCAACAATGTCCATGCCTTCAATTACTTCACCAAACACCGCATAACCCCAGCCACTAGCATTTTTGCCGGTATGATTTAAAAAGTCGTTGTCTTTGTAGTTAATGAAAAATTGTGCCGTTGCTGAATTCGGCACATTGGTACGCGCCATAGCAAGCGTACCGCGATTGTTTTTCAAGCCATTATCCGCTTCGTTTTCAATCGGCGCATGCACATCTTTTTGATTAAAACTGGTATCAAAACCACCGCCTTGCGCCATAAAACCTTTAATCACACGATGAAAAATCGTGCCGTTATAAAAACCTTCTTTAACGTAAGTTAAAAAATTCGCACTACTAATCGGAGCTTTTTCGGCATTTAATTGGATGGTGATTTCGCCAAGTGAAGTCGTTAATTTAACTTTCGGATGGGTTTGAGACATTTTAGTTTCCGTTGCAAAAGAAGTTGTTGCTGTGAAAAGAAACAACATTGAGAGTAATAAGTTTCGCATTTGTTTCCTTGAGAATGTTTTTAAGAGCGCGAATTTTAGGCGGTTTTAACTTGAAATAGAAGCGCCGGCTTGATAAATTGCGACATCATTTACATTTAACGAAAAAACAGAATGCTAAAAATTTACAACACGCTCACTCGTTCTAAAGAAACTTTCACGCCTCGCATTGCAGGTAAAGTCGGTTTATATGTCTGCGGCATGACGGTTTATGACTATTGTCACGTTGGACATGCGCGGGTGATGGTGGTGTTTGATACCGTTGTGCGTTATTTGCGTTATTTGGATTATGACGTTACTTATGTGCGTAATATTACCGATATTGACGACAAAATTATTCATCGTGCCAACGAAAATGGCGAATCAATTGAAGCCTTAACCGCTCGATTTATTGACGCGATGCACGAAGATGAACGCGCATTAGCCGTTTTACCGCCTGATATTGAACCTCGCGCTACATCTTCAATTCACGACATCATCGCTATGATTGAAAAATTGATTACAAACGAGTTTGCTTATGTCGGCACAAATGGCGACGTGTTTTATGCGGTGGATAAATTTAAAAATTACGGGCAATTATCGGGTAAAAATACAGACGATTTGCAAGCCGGTGAACGGGTTGATGTGGATTTGGCGAAACGTAATCCGATGGATTTTGTGTTGTGGAAAATGGCAAAAGAAGGTGAGCCGTTTTGGGAATCACCGTGGGGAAATGGTCGTCCCGGTTGGCATATCGAATGTTCGGCAATGTCAACGTGTTGTTTAGGCAATTCGTTTGATATTCACGGCGGCGGCATGGATTTGCAATTTCCGCATCATGAAAACGAAATCGCCCAATCCGAAGGCGCGACGGGTGAAAAGTTTGTGAATCTTTGGATGCACAACGGTTTTGTGCGAATCAACGAAGAAAAAATGTCCAAATCGCTCGGCAACTTTTTCACCGTACGCGAAGTGTTAAAACAATATTCTCCTGAAGTCGTGCGACTTTTTATTTTGTCGAGTCATTATCGTAGTCCATTGAATTATTCTGATGAGCAATTGAATAGCGCAAAAGCCAAATTAACAGGGTTCTACATAGCTCTGCGTGACTTTGACTATGCAATTATGAAAGACAGTGTCAATTCCAAACTCACTGGGGATTATAACGCCAACGTTCCATACATTGATGACACTGAATATAAAACACGTTTTGAACGAGCAATGAATGACGATTTTAATACACCAATTGCATTGTCCGTTTTATTTGACGTGGCTAAAGAGTTAAATAAAGCCAAAAAATCTGCTCCTGAAAAAGCAGAAGCCTTGGCTTATACGCTACAGTATCTAGGTAATATTTTAGGATTATTACAAGAGAATCCAGATGATTATTTTAAACGAGTAGTTGCTATTTCCGATTCAATCGGTATTTCAGATAACATTGAAGTTTCCATATCAAACCCCATCATTGATAAACAAGTTCAGGAACGAATTGATGCCAAAAAAGCTAAAAACTGGGCGTTAGCTGACCAAATCCGTGACGAATTGAAAGCTAAAAACGTTATTTTGGAAGATTCGCCAGACGGTACAACGCGCTGGCGCAGAGAATAAATGCGCGTTCATTCACAACTCGAAATCCAAGGCATGGTGCAAGGCGTTGGATTTCGTCCATTCGTAGCACGTTTAGCGACGCGCTTTGAGCAAAAAGGTTGGATTAAAAACACGTCTTTAGGTGTTTTAATTTCAATCGAAGGTTCAGACGCATCGCAACAAAAATTCCTCAACGCACTCCAAACAGAATTACCGCCTTTTGCTGAAATTAGTGACTTAAAACGCACTGCCAAAACACTGGTAAATTTTGAACGATTTGAAATCTTAACCAGCATTAACGACGCACCAACATCCGCATTTGCTCTGCCCGATATTGCAACGTGTCCCGAATGTGTCAAAGATATTTTTAATTCACAAAGTCGTTATTATCGTTATCCATTTACCAGTTGTTGTAGTTGTGGCGCACGTTACAGCATCACCACGCGCCAACCTTACGACCGCGCGAATACCAGCATGGCAGAATTTATTTTGTGTGCTGATTGTAAACATGAATATCAATCGATGGAAAATCGCCGTTTTCATGCTCAAACGCTTGCTTGTCCAACGTGTGGTGTGCAACTGAGTTTTTGGGACGAATCAGGATATGTTTTAGCTGAAAAAGACGCGGCTTTAAAAATGGCAGTTGAACAATTAAAAGCTGGAAAAATTGTGGCGATGAAAGGCATTGGTGGCTTTCAATTATTGGTCGATGCCACGAATCGAGAAGCGGTAGAACGTTTGCGTAAACGAAAAAATCGCCCCATGAAACCATTTGCTCTGGTGGTTGAAAATTTAGCCGCCGCGCAAAAACTCTGTAAAATAAGCGAACTCGAACAAACTGCCCTCACCTCGCCTGCCGCCCCGATTGTTTTAATGAAACGGCTTGAATCTTCTACAACTTTCGAATCTGTCGCGCCACAACAATCTTTGCTGGGTGTGATGCTCGCCTATTCGCCATTGCACCATTTGTTGTTACATGATTTTGGTTTTCCATTAGTTGCCACGAGTGGCAATCGTTTTAGCGAACCGATTTGTATTGATGACACGCAAGCGTTAAAAAATCTCGCCAGCATTGCAGATTATTTTTTAGTTCATAATCGCCCAATTTTGCGACCATTAGATGATTCAATTGTTCGCGTCATTAACAAAAAAATCACTGTTTTACGTCGTGCTAGAGGTTATGCACCGTTGCCAATTACGTTAAAAAACGCTTCTCCAAATACGTTCGCCGTTGGTGGACAAATGAAAAATACCGTCGCAATTAGTTACAAAAACCAAGCCATTTTAAGTCAACATTTAGGCGATTTAGATTCCGAAGCGACGCGCCAACAATTTCAAAAAACGCTTGCCGATTTACAAAATGCTTACGCCGTTAAACCTGTCCGAGTGATGCACGATTTGCATTCGGATTATGTGAGTAGTCAATTTGCGGCGAATTTAAATATCGAAAAACACGCCGTTCAACATCATTACGCTCATGCGCTGTCTTGCATGGCAGAAAATGGTTTACAACCGCCAGCGTTAGGCATTGTTTGGGATGGTTCAGGTTTTGGAACAGACGGCACAATTTGGGGGGGAGAATTTTTATCGATTCACGAAAAAGGTTTTGAGCGTTTTGCCCATTTTCGTACTTTCCCATTAGTCGGCGGTTCTAAAGCCATTCAAGAACCGCGCCGCGTTGCATTAGGTTTGTTGTATGAAATTTATGGCGAAAAAGCTTTTTCAGATTTAGATTTAGATTTTTCGATAAGTGAACAAGCCTTATTAAAAATCGCGTTAGCCAAACAATTGAATTGTCCAAAAACTAGCAGCGTCGGACGTTTATTTGATGCGGTGGCGAGTTTACTTGGGGTTTGTCACGTTAATGAATACGAAGGTCATGCTGCGATGTTGTTGGAAAATTGCGCTACAACCAATGAAACAAAAGAATATTATGATTTTAAAATCGGTGATTCGATGGTGATTGATTGGCAACCCATGATAAAACAGCTTTTACTCGATAAAACAACGCAACCAACAAATTACTGCGCCGCAAAATTTCACAACACGCTGGCAAAAATCAGCGTTGCAATTGCTCAACGTGCGAATCAGAAAATTGTTGTTTTAAGCGGTGGTTGTTTTCAAAATGCGCGGCTAACAGAAAACATATTTACTGAATTAACGAATGCAGGTTTTACTGTACACTGTCATCAAAACGTACCGCCTAATGACGGTGGTTTAGCATTGGGGCAGCTGTACGCCGCGTCTTTTCCTATCTGACTGAACGCTTCAGTCATCACATTTTCACTTCATGCAAATATTGATTGATTTTTTCGGCATCAACAGCTTCATTCCACATGGTTTCTGTTTAAGCTGGAACCCCATTTTATTATGGTTACACGTTGTTTCTGACGTGTTGATTACGTTGTCTTATTACTCTATTCCACTCAGTCTTTTGTACTTCATTCGTAAACGCAAAGATTTACCTTATGCTTGGCTATTTACGATGGGGGCATTATTTATTGTTGCCTGTGGCACAACCCACTTAATGTCTGCAATTTTGATTTGGATTCCGCTGTATTGGCTTGATGGTTATCTTAAAGTTTTTACGGCAATTATTTCTGTCATCACAGCCATTGCAATGTTAAAGATTATTCCGCTTGCGCTGAAATTACCAACCACTGCTGAACTACTTGCTGAACAAGAAAAAACAAATAAGGAAAAATACAAACTATCTTCTATTTTGGATAATGCACCCGTGGCGGCATATACCAAGGATCTTAATTATCGCTATCAATATTCAAATCGAATGGTTGCAGAATTATTCGGTTTACCATCTACTGAAATTATTGGTTGTCTTGATAGTGATTTTTTTGATGAAGAAACTGTTCAAAAAACTCGATATTACGATCGACGGGTTCTGGAACATGGCGAACGTGTAGAAGTTATCAGTAAATATCATTTAAAAAACGGCGAAGAGCATGTTTTTTTAACGACAAAAGAACCGTTAAGAGATGAAAACGGCAAGATTTACGCGCTGTCTGGCATTTCGACCGATGTGACCGAACTTAAACAGAGTGAATTAGCGCAACAAGAAACCTCTGAACGGTTACATAAAATTGCCAATCAGCTACCTAGTTTAGTTTTTCAATTTTGTATGCGTACAGATGGCAGTTTTTATCTTCCTTATGCCAGTGAAGTGTTACGCAAAATTTATCGCATCAATCCTGAAGAAGTTCGAGAAGATGCTGCCGCCGTTTTTGCCAACGTTCATCCTGATGATTTAGTGCATCATCTTGAAGGAATTAAAACGTCAGCAAGGGAATTAAGTCCGTGGCGTGATGAATATCGTCTTAAATTTGCAGATGGTACAGAATGCTGGTTACTGGGAAATGCGTTACCCGAACTAGAAGACGACGGCTCTATTTTGTGGCATGGTTTTGTTTCAGACATCACCGAACGTAAACAAATAGAACTCGATGTACTCAACACAAAAAATCAATTACAAGCCACGTTAAATGCGATTCCTGATGTGCTTTTTGAACTGGATTTAAACGGGCGTTTCCATGATTACTATGCACATCGCAGTGAAACATTTGCCTTGCGAGCAGAACAACTTTTAGGGAAAAAAATTTCTGCTATTTTGCCGCCAGATGCCACGGCAATTTGTTTTTTAGCATTACAAGAAGCTCAAAAACAAGGTTGGTCAACGGGTAAACAAATAAAATTAGAGCTGGAGGGAGAGCAGCATTGGTTCGAATTGTCCGTTGCGTTCAAATTAACTGAAAATGAACAAGAGCCACGTTTTATCGTGTTATCGCGCAATATCACTGAGCGAAAACGCATGGAAAATAAATTAAAAGCCAGTGAAGAGCGGCTTAATCTCAGCCAAAACTATGCTGGCATTGGTTCGTGGGAAGCAGATTTAATCCATAACAAACAAATCTGGTCTCGCACCATCTTTGATCTCGTAAAATTTCCCGTGATAGAAAATCCAACATGGGAAGATTTTTTAGCCATCGTGCATCCTGATGATAGACAATTCATTATTGATGCAACACAAAGTCATATTAAAAATAGGGAAAAATATGATGTGGAATATCGAACTATTCTTGCCGACGGCGAAATACGTTGGATGCGTTCAGTGGGACGTGCCGAGTTTACATCCGAAGGCATCCCCAGTTTTTTTCGAGGTATTGTTCAAGATATTACCGACCGGAAACAAATCGAATTAGAACTGCAACGTTCTAACGCAGATTTAGAACAATTTGCTTACGCCGTTTCACATGATATGCGACAACCGTTACGGATGGTGGCAAGTTATTTATCATTGATTGAAACGGCATTAGCCAAGCAATTAGACGAAGAAACACGTCAATTTCTCGATTTTGCCATTGATGGCGCAAAACGCATGGATGCGATGATTTTATCGTTGCTGGATTATTCACGGGTGGGACGACGAACCGAACCTTTTACCCTTATTTCTAGTCATGCAGCTATCGATGAAGCTCTTTTATTTCTAAAACCCGAATTAGATACCAGTAACGGACATGTTGAAATATCGGGCGATTGGGTGGATTTGGTGGCGAGTCGTGATGAATTAACACGCCTGTTACAAAATTTGATTGGTAATGCCATTAAATATCACGAAGAAAATAAACCGCCTCAAATCGAAGTTTGTGCAACGGTCACAGCCAACAACTTTTTCAAAGTCACCGTGCGCGATTCAGGCATCGGCATTAACCCAACGCAAATAGATAGATTATTTAAAGTTTTTTCTCGTCTACAAGCACGCAGTCATTTTGAAGGCACGGGCGTAGGTTTAGCATTATGTCGAAAAATCGTCGAACATCATGATGGAAAAATTGGCGTAGAATCAAAAGGTGAAGGGCTAGGTTGCGTCTTTTGGTTTGAGTTGCCTATTATCAAAAACACAATGGATTAGAGCAATGAATGAATCCAACACTGAAACGTTTTATAAAAAAGTACGCGAAAAGAGCCTTCTTATACTTTCATGGTTGGTATTATTGTTAGGTTTATTATTAACGCTATTCGTCAGTTATCGCGTCAAAACAGACATTGAATTGCATGAACGCCAGAAATTTGAATTACGTTGCGAAGAAGTTAAATTAAAAATACAAGCCCGACTTGCTGCACAAAAACAAATTTTATTAAGTGGTGCGGCGATGTTTGATGCCTCCGAAGACGTGACACGCAAAGAATGGCGAGTTTATGTCCGGCGGTTAAGTTTTGACCAACATTTTAATGGCATTCAAGCGTTAGGCTTTTCACTGTGGATTAAACCTGAACAACTCAAAGCGCATGAAAATAGTTTGCGCCAATCGGGTTTCCCAGATTATCGCGTGAAACCAGAAGGCAAACGCGATGCTTATACCTCTATCATTTACATCGAACCTTTTAGCGGGCGTAATTTACGCGCCTTTGGTTACGATATGTATTCAGAACCCATTCGTCGTGCGGCAATGGATTATGCGGTCGATAGTCAAAATGTGAGTTTGTCGGGAAAAGTCACGCTACTTCAAGAAGAATCGACAAATGTACAAGCAGGAACGTTAATGTATGCGCCGGTGTATCAAAAAAACAAACCAATTGATACGCGTGAACAACGGCGAGCGGCTTTATTTGGTTGGGTTTACAGTCCGTTTCGCATGACGGATTTATTCAAAAATATTGTTTCTGATGGAAATATTGAGACTATCTCTCATCTGCATTTACACATTTATGATGGCGATAAAATACAACCCGAAAATTTGTTATACCAAAGCGAAAATCATTTATTAAATAATCCTGCGCCACTTTTTAGTTTAGAAACACAAATGGCGCTTTTCGGGACGTTATGGACACTGCGTTTTGAAGAATTTACAGGCGTAGAAAAAAATGTGGATTACGGCAAAGTCTGGATTACAACCAGTGCAGGCGTGTTTATTAGTTTGTTATTATTTTTCTTGCTACGCACTTACTTTTTAATGCGAACGAATGCACTTAAAATAGCATTTGAATTAACCACGCAATTACGCAAAAGTGAAGAAAAACTGGCATTAACAAATGCCGATTTATTACAATTCACCAATATTTCTGCTCATCATTTACAAGAACCCGCGCGACGGTTAGTAAGTTTTGTGCAACGATTACAGCACGAGCTAATAACTACCTTCGCACCTAATGAAGATGCGGCAATTACATTGCATTTCATTGAACAAAGTGCATTGCGCCAACGCGCGTTAGTTCGAGACATTCAACTTTACCTTGCCGCAACACAACCCAGAGCAACTGTTGAATCCGTTTCAGTTACTGAAATCATTGCAAAAGTCGTGGAACATCATGCCCCGTTGATTCTTGAAGTTTATGCTCAGATTGATTACGTTGCCCTGCCAACAGTAACGATTGACCGACCACGATTATATGACATTTTCGATATATTACTTGATAATGCCCTGCGTTATCGTGTCCCCAATCGTATTCCCAAAATACGCATTTATGGCGAACTCAAAGGAAAACGAATTCGTTATTATGTCGAAGACAATGGCGTAGGAATTCCAACGCAATACCGTGAGCGCGTTTTTTTGGTATTTGAACGATTACAAGTCAACGATAATCAAGAATCGACCGGCATTGGTTTAGCTATTGTCCGGCGAGTTATTGAAAGTTGCGGCGGCTCAGTGAGTTTGAAAGAAACTAATGGCGGTGGCACAACGGTTGTATTTGATTTACCGACCGGGAATTAAACTTTTTTATTTTAATTTATGAGAAACCTTAATGATTGAACACCCCCACGCAGTTGAAATTTTATTGTTAGAAGATGAACCTGCTGATGCGTATTTGGTAAAAATGGCGTTAAAAGAAGGCAAAATCATGGCGAATCTACATCATGTCATCGATGGCAGTGAAGGATTAGATTTTTTACAAAAAGTTGGAAAATATGCCAACGCGCCACGCCCTGATTTAATTTTTCTTGATTTAAATATGCCGCGCATGAATGGTTGTGAATTTTTAGAAGCAATGAAAGCTAACGCATTGTTAAATGACATCCCCGTTGTTGTATTGACAACCTCAGATGTTGAGAATGACGTGGTGCGCTCTTACCAATTAGGTGCCGCCAGTTACATTACAAAACCTGTCGATATGTCACAGTTTATTTCCGCGATTCATCAATTAAATGAATATTGGTTCACGCTTGTGCGTTTACCGCAAGGACACAAAATATGAGTTCTGCGAAGTCGCCTATTCGTGTGTTACTGGTTGAAGATGAAACAGGAGATGCGTATTTAGTCAAAACCGTGTTAAAGCAAAACCGTGATGTGAGTTTCGAAATCACTTGGGTAGAATCGTTAGCAATTGCCGAGCATCAATTAAGACATTCTTGTTTTGATGTCATGTTGTTAGATTTATCACTGCCAGACTCAGAAGGATTAGAAACCGTAGAAATTGGACGACAAATGGCAG
The DNA here is from genome assembly GCA_903834465.1 of uncultured Pseudomonadota bacterium. Lineage (GTDB taxonomy): Bacteria > Pseudomonadota > Gammaproteobacteria > Methylococcales > Methylomonadaceae > UBA10906. Next base: position 179,324 of record CAILJB010000076.1, on the reverse strand, counting down.
GTGATATTCCCATTGTTGTTCTTACGGGACGTGCCGATGTGGATTTTGCGTTATCTGCATTAAAAGCAGGCGCAACAGATTATATGGTAAAAGGTGATTTTGGATTCGATGGTTTAGCGCGAGTGATTCGTTATGCGTTACTTCGCGTTGAAATGGAAACACATAACAAGTTATTGGTTGCCGCATTGGAAGCGGCGGCAAATAGCATCATCATTACCGACACCGAAGCTAATATCAAATGGGCAAATCCTGCCTTTAGTCGTTTAACGGGTTACAGTTTAGAAGAAGTGATGGGAAGTAAGCCTAGTGAATTGATAAAATCGGGTAAACAAAATGAATTGTTTTATCAAGATATGTGGCGAAATTTGCTTGCAGGAAAACATTGGCGCGGCGAAGTTATCAATAAACATAAAAATGGCGATTTATATCACGAAGAATTGAGTATTGCGCCGGTTAAAAATGGTCGTGGGGAAATTGTCAATTTTATTGGTATAAAAGAAAATATCAGCGAACGTAAATCGTTAGAAGAAATGCTGCATAAATTGGCAAATACCGATCCGTTAACGGGTTTGTTTAATCGCCGCGTTTTTTTAGATCGATTAACTCAAGAATCAGACCGTATTTCTCGTCTAGGTGGTTCGGCGGTGTTGCTCATGTTAGATTTAGATTTTTTTAAAAATATTAACGACAATTACGGACACGCGACGGGCGATGAGGTGTTAAAACAATTTGCAAACGTGATGAGACATAATTCCCGAAATATTGATGTTCCCGCCCGTTTAGGGGGTGAAGAATTCGCCGTTTTATTACCTAGTACAGGACGCAATGAAGCACTCATCATGGCGGAACGTCTGCGTAAAGAAGTTGCCAACATCGCTATTTCTCACCCTAAAGGCATGGTTCACATCACAGTTAGCATTGGTGCCGCGTTATTATCTATAGATGATACCGATAGTGAAATGGTATTGAACCGCGCGGATAGTGCAATGTATACCGCTAAAGAATCTGGACGCAATCAAGTTTGTTGGTTTGATTGTGCGAATTAACGCCATTACGGACTTATTATGTGTTTAGCTATTCCCGCAAAAATTATTAGCTTAAATGCTAATGCCGATGTCTTGCTTCGCACTGGAAATGTTGATTTTTCTGGCGTACAAAAAGAAATCAGTTTGGCTTACGTCCCCGAAGCCCAAATTGGAGATTATGTGATTGTTCACGCTGGTTTCGCGTTATCCGTTCTCGATGAAACGGAAGCAAAAGCAAGTTTACAAGCCTTCCAAGATTTAGTCGACTTTGAAGCCACGTTATGAATTACATGCAAGCGTTTCGTAATCCACAACTCGCACAACATTGGGTCAGTGCAATTAAATCGTTGACCACACAACGTTGGCGTATTATGGAAGTGTGCGGCGGTCAAACACACAGTATTATTAAATACGGCATTGACCAATTGCTTACCGATGAAATCGAGTTAATTCACGGCCCTGGTTGCCCTGTTTGTGTTACGCCACTGGCTTATATTGATAAAGCCTTAGCCATTGCCGCACAATCGAATGTGATTTTTTGTTCGTTTGGCGATATGTTGCGTGTACCGGGTTCACAACACGATTTGCTCAGTTTAAAAGCCCAAGGCGCAGATATTCGCATTGTGTATTCGCCATTAGATGCGTTGACGATTGCCGAACAATCACCTAATAAAGAAGTGGTTTTCTTTGGTGTTGGTTTTGAAACCACTGCTCCGACGACCGCATTAGCCGCTTATCAAGCAAAATTGCGTCAACTCAAAAATTTTTCATTATTGATTTGCCATGTGCGCGTACCACCTGTGATGCAAGCGTTATTAGCGACACCTAATCATCGCGTGCAAGGTTTTTTAGGTGCTGGTCACGTTTGTTCGATTATGGGTTTTCATGAATATTTACCTATTTGTGAACAATACAAAATGCCTATTGTTGTCACAGGTTTTGAGCCGGTCGATATTTTGCAGGGTTTGTATTTGTGCGTGAAACAATTAGAAGAAAAACGTTTTGCCGTTGAAAACCAATATGCCCGCGTCGTTAAAGAAAAAGGCAATTTGCCCGCGCAAGCCTTAATGCAAAAAGTATTTAATGTGGTAAATCGAAACTGGCGCGGATTAGGTGAAATTGCTGAAAGTGGTTTAGCGTTGAATTCGGATTATGATGAATGGAATGCCGAGCAACGTTTTTCCGTTGGCACCATTAACACACAAGAACCTGCGGCATGTCGCAGTGGTGAAGTATTACAAGGTTTAATCAAACCCGCACAATGCGCCGAATTCGGAACAACTTGTACGCCAGAACATCCGTTTGGCGCAACAATGGTTTCTTCCGAAGGTGCATGTGCGGCGTATTATCGTTATCGTCAACAACATTGACATTTTAGCTATCAAATAATTGGAGCAGCGAAAGCTGCGAAAAATAAAACAATAAAAAAATGATAGCCTTTTATCTTTTGGAGGATTCGCAACTATGCTCACTCAAAATGGATTTCTTGCTCAGTTTATTCGTTTAGCCGCCCCTTTTTGGCAATCCGAAAATAAAACCAAAATTCATCAATTAACGTTAGGACTATTTGTTTTAACCGTCATACAAATTGCCATTGCAGTGTTGATTACCGAATGGAGTGCAGATTTATTTAACGCTTTAGAACGCCGTTCCATGTCGGGCGTATTGACGCAAGTTGGGCTAATTATTGTTATCTTTGTTGCCAATATTGCGGTAACGGTGACACATTTTAAAGTTAAACGCGCATTGCAACTCGATTGGCGTAATTGGTTGACCACAAAGTTAATTAACCAATGGATGAATGATGGACGACATTATTTAGTTACGCACATTCAACAAAATATTGATTCACACGATAATCCGGATGGGCGAATTGCAGAAGACGTGCGAATTGCAACGGAATCTGCGATTGATTTAGTACATTCGTTGACATTTTGTCTCTTGCTTTTAGTCAGTTTTACCAAAATTTTGTGGACATTGTCTGGCGTGATAACGCTTGACTTAGGTTTTATCGAAATTCCGATTTATGGACATTTAGTTTGGCTAGCGATGTTTTACGCGGCTGGGGCTTCTGTTTTAGGTTGGTGGATAGGTCGTCCTTTAACTGAAGCGACAAATGGTCGTCAAACCGTTGAAGCCAATTTTCGTTTTGGTTTGGTGAATGCGCGTGAGAATTCATTAGCTATTGCACTTGTACACGGCGAACATACTGAGCAACACCGTTGTTACGGTTTATTTCACGATATTGTCGAAGCATGGCAACGACAAACAACCGCGTGGACACATATTTTAATGTTTACGTCTGGACATTCTGTGTTGCTGATGGCATTTCCGATTTTAGTGTCTGCCCCGCGTTTTGTACTGGGTAGTATTTCATTAGGTGGGTTAATGCAATCGGCACAAGCCTTTCAACAAATGACATCCGCGCTTTCATGGCCAGTTGATAATATGGCAAAAATTGCCGAATGGCGTGCTTCCGTTGAACGGGTATTGGGTTTGGTTCATGCCTTGGACAAATTAGAACAAGAAATTTCTCAAAGAGATCCGCATCGCATTGAACGCATTAAGACAGACAAACCTGTTTTACGTCTGCATGATTTGAGCATCGTGCGTTTAGATGGCGTGGTCTGTCTGCATAAAATGGATATTCATATCAAAGCCGGTGAACGTATTTTACTTACCGGCAATGCGTTTACCGGTTCAAAATTATTCAAAGCCATTGTTGGTTTTTGGCCTTGGGGAGAAGGTAAAATTGAATTGCCTGACGATGACATTTCTTTTATACCGCCACGTCCTTATTTACCAACCGGAACATTACGCGCGGCAATTTGCTATCCCTTATCTGAAGAAGACGTTAATCAAAGCGATTTGGAAGAAAAACTCGATTTAGTTGGCGTAAGCGAATTGCGAGAAAATTTGGATGAAATAGATAATTGGGATACGGCTCTGTCGCGCGAACAACAACAACGTTTGGGTGCGGTGCGTTTGTTATTGCAACAACCCAAATGGATTTTATTACAACAAGCCTTTGATTCACTAGATTCCGACGAAGAAATTGCCATTATGCGTTTGATTTGCCAAGAATTACCTAAATCGGCGATTTTAACGATTACGCACGAATCTCGCGCTGAAGCCTTCCACCAACGCAAAATTACTTTACAGTGAGGAGTTTTTAACATGACAAAAACAGTAGAACAAGCACGCGGTAAAAAATTACGCGGCGTGAATTTAGGCGGTTGGTTGGTGTTAGAGAAATGGATGACACCTAGTCTTTTTGAAGGTTTAGACGCAACCGATGAAACCACATTTTGTGCTGAATTAGGCGACAAAGCTGATAGCATTTTAAAAGTGCATTGGAACAATTTTATTACCCGCGACGATTTTTCATGGTTGTCAGAACGTGGCATTAACGCGGTTCGCATTCCGGTGGGACATTGGATTTTTGGCGCAGAGTATCCCTATCACCGCAGTTATGGCGAAAATCAACACCCGTTTGTTGTAGGTGGGATTGAAATTTTAGATAACGCCTTCGATTGGGCAGAAGAATTCGGCTTAAACATTCTTGTCGATTTACACGCTGCGCCAGGTTGTCAAAATGGATTTGATAATGGTGGCATTAAAGATGTGTGCGAATGGCATACGCAAGAAGCCTATTTAGAACATTCGCTAAGTGTTTTGGAACGTCTTGCGGAACGTTATTGCAATCGCCCTGCTCTGCACGCGATTGAAGTTTTAAACGAACCGCGTTGGGATGTGCCAACCGATTATTTAAAAAATTACAACACGCTCGCCTATCAACGCATTCGTAAACATTGTTCGCCCGATAAAGTGGCGGTTGTTTTTCATGATGGTTTTCGTTCATTTCGGGAATACATTGGCTTTATGCCTGAGCCAGAATTTCAAAACGTGGTGTTTGATATGCACCGTTATCAATGTTTTGACCGAGCTGATATTGATTCGGATATTTACACTCACATGCACAAAGCTAGCGGTGAATGGAAACAAGAAGCCGATGACATTATCCACGAATTAAAACAACAAACTTACCTTGGTGAGTGGAGTTTAGGTTTAGATTTAAAAGTGGTGTCGCTTTGGGCAGAAGGACCTTTCAATCATGCCTTAGAAACGATGGATGATTTTCAAATGAATGTCGCTTACCGTGGTTATGCGGCGGCGCAATTGGCAACCTTTGAAAAATATTTAGGTTGGTTTTTCTGGAGTTACAAAACCGAAACGACACCGGCGTGGTGTTTTCGAGATTGTGTGAATAACGGTTGGTTGCCGAGCAAATTTGACTAATCCAATACGCCGTCAACGTAAAACCAACGTCCGGCGACCTTTTTGAAGCGGCTGATTTCGTGCATCAGCCGCGTTTCACCGTCCTGCACATAGAACGCATTAAATTCTACTCGTCCTTTTTCATCTTTCTCGCCACCTTTTTTGGTGTGCAGAATCTCTAATTTTTGCCATGTTGTATTATCTTGTGAAAAATCGAGTTGTTTCGGGCGGGTGTTTTTGTGCCATGTTGCCAGTAAATAATCCGCGTTTTGCAACACATACGCGCTATAACGCGAACGCATCAAGGCTTCGGCGGTAATGGGGAAATGTGTGCCGTCGTGAAAGAGTTGACAACAGTCTGGGTAGTTTTTTGTTGAGTTGCAGGGGCAAATAATAGTCATGAATTGTATTTATGAGTGAGTTAAAACGATATTTTTCATGTATTTTCAAATTTCAAAATAAACATTTGGCATATTCTCATCTAAAGCCATCTTTTTTAATTTTGCTCGCTGAATACCAACAGCTTCATGCGCCGCTTTAATAGAACGATATTTAACACCATCGACAACAATTCTCCCTAAATAAGGTAATCCACTTTTAGGTGGTTTCTTTTGTAGATCGACATCTTTTGAAATGTAATTTGGAAATGATGTGCTGCGGCATCTTTGTTTAACCGTATTTATATCAATTCCAATTGCTCGCGCCGCATCTGATAAAGTTTGATATTCAACACCATCAATTGTTACCGAAACAGCAATTTTTCCCATTTTTGCAGAGCGTTGTTCCTTAACCACACCGTCAATTCTTATATCGGGATAATTTGAACTTTTTGCTCTGGCTACGAGCGTTCCGTGTTTAATTCCTGTTGCTTTTTCTGCTTCAACTAGCGAACTATATTTTATTTCGCCAATCCAAATAGCAGTAAAAGGTTTTCTTTCACTTTGTATTCTGGATTTTTTACTTTCTTTTTTAATAGTTCCTGATAAGTCTATCCAATCTGGGTAATTAGAGCTTCCTAATCGCTTTGCAATAGAACCAACTGAAATACCAAAGGTTTGAGCCGCTTCTTTATGGCTCTCAAATTTAATACCTGCAATTTCAACTGCTTTTTCAGGTCGGCGGCGTGGACGTTGACCTTCATCAACGTAGTAATAACCTACCCAACCGTACTTTATTCTTTTGTGTATTTTTTTATGTGAAACATTGAGTTGCCGTCCTGCTTCAGCGAGTGATTCAAAAACGCCATCAGGCGTATGAACGACCTTTCGATAAAAACCTTGATGTGTGCTAATTGTTGGTTGTTGCCCTTCATCTTCGTAATAGTAACCAATCCAACCATTTCTGATGCGTCCTGATAACGCGCCACCTGAAATACCAAGAGCTTCGGCAGCATCTGCAACACAAGCAAAATGAGTTGATATTCCATTGAATACAGTATAAACAGGTTTTGCACTATAACTTTCGCCACGTTTAGGTGATAAATGTCCGCGAGTTCCATCGCCACCATCTGTTTTATTAACCAAGATTCCTTTTTTTAAATTAGCCCGACCAAGTTGTGAAATTAACTCTGCTTCTCGATTAAGCGCGTCTTGTTCTTCTTTATGCCAACTCAGAATTGAATAGCCAACATTAAAACCTAATCTTTGATGCTTGTTGATGATGTTATTTTTGATTTTGTTTTGCTTGTCACTGGGCATTTCGTGTTTGATAACACGGTCAAAATGACCTTTGCCCACATAAAACGGAATTGGCTTTTCTGTGTACATTTTCCACAGTACATAAATGTAATAATTTTCAGTTTTATGTTTAGAAATTAGCACAGAGATTTCTTGACGTGTAAGAATTGAACAGCCTAATTTTTTCTGCCAATCAACATCATCAACTTTAATTTTTAAATTTTCTTTTGGAAGTTCAGAATCAAAAAGTTCTATTTGGATAAAATTGTTCATTTTTCAGTTATTTCACCCTCCCCCAAATAACACCCCGAATCCTCCGCCCAATAATTACCCGTCGTTTGCGCGGCACGCACCCGCGTATTGCCATTGCAAATTGATTGATAATGACAGGTTTTACAACGCCCTTCGAGCGGACGAGGCGAACTTTTTAAACCAGCCATAAGCGGGTCGCTGGTATCTTGCCAAATTTCAGAAAACGGACGCTCTTTGACATTACCTAAATTGTAATGCCACCAAAACGTATCCGGATGCACATTGCCAGTGTTATCAATATTTGCCACATTCACGCCCGACGCATTACCGCCCCATTGCTGCAATTTCGCTTGAATGTGCGCGACTTTTTCAGGAAATCGAGCGCGTACCCAATACAGAAAATACACCGCATCGGCATCATTATTACCGGTCACAAATTCGCGTTCTTTGCCTTCCAATTCCCAGCGATAACAAGTATCGAACAACAAATCCATCGCCTCGCGTGTCATCGTGAAATGTGCGTCATCGCCACGATTTTTATTACCGCGTCCACCATAATTCAAATGCGATAAATAAAATTTATCGATGTTGTAATCATCCATCAATTGCAACATTGCCGGAAAATCATGTGCGTTCGATTGCGTCAAGGTAAAGCGAATGCCTACTTTAATGCCTTTTGCTAAACACAATTCAATACCGCGCAACGCTTGATTAAACGAACCTTTCGAACGGCGAAAGGCATCGTGCGTGTCTTGAATACCGTCCAAACTCACACCAATATAGGAATAATTGATGGCGGCAATTTGGTCGATATTTTCAGCTGATATTTTTGTCCCATTACTCGACAAGGCAACATAAAAACCCATGTCTTTGGCACGTTGCGAAATTGCGAAAATATCTGGATGCAACAACGGTTCGCCACCCGATAAAATCAACACCGGTACTTTAAACTCTTTTAAATCATCCATCACCGTATAAATTTGCGGCGTTGTGAGTTCGTTTGGAAAATCTTTGTCTGCTGACGTGGTGTAACAATGCTGACACGTCAAATTACAACGACGGATTAAATTCCAAATCACCACCGGCGCAACTGGTTTGCGCGTAGGTTTGAGCGGCGTGGGCGCAATTACTTCGCGCATGTATTGGCTAAGTCTAAACATGTTTAGGGCTGCAAAATGTGAATTAAATCGGGATGATAGGACAACGATTGACTACGAATAAAACCTAATTGTCCAGCCCGATAAGCATGCGAATAAAACAAAACGTTTTCAGGTAATTTTTCAGAATCAACCAAAATAAAACCCTCAGAATGTTCTTGCACCCAAGTTTGTAAGATTTCGGGTGAACTTAACAATGTCAGCGGCTGCGTTAATCGTCCGGTAAATTGAAATTGGTCGTGATATTTTCCGGTATAAAACGCCACGCCTTTATTTTCGTTCTGAAATTGAGCGATTTTTTCAGCAATCGGTTGTGTATCATGGCGAGCGAAGTTACTCTCAAAATAAATGCTAGCCAGTAAAGTTAAGACGATGATTGACGCAGTAGACGTATAAAAAATGACTTGCTGTGCATTTTTCACTCGTAAAAAGTAAATGCCAAGCGGCATAGCGATTATCACAAGCAATGCACAACTACCTGATAAAAGATGAAATTGTAATTTGTCAGTCCAGTGGTAAATATTATTAAAAATCAGAAAAATAATCGCCGCTAATAGGACAAATCCGAAAATAGAAAACACAATAACATAAGCCCTGCGCCATTTTTCCACGTCTTTGATTTCGTCCGCCGCCCGCGCAAGCAATAACGCCAAGGCAGGAATCAGCGGCAACAAGTAATGAATCCGTTTGCCGCTCACGAATGAAAACATAATAAAAACCGGTAATGCCCATGCAAGACAAAAACGTACGCCGTAATCATTTAAATTAAGTTTTTTTGCGCCTTGCCACAACGGCTTGAAAAACAGCCACGGCAATAATAACAACGGTAATTGTTCCACATACCACCAAAACGGTAATTGATGGGCAAAAGATTTCACTAATCGTCCGCTAGTTTGTCCTAAAAAAATGGCATTTCGATAATCGTCACCACCCGAAATACCCGCCGGAATTGCCCACGCTAAAGCAATGCTTGCGCCGATTAAAACCGCTACGACTAATTTCAAATACCACGTTTTCCAAGACAAATCAGACGCTTTATGTTGAATCCACCACGGTGCAAGTAAGGCAACGGGTAGAATTTGTAACAACACAACAGGCCCTTTACTTAATACGCCGCCACCGATGGCAACACCTAATAAAAAAATATTTCGCCAGGAATTGGATTGCGACAGTTTTAATACACTATAAATTGCCAACAAGACAAAAAAGGCGAGCAACATATCGAACATGGTCAAGGTGCTGTATAGCAACCAAAACAACGTACCAAGTAAAATTAGCGGCGTTAATTCGGCGACTTGCGAACGGTCACGCCATAATTCACGCGCTACTAAACCGGATAATAAAGTTGAACCTAATGCGAACAAAGGGGAAATAATACGCGGTGTCCAATCATTTACCCCAAATAACCACCAACTTACAGACATAAGCCAAAACAATAACGGTGGTTTATGGCTATACGTCTCACCGTTCAAATACGGTACTAAGAAATCACCACGCACCCACATTTCCCACGCCACACCAACGTAACGAGTTTCATCGATAGGCATTAGTGGGCGAATCATTAAATTTGCGGCGATTAAAATTACCCATAAAATTACGATGCGTGTCATTTTAATCCGCTACAGCATCGAGTTGTTTACGTTCGTGAATCACAAAATACAAATTACGGAAATAAATAAATAGCCCACTGCCCTGCCCTAAAATAAAAACAGGGTCTTGACGGTAAATTGCATACGCGAGCAATGTTACACCACCGCCAATACTGAAATACCAAAAGGCAATCGGAAACACGCTTTTTTTCTCTTTTTCACTTTTGAGCCATTGCACAATAAAACGTGCTGAAAATAACGCTTGCCCTAAAAAACCAATCCCTAGCCAAATCGTTTCCTGACTGATATTAACGTTCAATTTCGCTGACCTCGGTAAGTTTCATGCGTGTTTTGAGCCACATTACACCTAAAATATCGCTAATTCCCACCCATAATCTATCCAATGTGCCGTATTTAGAAACGCCGCGTTCTCTTGCACGATGATTGACTGGAACAGAAACGACTTGATAACCTGCACGCAGCATTAACGCGGGTAAAAAACGATGATAATGGTCAAAAAACGGTAATTGCAATGCCGCGTTGCGTAAAAATACTTTCAAACCGCAACCTGTATCTGGCGTAGCATCGCCCAATAATCGTGAGCGAATACCGTTTGCAAATTTGGATGAAAATAATCGCCATGCGGAATCATGACGTTGATTACGCCAACCGGCAATCATGGCTAATTTGGGATTTATTTTTTGTTGCGCTTGCAATTGCGCGTGCAAATTGGGAATATCAGCGGGATCGTTTTGTCCATCGCCATCGAGCGTTGCAATGACAGAATATTTCGACGCTTTCACGCCAGTATAAATTGCTGCGCTTTGTCCGCAACTTTGGGCATGATGAAAAACACGCAAATTCGGAATGGTTTGTTGCGCTGTTTTCAACACGTTTAACGTCTCATCACGGCTACCGTCATCGATGTAAATAATTTCGTAATCCGTAACATCTTGCAGTGCAGCGATAATTTCATTTAATAAAGGATTGATATTTTCAGCTTCATTATGAACAGGAACAACGACAGAAATCGTCATAAAAACCTCGAATGTTTAAGAATTGAACCACAAAAAAAGGGCTACATTTTAAAATGCAGCCCTTTTTCGCGCTAATGTGTTGAGTAAAAAACCCAACGCATAAGCAAAAACGATTAACGTTTTGAGTATTGAGGACGTTTTCTCGCTTTGTGCAAACCGATTTTTTTACGTTCAACTTCACGCGAATCACGGGTTACAAAACCAGCTTTTCTAAGTGCGGGACGTAATGTTTCGTCATATTCCATCAATGCACGCGTTAAACCGTGACGAATCGCACCAGCTTGACCAGAAGGACCGCTGCCTTTAACGATAACGTTGATGTCAAATTTACCGATTAAATCGACGCATTCCAAAGGTTGGCTAGAAACCATTTGATCCGTTTTACGACCAAAATAAACGTCTAACGCTTTATCATTAACAGTGAAATTGCCTGTGCCTACAGTTGCGTAAACGCGTGCAGTAGCACTTTTACGACGACCTGTTCCATAATATTGAGTTGCAGCCATGTTCTATTTACTCACTAATTCTAAGACTTTAGGTTGTTGCGCTTGATGATCGTGTTCTGCACCAGCATACACTTTCAACTTTTTAAACATTGCGCGACCCAATGGATTGTTAGGCAACATGCCTTTTACCGCTGTCGTTAAAATACGATCAGGGAAAGTTTTTCTTAATTTACCCAATGACACGGTTTTCAAGTTACCGATGTAACCTGTGTGATGTTGGTAAAGTTTGTTTTTTTCTTTATTACCTGTCACGCCGATTTTTTCGACATTGACAACGATGATGTAATCACCCGTGTCAACGTGCGGTGTGTATTCAGGTTTGTGTTTGCCACGAAGACGGAGAGCGATTTCAGATGCTAGGCGACCTAAAGTCTTGCCTTCTGCATCAATCACATACCAATCGCGTTTTACTTCTGCGGGTTTTGCGCTAAATGTTTTCATTGTTTTTATTTCTATCAAAGAATCTCAATAATTGAGAGCGAAAATTCAAGTAAATCACCAGCTTTTATAGCTGATTCTTATGGCGGCTATTATAGACTAGGATGCCCTGCGATAACAACCAGAGGATTTTGGCACGTCACTTACAATTTAATATTCAACGAATGTAATTTACGATACAAATGCGTGCGTTCCATCCCCACAGCGGCAGACAATTTAGCCACACTGCCGCCTGTTTTTTCAAAATGGTATTCCAAATAGGCTTTTTCAAAATGATCGCGTGCCTCTTTGAGCGGCAAATTGAAAAATTCTGGTACAGACGATGATAAGGTCATCATATCGCCACTCATCATACCAAGCGCGTTTTTTACCTCATCCAATTCAATGTCTTCACCGACACCTAAAATCATTAACCGTTGCACCACATTTTTAAGTTCGCGCACATTACCGCGCCAACTGTAATTGCGTAAATAATTTTGCGCCGCCATCGAAAAACGTCGAAATGCCAACTTTTCGTGCGTAACAAAATAATCGACATAAAAATTTAATAACGCCGGCACATCTTCGCTGTGTTCGCGCAATGGCGGAATAGTTAGCGTCACTTCATTGAGCAAATAATATAACTCATGGCGAAAACGCCCAAAACGCACTTCTTCGTCTAACGCCATGCGCGTTGAAGCGACGACGTGAACATCAACATTGACCGCTTCACTGCCACCCACACGCAAAAATGAACTCGATTCCAACGCACTCAGCAAACGCAGTTGCGTTTCTTTATCCATATCACCAATTTCGCCTAAAAACAACGTGCCGTTATTCGCCCGTTCGAGTAAACCTTGATAAACACGATGTCCATCTTCTTTGCCAAAAAACTCAACGGCGGAATTTTCAGGCGAAATACTGCCCACCGCGACATTTACAAATGCGCCATTGCGGTGACTGCTATTATTGTGCAGATAACGCGCAAATAATTCTTTACCCACACCCGCTTCACCCATAAACAAAACACGCGTGTCATGTTGCGCCAAACGTTTTAATTGATCTTTCGTGCGGGCAACAGCTGCACTCTTGCCAATAGGTTCAACATCAATATGCACTGGTTGACGCAAACCTGCATTTTGCTGACCGGCTTCTAAGGCGCGTTCAACAATCAATAATAATTTCGCTAGCGACAACGGTTTTTCCAAAAAGTCGAACGCACCTAAACGAGTTGCTTCAACCGCTGCTTCAACCGAACCATGCCCAGACATCATAATGACTGGACATAAGGCTTTTTCTTCTGCGAGCCATTCTTTTAACAAGGTAATGCCGTCTGTATCGGGCATCCAAATGTCTAACAAAATTAAATCCGGTTGCATTGAAACTTTTAATACTTTCGCCACACTGGCGTTTTCCGCCATACTGACTTGATAGCCTTCGTCTTCTAAAATTTCACCCAATAAATGGCGAATATCGGGTTCATCATCGACAACTAAAATACGGGGAGATTGATTACTCATAACGATTTTTATAAATTGAATTAAAGTGGCGCAAATCATGGCATTCTATGGTTTTAGATGCAAACGCGATTGTGTTGTAAAATGTTTTCGCACACTTATTCCATTTTGAGGAGATTCTCATGGCACAAAAATTATCCGATATTGTTAGCGCAGGCGTTGTCACTGGCGATGATGTACAAAAGATTTTCGCATTTTGTAAAGAACACAACATGGCTCTACCTGCTGTAAATGTGGTGAGCAGCGATTCGATTAACGCGGTTTTAGAAGCGGCTGCGAAATCAAAATCTGCCGTTATTGTGCAGTTTTCAAACGGTGGCTCACAATTTGTTGCGGGGAAAGGTTTAAAACTTGAAGGGCAGCAAGGGCAAATTTTAGGTGCCATCGCTGGCGCACAACATGTCCATGCGGTGGCGAAATATTACGGTGTGCCGGTAATTTTGCATACTGACCATGCCGCGAAAAAATTATTGCCATGGATTGATGGTTTGCTTGATGAAGGCGAAAAACATTTTGCTGCCACAGGAAAACCCCTTTTCAGTTCACACATGTTGGATTTATCCGAAGAATCGTTACACGAAAATATTGAAATTTCGGCGCGTTATTTAGAACGTATGAGCAAAATCGGCATGACGCTCGAAATCGAACTCGGTTGCACCGGCGGCGAAGAAGATGGCGTAGACAACAGTCATTTGCATCAAGACGCGCTTTATACGCAGCCCGAAGATGTCGCGTATGCGTATGAACAACTCATTAAAATCAGCCCACGTTTTACCATTGCCGCTTCATTTGGCAATGTTCATGGCGTTTATAAACCAGGCAATGTGAAACTCACACCGACCATTTTGCGTAATTCACAAACCTTTGTGTCTGAAAAATTTAGTTTGCCACATAATTCGTTAGATTTTGTTTTCCATGGCGGCAGTGGTTCGTCAGCGACTGAAATTGCCGAAGCGATTAGTTACGGCGTAATCAAAATGAATATTGATACAGACACGCAATGGGCAACATGGGCGGGTGTCATGGAATATTACAAAGCTAACGAAGGCTATTTGCAAGGTCAAATCGGAAATCCTGATGGCGAGGATAAACCCAATAAAAAATATTACGACCCGCGAGCATGGCAACGTGCGGCACAAGTCAGCATGGTATCGCGAATCGAACAAGCATTTGCTGAATTAAATGCCGTTAATTCTTTGTAATTAAACGGCTTTTGTGGGCGCGAAAAACTCGCGCTCACGTCAATATGACGAATAACCTACTAATGCGCTAAACTATAGCTACTTTCACAAAAGACGAAATAAACAACATGACCGATAATGTACACGCCCACGAAATTCACAAATTTGGCTCAATGGCAGAACGCTGGTGGGATAAACAAGGCGAATTCAAAACGCTACATGCCGTAAATCCTCTACGGTTACACTTTATTCAACAATACACAGACCTTGCCGGTAAACGAGTTTTGGACGTGGGATGTGGTGGCGGCATTTTAACCGAAGCCTTAGCGCAAAATGGTGCAGAATCTCTCGGTATTGATTTAAGCGGTGATTTAGTGGATGTCGCTGAATTACATGCGTTAGAAACTGGCACTACTACCGTCAATTATCAAAAAATCGCCGTTGAAAAACTTGCCGCTGAACAGCCTGAAAGTTTTGATTTTGTAACGTGTATGGAAATGCTCGAACACGTCCCTGACGCGGGTTCGATTGTTTCAGCGTGCGCGAAATTGGTAAAACCTGATGGCATGGTGTTTTTTTCGACATTAAACCGTAAACCAAAAGCCTTTTTACTGGCAATTGTTGCCGCAGAATATGTTTTAAACATGTTGCCTAAAGGTACACACGATTTTAAAACGTTTATCAAACCCTCTGAACTTAGTCAAACAGCCAGAGCCGCTGGTTTAGAATTACAAGGCATGATTGGCATTGAATACAACCCAATTACACAACGTTTTTCGTTAGGTAAAGATGTTGATGTTAATTACATTGCCGCGTTCAAAAAGCAGGCGTGAAAATGAAACAACCGCTTTCGTGTGTGTTGTTTGATTTAGATGGCACACTTGTCGATACTGCACCGGATTTAATTGCTTGTTTAAATTATGCGTTAGCACAACATGGCTTTTCCGTTGTGACTTCCGAACACGTTAAACCACATGTTTCCTTTGGTGCAATCGCGATGATTAACGCCAGCATTCAAAACACGATTGACGACGAAAAACACGCAGCAATTTTAGCGACGATGCTTGAACAATATGAAAACAATATTGCAAGGCACAGCCGGTTTTTCGACGGTATGTTGGATGTGTTGGATTTTATCGAAGCGCAAAATTTATCGTGGGGCATTGTGACCAATAAACGAGAACGTTTTACATTTCCACTCGTTGAGGCGTTGAATTTACAACATCGCGTCGCGTGTGTAATTTGTGGTGATACTACGCCAAATCCTAAACCACATCCAGCGCCATTATTGGAAGCGTGTAAACGCGTAAATGTTTCTGTTGAAAATTGCGTTTACATTGGTGATGCCGCACACGATATTGTCGCTGGTAAAAATGCTCAAATGCACACGCTCGCCGCAACGTATGGTTATTTGCAATCAAACGATAATCCTGAAAACTGGGGCGCAAACGCGCTGATTCATTCCCCACAACATTTGCTCTCTTGGTTAGAAACTACATTATGTCGCTAAACAATAAAGTCATTTTAATCACCGGTGCAGCAGGTGGATTAGGTTCAACGGCTGCGCTGACATTGGCAAAAGCTGGCGCACAAATTATTTTGTTGGACAAAGACTTACCTAAACTCGAAGCCATTTACGACAAAATTTTGGCTGAAAACGGTGTTAACCCTATTTTGTATCCGTTTGATTTAGCAGGAGCTAGTGAAAACGATTATTTCGAACTCGCGCAACGTATTGATGAAAAATATGGCGTATTACATGGTTTATTGCATTCAGCCGTTGAATTCAGTTCATTCACACCATTGATTCAACATGGTACAAAAGAATGGGGGCATACTTTAAACGTGAACTTAAATGCGCCTTTTTTACTGACGCGCGTGTTATTGCCCGTTATGCAAAAAGCAACGAATGCTTCCATTGTTTTTACCTCTGATTCGTCGGCACGGCTCACCCCCGCGTATTCAGGAGCTTACGGTGTTTCAAAAATGGCAATGGAAGGCTTGGCGCACGTTTTAGCCGAAGAACTTTCTGGCGCAGGAAAAATTCGAGTTAACACATTAGTTCCCTGCCCTGTCGATTCCCCATTACGCAAACGCGCCTATCCCGCCGAAGATAAAAGCCAGCTTCCGACGATGACATCCTTAGAACCCATTTATCAATATTTATTTAGCGACGACAGTTTGGGCGTAACCGGACAACGCATTGATGCGCCTACTTTTAACAACAACTTTTCAAAATAAACCATGGCAGAAAAAGAAAGCATTACCTTAACCCGCGATGTAGACATTATTACCATTCCTGACGGACATATTGGTAAATTAAATGCTGGCGAAATCGTCACCTTGCACCAAGCTCTTGGCGATAATTTCACGGTGATTACGCCTTATGGTCACATGGTACGCATTGCTGGCAATGATGCCGATGCGTTAGGGAAAGACTTTCAACAATCTGCGACATTAACTACAGAAGACAACGCTCAGGCGATTGAACAAAACTGTTGGGCGGTGATGAAAACGGTGTATGACCCAGAAATTCCGGTCAACATCGTGGATTTAGGTTTAGTTTATGGTTGCGAAGTCCATACCGTTGCCGAAGCTCAATATCACGTTCATGTTACAATGACATTAACAGCTCCTGGTTGTGGCATGGGACCTGTCATTCAAAGCGATGTCGAAAAAGGCATCCGTGCATTGCCCAGTGTGGCGAGCGCGAACGTTGAAATTGTATTAGACCCACCGTGGTCACGCGAAATGATGTCGGAAGTGGCTCAGGTGCAATTGGGTTTATTTTAAATAATTAAGAGGTTTTATGATTAAAAAATATTTAACAACGGCTGTCTTGGCAGCTTTAATGACACCTGTTATCGCACAGGCAGCCGATAACGTAGACACACGCTGGTATGTTGCGCCTTATGGTTCATTTGTTTTAACCGACAGCGATCGTAACAGTAGTGACGGTTGGGGTGGCGGTTTAGCGGTAGGTAAAATGCTCAACGAACATTTCAATGTTGAATTAAAAGGTTTTTATCAAAACTTGGGCAATGTCTCAACACCTGCCTTATTCGGTGCGAATTCTGGTAATGTCGATATGGCGGGCGGCACAGCGGATTTGCAATACTACTTCTTTCGTGACAAATTCTCGCCTTATGCCGTCATAGCTGCCGGCGCAGCAAATACCAGTGCGCCAGGTGGCAGTAATCACGTTGGTTTCATTGGTGAAACGGGCGTAGGTTTTACTTACGAACTTTGTGACCATTTGTTGGTTCGCAGTGACGTGCGTTATCGCTACAACAACAATTTCAATTCCGTTTACACGGGCGCAAGCAGCGACGATTTCCATGATATGACGGTCAATGTTGGTTTTGTCGTTCCATTTGGCGAAAAAGCATCTAAACCTGAACCAAAAATTGAATTACCTGTTGCGGTTAAATCCACACCTGTTGCCGATTGCTCAACACGCGACGATGATAATGATGGTGTGAATAATTGTTTAGATCAATGCCCTGGCACGATTGCGGGCAGCAAAGTCGATGCTCACGGTTGTCCGATTAGTTTAGAAATCAAAGGCGTACAATTCAAATATGATTCAGCGGAATTAACACCCGATGCAAAAGTCATTTTAGACGGTGTTGCAAACAGTTTAATCGCTTATCCACAAAAAAATGATTTAGATGTTCAAGGTCACACCAGCAGCGAAGGGGCTGATAAATACAATTTGCGTTTATCGCAACAACGTTCACAATCCGTTGCCAATTATTTAAAACACAAAGGTGTTTCGAACAAATTAACCGCGCACGGTTATGGTGAAGGCCGTCCGATTGCAGATAACAGTACCGAGGCGGGTAAATCGAAAAACCGTCGCGTTGAATTGATTTGGATGCAATAAAACAAAAAACGTTCAAACTTTAGAATACAAAAAACCGTCTACATGGCGGTTTTTTTATGCGCGACGAAATTGGCTTCTGTTATCATTAGGAAATGTTAAAAATAATAACAATGTGTTAAAGGATGACTGCATGAGAGCTTTGTTTTTACCTGCTATTACGTTGATGAATAAACTCGGTTATACCAAAAAATTTTTGGTGTTAGGGTTAATTTATCTCGTTGCTATTGTTGTGATGTTTGTCAGTTTATACAGTAATTTTTCACAAGTTATAAACTCAACACAACGCGAATTGCATGGTATTACGCTAATCAAACCACTCACGCAAGCCATGGAATCCATTCAGGAATATCACAGCGCAAGTGTACTGACGCATGATGGTTTTATGCGTGATGAACAAACAAAAGTTGAAAATGAATTGATAAAAAAAATGACCCTCATTGAGCAGCGTTTGCCCAATGACACATTGTTAAATCATGACAACACGTTGTTGAATAAAGAATGGCGCAGTATTAAGGCAAATTGGCATCGTTTACGTTTGAGAAGTGAAACGTGGTCAGCAGAACAGAATTTTGCCGCACATGTTGAGTTACTTGACCAATTGCAACAATTCAAAGAAATGCTTGCGGACTATTACGTTCTGACTTTTGATGCAGAAACGGATGCCCATTATTTGACCGATATTGTGCTTAAAAAACTGCCCGATGTATTAGAAAAGCTCGAGCAGTTACAATCGCTTAGCGAAAATTCGTTAATCACAAAACAATTATCTGAAAATCAAAAAAATAATATTTTGGTGTTAATCGCCGAATTAAATCAAAGTCTCAAAATTGTCGATATTATCCTCGAAAAAACCGGGCGGGCTAATCCCACTCTGCAACCGTTGATGAATAACGTGGCAAAAGAAGTGCTTAAAAGTGTTTTGCAAATCACTAACGTTGTCCAATCTGACATTTTATCGAAACGCTTCCAACTCACTCCCCAAGATTTTTTCTCCTTAAATGCGCGAGTCATTAACAAAATTTATTCACAAAGTTATGAAACGTTATTGCCGTCTCTGGAATCGTTATTTGAGCAACGTATTCGAGCGGCAAAAAAATCGTTGTTGCTCAGCATTGGTAGCGCGGTTTTATTGTTCATCATTGCCCAGTATTTTTTTATCGGTATTTATTATGCGACCGTTGGCAGTATTCGTTCACTCGTACATTCTGCACAAAAAATTGCGGATGGTGATTTATCAGCGCAAATCGTTTTAGATACGCAAGATGAACTGGCGTTGGTGGCTGACAATTTCAATGCCATGACCGCCAGTTTTCAACGATTGCTAGCGTCGCACGACGAAAATGAAAGTCGTTTGCATGACAGTGAAGCGCATTTACGCGCCTTAATTAAAGCGATTCCCGATTTAATTTGGCTCAAAAATAAAGACGGTGTGTATTTATCATGTAACGCTATGTTTGAACGTTATATTGGTGCAAAAGAAGCCGATATTATTGGCAAAACAGATTATGATTTTGTCAGCAAAGACTTAGCGGATATATTCCGAAAATACGATCAAAAAATCATGGCGACAAATGAAGTGTTTGTCACCGAGGAAAATATCGTGTTTGCCGATGACGGGCGACAAGCCTTTATGGAAACGATAAAAACACCGTTGCACGATAATGAAGGCAATATTATTGGCGTGTTAGGCATTGCGCGAAATATTACTAAACGTAAAAAAGCCGAAGATTCATTGCGTAAATTCTCTCTCGCCGTTGAACAAAACCCCTGCGCGATTGTAATTACAGATTTGAATGCAAAAATTGAATATGCAAACGCGGCCTTTACCAATACAACCGGATACAACTTACACGAAGTATTAGGACACACGCCAAACATATTAAATTCGGGGAAAACACCTAAAGCGATATTCAAACAGTTATGGCAAACCATCGGAAAAGGTGAGATGTGGAAAGGCGAACTCATCAATCGACGTAAAGACGGTAGCGAGTACGTTGAGTTGGCGTTAATTACGCCAGTGCGCCAACCGAATGGAGAAATTAGCCATTATTTAGCCATCAAAGAAGACATTACCGAACGCAAACAACTCGAAACTGAACAACGCATTGCCTCGATTGCTTTTGAATCACAAGAAGGTATTCTTATCACCGATGCCAATAATGCCATCATTCGCATCAACCGAGCCTTTAGTACAATTACCGGTTACAGTGCTGAAGAAGTCATTGGTCAAACGCCCCGTTTATTAAAATCAGATTTACAGGACGCAGAGTTTTATCAAAAAATGTGGATAAAACTCCTGCGTTCGGGTTCATGGCAAGGTGAAATTTGGAATCGAAATAAAAATGGCGAAAATAACCCACAATGGCTAACTATCACTGCCGTAAAAGATGAGCATGGGCAAACAACGCATTACGTTGCAACACTGGTCGATATTACCGAATACAAAATTGCGGAAGAAAAAATCAAACATCTCGCCTTTTACGATTCGCTGACAGGACTTGCTAATCGTCGCAAATTATTAGAACGTCTAAACCACAGTATTGCCATGTGTGATCGAGAAAATATGCAACTTGCGGTGCTGATGATGGATTTAGATCGCTTTAAAGCTGTCAATGATACCTTGGGGCATTTAGCAGGCGATGAATTACTCAAACAAGTTGGTGAACGCATTACGGCGCGTTTACGCACAACAGATATGGTGGCGCGACTGGGTGGCGATGAGTTTGTGGTGTTACTTGAAGATATTACCAATCAAGACGATGCCGCCCGTGTAGCAACTGAAATCGTGAGTGATTTGACTGCGCCGTTCCAACTCACACAAAGCAATGACGTGCGAATTGGTGCGAGTATCGGCATCACGCTTTATCCGCAACACGGTCGAACGCCAGAATTATTGATGGATAATGCAGACATAGCACTTTATCAAGCAAAAGATAACGGACGAGGCTGTTTTGCTTATTTTTCGGAAAGTTTAACGCAAGCAGCACGCGAACGTTTAGATTTAGAAGCACGTTTGCGACGTGGTATTGAACAAGGTGAATTGCGCGTGTTCTATCAAGCACAAGTCGATATTGAAAGTGGTAAAATTGTCGGTGCTGAAGCCTTAGTACGTTGGCAAGATCCTGACAATGGTTTAATTCCACCCTACAAATTTATTCCAATTGCCGAAGAAACGGGCTTAATTATGTGCATTGGTGAATGGGTGTTGCGTGAGGTTTGTAGGCAAGGTAAAGAATGGCTCGATGCCGGTTTGCCTCCAATTCGATTAGCCGTAAATGTATCACCGTCACAATTTAAACGCTGTAACATGGTGGAATTGGTCACAACGGTTTTAGCTGAAACTAACTATCCTGCCGAACAATTAGAACTTGAATTAACCGAAAGCGGTTTGATGGAACATCAAGAAGCGGTCATCGAGATTTTGAATGAGTTGCGCGTTTTGGGCATACATTTGGCTATTGATGATTTTGGTACGGGCTATTCATCGTTGGCGTATTTAAAACGTTTTCCATTGGATGTGTTAAAAATTGATAAAAGTTTTATTGACGATATTCCACATCATGCCGATGATATGGCAATTGCCTCGGCAATTATTTCAATGGGACAAACGTTAGGTTTTAAAGTGTTAGCCGAAGGCGTGGAAACTATCGAGCAACTAAATTTTCTACAACTTAAAGGTTGTGACATTTATCAAGGTTATATTAAAAGCAAACCGATTCCCGCTGATGAGTTTGTGAAATTGATGATTAAATGCAAACCAATTTAACTTTTAACTAGCTGCTGATACACCACAACACCAATTGCAATTGTTGCTACACAAACCCAACCAATGTGATTACTGTAATCGCGTAATTTGGTTTCGAATCGTTCGCCCCCGAATTTAACTAACGCCGCAACAACTAAAAAGCGTGTGCCGCGTCCTAATGTTGATACCAATAAAAATGGCAACAATGCCATGTTCAACGAACCGGCAGTGATGGTGAAAATTTTGTACGGAATCGGTAAAAAACCGCCAATTAACACCGCCCAAATTCCCCATTTATCGACTTCCGTTTTCGCTGATAAATAATCATTCCAATAATGCGTCGTTTGTAACCAAGGCGAAATTGTTTCAAATAAAAAATAACCAATGCTATAGCCAAGTACCGCGCCCAATGCCGACATGATGGTTGTCAAAAATGCCAATCGAAATGCCTTATCAGGTCGCGCTAACACCATCGGTACTAACATTACCAGCGGTGTAATTGGAAAAAATGACGAATCTGCAAAACTGACAAAGCCTAAATAGCGTGTCGCATGTTGATGCCCCGACCAGCGCAGGGTTTTGTCATAGAGTTTTTGAAACATAATTATTCTTTTCCTGCTAAAAATGGTACGAAGATAACCGGTTCTAATTCTTCGATTTGAAAATGACTTTCGGTGCGCGTAATACGTTGCAAAATCTGGTCGCCGTCTTGTTCACCAACCGGAATAATCATCACGCCGCCAATGGCGAGTTGTTCTAATAATGCTTCAGGAACTTCATTTGGTGCGGCGGCAACTAAAATCCCCTCGTAAGGCGCGTAATCTGCCCAACCCCAACCACCATCGCTGTGCGTGTAACGAATATTTTTGAGTTTTAATAATTCGGTATGCGTTTTTGCTTTTTTTTGCAGCGGCAAAATCCGTTCAACCGAATATACGTCGCCCACCACTTGTGCCAAAATTGCCGTTTGATAACCGCAACCCGTGCCAATTTCCAACACATTGCCCAATGATTCTCTGTTTTCCAATAATAACTCTGTCATTTTAGCAACAATGTAAGGCTGCGAAATAGTTTGGTTATAACCAATCGGTAACGCCGTATCTTCGTAAGCGCGACTGGCTAAGGCTTCATCCATAAAAATATGACGCGGCGTTGTTCGCATCACATTCAAAACACGTTCATCGGTAATGCCCTGCTCTATCAACCGTTTAATCATCCTATCGCGGGTACGCTGCGAAGTCATCCCGATGCCTTGTAAATGCCGCTGCATCATAGTTTAGTAGCCTTGGGCAGCCAGTTGTCTAATGTTTCTAAACGGTCGTACCACGTTAAATCGAGTTGCAACGGCGTGACTGAAACGTAACCATTATTGATGGCATAAAAGTCTGTGCCTTCGCCTGCATCTTGCTCTGCACCCGCTGCACCAACCCAATAAATTCGCCGTCCACGTTGGTCTTCACTGGAAATAATAGGTTCAGATTTATGACGTTGCCCTAAACGACAGGCTTGAAAACCTTTCAATTCCGAAAAAGGAATATCGGGAACATTGACGTTCAAAATGGTATTTTCAGGCAGCGGTTTTTCCCGAATTTGTTTCAATAAAATCACAGCAACTTGCGCGGCAGTTTCAAAATGCTGCGGATGATCGCCTACGAGCGAAATTGCCACCGCCGGCAAACCTAAAAAACGCCCTTCCGTTGCCGCTGCAACTGTTCCGGAATACAACACATCATCGCCTAAATTCGAGCCATGATTGATACCAGCAAAGACCATATCCGGTTCGGTTTCAAGTAAACCGGTGATGGCTAAATGCACACAATCAGTTGGTGTGCCATCGACTTTTGTAAAACCATTGTGTGCTAATGTGGCGCGTAATGGCATATCTAAGGTAAGTGAATTACTCGCGGCACTGCGATTTCTATCGGGTGCGACAACAGAAACCGTGGCGTAATCACTTAATGCCTTGGCTAAAGTCACGATTCCTTCCGCTAAATAACCATCATCATTACTCAATAAAATGTGCATTTTCTCTCCTCACTGTTTACGGCGTAAAAAAGCGTTTTGTTCATTTAAACTTTAAGCAATGTTTCTTTTGAGGCTTCAACAATTGCCGCAATTTTGTCCGCTTCCACGCGCATCATTAACGGTTTGAAGTCGTTTAATGTGTGATGGACTAACGGTTGCAATTCATCAATCCAACCGTTAATCGGTGCATTTAAAAACACTTCGGCTTCGCCGGTCAATGCAGGTAAAACAGGTTTCAAATACGCAGCAAGAATTCTAAATAAGTTAATCGCTACCGAACATACGTCATGTAATTCCGCGTCTTTGCCTTCTTCTTTCGCAATTGCCCACGGTTTTTTATCGTCAATATATTGGTTCGCTTTATCAGCTAATGCCATGATTTCGCGCATCGCTTTTCCAAATTCACGATGTTCGTATGCTTCTGCAATGGCTTTATTTTCAGCAATAAATTCAGCAAATAATTCTGGTTCAACACACGTTGAAGACAATTTATTATCGAATTTTTTACGAATAAAACCACTGCAACGGCTAGCGATATTGACGACTTTACCAACTAAATCTGAATTCACCCGTTGACTAAAATCGTCAAAATTTAAATCCAAATCATCCACGCTACTGCTCAATTTCGCCGCAAAGTAATAACGCAAATATTCGGGGTTCAAATGGTCTAAATAAGTACGCGCGGTAATAAATGTGCCGCGTGATTTCGACATTTTTTCGCCATTTACCGTTAAAAATCCGTGGGCAAAAATCGCGTCAGGTGTTCTGAAATTCGCACCGCTTAACATCGCTGGCCAGAAAAGGGCGTGAAAATAAATAATGTCTTTACCAATAAAATGATACAGCTCAACGTCGCTGTTTTTCCCCCAAAAATCATCAAATTTCAAATCGGTTTTGTCGCACAAATTTTTAAAACTCGCCATATAACCAATCGGTGCATCGAGCCAAACGTAAAAATATTTATTTGGCGCATCGGGAATTTCAAAACCAAAATACGGTGCATCACGCGAAATATCCCATTGTTGCAAACCACCTTCGAGCCATTCAGCTAATTTATTACGCACTTCCGATTGCAAATGCCCTGCAGTTGTCCACTCGCGCAACATGTCGGTGAAATCAGCTAAATTGAAAAAATAATGCTCTGAATCTTTTTCAATTGGCGTTGCACCGGAAACTGCCGAAACCGCATTTTTTAAATCCGTTGGCGAATAATTCGCGCCACACACTTCGCAACCGTCGCCATATTGGTCTTTTGCGCCACATTTTGGGCAATCGCCTTTAATGAAACGGTCAGGTAAAAACATGTTTTTAACAGGATCAAATGCTTGGGTAATCGTGCGAGAACTGATGTGACCCGCATCTCGCAAACGAGTGTAAACCAATTCAGAAAGCGTTTTATTTTCAGGTGAATGCGTGCAGTGATAATTGTCGAATGCAATGCCAAAGTCTGAAAAATCCGCAAAATGCGATTTGCCCACTTCGGTAATCAATGCTTCTGGGGTGATGCCATCACGGTCTGCTTTGAGCATAATCGGCGTGCCGTGCGCGTCATCGGCGCAAACGTAATAACATTCGTTGCCGCGTTGTTTTTGGAAACGCACCCAAATATCTGTTTGAATGTATTCGACTAAATGTCCTAAATGAATTGCGCCATTCGCATAAGGTAACGCGCTGGTCACTAAAATTTTTCTTTGTGTCATGAAATCACTGTCCGATGTTGAAAATTAAAGATTTGACGCATTATGGCATAAAAGCGAAACGGTAAAAAAACCGTGTTTTGATTTATGACGGATCAACATTATTCAGAATAAAATATTTGCCTACGTTTCATACTTTGAAAATGAGTTAAATTGGTAATGCTACACAAGTAATGTTCTGGAAAAAACACAAACAAAGTCACTTAATCTATGCACTTTAAACGATTAGGGCGTAGAAAAGTGATACGAGAATTTTAGCAAACCCGTTATGAATAAACTTACAAAAATAACATGGGTAATCACAACGAAAAACAAAACTATCGTTGCAAAGAATGTGGTAGGCAGTTTGTGATAAATGACGAGTTTAAAGAAATTCATGCAGAGGGATTTACCGCATTTTCTTGGTCAATTTACGTTATTACAGCGTATGCCCAATTTGCCATTAAAGTAGAAGAACAGCAAAATTCAGCTATTATTTGTTAAAGCTGATGTTTATAGGCAACAAGGAAACTAAACAATGGATTTTGTTAGCCGTGGACGTTGCAACGGTTCAAATAATTTGTTCATTTTTTCTCCTCAAATAATGTATGTGTGGCCAAGTCTATATGAGAAGTTGATTGATTGTAAGAAAGCTATTTAATGATAAACGGATTCAGACAGTTGATATATTTGTAATAATTGAGATATTATCAAAAATTCGTAATATCTTAAATATCTTTAGAGGTCAGTTATGCTTAATCATCCCCAATACACAATGCAACATGTTCAAGATACTCAGCTTCAACGGAATGAGATTGCTCGGATGCAACAGTTAATTTTTGATACAGAATTACATTTAAGACATCTTAATGACAATGTGATGTATTTAGGACGAAATATACGAACACAAGAAGAAAGCATACGATATGCGAGTTTGTTAGTTGAATTAAATCAAACAAAAGATTATTTAAATTCCCACTATCAAGCTCTTAACAACATGATTCAGATGGCTAACTTGAATTTTAGTAAAACAATTCCAGAACAATGCCGCCGTGAAATTTATCATCTTTATCATGCGGGTCGATACACTCAAACTCAATTAGCTAGTCAATATAATGTAAGTCAATCAGCCGTCAATAAAATTGTGAATGGAGCAGCACCACTTCCAATAGAAGGAGTTAATCCAAATGGCAACCTCCTAAACATTTGCAATGTCTGCTTACGACACAAAGGAGATTTTATGGTCGCAATTGAATTACTAGAACAACACATCACAGAATTGGATGATGATTCATTTTCTAAACTTCGGGAATGGTTTAAAGAATTTGAACAAATCCGTTGGGATAAAAAAATCGAATCCGATTCTAACGCGGGAAAACTGGACTTTTTGATTGATGCCGCACTCGCAGAACATCAAGCAGGCAAAACAAAACTATTGTAAAATATGAAAAAATAACTTTTTATATCTTCTAATCCTCCTCCCCAAAACAATTCAAATAATCTTTGCAATACTCACACGAAGGCGAACGACAAACATAAATTCCTTCGGTTTCGCAGAGTTGTTTGTAAATAAATTTTTTCCATTTCATGTCATAAACATTTTGCGCTGCCATTTCTGGAAAATTATTTTTTAATAACGCCGACAAATCCTCACGCCCAAACAAACCTAAATCTTGCCAAAGATGATTATCGCCCAAACACGCGGCAACAATAATTGAAATCACCCATTCTATTTCGTCGTTTTGCGAAACGGCAAAACCACGCAAAAATTGCTCAAGTTCGAGCTTTTCAGTCATCCGACTGAAATCGAGATTTTTTCTAAGTGGAAAAATAGAAAGGTGAAGTGTAGGGAAATGTTGCGCTAAAAGTTGTTGAAATTGTTCACTCGTTAAACCCAAAAAATTCGGCAACGCGCCAGCGCCAACTTGCCAACTGGCGAGAATTTGCGCGAATAATTTGCTGTTTGTAGAACCGTCTGAACACGCTAACAACGCTTGATAATGAGGTTGTGGATTAAGTGGTGAAAGAGACATATTGAATTCCTCACTTGCCATGAATGTCCCACCGGTTACGCATGGGTATGCTGCAAGACCAGTGTGACATCGCTTAAAACAATCGATTAAAGACTAATACTCAACGCGGATGTCTTCATCTCGAACAATCATTTGGCACGCTAACCGCCATTCTGACGGTAAATCGTCCACAATCATTTTTTCCAAATCTTCAGCAGTTAATTTGCCTGTTTCACGCAAAACGGTTTTTTCTTTTTCAGTCAAAGGGCCGCCCATGCGTTCATGTTTTTTGTCGATGCTCGACACTTTCACCACACACGTTCCGCAATCACCATCTTCACATTCAAAATTGATGGGGATTTTGTTTTCGAGTGCGAGTTTTAAAATCGTTTGTGTGTGACTGCCTGCCACTGCATAAACCGTTTTGTCACGATATTCAGGACTGCTAAAAGTAACTAATGCCATAAAAACACCTCTGATAAGTTAGTGAATTAAACGGGTTTGACAGAAATTTTGCCGCCCAAAACTTGCGCTTGGCACGCTAAACGGTTGTGTTTTCCCGCCATGTTTTCACGCAAAACTTTGTCTTCTAAAACAGAAGGTTCGCTTAAATTATTCCAGCCGTCGGTGACTTTCATAATGCACGTTCCACAATCGCCTTCGCGGCAACCGTAAGTTATTCCTGAACCGACTTTTTCTGAAACTTCAATCACGCGCGTTCCTGCTGGAACGGTGACAGTGACGTTAATATCTTCAAAAGTAATCGTCGCTTTTGCCATTGTTCATACTCCTCAAACATGAAAAAAAATAATCTCGAAAATCGTCAACCTAGCCAATTTTCGTGTTGGAATCGGAGGATTCCTTGTTGTCATTGCCATTTTTAGGCAATGCGTTTTTACTGATGCGTCCTTGCATCAGTTGAATTTTTACAAATCTTCAAAATTGATTTCTCTCGCGCCACGCAAGCCCATCAATTCTTGGGCGAGTTCCAAACCAAACGCTTCACATTGCAAAATTTCTTCATCTGTCGGAATCAATTTCACCCGCAAACCTGAAATCGGCACGCGCAATTTCAAACCGCGCAAACGGTCTTCGACCATTCGCACGCCTTCGCCTGTCCAGCCGTAAGAACCAAACACGCCACCGAGTTTTGTTTTCAAATTCACCACCGCCAGCGACGACAGCAAATCCCAAATCGGTTTCACTGCATCACCGTTAATCGTTGGTGTGCCGAGAATTAAACCGTCGGCTTCTTCAATCAAATCGACAAACGGCGCAACTTCGCCGCCTTCCAAATCGTAAAGCGACACGCGCACGTCAGGCACTTGCATTGCACCGTTATAAATCGCTTCTGCCATTTTTCGCGTGTTGCCATACGAGCTGATATAAAAAATCAGCAAGGTTTTTTGGTTTTCGCTGAGTTCGCTATGCAACGCAGGACTGGAAAGTTCTCGATAACGTTTGATGTAACGTTGTGGACGGTCGCGCAAAATCGGGCCATGCGCGGGAGCAATCGTGGAAAGCGTCAGCGGTTCAATTAAACTCAATGCCGAAAGCACATAATCTTTGAACGGACGCATGATGTAGGCATAGTAATACTCGAACGAAAACCGAAAATCGCCAACATGGTCATTAAACAAACGGTTATCGCAAAAATGACAGCCAAAAACATCGCCCGAAAACAAAATCTGCTCTTCGGGCGAAAACGTGCATTGCGTATCGGGCCAATGCAAATACGGCGTGTGTAAAAATTGCAAGGTTCTATCACCCAGCGAAACGCTGTCGCCCGTTAAAACAGGCGTAAAACTGAGTTCTTCCTGTTTCAACAATCCTTTGAGCATCGATTGGGCTTTTTGCGAAATGAACAATTGCGCTTGCGGCGCACGGCGCATGAGTTCAGGCAACGCGCCTGTGTGGTCAGGTTCTAAATGATTTAAAACGATGACTTTGATTTCTGAATAATCTGCAACGCTTTCAAGTCGTGCAAAAAAATCGCTGGCAAAACCTTCTTTTACCGTATCAATCACCGCCACGCCGTCACTGCCGCGAATCACATAAGCGTTATACGTCGTGCCGTTAGCGGTTTTTAAAATGATGTCGAACGTCCGCAAATTTGGGTCGAGCGCACCTATCCAATGCACACGCTCAGAGAGTGCGACAGCTTTTGGAATACCTGCCGCATTTTCTAATTCAACCGCGTTCATTTCGACACACTCTTGCCGAATCTTTTTTCGGGCAACTTTCTAAATCGCCCTCGGTTTCTAAATTTAAAAACTGCTCAACCTCGCTCGTTTCAAAACCCGCCATACGATGATTTTCGATTTCCATCAATGGACGACGAATTAAAAGCGGCTGTTCAAGCATCAAGGCAATCGCTTCTTCGGCATCAATTTCAGCGGGATTTAATTCGCCGTTTTTAATCGCAGGTGCGGCGCGATTGAACCATTCGACAACAGGTTTATCACCAAAAAACGAACGTAATTTTTCAGGTTCACTGCGCCAATCGTGGGTTAGTAAATCATGCTCAATCAGCCAATGACCTGCTTCAATTAGTAGATCTTTTTGCTTGGTGTTATTGCCACAACCGATTTTTTCGTAAAAATGTATGAGAGCCATAGTCGTCAATGGGCTTGTAATTCAGCCATTGCCTCCGCCATTTTTTCAGGGGGAATACCTGTGAGCGAACCAGGTGGATTGATTGGCACATTCAACGCATCGAGTATCGCGCCTTCAATCGGGCAAATACTCGCGCATTGCGGCACATCAAAATCACCTACACATTCGGTACATTTCTTCGGGTCAATCAAAAAATGCGGCGCGGCTTCGTAAATCGCTTTGCTCGGACAAACTGGCTCACAGGCAAAACAATTCACACAACTTTCGATAATTTTTAGAGACATCACATTCTCCTAAGCGGTCGCACGTTGTTTAACGTCGTCGAGTTTTCCAGCCATTGCCATTTCGTTATAAACCAACATCACAGCGGTTTCGATTTCTTCCATCGCGTGTTCGCCGTTTGGCGTAATGCCTGCGTTTTCGAGCATTTCCCATGGTTCATAACCGATTTTTGAACACAACACCGCCTCGCAACCTTCTAACGTACGAATCGTACGTTGCAACACGCTTTCACCATCACCGCAAGTCGTATCGCCTTCGCAATACTGGTCAACTTTTCGATGCGAAATAAAACGCACGCCTTCAGGCGAGGCTTCATAAATCAAAAATTCTTTCGCATGACCAAAATGCACGTTGATAACGCCTTGACCGCTTGTTGCGACTGCCATTAACGCAGGGCGTGTGCCTAATTTTTCAGCTTTCACTTCGACTTTTGCGGCGCGTTTGCTGTTCATTTCGGCTTCGATGGCTTGATGAATCACTTTGCGTTTTTCCATTGCGGCTTGATAGTCGATTTCCATATCTTCGATTTTGTCGAGTGTGAATTCGTCGCCTCTGTCTTCGCCAAGCATTCCGACGGCATCCGCGCGACATTGGCGGCAATGACGCATCATGTTCATATCGCCTGAACAATCGTCTTGCAATTCTTGAAGCTCTAAAGCAGTTGGCCCACGTTGTCCCATCACACCGTAAAATGTGCCGTGTTCCGCTTCGGCAATTAGCGGCATGACGTTATGTAAAAACGCGCCTTTGGCTTTGACGATTTTGCTCACTTCGG
The DNA here is from genome assembly GCA_903834465.1 of uncultured Pseudomonadota bacterium. Classification (GTDB taxonomy): domain Bacteria; phylum Pseudomonadota; class Gammaproteobacteria; order Methylococcales; family Methylomonadaceae; genus UBA10906. Next base: position 147,672 of record CAILJB010000076.1, on the reverse strand, counting down.
CAAGATGTTTGTCATTCACACCAGGAATCATCACCGAATTCACTTTCACCAAAATGCCTTTTGCCACCAGCATTTCTAAGCCTTTTTGCTGTTGTTCGATGAGAATTTTGGCGGCTTTTTCGCCTTTGATACGTTTGTTTTTCCAGAAAATCCACGGGTAAATTTTTGCGCCGATTTTCGGGTCAACACAGTTAATCGTAATCGTGACGTGGTCGATGTTGTGTTTTGATAATTCTTCGACAGCATCAGGCAACGCTAAACCATTGGTTGAAACGCAAAGTTTAATGTCGGGAGCTTCTTCGCTTAAACGACGGAACGTTTCAAACGTTCGTTCAGGATTAGCTAATGGGTCGCCAGGCCCTGCGATACCTAACACGGTCATTTGCGGAATGTTTGCCGCGACCGCCATCGTTTTTTTCACGGCTTGATTGGGGGTTAATAATTCTGAAACAACACCAGGACGGGATTCATTCGCACAATCGTATTTACGGTTGCAGTAATGACATTGAATGTTGCAAGCAGGCGCAACGGCAACGTGCATTCGAGCAAAGTAATGATGTGCGTCTTCCGAATAACACGGATGATTTTGCACTTTGGCACGAATTTCGTCGGATAGATGATTGAGTTGGTCGTCGCTCGACCCACAAGAACTAGCGGCACAACCGCCTTTTGGTTTTTCGTTTAAAACTGGCAATTCCATGTTGTTCACCTCGCTTGATTATTACAAGGGGTAAATGCACGGACTGTACCAGTTAATAACTTATTGATTTACAGTTATTTTATTTTTTAATTTGCTGAGATTGTCGTAAAGATAACAAAATTTATGTGTGTAAATTAACAAATTAAGCCATTTCAACGTCTTGATTTCTAATTAACCTGTTAATTTCTTTTAAGTAACTGAGTTTTTTCTCTTTCAACGCATTTATTTCATTTAAATAAACAAGTTCTCTTTCTTTCGACGCATTGATTTCTCTTAAATAAGAGAGTTCTTTGTCTTTTTGTTCATTGATAAATAATTGTTTTTCAAGCTCTAATTCTTTGCGTAAATAATTGCAGTCAGACGTATTAGATTCTGAACGATAATTGCAATAAATATTGTTAGTCTGAATTCCTGTATTATTTCCTGTACTATTAGCACCCAAAAAGTAAAGAGCATTTGCCTCTTCATTTAACACAAATAATTGATGTACGCCGACACCAAATAATGAGGCGATTTGCTCAAGCCGAGACAAGCCAATGTCCGTCTCGCCGCGTTCTATACTACCGTAACCGTTAATCGACATTCCCAAATAGTTTGCCATTTGTTCTTGAGACCACAATTTTTGTTGCCTTAGAAATCGGATTTTTTCATGTATTGTCATAACAAATTTACTAAATTACGTCGTATATTAAGAAATAGGTGTGTACCAAAATTCAATTCAATTGGTACGCCGCACATTATATTTAATTGATATATTCTTAGAAAGAACAAATAGTTGTTTTTGTTTTATAGAATTCACTTTAATACCTAACAAGTATTGCGAGAAAAATACCAAGTATAGCTTGGTAGTTTAATGCAATGACCTCAAATAGAATACGGGTAAAGTTATCCAATAATTGTAAAAAACCTATGACAGGCGAGAAATATGAGGAATAATCAAAATGACTTATAAAGTGATGATTGTTGATGATTCAGTAATATTGCAACGGGTTATTCACGGTTTAGTTAGTAAATGGGAGGACTTTGAAATCGTTGCAACGGCTGAAAATGGCAAAAAAGCCTTAAATGAATTGGCTAATCATCCCGATTTGTCGTTGATTCTGCTTGATATTGAAATGCCCGAAATGAACGGTTTTGAATTTTTGCAGCGTGCAAGACCACTCACGCCAGCGAAAATTGTTGTTTTATCATCCTTTGTGCAAATACGTTCACCGAATGTGTCAAAAGCCCTACGGCTTGGCGCAGATGCGATTGTCTCCAAACCATTTGGCGCACCCTCGCTCGATTTGGTTAAAAAACGTAACGCAGAATTAGAACAAACTATTAAAAACATATTAGCTTCAACCACTAATGGCTTATTTGATAATTAACCCGTTCATAGCTATTAAATCAATTCTAAATCACTTATTTCTAAATTTACCCGTCCGCTAAATTGAATGAATTTAGTTGGTGTGTAATGATTTTCTGCACCATCCGCATCAAAATATAAAGCATGTGTTGCATTGTCATAAATCAAACTTGCGTCACCAAGCGGTTGTTTTAAATTCATCACAGCAATAAATCCTTTAAACGCGAATGCGGCACTGAGTTCGATAATATCGGCTTCTTTTGTAAAATCTGTAATGGTATCTAAATTTTGAGCGCGAGGCGCGACATCGCCCGTAAAATCGTAATCGCTAATATTAAAAACAAAGGTATCATTTCCACTACCACCGGTTAATGTGTCATTACCTTTGCCACCTTCTAACGTATCGTTACCTGCCATTCCTTTCAAAACATTGTTACCATCATCGCCGACAATGACATTATTTAATTCATTGCCTGTTCCCATTTTAGCATTACCGGTCAGCGTTAAATTTTCCAAATTTTGCCCTAAAGTATAATTTACGCTGCTTTGTACGGTATCAATATCATTCTTTCCTGTTTCGATAATTTTATCGCCAATATTATCTATAATATAAAGGTCATTACCATTGCCGCCAATGAGCATGTCGCGCCCTGCCCCACCGTCAAGGGTATCATTTCCATCCGAACCGGTGAGTTTATCGTTACCGCTAGTACCAACCAAATCATAATTACCGACGGTATTTTGCGATTGTTTAGTCACCGTTACCGAAGAATTCCCCGCACCGCCTAAACCATCACCACCGTAAATCCATTGTAATGCGGCTAAATCATAAGCCTGATAAGTTGTTTTATAATCCCCTGCATGCGTATAAGACATGACCGTGTTATTGGTATTATCTTCACTTTGTGGTAACTCATAAGGCAATTCAAATGGATGCTTTAAACCTAAAGCATGACCCACTTCATGCAACAATGTTTCATAACCTTGCGTACCGGCTATCGGCGTGGAATTATCTTGGTTCCATTCCACATTATCTAAATAAACGTAAGCATCGGCTGTATATTCTGTGACAACATTTTTACTGTTGTATTGATAACTATAACTTTTATCACATAAGCCAGCGGTTAATTTTCCATCTAAATCAGTATTGGCAAAATGTATGTCTGCATTTTGCCCTGACGCAACCTCTTGAAATGTAATGCCCGTTACAGAACTCGCATACGTTAAAATCGCCTGGGCAGCATCTTGTTGTGCCGTATTAAACGCACTGACTGGCGTATTGATTTTGCTATCATCAAAAGTTTGCGTATCAAATGTGTAATACAACACTGTACGAACAGGATTGAGGTAATTCCAGTTAATACTATTATCAAGCAACGCATCGATAGTTACATTACCGGAATAGTTAATATTTTTTAACTCATTTGTTGTTACCGTAAAACTAGTGCTATTTGCCGTAGTGTTAGAAATACTCGTCGTGAGAGCGGTGGGGGCTAATCGAATACCGGTTATACTATTCACATAACTAAGTAAACTGTCATCCAAATCGCTAGGCGTAAAATTAACCGTACTGCCCGCTATATTGATTGAATAGGAAGCACTTGACGCATCGTTTTCCAACTCGTTGACCATATTTAAAACATCGCTTAAAGTAAAACCTTTCCAAAAACTAGAAAGATTGAAATTATTTATTTGTGAAAATGGATTAGAAGAACTCATTAACATAACCTAATTCGTATAATAAAAATCTGGCATCTAATTGCCGTTAACTTCGCACATTATCAAGTTTTCTTCATCCTAAAAAAACTTCAATTTACGCGAACGTTTTTTAATGGGGGTTTGCCTTGGTAGAACGAAGGCAACTTTTACTTTTAAACCGCCCAATTCAGATTGCCCTAACGCCAATTCGGCGTGATGAATAGCAGCAATGCGTTGCACAATTGAAAATCCTAAACCTGTACCATGTGCGCTATGTGCCGTTTCGACGCAACGATGAAAACGTTTGAGCGAGTTTTCATACTGATCGGGCGCAATGCCAGGTCCAGAATCTTCCACGCAAAAAAGTAACTGCGTTTCCGTTCCCGTTAAACTGACTTTAATGCTACCGCGCGACGGCGTGTATTTAATGGCGTTATCAATCACGTTTCGCACCAAAATATTTATGAGCAAAGTATTTGCCATGATTGGCACAATTTTATTTTCGATAAATTCAATGTGGATGCGTTTTTTATAGGCTTCGGCATCGAGTTCGGTAATGATTTTCACAATTTCTTGGTCAATATGCGTCACAGCTTTTGCTAAATATTCGGTATTGGAATCAATGCGTGAAAACGTTAATAATTGCTGCACCAAATAGGTCATGCGATGCACAGCTTGTTCAATGCGTTTTAGAGCTTGATTTCGCACCGTTTCATCAGCGGTACGCAAGGCAACTTGCGCTTGCGTGAGTAAACCGGCAAGCGGTGTGCGTAATTCATGCGCGGCATCGGCAGTAAATTGGCGTTCATGATTAAAGGCTTCTTCTAACTGCCCAAACAAAATGTTGATTTCATGCACAATCGGTACAATTTCGTTGGGTAATTTTCTTGTAGATAACGGTTTTAAATAACTCGCTTCACGACGTGAAAGTGCAATTTCCAAACGGTTTAACGGGGCAAGCGCACGCCCCACAATAAACCAAATCACCAGCCCTAAAATTGGTAAACCTACTAAAAACTGCATCACTAATTGCAACGAAATTTCGTCCGTTAATTGAGAGCGAATTTCTTCTTTTTGTCCAACATGGATAATGTATTCACCATTTGTGCTGGCAATACTAAATACATGCCACAAATGCCCATCGATATTAGTTTCACTAAAACCATGATCTGCCGATGACAATGCGAATAGCGGCGCACTGTCTGAATGCAACACAACACCGTTAGTTTTTGACCAAAGTTGAAACGCAATTTTGCGCTCGTATTTATGCCCTAACGTGCTGGCTTGTAACAAATCATCAAATACGCCCCACAATTGGTCATCCAGATTTTTTTCGTCAAAACTGTGTAACAACAAATTTGGTTCTGATTTAGAACGTAATAAATTATTGTTATCATCGGTAAGTAATTGAAAAGCGCGTTGTTTTCCGTGTTTACGCCCTAATGAATAAACATGTAATTGCTCATCGTTTTGCGTTTGCATCCAATGTGTCGATAGTGAACCTTCGCGTAATAAACTTTCAATAAAACTGTGTAGCACTTTCGCCGATTGCGCGAGTTCGGCATCAAATAGACTCGCGACTTCGCTTCGCGTTACTTGATAGGTTAAAAATGCTGTCACGCCCCAAATACACATTGACGCGCTAAGTAAACTAAACAAAAGTAATCGTCGTAGCGAATAATTCATAAATCATCATCCATATCAATGATATAACCCACACCACGCACCGTACGAATCACGCGCGTATCCAGTTTTTTTCGTAAATGATGAATGTGAACCTCGACCGTATTACTTTCTACGTCAGAATTCCACGAATATAAACTCTCTTCCAGTCGTGCGCGTGAAATGACTCGTCCAATATTACTCATTAGAAAACTCAAAATTTCAAATTCTTTTTGCGATAACTCGACTTTTTCGCCATGAAAGGTGACGTGATGCGAGGCTGGATCCAGCACAATACCGTTATGTTCAATCGTCGGTGCGCTACGTCCTTCATTACGTCGCGCTAACGCTCGCAATCTGGCACACACTTCGTTTAAATCAAACGGTTTAATCACAAAATCATCCGCACCGCTGTCTAATCCTAAAATTCGGTCAGGGATGGTATCTTTTGCCGTTAGCACTAACACTGGCGTTTCATTTTTACGGCTTCGCAAAGCGCGTAAAATACTAATTCCGTCCATATCTGGTAAATTTAAATCCAGCACCACCAATTCATAACTATTTGTTTTTAAGGCTTCATCGGCTAATTTACCATTCGTCAACCAATCGACCGCGTAGCCTTCCATCGTTAAACCTGCCGCCAAGCCATCACCCAATATTTCATCGTCTTCAACCAATAACAGTCGCATAAATCCTCGCTATGTTTTGTGTTACACTCGCCGCCATTCTAAACCTACCACGATGATTTGTCCTTGCTGCCCCTGAGTTTATACATTCATATTCCTTGGTGTTTGAAAAAATGCCCCTATTGCGATTTTAATTCGCACGCCATCAAAGACCAACTTCCTGAAACGCATTACATTGACAGTTTACTTGCCGATTTGGCGCAAGATATAGAACGCTATGACATCACTCGCCCATTACACAGTATTTTTATTGGTGGCGGTACGCCGAGTTTATTTTCGCCCGACGCACTTAACCGATTATTGCGTGGCATTGAAGCGCAATTGCGTTTCGTAGACAATATCGAAATCACCCTTGAAGCCAATCCCAGCACGTTTGAATATCAAAAGTTTGCAGAGTTTAAAACCATTGGTATCAATCGATTATCGATTGGTGTGCAGACGTTTGATGATAATTTGTTAACAGAATTAGGGCGTGTGCATTCGGGGAAAGAAGCGATTGCCGCTGCCGAAATGGCGCGACAAGTTGGTTTTGATAATTTCAATTTGGATTTAATGTTTGGACTGCCAAAATCAACAGTCACCCATAGTGAACACGATATTCGCACTGCGATTGCTTTGCAACCAACACATTTATCATTTTATCAATTGACGCTCGAACCTAATACTTATTTTCACCGTTATCCGCCCGTTTTACCGTCCGATGAATTGATTTTTAAAACGCAACAGCATTGCCAACAAATTTTAGCTGAAAACGGTTACGCGCAATATGAAGTGTCAGCGTACAGTTTGACTGGAAAACAATGTCGGCATAATTTGAATTATTGGCAGTTTGGTGATTATTTAGGCATCGGCGCAGGCGCACACGGGAAATTGAGTTTAACATTGCCCCAGAATATTATCCGCACACAAAAAAATAAACATCCCGAATGTTACGCACAGCCAAACGATTTTATTGAAAATGAGATTGAACTGTCGGAGTTACCACTCGAATTTTTAATGAACCAATTGCGTTTAAAACAAGGTTTCACGCTCGCGTATTATCAAATCGCAACAGGTTTGGATGCGACAACGCTTGAACCGGCATTGAGTGATTGTGTGAAAACGGGATTGCTTGAAAAATGCGAAAATATTTATCGTTGCACTGACCACGGCTGGAACTTTTTGGATAATGTTTTACAGAAATTTGTACCGTAATTTTTAACTTTTTTAATGGAGATAGTCTTAAAATGCTTACTTATCAACACGATTTTATTCGTTACGCGCTGGATTGTGGCGTATTGAAATTTGGCGAATTTGAATTGAAATCGGGACGTGTTAGCCCATATTTTTTTAACAGTGGCTTATTTAACACGGGCGCACAATTACAAAAATTGGGCGAATTTTATGCACAAGCCCTGATTGCATCGGGTATTAACGTCGATATTTTTTATGGCCCAGCGTACAAAGGTATTCCCTTAGCCGTTGCAACAGCGATAGCTTATGCAACATTAACGGGCGACGATATGCCAATTGCGTTTAATCGCAAAGAAGCGAAAGATCACGGTGAAGGCGGTTTATTGGTCGGTGCGCCGTTGACAGGCAGAGTGTTAATCATTGACGATGTTATTACCGCCGGAACATCTGTGCGTGAATCGGTTGAAATCATCCGCGCTGCTAACGCTACGCCAGCTGCTGTTTTAATTGCTTTAGATCGTCAAGAAAAAGGATTAGGCGAAATTTCGGCAATTCAAGAAGTAACCGAACGTTTCGCATTGCCAGTGACCGCTATTATTAGTTTAAGTAATATTATCGATTACCTCAAAACAACGGGGGAAACCTCGCAATTAACCGCTATTCAAATCTATCAAGCACGTTACGGTATTTAAAAAAAAACGCCCAACCAAATTAAACTGGTTGGGCAAATCATTTCCTTAGAAACGCAAACTAACGAGCTATTCCGCGCTACTACCTTGCAAAATTTGTTGTTCAGTTTTTTTGTTCATCACGATAATTGAAATCCGTCGATTCATCGGATCCAATGGATTCGTTGTCGGGCTATAAGGAATACTCGAAGACAAACCAATTACCCGCAAAATTTTATTTTCTTCCAAACCACCTTCTGTTAATTCATAACGCGCCGCATTCGCTCGATCGCTAGACAATTCCCAATTGGTATAACCTTTTTGATTTGAAGGAAAAGGCAGTGCGTCTGTATGACCATTCAAACTCACACGATTTGGTAATTCGTTAATTGCCGGTGCTAACGCGCGTAAAATTACACGAATATGCGGCTCTGTTTGTGCGCTGGCAAGTTTATACATCGGACGTTTTTGATCGTCAACAATCAAAATACGCAACCCTTCAGATGTAATTTCCAGTTTGATTTGATCTTTAAACTCATTCAATTCTGGCGTTTCGTTAAGTTTAGTCTGAATCTTATCTTTCAGATTTTCCAGTCTTTCCTTTTCGATTTCATCAGCCTTTTTTTCAATCTCTTCGGCGGTTGATTGATTCACGTCAATCGTCTCACCATTTTTGACTTGCCCAGGTTCGCTTGAAACCATATCCGTACCGCCACCTTCAATCATCGACGTTCGTTCGGCTGCTGCTTTCCCACCGCTCATTGACACTCTGTACGGATCAGCGAAAAATTCAGCAATCCCTTTGCGTGTGGTTTCGTCGGTTGAACCGAGTAACCACATCAGCAAAAAGAACGCCATCATCGCGGTCACAAAATCCGCATAAGCGAGTTTCCACGCGCCCCCATGATGCGCGTGACCACCTTTTTTGACTTTTTTGATAACAATGGGTTGTTGTTGTTCCGCCATGACTGCGATTACCCTTTATTGCTGCGTAATAAATCGTCAAGTTCTTTAAAACTAGGGCGTTTTTCCGAAGAAATCATTGCTCGCATATATTCGGCTGTCATTGCAGGTGAAACCCCTTTCGCGCAGCATAACAAGCCTTTTTGCGCGCATTTGAAAATATTTCCCGTCATTTCTGCACGAGTAGACATTAACGCGCCAACAGGCCCGATAAAACCGTATGCGAGCAAAATACCAATAAATGTTCCTACCAATGCCGCCGCAATCGCTTTACCCATAACAGCAGGTGGCGCACCAACAAGTTCCATCGTATGTACCACCCCCATAACCGCGGCAACAATACCAAATGCAGGTAATCCGTCTGCCATCGTTTGAATCGCTTTTACAGGGGCGTGTTCATCTTCATGATGTGTTTCTAAAACTTGATCCATCAATTCTTCCAACTGATGAACCTCAACGCCTGTCACAATCAATCGTAAATTATCACAAATGAAGTCTAGTAAATGATGATCAGCAACGAGTTTTTCAGTAAAAATGGCGGGGTTACTGTCAGGATTTTCAATCAAATCCTCTAATGAAAGCAAACCTTCCTTACGGGTTTTATTGGTTAACATATAAAAGCACATTAGTAATTCCAAATAAAATTCTTTACTGTAAGGTTCTGGCTTCATCGTTGCCGTAGCTTTGGCAATCGATAATTTCACTAATGATAATGGATTCGCAACAATCAACGCGCCAAGAGCCGCACCTACAATAATAATATATTCAAATGGTTGAAATAAAATCGCTGGATGACCGCCGCCACCGATATATCCACCCATCAGTGCGCTACAAACTAATATATATCCAATAATAACTAACATTGTTTTCTCGTGTGCTTGTGTAATTAAAATACTGTGCGCTATGAAACATGATATAGCCGCCATCGTAAGGTACTGCAAAAAATTTTATCTATGTCATTAAACGTGATATAGACTTGCCAGTTAATCGGCAGAAAAACTAATTTTTAAAAATTTAAAAAATTATACGTTGAATCGCCACAATGACGTAACGATAACTACTCATGTAATGATTGACGTTTATGTAAAAAATCAACGTAGAGTGCTACTATTAAACCACTTGGATTTTCACTGTAGGTACGTCTCTTTTTTCGCTTTTATATTGAATCACTCAACTGACTCGCCAGCTACCATGACAAAACTCACCGAACTCAATCAGCAACATTATCTGGAAATGAAGCACATTGTAAGCCAGTTTGAAAAACTGACCGACATTGGCGTTGCATTATCTTCAGAACACAATACTACCGAATTATTGGAAAAGATTTTGGTGGGTGCCATTTCTTTGACAAATGCGGATGGTGGCACAATTTACATGATTGAAGGCGATGCAATCAAAATTGAGATTATTCATTCAGGCAGTTTAGGCATTCATCTCAACGGTAGTGGTAAAAACGCCATTAACTTGCCAACAGTGCCATTATATGGCGAAGATGGTGAACCCAATTTAAAAAATGTTGTCAGCTATTCTTATCATAAAGATCAAACGCTCAATATCGAAGATGCTTATAACGCCGAAGGGTTTGATTTTCGTGGTACAAAGATGTTTGATGAAAAAAACCATTACCGCTCAACCTCCTTTTTAACCGTCCCGCTCAAAAATCACCAATACGAAACGGTGGGAATGCTGCAACTGATTAACGCCATTGATCCGCATACAGAAAAAGTCATTCCTTTCGATTCGGTTGCACAACGTTTTTGTGAATCACTCGCCTCTCAAGCGGCAACAGTATTGACAAAACAACAATTGATTATCGATTTAGGCGATATGTTTGAGTCAATGATTATGTTGATTGCTAACGCGCTTGACGAAAAATCCCCTTACAACGGTGGTCACTGTCGGCGCGTACCCGAACTTACGATGATGATTGCCGATGCCGCCCATGAAACAGCAGAAGGTTATCTTAAAGATTTTACATTGAACGATGATGATCGTTATGAATTACGCATTGCCGGTTTATTACACGATTGCGGAAAAATCACTACGCCTGAAGCGGTTGTTGATAAAGCCACTAAATTGGAAACGATTTTTGATCGAATTCACCTTATCGAAGCACGTTTTGAGGTATTAAAACGTGATGCTGAAATTGCGATGCTTAAACGACAAGTCGAAGCCTTAAAAGCTGGGCAAGAGTTACCAGACGTTATTTTAGAATATGGTTTAAAAAGTAATCTCGATTTTCTCAAAGATGAATTTGAATTTATTAAAACCTGTAACACTGGCGGCGAATTTATGTCGGAAGATAAATTACGTCGCCTTAATAGTTTGCAAGAAATTACTTGGCAGTTAAATGGCGAAACGTTGCCGTTATTGAGCGGTAATGAATTACATAATCTCAGTATCGCGCGTGGTACGCTCACTGAAGCCGAACGTAAAATTATTAACAATCACGTCAGTGTCTCCATTTCGATGCTCAGTGCGATTAAATGGCCAAAACATTTGAAAAATGTGACCGCCTACGCTGGTGGACATCATGAACGCATGGATGGAAAAGGTTATCCGAAAGGTTTAACGCGCGAAGAAATGCCCATTCAAGCGCGGGCGATGGCAATTGCCGATGTTTTTGAAGCATTAACCGCTTCGGATCGTCCTTATAAACCTGGTAAAAAGATTTCGGAAGCCCTCTTTATTTTGGGCAAAATGAAAGAAGAAGGTCATATTGACCCTGATTTGTACGACGCATTTATTGCTCATGACATTCCCAAAAAATATGCAGAAAAATTTTTAACGCCCGAACAAGTTGATATATGAAATTATTAAGTAGTAAATGGCTGAAAGGCTATCACTGGTTATTGAGTATTGTTTTAACTGTTATTTTTTTAGCGCATACCGCTGGATGGATGCAAATTCCAACCATGCAGCGCGTTGAAAATATTTTGTATGACTTACGGTTGCGCGTCACAATGCCAAATACCATCGATGACCGCATCGTTATTTTGGATATTGACGAAAAAAGTTTGGCACAGGAAGGGCATTGGCCTTGGCGGCGCGATAAATTAGCCTATTTAATGGACATGGTTTTTGACTATTACGGCGCAAAATTGGTGGGATTAGACGTTGTGTTCTCCGAAGCAGACACAAGTGGTGGCATTGATGCGTTGGAGAAATTGGCAAAAACGGATTTACAGCAAGACGGCAAGTTTTTATCGGCGATAGAAAAAATACGCCCCGAATTATCGTATGACGATAAATTTGCCAAAAGTTTGCAAAATCGTCCTGTGGTGATGGGCTATTTTCTCAGTCATCACGAAGAAAATAATAACGAAATTGGAGTATTACCTCAGCCATTGGCACATGCTGAAGGGCGCGATTTTGTATCCTTGTTGTTTCAAGCGCGTAGTTATGTCGGTAATTTGGCGCAGTTGCAATCGGCGACACAATTAGGTGGTTATTTAAATAATTCAAACGTTGATGAAGACGGTGTTTATCGCCGCCTTCCGATGATAACACAATATAAGAATCAGATTTATAGCACTTTGTCGTTATCACTTTTGCGTCAATTGATGGGGTCGCCTGAAATTGAATTCATCACCAGCGAAGACTATGGTGACAGTCGTTTAGAAGCTATTTCATTATCCGGCTTTAACGTTCCTGTAGATGCTGCCGGTAATTTGTTAGTACCCTTTCGTGGACGACAAGGGAGTTTCAAATATATTTCAGCAACGGACGTATTAAATGGTGTCGCGGATATTTCAGAACTAAAAGATAAAATTGTCATTATCGGAACGTCGGCAGCCGGTTTACTCGATTTACGCTCAACACCAGTACAAAATATTTACGCGGGGGTTGAAGTTCACGCCAATATTCTCAGTGGTTTATTAGATCAAACCGTGAAATCGCGTCCAACTTACATTCTCGCAGTAGAATCGATTGAGTTGGTAGTATTGCTCATTTTATCGATGCTAATTTTCCCCCGTTTGGGCGTGGTGACATCGGCGGCGGTGTTTATTGTTTTAGCCAGTATTATTATCGCGCTCAATTTTTATGGTTGGTCAGAAAAGAATTTAGATACGCATTTAGCAACCCCTTTATTATTATTTTCATTACTTTACGGTCTACAAATTTTCTTTGGTTTTTTCTTCGAAAGCCGTAAGAAAAAACAATTAGGTAATATTTTTGGGCAATATATTCCCAGTGAATTAGTCGAAGAAATGAGTAAAACCGATGAAGAATTTACGCTGCAAGGTGAAAACCGCGAAATGTCAGTGTTTTTCTCAGACGTGCGAGGTTTTACCACCATTTCAGAAGGTCTTGAGCCACAAGAATTGTGCGATTTAATTAACGATATTCTCACGCCAGTCACGCACGCTATTCATAATCACAAAGGAACGATTGATAAATATATTGGCGATGCGATTATGGCGTTTTGGGGCGCACCGCTGCACATGGAACAACATGCAACGGAAGCCGTCAGGGCAGGATTGGCAGTCATACAAACGTTGCCCGCAATTAACGAACGCTTTAAAACAAAAAACTGGCCTGAAATTGATTTAGGTATTGGTGTTAATACTGGCCCGATGGTTGTCGGAAACATGGGATCACAATTCCGGATTGCTTACACGGTTATGGGTGATACGGTGAATTTAGGGTCACGCTTGGAAGGGCTAACGAAACAGTATGGCGTGAAAATGATTGTCAGTGAATCGACCAAAGCCGCTGCACCAGAATTTTCCTATCGAGAATTGGATCGCGTGCGCGTAAAAGGAAAACACAAACCGATTACGATTTACGAACCAATTGGCGAGCTTTCTGAAATTTCGCCAGAACAACAAACGCTTTTGGATTTAGTACATCAGGCATTGGTCGATTATCGTCATCAACTGTGGGACAAATCCGAGGCTGTATTTAATCAGTTACACGAGTTAAAACCGGACGATAAGTTATATAAAATTTATTTGGAACGCATTGAGCATTATCGTGAAACACCACCAGAAGATAATTGGGATGGCGCATTTACACACACGAGTAAGTAAATTCTAAAACCATTATTACTTGAATCCGACAACGCAGGGGGGATTTTCTAACGTATAATGCGCCTTATTCGTTATTTTAATTTTGTATTTTTCATGACCCATTGGCTCACAGATTACCCTCATCTCCTCAGCGGCGGTTTCAAAGGCATTGAAAAAGAAAGCCTGCGTATTAACGCGCATGGTTTAATTTCACAAGCCACACATCCGCATGCGTTAGGCTCAACGCTGACACATTCACAAATTACCACTGATTATTCCGAAGCGTTGATTGAATTGATTACGCCGCCGTTTGCTGACGTTCAGGATACGTTAAAAAATTTACAAGATATTCACCAATTTGTTTATGAAAACTTAGGCAAAGAACAATTGTTATGCGCGAGTATGCCATGTGGCATTGATGGCGATGAGAACATTCGCATTGCTGAATATGGCAGTTCCAATATTGGACGAATGAAACACGTTTATCGTCACGGATTATGGCATCGTTACGGACGTACCATGCAAGCCATTGCCGGCATTCATTTTAATTATTCTGTGCCAGAACCGTTATGGAAATTTTTGCACACGCAAGCCAACACCTCGCAAACGTTAGCCGAATTTAAAAATGCCGCATATTTTGGACTAATTCGAAATTTTCAACGCATCGGCTGGATAATTTTGTATTTATTTGGCGCATCCCCGGCAATTTGTAAAAACTTTTTTAAAAGTCGCCCTGCCCTGATGGCGCAATTTGAAGAGTTCGATAACGGCACGCTTTATCATCCTTACGCCACCTCGTTACGCATGAGCGATATTGGTTATAAAAGCAAAAATCAAGCAAGTTTAGCCATTGATTACAATACACTGGACGGTTACGTTCGCAGTTTAAGTTCAGCAATTAGTACGCCCTACCCTGATTATGAAAAAATTGGCGTGTGCGTTGATGGCGAATATAAACAATTGAATGCCAATATTTTGCAAATCGAAAATGAGTTTTACAGCATCATGCGTCCCAAACAAATTGCGTTATCGGGTGAAAAACCAACTTCGGCGTTGCGACGTGGCGGTGTGGAATATGTGGAAATGCGAGCATTGGATTTAAATCCCTTTCATCCGATTGGGATTGATGAACCAACAGCGCGATTTATTGAAGCCTTATTATTGACGTGTTTATTGACCGATAGTCCTGAAATTACGGAAAACGAATTGCGAGTAAATAATTCTAATCAGTTAATTGTGGCAAACAGTGGACGCAAACCCAATGTGGAATTGGTTAAAAATGGTCAATCAATAACGTTACAAAACTGGGCGCGAGAAATTCTGACCGCGATGCAACCGATTTGTGAAGCTCTCGATTCAACAGAAACTAATTCGCCTTATTCGCAAACGTTAAAACTGCAACGTGAATTAGTCGAAAATCCTGATTTAACACCCTCAGCGCGAATGCTGGTTGCCATGCACGAAACGGAAAAACCATTTTCATGTTTTACCGTTAATCAATCTGCGGAGTTAGCTAAATTTTTTGCGGGGCAATCGTTAGACGATGCAACGCGACAAACATTTATCGACCTCGCCGCTCAATCGCATGCCAAACAACGTGAATTAGAAGCCGCACCACAACTGCCTTTTGAGCAATTTTTACAACATTATTTTTCTCAACCCTAAGCTATGAATATTGAAAATTTACAAACTGAATTAGCCGGCAAAAATCCGCGTGTGATTTTAAAAGCAGCATTAGCGCAATTTAACAACATTGCTATTTCATTCAGTGGTGCAGAAGATGTCGTGCTAATTGATTTGGCATTGAATATTCGCAAAGACATTTCTATTTTTTGCCTCGATACAGGACGTTTACATCCTGAAACCTATCGTTTCATTGAACAAGTACGAAAACATTATGGCATCGACATCGAGGTGTTAAGCCCAAACCGCGATTTACTTGATGAGTTTGTGAAAACTAAAGGCTTGTTTAGTTTTTATGAAGATGGGCATTCAGAATGTTGCGGGATTCGGAAAGTTGAACCGTTACGCCGTAAGTTGACGACTGTTGATGCGTGGATTACGGGGCAGCGCAAAGACCAAAGTTTAGATACACGCCAAGAGATTCCCGAAGTACAGATTGATAGTGCATTTTCAACACCAGAACATACGTTAATTAAATTTAATCCGCTACTCAATTGGACTTCAGCGCAGGTGTGGGATTACATCGAGGCTTATCAAGTGCCTTACAACCTGCTGCATCAACATGGTTTTACCAGTATTGGTTGCGAACCCTGTACGCGCCCGATTTTACCAAATCAACATGAGCGCGTTGGACGTTGGTGGTGGGAAGATGGCGCGAAAAAAGAATGCGGTTTACATGCAGAAAATGTGAAAAAATAACAGTTATTCGTGTGTGATTTTATGATGATTGCGATTAGCCTTGTCACTATCAAAATCTTTTTTCAAACGAAAAATTGCCATAATGACCGCGTTAGAAGAGGATTCGAATGCAGAAGTACATTCCGTTAATCGCTTTGCCGCATCGTATTTTTGGGCATTGATATATTCGGCTACTCTGCTGGCTTGAACATGAAACTCTGCATTTCTTTTTTTCAAATCATGGTAGCTTTGTAAATGAGAAACGTGTGGATGTTCGTGTTCGCAATTTAACCATTGCCCTAAATCACAAGAATCGGATTTAAATATTTCCTTTTCATCTAGTATTTCTTTATTTTCAATAGCTTCGCATATTTTTTCCTTCCAGTAAGCGTGACTGGCAACCAAATAAAGATGGTCGTCAGCACGTCGAAATTTAACTGGAATAATTGCTCTTACGGGAATAGTTACTTCAATTTCAGCCTCGCCTTCTGCTCTTGCGCTAGGTGTTTCAGTCAAAGAGGCTTCATCTGGGACAGTTGCTTTCGTTACAATCTCTTCTTTATCGGGCATAATTTAAATCTCCTGAATATTAAAAATCAATCCGCTTCGGGTTGTTCAGCCAAAAACTTTTTATAGTTAATTGACACTTTTAAACCCGCAAATCGTCCTGCCATTCGCGTTAATTCTTGGGTCTTTTTATCAAAGGTAATCTTAACTTCATTTAATGCTCGATCTTCGTACCCTTTTTCAATTTCGTGCGTTTCAAGTAAAAAATGATAAATATAAATTTCTTGTTCAGGTTCGTCTTTAATTTCTAACGGTTCGCCTAATTTTGCAACCACAACCGCTTTCTTTGGTAAATCATCCGATATTTTTTCCAATAACGCGTTGTTGGCTTTGAGTTGTTTTTTCTCTTTGTCGATTTCCGCGCCACCAATAGAGCGTAACGACACTTCTAAAAATTTCGGCGGCGCAATTTGCAAAAACAACGATGAAAATGACCATGCCGTTAATTTACTTTCTTTGTTGAAATACAGGTCAGAATAAAACTTGATTTCAGGCTTGATAATATTACCTGTTGCATCAATTTTTCGGAACCAATATCGCCATTTTCGCCCCTCAGTAGTTGATGAATCATCGCTGGGATAAAGTTTTGACAGCGATACAAAATCTTTGCTGTATAAAATGGGGTCTTTAAATTGCAGCGTAAATTCATCGGTGACGACAATCGCAAAATGTTTATCAAACTCGTCCATTTGCTGATAAACCTGAAAAGCACGAATCCAATACACGCACCCCGTCAACATTAGCGCGAAAATGATAACGCTAACTAGCGAACTTTTTTTAAAATAATACGATTTCATTTTCACGCCACTGTGTTTAAGCTGGTAAATTTGCAACAAAATTTTTCAAATAGGCTAAAAAATCATCTTTCAATTCATCATGAATTAAAGCTTCTTCAACGGTTGCTTGTAAATAGCCCAATTTTGAACCACAATCATAACGTTTGCCTTCAAATTCATAAGCAAAGACATTTTGTTCTAGCATCAATGAGGCAATCGCATCAGTTAATTGAATTTCTCCACCAGCCCCTTTCCCCGTTTCTTCGATTTTTCTAAAAATTGTGGGGGTTAAAATATAACGACCAACTACGGCTAAATTCGACGGCGCACGATCCGGCGAGGGTTTTTCAACAATTAAGTCAACTTGTCCTAAATTCGGTGTGAGTTCTTTAGTTTTCACAATTCCGTATTTATCAGTTTCATTAGGATTAACACGCTCTACCCCTAAAATACTGCACTGATTTTTGTGATATTGCGCCACCATTTGTGTTAAACAACCGTTGTCGCCGTTGCAAATTAAATCATCCGCTAAAATCACGGCAAATGGTTCGTCACCCACCGCACGTTTCGCGCAATGCACCGCATGACCTAGCCCCAACGCTTCAGCTTGACGAATGAAAATGAATGAAACGTGCGGCGGCATCATTTGGCGAATCATTTGCAAGGTTTCGGTTTTGCCGCGAATCGCCAATTCATTTTCTAATTCATAGGCTTTGTCAAAATGGTCAACGATGGCATTTTTGCTGCGTCCGGTTACGAAAATAATCGTGTCGATGCCTGCTGCTACCGCTTCATCAACCGCGTATTGAATCAACGGTTTATCAACAATGGGTAACATTTCTTTGGGACTAGCTTTGGTCGCAGGTAAAAAGCGTGTACCTAAACCAGCAACGGGAAAAACAGCTTTTCTAATTTTTTGAGTCATGTTTACGTCTCTTTGATTCTTTTTAAAATAAATTATTTTTTGAGTGGTACAAAATATTGTTCTACCGCTGCCTTACCAATGTGTGACTTGATAATGTCAGTATATTTGCCGCTGGCAATGAGCTTGGCAAGTCCTTGTTGAAACTGTTTTGCTAACACTATACCTTTAGGATTTTTCTTATTAAAGGCAATAGAAATCACCGCTTCACCTGCACTCGGCTCTAAACGTACAATGTTTGCTTGTTGGCCACTAAAATTTTTGGCTAAAGCATTTGTCATTGTCAAATCAGCTTCGCGCAATACATCAATTTTCTCAGCAATCAACGCTTTAATGCGTGCGTCCAACCGTTCTTGCTCAATTTTAACACCAGCTTTTTGATACGTTGTTACGTCTTCGCCTTTGTTCACGCCCACTGTTAAATCTTTAAACACCGCTAAATCGCCTTTCCACGCCAACGTTTCATATTTGGGACGATAATAAAAATAACTTTCTTTTAAGCGTAACACTGGCACTAAAACAATATTTTTCAACTCTGCTGGACTTAAATTTAAATCATGTCCAACAATACCTAGTGCATTTTCTTCGGTCAAATAATACGCGACCATTGTTTGCAATGGCAGTGGCGTAATCGTACTTTCGATTTGTTCTGTTTTAAATGCTTCGGTTATTAACGCAGCAGCGATACCTCCATCAGCAATTTCAGAACTTAAAACGGCTGGAAAATCTAACGCAAAAATTTCGTTAACCGGTGGGGTGAGTAATGCTGATGTTACGCGCGGTCCTGTTGCCAAAGCTGCACCGGATACACAAAATAAAACAATGCTTAAAAATGTTTTCATCACACGCTCCTAATCAATAATTGCAGAACCCGATAACACAAGTAATTTATCCCATAGCCCAAAATGCAAACCGAAAGGCGTGGTTTGAGACATAAAAATAGTAATTTTTTGTTCTTTTGGATCGACGCTAAAGCGGGTGGAATAAAGCCCTGCCCATTCAAAAACACCGACATCACCAGCATCCACATCGTGTCCACGGTCTTGTTGAATCGCAAACCCTAACCCAAATTTCCAGCCGTGATCGTGCAAAAAGGTCGCATCAAAATTGCCAATTTGATTGGTTGCGGTCATCAATTCTACCGTTTTACGACTGAGTAAACGCACGCCGTCTAATTCACCTTGATTGAGCAACATTTGCGCGAATCGGTAATAATCATACGCCGTCGAGATGACATTTACGCCACCGGTTAAATACTTGCCTTCCGTTGCATACGCATCGAAAGGACACAATGCCAAATCGCCATCAATCATTGGTTTATCATCAGTACGGGTTAAATGACCTTGCCAATCGCTTTTCCACACCGCCGCAATGCGAGCTTGTTTTTCAGAGGGAACGTAAAAATAACTGTCGGTCATTTTTAATGGTGTAAAAATATTTTGATGGACAAACTCATCAAAGCGCATTCCTGACACGACTTCAATTAAATAACCAAGTACATCATTGGATAAACCATAATCCCACACTTCACCCGGTTGTTTGTAAAGTGGTAAACGCGCTAAACGTTTAACCATATCGCCAATCGTTTCATCGGGGCGACAAAAACCATCGCTGATTCCGGCTTGTCGATATAAATCAATCAACGCTTGGCGTTCAGGTTCGTGATAATAATTATTTAAAAATGAATACAAAATGCCAGATTTATGTGTAAGCAAATCGCGTATCGTCACTTCACGTTTCACTGGCACGAGTTTATAACCCTTACCATTTGGATTCATTTCGATAACTTTTTGATTTTTAAACTCTGGAATATATTTTGAAACAGGGTCAGAAAGCAGTAATTTTCCTTGTTCATAAAGAATCATTACCGCTGTACTGGTAATTGGTTTTGACATCGACATAACGCGAATTAAACTGTCACGCTGCATGGGTTTATTTTCGTCCGCAATACCAAACGATTTGAAATAAGCGATTTTTCCCTTTCGAGCAATTAGCACATTTGCGCCCGCAATTTTTTTTTCAGTAATGTGTGATTCCATCAGCGCATCGAGATTTTTTAATCGTAGTGAAGATAAACCAACACTTTCAGGTGAAACGGTTGCAGGTATTTCATCGGCAATAATACTGGGTGAAACGGTTACTAACATCGACAATAAAACAACATGTTTCAACATGATAACGCCCCTTTGCTAATCTACAAATTTTTCTCGAATCACCAAAAAATCGTCCAAATGGTCAAAAAATAAATCGAGTAAAACCGGATCAAAATGCTTTCCGCGTTGCTCACGGAAATAGTCTAAAATTCTGGGTAATTCCCACGCAGACTTATAACAGCGCACCGCACCCAACGCATCAAATACATCGGCAAGTGCCGTAATACGACCCGCTAAACTAATTTCTTCGCCTGCTAGCCCTTTTGGATAACCGCTGCCATCCCATTTTTCATGATGTTCTAACGCAACAAGTGCAGCCATACGCAATAATGGACGATGAGAAATTGACAACATACGAAAACCTATCGTGGTATGTGTTTTCATCACATCCCACTCTTCGAGTGTTAATTTCCCCGTTTTGTGCAAAATATCATCGCTAATTGCCACTTTGCCAATATCGTGCATCGGTGTCGCTTGCCGAATAAGTTCAGCATCTTCGCAACCATTCAACTTTGCTAACAAATACGAATATTCTGCGACACGTTTAACGTGTTGCCCTGTTTCATGCGAGCGCGTTTCACAAATTTCGCCCATCGTAAAAATCAATTCGCGTTGCGTATCAATAATTTCCTGACTTAATCCATTTATTTTTTCAATGCCTTCCGCTACTTTTTGCGCCATATCCGTTTGATAAGCGCGTAGCTTTAAATGCGTGATAACACGCGCTTTCACTTCTTCAAATTGAAACGGTTTATTGATGTAATCTACGCCGCCGACATTAAAGGCTTTGACTTTGTCAGCAATATCACTGAGCGCGCTGATAAAAATAATTGGAACGTCTTGCGTGCGAGCATGACGCTTCAATTCTTCGCACACTTCGTAACCGTTCATATCCGGCATTTTGATGTCGAGTAAAATTAAATCCGGTAATTTTTTTGCGATAGCTTGCAGTGCCATTGCGCCAGAACTCGCGGGACGGACTTTATAACCTTCTTCTTTAAGAATCGACGTTAGCAACTGTAAATTTGCTAATGTATCATCCACAATCAGAATGTCAGCGGTATAGGATTCAGCAGAATTTTCAAGCATAAGAACAACGCAAAAGTTTTAAATGGAAAATTATTGTTTATATTGTGCAGCTATTATGGCTTTACTGGAATAAAAATGAACAATATGCCGCTCAAAATTTTGAAAACCGTATTCGGTTATCCGCAATTTCGTGGTCAACAGCAAGCAATTATTGATGGTTTAATTGCCGGTCAAGATGCGTTAGTGTTGATGCCAACGGGTGGCGGAAAGTCGTTATGTTATCAAATTCCGGCTTTATTGCGAGACGGCGTAGGCATTGTGATTTCACCGCTAATTGCCTTAATGCAAGACCAAGTCGATACGTTAAATCAGCTTGGTCTGCATGCCGCCTTTCTGAATTCAACCTTGACAATTCAGGAATCACAGCTCGTTGAACAACGATTGCTCGATGGTGAAATTGATTTACTTTATATCGCGCCAGAACGTCTAGCAATGCCTGCCACGCTGCGGTTTTTAAAATCGTTATCGATTGCCTTATTTGCCATTGATGAAGCACATTGCGTATCGCAATGGGGACATGATTTTCGGGTGGATTATTTAAACTTGTCAATTTTGCATGAGCAATTTCCCAACGTGCCACGCATTGCCTTAACCGCAACTGCTGACGAACGCACGCGCCTTGAAATTCAGCAACGTTTGCAACTCGAAAATGCACCGCTTTATATCGGCGGTTTTGACCGCCCCAATATTCGCTACACGATTGTGCAAAAACAATCTGGCAAAGAGCGGCAACAATTGCTCGATTTTATCCGCAAACATCACGATGGTGATGTGGGGATTGTTTATTGTTTGTCACGCAAAAAAGTTGATGCGATTGCTGAATGGTTGAATGAAAAAGGTATTAACGCTCTGCCCTATCACGCAGGTTTATCCGCTGATGTGCGGCAACGCAATCAACAACAGTTTTTAATGCAAGATAACGTCGTGATTGTCGCTACTATTGCCTTTGGTATGGGGATTGATAAACCGAATGTGCGTTTTGTCGCGCATTTAGATTTACCTAAAAGTGTTGAAGCGTATTATCAAGAAACAGGTCGCGCTGGTCGAGATGGTGCGCCGGCAAATGCTTGGATGGCTTACGGTTTACAAGATATTGTGATTTTAAAACGTTGGATTGCGCTTTCGGATGCCGATGAAACACACAAAAGTTTAGAAAATTACAAACTCGATGCCATGCTGGCATTATGTGAACAAGTGCATTGTCGGCGACAAACATTGTTGCAGTATTTTGGTGAAAATAAAACCGAACCGTGTGGAAATTGTGATTGTTGTTTAGAACCGGCGCAAACGTGGGATGGCACAATTGCCGCACAACAAGCGTTGTCGTGTATTTTTCGCACGGGTCAACGTTTTGGTGTCGCGTATCTTATTGAAGTCTTACAAGGCGTACAAACTGCACGAATTCAGCAAGCTGATCATGATAAACAATCGACTTTTGGCATTGGCAAAGAGTTAGACGAAACGCAATGGCATTCGGTATTTCGGCAATTGGTAGCACGAAATTTAGTTACCGTCAATTTTGAAAGTTTTAATACATTGCAACTTGCTGAAGCCAGCCGTCCGATTTTACGCGGTGAACAGCGGTTAATGCTTCGTCATGAAATGCGTTTTGAAAAACCATTACGCACACGCAAAGTGGTTAAAAAAGCCGAAATTGCCGACGATTTAAAATCACGTTTTTGGAGTGCGTTGCGTGAAAAACGGCGAGAACTTGCCGCCGCGCAAACAGTTCCGGCATACACAATTTTTCATGATGCCACGCTTATGGCGATGATGGAAACAAAACCACGCACACTTGCCGAAATGGGCGAAATTTCAGGCGTTGGTAAACACAAGTTAGAAATCTATGGACAAGATTTTTTAACCATTGTGCAAACATTTTTGATTTTAGAAAACGACGATTTAAGTTCGAATGAAACGTCGATTCAATTGTTTAAATTAGGCTTAGATATTGCGGCTATCGCGGCTTTACGGCAATTTCAAGAAACCACCATTTACTCACATTTAGCCGAAGGTATTTTGCAAGATGAATTATCCTTAAGTAACGTTATTCCCATCACGCCGGAAGAAATCAACGAAATTAAAACCGCTATTGAAAATCTCCCCGTCGAATACAAAAATTCGCTTAAACCCGTTTATGAAACGTTTGATGAACATTACAGTTATGGCATTTTACGTTGCGTTCGCGCGGCATTAAATTAAATCATTTGCGTTGGGACTATTTATAAGTTTTCAACGTCACAATCAATTGACGATAATCGTTAAAACTTGGGAGCAGAGCGTCTTTAGCAATTAGTCGATAAATCTTTTTATGATGGCATTGATAATGCAAAAAAACCATCATGCGGCTTACGACAGTTGAAGACAAAATATCAATTGACTGTGTCACGCCATTTTCAATAACATGCCAACCGCTTTGTTCGTCACAACTTAATTGCCAGTTTTCACACCTCAATCGTTTTAATGTTAGCCAAGCATGTTGCAAAATTAAACCAGTAAAAACGAGTTGAATTTCCCATGGCAACGCATTTGTAAAACAAGCGATTAGCCCTAGAAAATAAACTATCGCTAAAAAACCTATCTGTCGATACGAAGACGTTATTTTCCATGTATAAATCATCGCGATGAACAAGCACCAAGTTGTTGTTGAAATTGTTGTGCGCGTTGCGCGACTTTATTTGATACGTTTACTAACCACGGTTTTTGGGAGTAAGTTTGTTTTTGAAAACCGCCATGACCTTCGTGATACGCTAAATAAAGATTTTTAGCATCTGTTTTGGAAATGCCCAATTTTTTATAACTCATCTGCGAATACCAGCCAATAAAATCACAGGCATCGGCAAAATTATCACGTTGAGCAAATCGATTACCACTTTTGCGTTGATAATCGCTCCATGTATCATCTTTTGCTTGCGGATAACCGTAAGCACTACTCAAACTAAACCATGGAATTAGTCCCCAAAATAAACTGCCAGACGGTTCGGCATCGGCGACGAAATGTGATTCTTGGTGCATGATTGCCATTTGAACAGGCACAGGAACGCCCCATTTCTTAAATGCCGTGTCGCTGGCGTTATACCAACCACGCTTTTCTTTAAAAGTTGCACATAAATTATCTGTATTGCGCGGCGTGGAAGGAATTGGGGAAAAGATACTGCATGCGTTTAAATTGATGCTTAGAAACAATATCAAAGCGAAAGATTTTGACACGATATTTGCCACACCTCTGAATGATTAAAAAACAAAATGGGACAGTGTGAAAGTACACTATCCGCATTTAAATTTAAAATTTACAGCCCAAATAATTCCCGCATTTTTAATCCGGATTGTTCCACACGCATAAATGCTTCACCCACTAAAAACGCATAAACGTCATTTGATAACATCAATTCCACATCGTCACGCGTATGAATACCGCTTTCTGTAATCACTAAACGATCGTCAGGAATCGCATCTTTTAACGTTAATGTGGTTTGTAAATTTGTTTCAAATGTCCGCAAATTTCGGTTGTTAATACCAATCAATTTGGTATCCAATTTTAATGCGCGTTGTAATTCTTCGGCATCATGCACTTCAACTAAAACATCCATCCCTAATTGTGTGGCTAAATCGGCTAATTCGTGCATTTTTGTATCGTCTAACGCCGCAACAATTAACAAAATACAATCGGCACCTAATGTGCGTGCTTCTTGAATTTGATACGCATCAATCATGAAATCTTTACGCAAAACCGGTAAAGGGCAACGATCATGAACCATTTGCAAATAGGCTTCTGAACCTTGAAAAAATGTTTTATCCGTTAAAATCGATAAACAAGACGCGCCATTCATCGCGTAATCTTGGGCAATTGTTACCGGTTGGAAGTTTTCGCGGATAACACCTTGGCTCGGCGAGGCTTTTTTAATTTCAGCAATAATTGCTGGTTTTTTTAAACTCACATTGCGGTGCAACGCGGCATAAAAACCACGCGGTTTTTCAACACCGCTGGCGATTTCTTGTAACATTTCAAGAGGCGTTTGAATTCGCCGACGAGCGACTTCTTCTTCTTTTTTAGCAAGAATGGTTTTTAAAATATCAGGGGTGTTTGTCATGGATAGCTTATATAAATTTAATGGAAGGTTTTTTCATTTTATCAGTATTGCCGAGAAGAGAGCTGCTTTTGATAAAAAGAAGCAGCCCTTTAATTTCAAATCAGAATTTAATTTTATAAATTCAAATCCGACAAACTCGCATAATCTTCAGGACGCGCTGTTTTGAATTCCCAATGAAACAGTCGCTCATCTCCTGAAATCACTAAATCGTTAATGCTTGCGATGCGGCGTTGCATCAAACCTTGCGAATTAAACTCCCAATTCTCATTGCCATACGAACGAAACCATTGTCCGTTCGCATCATGCCATTCATACGCAAAACGCACCGCAATTCGGTTCTCATGAAACGCCCACAATTCCTTAATTAAACGGTACTCTAATTCGTTCGCCCATTTACGTTGTAAAAACGCGGTGATTTGCTCACGCCCTTGCAAAAATTCGGCACGATTTCGCCACACACTGTCTGCACTATAAGCGAGTGCAATTTTTTCGGGAATTTGCTGATTCCACGCATTTTCGGCAGCACGCACTTTTTGCGCGGCAGTTTCAGCAGTAAACGGCGGAAAGGGCGGTCTTGATTCGTCGGTCATAAACGCCTCTTATTTTTTGAATTTGGCGAACACATCTTTTGCTAATGCAATCAACATGTCACGTTTTACAAATACCGCATAACCTGCAATGCCTAAGAACATGCCGTATAACAATTTGCCTAAGAAAGAATCGTCATTTTCAGCGACTTTTTCGGCAGCAGCTTTGGCTTTTTCAACATCTTCCATTTTAGGTGCAACCGTTTGAACTGCTACTTTTGAAGGTGTCACTTCAGCAGTTAAATCAGGTAAACCTAAACTGCGCCATTCATCATAATCTTGCCAAATTGGATAACCTGCACCTTTTTTCCAATATTCTTTGGTGAAATATGGCGCAAGGCTCATACCGTGTGAGGCGGGAATGCCTTTATCATCAATGAATCCGTCATAAACCACCAAACTAATATCGCCACCTTCGCCTACACCGTCAGTAGTAAATGATTTTTCAACATGATCATGGAACATCCAAATACCTTGACCAAAACTGTTTAAACCATCGTCTTTGCCGTTTAATTCTAAATCCAAACGCTGCGCGGGAACCATTCCGTGAACATCGCGTTGAATATAAGAACCTGTGCCATTATCCACGCCGTCGTAATGTGTCACGGTGGGTTTGTGACCATGAATATGCAACGCTAATGATTCGGTGTGACCGTTCAATACACGTAATTTCACTTTTTCGTCTTGCTTCATCTCAATCAGCGATTCACGCAATGTGTACGGAAATGAACGACCGTTTAACATGAAATAATCATCGGTCGCATCGGTCGTGTCGTATTCCATGTTCATGTGTTTAGCAATCAAACGCGGGTCATTTGCCGAACGTGCCACCACTTCATGGAGTTCTTTATCAACCGATTCATAATGCAAATCGTATTCGCGGGCATATTTTTCTGAAACGGCAACTGACGGATGACGTACTTGTCCTGCCCCGACGTTTAACGTTTGTGGCCAGTTGTTAGGACGATTTTCTTCGACGATAAACATGCCTTGCAACCCCATTGGAATATGGGTGTGCGGTTGAACATGACAGTGATAATACATCGTACCTGGTTGGCGCGGTTTAATGACATACGTTTTACTTTCACCGGGCATGGTATCCATGTTACTGGTTTGCCCCACGCCATCATTACCATGTTGTGCGCTGTCCATAAACGGATGGTCAACACCGTGTAAATGAATCGAATGTGGCAAATAATGGGTATTTTCCAACACAATCCAAACCACATCATCTTGTTCAACACGAATCGTTGGTGATGGCACTCGCAATAAAGGATTTGCAATCGATTCGTACAAGTTCAATGTGGACATATCGCGCGTTTTCGGCGCATACACCCAAAACGTTGGTTGCAAACCGGGGGCTATGTCAAACGTGGTAATCGGCGATTTGGTATCAGGCGAATGCCCGTTTAATTCAACGACTTCCAATTTAATAATAATTTTATCAGGATCGCCATCGCCATCCATGTCATCGGTCATGGTAATTGCATCGGCTGCCAATTGCGTTTGCATAAGTGTATCCATCGAAACGCCATTTGTTCCTTTTACAAATGCGGCAATATCGTACGGATTATCAGGTGTACAGAGCTTCGAGGCTTGAATTTTCACGCCATCAATGACTTGTTCTTTGCGCCAACTTGGATCCATAAAATCTGAGCAAACTTCTTCCACTTTGCCCATCGCAACTTTGGCAGAAGGTGGTAAATCGGTGGCAGCATGGCTTAACGTCGCCGTCAATAAAAGCGAACTACTGCCTAGCAGGGTAAGAATGGTTTTACGCATGAATAATGACCTCAAAACAATGACACGACAAAAGAAATGATGCGGCATTTTAACTGAATCTGTGAATTGGTTGTTATGTTGTTACGAAATTTTTATTTCATTCATTTTTCAATTGGCAAAACGTTCAATTAACTTTAGACTTGCTAAGCGTTTCGACTGTCATGTTTATAACCACAATTTTCAGTTCGATATGTCGATACTACTCCAAAACATGTTGTAAACTCTATCTATAGGAAAAACAAATGAAAAATCTTGGACATCCCTCCAAAATGAGGTGGCTATCAAGAGCTATTTTTGCCATAGTCACACTTGTACCACTGTCGTCAATTGCCTCTGTTGAACCAATTATGACACATCAAGGTAGTAAGTGGTCTGATACTGAACGTGAAAAATTTTACACACAAGACCAAGGTTCACAAGTTATCCCATTAACGTGGATCAATGCGTTAAAACAAAAAGATGGCTCAGGCTTTATGGCGGATAGTTTAGAAAGATACGGTTATTTACCTAATCCAAAAAGTGATACCCCAGGTCTTCCCGTCGGTTTTACAGCCGCTAAAGCAAAAAGCGGTGAAACGATTTTAGGCATGTCGTGTGCAGCTTGTCACACGCGTCAAATCGATGTTGCAGGTAAATCTTATCGAATCGATGGCGGTCCTGCCATTTCTGATATGCAAAACTTCATGAGCGATTTGCATACGGCGGTTAATACGATCCTCACGGATTCAACAGCATTTACTGAATTCGCCCATACTGTGTTAGGTGCTTCCTATAACAAACAAAACGAAGATGCGTTGCGTTCTAAAGTCAATGAATGGTTTTTGCCGTATGACACTATCGTGAAAGGTTCGCTTCCAACACAAAGTCCTTGGGGACCTGCGCGACTTGATGCGGTATCGATGATTTTCAATCGCGTATCAGGTCTTGATATTGGTACGTCAGCTAACCATATCATTCCAGAAAATATCAAACTTGCGGATGCTCCCGTTCGTTATCCTTTCTTGTGGAATGCGCCCATTCAAGATACAACGCAATGGCCAGGTTTTTCGCCTAATGGCAACCGTATTTTTGGATTATCCAGAAATTTAGGCGAAGTATTTGGTGTTTTTGCGACGTTTCATCCTAAAAAAGATGACACTCATCCCATGAAAGTGAACTACACAGATAATAATTCTGCTAATTTTCATGGTTTGAATAAATTGGAAAGTCTGATTAACCGAATTGGACCACCAAAATGGGCGTGGAAATTAGACAACACATTAGTAGCCGACGGTGAAAAAGTCTTTAACAAAAAAGACCCCGCGTGGGATAACAAAAGCTGTGCGGATTGTCACGGTATTACCACAGGAAAAAAACGTTCACTTCTGCATAAAACTTGGGCAACACCCATTTTGGATGTTGGCACAGACAGCCGAGAAGTTAATTTACTCGGTTCTGAAGTTAAAACTGGCGTATTAGAAGGCGCAGCCGTTTTCCCAGGCGCAACGCCATTAAAAGCAGTGGATAAAGCATTTTCTGTTTTAGGTTTGTCAGTGAGCGGCTCTATTTTGCAACATTATCTTCCTGTAACGCTTGATAAAAAAGAGCAGAAGGATTTAAGTGAAACGGAAAAATTTGTATCTATTTTTAAATCCGAAGTAGATAAATTTGAAGATTTAGGTGACTTGGGCAGCTTGGATGATTTGAAAGAAACTTTCCAAACAAAACCCGCTCAAACCACACCTTCTTATCCTTACGAATCTCGCGTATTACAAGGTATTTGGGCAACTGCACCTTATTTGCATAATGGTTCAGTTCCTACATTGGCAGAATTGTTAACACCTTCAGACAAACGTGTTGCCGCATTCAAAGTCGGACCTGCGTATGACGTGGATAAAGTGGGATTAGCGGTTGAACAAACTAAATTCAACTTTACGTTAAAAACAACCGATTGCAGCCAAAGAAATTCGGGTAACAGTCGTTGTGGTCATGATTATGGTACTGGTTTTACCGATACAGAGAAAAAAGCATTGCTTGAATATCTGAAAAACCTGTAACACGCATCTCGTAGGAAGGCATACGAAAAGTGTGCCTTCCCTCACGTTAATCTGCTTTTAGCGATATTTTTGGCTTAACGCGAATTCACTTTGTTGAAAAAATCAACCGCATGTTGACGAGTGGAAATTTGTGTCAAGTTTTTAATCGGATTAAGACCATGTTTTTGAGCTACGCTAGCGATGAGACTTTTTTGTAATCCGTTGATAGGCGAATCCATCGAAGTGGGTGTGATGGATAAAGAAGACAGCGAGATGACAGGAAAATCCGTACGTGGCACTTGAAGTGTGAGTACCGATTCAAACGTTGGTGCAGCAGCAATACGTTTGCTTGGTAACATAAGGTTTTCCGGAATAGCTAACCAATCACGCAAGGTTGCCAAAATAGACGTGTGATCATAAGGCACAGAACTCGTAGAACGAAATACTGTTCCTGCCTGAATATATGGTGACACCAAAATAGTCGGAACACGCACACCAAACCGGTCAAATGTAAATCCTTCTGCGCCTGGATTACTAGCCTCATCGGGAATAGCTGCGCCTGTCGGTGGCAACACATGGTCGTAACAACCGCCATGTTCATCATAAGTAATCACTAGCAACGTTTCATTCCACGCTGGTGATGTGCTAACGGCTTGATAAATTTCGTGTAAAAATTTCTCGCCGGCTAAAACATCGTGCGGCGGATGTTGGTCGTTGGGTTCAATCACAAAACTAGGTTCAACAAACGAATATGGCGGCAATGAACCAGCAACACACGCTTCTTTAAAAGCCGAAAAGCCCTCAAAATGACTTTCTAAAGATAAATGCCATAACTTCGGAAACATGGTGCGTGTCAACGAAGGAATCATCATCGTATCGTTGTACACTTTCCAGTCCACATTCATATTTTCTAAAACGTTAAAAATGGTCTCAACATCCCATTTTAACGGGTCGGGAATATCACCATTATTAACATTTCCATTTGACGTACCAGCATGAACAAAAGAACGATTTGACCACGTTTGACTTGGTACAGAACAAAACCACGCATCCGAAATCGCATAATGACGCGCTAAAGCCGAAAGCACGGGCAATTGCTCTGGCGAATACGTTTGCATAATTTGGTCTGGATTACCTGCTGTTGTTTTTTCGTAATTGACCAAAAAGCCTTGGTTGGCAAATTGATTACCCATTGCAATGCCGCCTGAACCATAAAGCTGTTCTGTGACATTATCGAAAGTTTCTTCTGGGTCAGGATTTGGCGTAGTGTAATTATCAGTTCCTTGTTGTACAAAAACTTTATCAGGATTTGCGCCGCTGAAATAATCTGAATGTGATGGATTCCAAAACGTTTCATCCAAACCATCGTAATGGGGTGTAGCGGTTTTTGGTACAAATAAATTGGGTTGGCTATCCGAATACAGCCAGCCACAAAGATTGTCAAAAGAACGATTTTCCAACATGACAACAACAACGTGTTTGATTTGAGGCAAAATAGTAGAACTGGTCATAATTGCACCTTCTAAGTAGTATTAAAAGTTACATTCTAACACTGCTATTTATGATTTTGCCTTACAATTATACGGGAGGTAGAGGATGGCAAATGGAATGTCACAATGAAGGCGGCGATCAAAAGTAAACCGCCTAAACTCAACATTGCAACAATTGGGCTAATTTGCTGTGCTGCTGCAAAACTGTAACTGCCCACAGCAAGCAACATCGCCACATTTTGGAAAAAACCTTGCAATGCAATCGCTCGCCCGCTACCAATACTTTGTTGTCCTAATTCTTGCAATGCCGCGTTGACTGGCACAATAAACATTCCCCCCATCATGCCAATCAAAAGCAACACACTTCGCGCGATCCACAAATTGTCAGTAAAACTTAGCGTCATAATCAATAACGCCATACTGTACGCGGCAAATCGAGCGCGTTTTAAATGTTCAAGTGGAATTAACCGTGGCACGATTGCCGAACCGATAATAATGCCGATGGCTAAAAACAAAGTCAGTTGCGCGATTTCAGTCGCACTGTGTAAATCTAAAACCAGTGGCGACCAAGCGACCAAAATTACGCGCAACGTTGCCGCACTCGCCCAAAATATCGAACCACCTAAAATGACAAATCGAGCGCGGGGCGTAATGAAAAATTCTTGGATTTGCGCGTAAAAGTCACGCAATGCAGATTTTGCATTTGCTTTTTGTCCAGTAGCGATTTGAGTTGGCAATAAACTGGCAATGCTAGATGACAATAAATATAAACTAATCGTGCCAATTAACGCGCCTTTAATTGAGGCATCGGCGACTTTTGCACCAATGAGCATCCCTAATAAAATGGCTAAAATAGTCGAACCTTCAATCCAACTATTTGCTCTCACTAAGCCGTCGTGTTTGACCAATTCGGGCAAAATACCATATTTAGCAGGACTATAAATCGCGGCACCCATACCTACAATCGCATAAGCAAACAACGGCTCGATATTGAAAAGTAACAAGCCTGCACCTGATGCTTTTAAGAAATTCGCAGCCATTAACACACGCGCTTTAGGAAAATTATCCGCCAATTGTCCCACCCACGGTGCTAGCACCACGAATGCGACCAAAAAAGAACTTTGCAAGGCAGGAACATACCACGTTGCTGGATTTGGCGTGTGCATGACCAATGCGATAACGGTAAATAGAATGGCATTATCTGCAAACGCGGATAGAAATTGTGCTATCAAAAGAGCGACAAACGATTTAGTCATCATTTCATTCTCAACGCTAAACCCGCGCTACAAAAATAAACCTGTTCACAATATTGCCCCATCAATTGCGCGGCTTTGCCAGATAAATCAGCGAATTGTCGTGCTAATTTATTCTCAGGAATAATGCCCAAACCGACTTCGTTATGCACCAATACTAAATCCATCGGTAGCTTCATCACCGCATCTAATTCGTCCAGAATCGTTTGCTCTGAAAATTGGTGATACAGCATATTGTTCAGCCACATCGTCACACATTCGATTAAAACCGGACGTTGGCACTGTTTCAACGTTTCGAGCAACTGCAACGGTTCTTCAATACTGTCAAACGCATTTTGGCGTTGCTGTTTATGCGTTAGAACACGCGCCTGCATTTCTTCGTCAAAACATTCGTTAGTTGCCAAATAATACGGTTTTATGTCGTTTGATAATTTTAAAATTTCAGCTTCTGCCAAACGTGATTTGCCACTTTTTACGCCGCCAATGAATAATATTTTCATTATGATAAAAAGTCTGTGACGGCGTTCAAAAAGGCTTGCGGTTGTTGAATATGAATCCAATGCTCTGCATCGGGAATAACACGGATTTGAGCGAAAGGGAAAAGGGCTTCAGTGCTGTTTTCTTTGATATAACGCGAATTGCCACCGGCAAGAAATAACGCTTGTCCGGTAAATGGCAACACGGTTTCATTATTTGGGAAAGTGAGGATATTGGCGGCGTTGCGTTTGAAAATAGCCAAATCAATGCGCCATTCGTAACCATCAGTTTTTAGCACCAAATTTTGTAACAAAAACTGTCGGTAACTCATGTCAGGAATCAGGTCAGCCAAAAGCTCTTCGGCTTGTTTGCGATTTTTTAATTCAGAAAGAGGCAAATTTTGCAACGCATGAATGAGTGGGTCAAAACTATGCTTGTAACTCACAGGGGCAATATCGACAACTATTAAATTTCGCACTAATTCTGGATAACGCAACGCAAACCACATGGCCGTTTTGCCGCCCATGCTATGACCGATGATATTTACTGCAGATAAATCATGCTGCTCAATAAAATGCGCCACATCGGCTGCCATTGATTCGTAATCCATCATTTCAGCATGTGGCGACGCACCGTGATTGCGTGCATCTAAAACATACACGCAAAAATTCACAGCTAATTTTTCGGCACAAGCCCGCCAGTTTCGCGCTGATGCAAAAAAACCGTGCAGAATCAGTAACGGTGTATTTTGCTCGTCGCCGAATTGTTCAAAGGCTAATTCTACGGTTTCCATTTACAACATCAATCCGAATACACCACCTAACGCGCCACCGATTACGCCGCCCCAAACCACGAGCCAGCCTAAATGTTCTTTGATAATGGCTTGCACCATTTCTTTGACCAGTTGCGGCGTAAGTTCGCTGAGGCGTTTATCAATCACCGTTTCGATTTTACCG
This sequence comes from uncultured Pseudomonadota bacterium, assembly GCA_903834465.1. Taxonomy (GTDB): domain Bacteria; phylum Pseudomonadota; class Gammaproteobacteria; order Methylococcales; family Methylomonadaceae; genus UBA10906. The sequence goes on along the minus strand of CAILJB010000076.1, from coordinate 113,243 downwards.
ACTAAATCTGCGCTGATTTTTTGTGCATTCAAACCGTGTTGCAACGCGGTTTTAAATTCACTGGAATCGACCATTTCCACTAAGGTGACTTTGACTTTTTCAACAAACGGTTCTTTAAGCGGCGTTAAGGCTTCCACGCCGCCCATCATCATGAGCATTCCACCAAACGATGATTCTAAAATCACTAACACCAAACTGTCGTAAATTTTGTCGTAATCCACCACGTTTAAAAGCGGTTCTAAATTTAAAACTTTTTCACCGCCCTGCTCTTCGGTTTCAATAAATTGTTCGATATTTTGCGCGGTGAAAAATTGCGACATCATCAACGTTTTAATCGCGCTTTTGAATTCTTCAAACCTTTCAGGAATCACGCCTGAACCTTTTAAATACGGCACTTTTTCAAACAACATGTGAATTGCCAGCCAATTGGTAATCGCGCCCGAAAGCGCGAAAAAACCCACTGACGAAATAAAACTAGAACCGCTAATTATCCCCAAAAGCGTAATAAGCAACGCCACCGCATTGGTCGAATAATTTTTGTCGTGAATCACATTATGGATAAAACGTTTACACATCATCGTCTAAGTCTTCCGCTGATTTATTGGTGAAATAACTGGGCGCAACACTGATTATCAACGTAATCAACGTGGCTAAATACGGCACGGCTTGCACAGCTAAAATCGCCATCCATAATTTACCGTTCAAGTTGTCTAAATATTCCAAACGACTGATTTCAAAAATGCCCCAGCCAAGCAATAACAACAATAAAATTTCTTGCTGAATCACGCGTAAACCAGCAAACAACGCGCTTTGTGATTCATATTTTGGCGTACGCATAAACGGTTTACCTGATGTGAACAAACCTTGAATCGTTCCCAATGCAACGGTATGTGTTAAGGCTAAACCCGATAATGCCGCACCAAGTGAATGCCAAACTGAACACGGCACACGCGCTTGATATAGCCACAAACCACGAATAATCTTGAACAAAAATAACCCTACCGTAGGCATTAAAAACACCGTTGAAGGCAATTCTGGATGCGAGGCAAAACGAATTAACACAGTAATAATCAAACTCGCCATCGTGAAAACTAACGCCAACGCATCCGAAAACCACGGCAACCAACCTGCAACAAAATAATATTTTTGGGCAGAAGTTAGCACTTTGCTAGTCGGTAAGAAACTGCGCCAATGCGCTTTGATAATTTGCATCGCGCCATAAACCCAACGGAAACGTTGTGTCATATAACCTGAGAACGTATCAGGCATCAAACCGCGTCCGAATGAATCTTTCACATACACCGAATCATAACCGGCTTCATACAAACGAATGCCTAATTCACTGTCTTCACAAATGCACCATTCTGACCAGCGTCCGACTTCGATTAACGCCGATTTGCGAATCATGGTCATTGTGCCATGTTGAATAATGGCGTTGTATTCGTTGCGTTGCACCATGCCGATATTGAAAAAGCCCGCATATTCCCAATACGAAAATTCTTTAAACGTGCTTTGATGACGGTCGCGGTAATCTTGCGGCGATTGAATGAAACCGACTTTTGGATTATCAAAATACGGCACCATACATTTGAGCCAATCCGGCGACAACACATAATCACTGTCGATAAGCGCGATAATTTCGGCATCTGGCGCAGTTTGTTCTAACGCGTGATTGATTGCACCGGCTTTGTAACCTGGCCAATTTTCTAAATGGAAAAAACGGAAGCGTTCGCCCAAGCGTTCGCAATCTTCTTTCACCGGCATCCAAATGGCATCGTCTTTGGTGTTGTTGTCCATCACCAACACTTCAAAGTTTGGATAATCCACTTTTGCCAACGCTTCTAACGTTTTGCGAACCATCAACGGCGGTTCGTTATGAATCGGCAAATGTAGCGATACTTTTGGATATTTAAATTCAGGCGACGGTGTGAGCGGTTGGAATGTGCGAATAGTTTTGCGATGCCAAACCACTTCGGCAATTTCCAAACTTTCAATCAGCAAGATAATCGTCGCCAACACCTGCATTAACACCATCAAGCCCCAAAGCAACAGTGTTAAACCTGTTTGATATTGCTGTGCGCCACTCGAAACTGTCCAAAAAATAACCGATGCGGCAAGGTTTGCCATCAAGCCAAAAAAGAAAATGCCGGATAATTTCAAACTGCTGCGAGTCAGTAAAATTAAACCCATCAATACCAAACTGAAAACCGCCGCGCCGGCTGCCCAATTTTCCCAATCTGGCATCGGCATTACGTCACCATCCATTGGGTATTTCGGCAATCTGTCTGCGTTAAAAATCCCCCAATACGCGCCGGCGGAACCTTCGATAGATTTTTTCCAAGGTTGGTCAAACGCTTCCACGACGTAATAAGTCACTTTTTCTTTGTCTGCACGATTTAAGAAATCACGCAAAAATTTCGCCTGATTTGGAATCGATGCACTGGCGTGTTTAACAGGTTGTCCGTCTGATGGCCAGCCGACCTCTGTAATGATGATAGGTTTGTTTGGATAGGCTTTTTTTACGTCATTGTAACGGTCGAAAACATAATCGACCGCATCTTCTGCCGCAATTCCTTCCCAATACGGCAAAATGTGAATTGCAATAAAATCAACTTCATCCACCAATTTTGGATGCTTAATCCATACGTCCCATGTTTCAGACGTACTCACAGGTTTGGTGACATTTTGTTTGACAGTGCGAATATAGTTAATCAATTCTTCTTCGGTCACATCGCCACGCAATAACACCTCGTTGCCGACCATTAGGCGAATCAATTTCGGATTATATTGTTTAGCAATTTCAACTAGCGTATCGACTTGTTTGCGATTTTCTTCCAAATCCACGCCAATCCACGCGCCAACAGTCGAATTTAAATCATGTTTCGCGGCAATTTCAGGGATTTTGTCTAAACCTTTTTCTTTTGCTACGTTGTAAGTTCGCACCGCAAACACTTTGTTTTTGAGCAGTTCAAAATCGTTTCCGATTTCTTCGGCACTGGGAAACGTATTACTGGTTTGCGTGTCTTGTTTTCGCATCGGGTCATACGTTACACCCATCGTGGTTTTTGTCCACGGTTGCACTTGCAACGGGTTATTAACGTAACTCCAAATGCTGAAATTCACTGCGAGAAGTAGCAGTAAGGTTAATAAAATAACGAATTTTCTTATCATGTTGGGCGGTTTAAGGTGAAAACGTGAAGTTATGGTTGTGTGTAAATTTAGAACAATAATTTACATCATTTACTAATTTAAAAACGTAGTTTTATATTTTCAATTGTTTTTCAAAAACGAATAATAGCCGAAAATCTGCGTGTTGCCTGCTGGTGTAATGTGATTTTCAGTGCCTTGTTCAACAAGAGTGAAATTATCACCTAATTCATTTTTTAATTTAATTGCGTGGTATTGCACAATCTCTAAACCACTGCATTTCGTGGCACTACCAATGGCAAAAGCGGCAATGATGACGTAGCCGCCTGTTTTAAGCGAAGCATTTAAAACATTTTTGTATTTTTCACGGTCATTTACATCGGTTAAAAAGTGAAAAACAGCTTTATCATGCCAAATATAGTAACGTTTTGGTGCGGAAAACTGGGTAATATCCTCAACATGCCAGTCGATTAAATTCGCTTTTTCGCCCAAACGTTGTTTTGAATGTTCAAGCGCATTTTCTGATAAATCCAAAACAGTTACATGTGTATAACCTTTTTCCAAAAGACAATCTGAAAGCGTTGATGCGCCACCGCCAATATCGATAATTTCAACATCATTCGACAACGAACACGCGCTAATCAATTCAAGCGAAATCGTTGGTGTGTCCTGATACCAACTCACTTCCGAAGGTGATTTGTTTTGATAAATGTTTTCCCAGTGGGATTTTTTGTTTATGTCGGACAACTTACCTTCCTTCTTCAAGCAACATTTCAATCACTTTTTTCAAGTTTAAATTTAACTCATCTAAACTTTCGGCTTGTGTGTGTGCGCCTGAAAATCCAGGCACAAAGCCCACATACAAACCCGTTTCGTTACAGCGTTCAACAATGGCGGTATAGATTTTCATTTGTACCATTCCAGTAAATCAAATCACTTATTATTTTTTAGACGAAATGCCGAAAAATCATTTTTATCTACGGTCAAAATTTGTTGATACTGATACTTGTTTGCCAACCAAATCAATGTTGCATCCGTAAAATCAATATCGTGGTCAGCATATTTTTCAATCATTTGAGCAATTTCACTGTAAGCGAATATCGGAATATCAACAATTTCGACACCGCCACGCTGAACCCAATTCAACAAAGCCACTTTTGCTTTGGCATCCAGAAAATAACAACTTTCAACAATTACTGCCGAAGTCGTTATCAACGATTGCTGATTTTGCTGCAAAAAACTCAAAGTGTGCGAGTGCAATTTATCGCGGCGAATATAGAGCGCGACTAAAAAACCAGTATCAACAATCAGCATTTTTGAATCGTGCTTTCAGAAAAGTTTTGCTATTTTGTGCAATATCGCCTTCGTGCGTTTCATCAGAACCGAAGCCGTCTTTTCCTAATTCATAAGGTGTTGCTGGTTTTTTTGTCGTTGAAAAAAGATTCTCAAGCGCAAAAAGAATCGCCTCACTTTTAGAGCGATGATTTTGTTCGCAATAAATAGACAATTGCTGTTCTAAATTGTCGGGTAAATGAATGGATAATGTGTTCATGGTTTTTACAACTCACTTTCGCTGATTCCAGCGATTTTCATAAAGTGTTTCAATAATCCAATTTTCAAATCTTCGTTTTTATGAATTGGTAACGAAATTCGCGCCGAATTCCCAACTTGCATATAAACGTGGTGACTGCCATTGATTCGAACTAAACTCCAACCTCGAAGTTCAAGAAGTCGTGCAAAATGTTTTCCTGAAACAGATTTCACACAACAATCTCCATCACTCTATCATTTTGAGCAAGCGGAATATGTTCTAAATCAACAGAAAGACAGGCTTCAACCGCTTCATAGATATTGGTAAAAAGTTCTTCAATCGTATCGCCTTGTGTGGCACAGCCTTCAATTGCTGGAACTTCTGCCCAAAATCCGCCTTCTTCTGCGGGGTGAATGATAATTTTTAATTTCATAGTTCGTACTTCTTGCATTCGCTGATTTGTCTAAAAATATTATGGCTTTTAATATCTTTATTTTGGTATCCCAGTTCGTCACAAATAGATTTGATTTTTATCCCTAAAGTTGCATGAAATCGCGTGAAAGGAGGTGGATTACATTTATCTTTTATATCATTTAATCCAGTTATATAGAGATTCTGATTATTTCGTGCAAATTCGAGAATAATTTCATGCGAATCAAATGTACTACCATTTTTAGCACGAATTATTTCTTCAAGTATCTTTTCAATTGTCATTTTAATTCTCCACGTTTAATGAATAACAACAATAACCGCGTCACAAAAGCAACGCGGCTTTTTTCAACAACTTACCCCTTCTTCACATACAAATCCGTAATCGTGCCTTCAATCATTCGACCTTTTTTGTAAGCAGAAACAATTTCAGGTGCAACTTTTTTAGCTGGACGCATTTGTAAGAAATCGGCTTCTGTGAATTCTCGTGTGTCCGAATCTAATGCAATGCCCGCGTTAATTTGTGCATCTTCTTCGTCAGTTGGCATTAAGATTTTGAAAGTTGCTGACATAATAATTTACCTCTCGTTTGTTGGCTTTTCTCAAACTGATAACTCTAATCACATCATCTCGCAACGTGTAAGTCATCACACATAACCGATTATTTATCGGTGCAAACGCATTAAACCTGTCTTCGGCGTAATCATTACGGGCATCTTCGATTATCAAGGCGTGTTGCCAATTAAAAAACACGGCATCGCAAAAATCAACGCCGTGTTTTTCAAAGTTTGACAGCTTTTTAGCGTCATCCCATTCGTATTTCATGTTTCAGAAATTATCCCTTCTTCACATACAAATCCGTAATCGTGCCTTCAATCATTTCAGCGGCAAAAGCAAAGGTTTCAGACAACGTCGGATGCGCGTGAATGGTCAAACTAATGTCTTGCATATCTGCGCCCATTTCCAACGCTAAAACCGCTTCGGCAAGCAATTCGCCTGCATTCGAGCCGACAAAACCCGCACCTAAAATGCGTCCTGTTTCTTTGTCAGCCAGAATTTTAGTCAAACCTTCTTTGCGTCCCATACTGAGTGAACGCCCACTCGCCGCCCACGGAAATGCACCTTTTTCGTATTCGATGCCTTGCGCTTTGGCTTGATTTTCGGTCAAACCCATCCACGCAATTTCAGGGTCGGTGTACGCCACCGATGGAATGGTCAGCGCATCAAAATGCGATTTATGTCCCGCAATCACTTCGGCAGCAACTTTGCCTTCGTGTACCGCTTTATGTGCGAGCATCGGTTGCCCGACAATATCGCCAATCGCAAAAATATGTGCCACGTTGGTGCGTTGTTGTTTATCAACGGCAATAAAACCGTAATCATCCACGTTCACGCCTGCGTTTTCAGCACCGATTTTTTTACCATTCGGTCTGCGTCCAACGGCAACTAAAACTGCATCAAAAATTTCAGATTCAGGCGCACCTTTGCCCTCAAACGACACTTTCAAACCCTCGTCTTGCGCTTCAATTGCACTGACTTTGGTTTCGAGCCAGATGTTTTTGTATTGTTTTTTGATTTTGCGGAACAGCGGCGTAATCAAATCTTTATCACAACCCGGAATAATTTGATCCATCAATTCCACAACGTGAATTTCAGAACCTAGCGCGTGATAAACCGTCGCCATTTCAAGCCCGATAATCCCGCCGCCGACAATCAACAGCTTTTTCGGAATAAACGGCAACGCTAACGCATCGCTCGAATCCCAAAGTCGTGGGTCATCGTTGGGGAAAACAGGAATTTGCGTGGCTTGCGAACCTGCGGCAATAATCGCATTCTCAAAGGTCACGGTTGTGTCTCCAACAACCAGTGTATTTGCGCCTGTAAAACTGCCCACGCCTTGAATCACAGTAACTTTACGTTGTTTTGCTAACGCGCCAAGTCCGTCATTCAAACCTTTGGTCACGCTCATGCGCCACGCACGAATTTTGTCGATGTCGAGCTGTGGTTTTGCGAATGTCACGCCGAAATTTTCAGATTCTTCGGCTTCGTGAATCGTATGCGCCAAATGCAAAAGGGCTTTTGACGGAATACAACCGACGTTTAAACATACGCCGCCTAACACGCCATAACGCTCAACTAGCACAACGCTTTTACCCAAATCCGCCGCGCGAAATGCCGCCGTATAACCACCAGGGCCGCCGCCTAAAACGAGAACTTCTGTTTGTAAATTTTCGCTCATGATTCTCTCCTTAAACGAGCAAACGACGCACGTCGCCTAAATAGTATTTCAACGCTTCCATGAAACGTGCGCCTTCTGCGCCATCAATGACTCGATGGTCGTAAGTTAAATCCAGTGGCAACATCAAACGTGGTTCAAATTCTTTGCCATTCCAAACAGGTTGAATCGATGATTTTGTCACCCCTAAAATCGCCACTTCGGGGGCGTTAACAATCGGCGTAAACGCTTTGCCACCAATGCCTCCTAAACTTGAAATACTCATGCAACCGCCTTGCATTTCGGCAGCGGTTAATTTGCCAGCGCGTGCTTTTTCACTTTTTTCCGCGATTTCGATAGCGAGTTGTTTAATGGATTTATTTGGCACGTCACGCAACACCGGTACGACCAAACCATTTGGCGTATCAACAGCAATACCGATATTAAGATATTTTTTAAAAATCAAACTCTGCCCATCACTTGAAAGCGACGAATTAAAACGTGGGAATTGTTGCATCGCAGCGGATAACGCTTTCATGATAAACAACAAACCGGTGTATTTAAGCGTGTTATTCCTTCCAGAATTTAATGAAACACGGAAATCTTCCATATCAGTAATATCGACTTCATCGTGATACGTCACCATCGGCAAATTGAGCCAAACGCTGGTCATGTGTTGACCAGTAATGCGGTTAATTTTGCTAAGTGGTTGGACTTCAATTTCCCCAAACGCTGAAAAATCAGGCACAGAAATTTTTGGAATACCTGAACCACCTGTGACGGTAATGCCTTCGGTCATCGCTTTTTTGACATACGCTTTTACGTCGTCTTTTAAAATACGACCTTTGCGCCCGTTGCCTTGTGCAATTTGACTAATATCAACGCCCAATTCACGCGCAAATAAACGCACTGCTGGTGAAGCGTGAGCTTTGCTTTTTAATGCAACAGGCACCGAAACTTCAACAGGCTCAGGTGCAGAAGGTTTTGGCGCTGGTTCAATAACTTTCACTTCTTCAACGGTTGTTGATTCAACAACCGTTGAAGATTCAGCCACAGCTTCTTCACTCACTAAAACCGTGACAATCAATGAACCTTCGTTGACTTTATCGCCAACTTTTAAATGCACTTGTTGCACTGTACCCGCCACAGTGGAAGGTACGTCCATACTGGCTTTATCGGTTTCGAGCGTAATCAAAGTTTGGTCGATTTCAACAACATCGCCGGTTTGAACTTCGACTGCGACCACATCAACATCATGCACATTGCCGATGTCTGGGACTTTAATTTCAAATGTTGTACTCATGGTTTCGTCCTTTCCTTATTTCAACCAAGGGGCTTTAACGTCAGCATCAATGCCATATTTTGCAATTGCCACTTCAACTTTACTTAAATCAAATTGTCCGTTATCTGCCAAACTTTTTAGGGCAGCAACCGTAATGTGAAAACGGTCTACTTCAAAGAAACGACGTAAATTTTCGCGTGTATCGGAACGTCCAAAACCATCTGTACCTAAAACAGTGTAAGGTGCTTTGATTTCGCTACGAATTTGTTCTGCAAAGGCGCGGGTGTAATCAGTTGCGGCAATCACAGGCACGCTTGCATTAGACAAACATTGACCAACGTGCGATTGTTTTGGTGTTTCGGTTGGATGCAGACGATTCCAACGTTCACAGCTTTGAGCATCACGCGCCAATTCGGTGAAACTTGGGCAACTCCACAAATTCGATTCCACGCCCCAATCGTTGCGTAATAATTCAGCGGCAAATTCGGCTTCGCGGAAAATTGCACCTGAACCTAACAAACTCACGCGTAATTTCGCAGCTTGGTCGCCTTGTTTGAAGCAATACATGCCTTTTAAAATATCGTGTTCAATACCTTGTGGCATCGCAGGATGCGTGTAATTGTCATTCATGACGGTGATGTAGTAGAAAATATCTTCTTGTTCATCGTACATGCGCCGCAAACCGTCTTGAATAATGACAGCCACTTCGTAAGCGTAAGTGGGGTCGTAAGAAATACAATTCGGTACGGTCGCTGCGATTAAATGACTATGACCATCTTCGTGTTGTAAACCTTCGCCGTTCAACGTTGTACGACCTGCAGTACCACCAAGTAAGAAACCACGAGTACGTTGGTCTGCTGCCGCCCAAATTAAATCGGCAACCCGTTGAAAACCAAACATGGAGTAGAAAATATAGAACGGAATCATCGGCGTATTATGGGTTGAATACGCTGTGCCTGCCGCAATCCAATCCGCTAAACCGCCTGCTTCGTTAATCCCTTCTTGTAGGACTTGACCGTGTTTGTCTTCTTTGTAGAACATCAATTGGTCAGCATCTTGAGGCGTATAAAGCTGTCCGACTTGTGACCAAATACCAAGTTGACGGAACATGCCTTCCATACCAAACGTACGCGATTCATCTGGCACAATGGGTACAACTCGTTTGCCAATCGTTTTATCTTTCACCAAAATATTGAGCAAACGCACAAATGCCATTGTCGTTGAGGCTTCTTTGTCATTGGCTTCAAGCAAGACTTTAAAATCGTTTAACGTTGGAACGGTGAGTGATTCAGATTTTGTGCGACGTGCGGGTAAATAACCACCCAACGCGGTGCGACGTTCACGCATATAAGTCAGTTCTTTTGAACCTTCGGAGAATGTGATGTACGGCAAATCGTGTAATTGTTCGTCGGTAATTGGTAATTCGTAAGCATCACGGAAACGGCTTAATGAGTTATCACTCATTTTTTTCTGTTGATGAGTCGTGTTTTGCGCTTGTCCAGAATCGCCCATGCCATAACCTTTAATAGTTTTAGCAAGAATTACCGTCGGTTGACCTTTGTGATTTACCGCTGATTGGAAGGCAGAGAAGATTTTTGAGGGGTCATGACCACCACGATTGAGTTCCCAAATGTCTTTATCTGACCAATCGGCAACCATGGCTTTAAGTTCAGGTGTATTAAAGAAATGTTCACGCACATACGCGCCGTCTTTGGCTTTAAACGTTTGATAATCGCCATCAACGCACGCCATCATACGAGCAGTTAATAAACCGTCCTTGTCACGCGCTAATAAACTGTCCCAACGATTTCCCCAAACGAGTTTAATGACATTCCAACCCGCGCCACGGAATTCACTTTCGAGTTCTTGAATAATTTTGCCGTTACCGCGCACAGGGCCATCAAGACGTTGCAAGTTACAATTCACGACAAAAATTAAATTATCTAAATGTTCGCGTCCCGCCATACCGATTGCGCCGAGTGATTCGGGTTCATCGGTTTCACCGTCGCCCAAGAATGCCCATACTTTGCGTCCATCCGTATTCGTTAAACCACGGTCACGCAAATAACGCATAAAACGCGCTTGATAAATTGCACAAATAGGTCCTAAGCCCATTGAAACGGTTGGGAATTGCCAAAACTCTGGCATGAGCCACGGATGCGGATACGAGGATAAACCATTGCCACCCACTTCTTGACGGAAATTATCCATTTGTTCATGTGTAAAACGTCCGAGCAAAAACGCGCGAGCATATTCACCGGGTGACGAATGACCTTGGGTATAAATTAAATCACCGCCATGTTTTTCGGATGGTGCATGCCAAAAATGATTATAACCCACGTCATATAAAGTCGCCGCTGAAGCAAAACTGGCAATATGTCCACCGACATTAGTATCTTTGTTTGCGCGTAAAACCATCATCATCGCATTCCAACGCACATAAGAACGAATGCGGTGTTCTAAGGTCGCATCCCCAGGGAATTGCGCTTGTTGTGAAACAGGAATGGTATTTAAATACGCGGTATTTGCACTGAAAGGAATGTCGAAGCCTGAACGGCGCGTAACAGCCACTAAATTTTCAATCAGAAAATGGGCGCGTTCTTTGCCTTCGTTTTCTAAAACAGATTGCAGTGCTTCAATCCATTCTTTGGTTTCTGCGGGATCAATGTCATTTTGTCCGGTAATTTCCGAAGAAAAAGTATTATTCATGAAGTAATCCTAAAGTGATAAGGGTGATGAGGGTAAAAGCGTCAAAGACATACAAATCCGCGCCATGCACGGTTTTCGATAGTATATACAAATCGTAGCAGGCTAGCATCCCGTTTTGCGACAATACGGTTTTAGTTTAGCTTACCTTGTCAATTCGAATAGAATGGCAAAAAAATGTTAAAAGATAGCGACACGCTAACAAGAACTCTGCTACTTTCATTTTAATTTTTACCTGCCGCGACACTCTCATGGAATTTAAAGACTATTTACGCATTCTGGCTCAAAACGATGGCTCTGATTTATATTTAACCGTTGGTGCGCCACCCGCTGCAAAGTTTCAAGGCGTTTTAAAACCGCTCGAAAATATCAAACTCATGCCCCCGCGCTTGCAAGAAATTGCTCACAGTTTAATGAATGATGAGCAAAAAAAAGCCTTTGAAAATAATCCCGAATTAAATTTGGCGATTTCAGAACGAGGGATTGGACGATTTCGGGTAAATATTTTTCGTCAACGCAATAGTTTTTCTTTGGTGATTCGCAATATTAAAACTGAAATTCCAAATTTTGATGCGTTAGGAATGCCTCCAATTTTAAAACATTCCATTATGGAAAAACGGGGCTTGATTTTATTTATTGGTGGCACAGGATGTGGTAAATCAACGTCATTGGCGGCACTGATTGATTATCGTAACAGCAATGCGTCTGGTCATATTATTACGATTGAAGACCCGATTGAGTTCATTCATTCGCACAAAAAATCGTTAGTAAATCAACGCGAAGTTGGCGTAGACACCATAAGCTATGAAGATGCGTTAAAAAATACGCTCCGCCAAGCGCCGGACGTGATTTTAATTGGTGAAATTCGGTCGCGAGAAACAATGGAACATGCCATTGCATTCGCAGAAACGGGGCATTTATGTTTGTCCACCTTGCATGCCAATAATTCCAACCAAGCCTTAGACCGTATTATCAATTTTTTTCCCGAAGATAGACGAAATCAATTATTGATGGATTTATCTCTTAATTTGAAAGCCTTTGTGTCACAACGTTTAATACCAACCATTGATGGTAAAAGGGTCGCGGCGGTAGAAGTTTTACTTAATACGCAATATGTCAGTGATTTGATTTTAAAAGGCGAAGTTCATGGTATTAAAGAAGCGATGGAAAAATCTGAAACGACCGGTATGCAAACCTTTGACACCCATCTGCAAAAACTTTATGAACAAGGTAAAATTTCACTTGAAGACGCGCTGGCAAATTCGGATTCACCAAATAATTTACGGTTGAAAATTAGTTTAAGTCATAACATAGCCAGTGCAACGCCCGCAGAGCAAATAATGATTGAAACAAAACCTAAATTAGCTGAGCTAAATATCCAATTGTTAGACATCAAGCTCGAAGACTAAGGCAGAAAATACGATGGAAAAATTCGATATTTTTATAAAAGGCATTAACCCTGAACGCATTGCTGAAACGGAAAGTATTAAAGCGAATGTTGCAAAAGTATTGCAAATTAGTTTAAAGGATTTAGACGAATTATTAGTGCAACCTAATGGTGCCTGTATTCGACGTGAGGCAAGTGAAGACGAAGCCAAGCATTATCAAATATCACTAACTAAGTTGGGGCTAATGTGTCTTTACAGACCCGCCCTGAGACTTTCTAATTTAGAATTACTGCCAATTGAAGTCAAAGAAGAATTTACCACCGATGCCTTTATTTGTCCAAATTGCGAACATGAAATGTCTGTTAATGAAGATGGTTCTGAACCTGAAAAATGCAGCGAATGCGGCATTACGATTGCAAAATTTGTAGAACAAAAACGTCGAAATGACGAACGTGATGCAATTAAGGCTAAATTATTAGTTTCGCAAAATATCATCAAACAAGAGCAGTTGAAAAAACAGCAAGAAGACGCTGAAAAACAACGTAAATTGGAATTGGAAAAGGAAGTTTTGCAAGAATTACACAGTGATGGTGTGATTAAAAAACCATTGAATATTAAATTGCTGGCAATCGGTGGCGGACTTTGTGTAGTTATAGCGGGCGCGAGTTATTTTTTTACCCAATCAAATCCTGCATTACCAACCGAAAGTAATCTTGTGGTAAATTCATCGATGCGACTTGTTCACCCGACAGAAACACCGCAAACCGTTACAAGTACGCCTGTGGATACTCAACAAGCTATGCAGAAAACTCACGATCAAGCCGCGCAAGTTTTAAACGGTTTTGGTTTAGATGCGGATGCGTTTGCCAATGCGGGTAACGCCGCTACGAATAATGTTGCGTCACCATCTGAAAAGATGTTGTTGCCGCAAACAGCACCAAATAATCCCGATGCCACACCACTGAACGCTACACAATTAGTCGAGGCAATTCCCAATACGCCACAATCTACGCATTCGGATGAACTTTTAACCATATTGAGCAATGATATAACGTGGGATTATTTTTTGGCACAAAACAGTAAAATGCTTTTAGAACGGCAATTACCTGAGAATGCGGAAAAACTCAGCAAATATATCATCGCTACAGATGTTTATATTGATACACTCGGCATTTTATTACGCGCTGCACAACAACATAAACAAACTAAACTCGTTGACGATTATTTAGCAAGTTTGGAAATTCGATTAACCCCACTGCCTGCCGAGCAACAAGCTATTTATTTCGCACAAGCGGGTGGTTATTTGGCGTTAGAAAATGGCAGCAATGCGTTATTAGTTCGTGCAGAAAAATTACTTGCAGGATTACCAAGACCTGAATTGCAATTAAATACGGTTTTAAAACTAGCCGTGATTTATTCCAAAACCGGTAACATCGCTATAGCTAATAGTTATTTTAATAAAATAAATACCTTGCTCACGCCGGTCACAGACCCCGATATGCAAGTCCAATTACGCATTTCTGTCGCGCGGGCTTACCAAGAAGTCAACAATACACCAGTGGCTGTGCAATGGTTAAACAGCACAGAGTCTCAAATTAAGCAATTAAAAATGGATACATTAAGCGCGTTAATTACCGGTTACGCGCAATGTAATCAATGGCAAACCGTATCCAGTGTTTTGACACAAATCGATGCAAAATCACATTATGATTTATGGCTTTATCAAGCAATTATCACATCACTGAAAGCAGGATTTATTCAAAATGCGTTAGAATTGCACAAATTGTTACACAGCCCCGTTTATAAAACATTAGCCGCCATTTTTATTGCAGATTACTCGCCTGCTACAGCAAATGAATTATTGACAAGCAGTGAGCAATTTTTAGATGGACAAACTACTGCGGCTGAAAAGGCAATTGTAGCGAGTCGTTTGGTTGAATATTATGGAAAACTGAAAAATACCGCGAAAACGGAAGCGTTAATTGCCGTAACTAAAGATGTCCTCGACAGTTTGCCTGCATCACCTGAAAAAGACGAATTGTTACATATCGTTATTACACAATATACGCACGGTTTTCAAATCCAAGCGGCGAGTAATTTGCTAACAGCCATTCAATCGCCAACGCTTAAAACACGTTTGAATATTGAAATTAACCAACTTGCCGATGTCGGCGGACTCTTGAAATGAGATTTTTATGAAAAAAAATGTGCTATTGATGAGTGTATTTGCGGGAGTTTGTTTTTCCGCCCATGCCGATGAAGCGGTAAAAAATGCGTATATGATTGAAAAATTCGATCACAACGGTGATCATGTCGTGACACAAGAAGAATTTTTAGAATCTGCTGCTCAACGCTTTAAAACAATGGATATTGATGGCGACCATGCCATTGAACAGACCGAATTTTTACAACGCTACGCAGAACATTCACATCCAACAACAACCGATTCTGGCTCGGAAGTTGGACAACGGGTTTTCGACAAATTAGACGAAAACCACGATGCAAAAATTAGCGAACAAGAATACAATCAATCGCGCTTAAAGTGGTTTACAGAAGCCGATAAAGATAACGACCAAAAAATTGAATTGGGTAGATAACCGTTCAGTCACCTACCCGATAATTTAAAATCTTAACTGACTTTGCACAAAGAAGTAATCGCTGTCCGTGCCAGGTACAGTAGTACCACTACTCGTTACGCCCTGTTTAGCAAATTGACCTTTAAACAAGCGATACCAACCAGCTTCAAAGTTCAAACTGGAGTTAAAGTTATAGCGACTGGTAAGACCAAGTTGATTACCAACAAAACTACCGCTGGATTTAGTTGGATTTAAAATCAGCGTGCCTGCCGATGAACAAGCAGAACCACCCCAGCAATCGCTTGCCGATGCTAACCAAATCAAACGTTGCTGCACCGTAACCGACAAATCGGTGCGTGGTGCAAAATTGAATTTGTAGCCCGGTGAGTTAATGTTACTGCGTTGGAAACCAGAATAAATTCCAGTCGGGCCAAAATCTACGTCACTTGCTGGATAAAGAGGGTCAAAACGTGAATCTTGGGTGCTAGTTTTGCTTGGGTTTTTACTACCGCTGGCATAGTCATATTCCAACATAAATCTTGGAGACCACGGTATATCGAAACTATAACCAATTTCAGCATGTTCAGACCATGCTTCGTGTTGCTGATCTTGCGTTGATGTCGTGTTGTATTTGACTGTACCAAACTGCCCCATTCCCTCAGCTTGGAAATCAAAGTGTCCTTTGCTTGGCTTAATGTAAAAACGCGCGCCCGGTGTGAAATAACGGCGTTTGCGCGTAGGGTTATTGTAGCTGTCTGCTTCATTTAAGTTATAAAGATAAAGCTCGCTATTAACTCCCATGAATAGGTTGTACCCTTCCAAAATGCCACCAGAAAATACGGTGCTTGTCGCTTCCTGATCAAAGCGTGTTGTATCATTTGAAATGGCAACGGCTGTGCTTGGAAAATGAACAACGGGCATCGTTACAAAACCATTAAATGTCCATTTGTCCTGTTCCAGAACTCGTAACCGTAGACCTGTAAAACTATTAACCGTATTTCGGTAAATAGGTCTTGCCACTAGTCGGCGACTACCAAGATCCATTGTTTGCCGTCCCACTTTTGCTTCTACACCGATGTTGCTTGCAAAAACATCTTTATCTGCCCAAGAAACATACGTTTGAACAAAATCAGCAGTGTCTACCATGTTATTATTAACACCGTTTACAACGCCATTAACATGAGTTCCTACATTATCCAGTGCGCGAGAATCCATCACCTCAGTAGCCACACGAAAGTTGCCTAACTTGGCTTGCAACCAAAGAGATGTCTGCAATGCAACTTGTTGGCTGACCCCTGCACTGCTAGATCTAAATACGTCGTCAATGCTCTCGTAGCGTGTACGTTGTTCAACACCCGCAGAAAGCCACTCTGGTAAATTTAACGTGTCGTGCAAATTCCAAACCGGTTTTTCATACTTATTGCCTAGCAACGCATCATCCATTTGTGAATTATAAGCATTCATGGGTGCTTTAGCATAACTTTGAGGCTTGTCTGCATCTGCAATAACGTTGTTGCTCAAGCAAAAGCTAATAGCAACAGTCGACTTAAGTACATGACCAATAATCGTTTTTTTAGTAATTGATTTTTTTTGTATCATCGAACACCTTAAAATTGTTAAAAACTCGCTGTCATCTACAAGCGTTGTCGGCAAAACTGTCGAAGTTTAAAATTATTACATAATTGTTACATAATAATTATCCACATTTTCATTTTTTTCCTTTTATCAATGCCAACAAACTTTTCAATAAAACCAATGGTGTTGGAGGACAACCGCTAATTGTCATATCAACAGGAATGACATTGCTTACCGCGCCACAACTCGCATACGACACACCAAATTCGCCGCCACATGCTGCACAATCACCCATCGCAATCACCCATTTCGGATTTGGCGTAGCATCATAAGTACGCAATAACGCGGTTTGCATGTGCCGAGAAACCACGCCTGTGACCAATAAAACATCGGCGTGACGGGGTGATGCCACAAAATGAATCCCGAATCGTTCCACGTCATAAAACGGATTACTTAGCGCATGAATTTCCAATTCACAGCCGTTACACGAGCCTGCGTCAACTTGGCGAATCGCTAAACTGCCTGAAAAACGTTGGTCAATATGGCGTTTTATTTCAATACCAAGAATTTCTAATTCAGCATCGTAAGGCGTTTTATGATTTTCCGTGACAACGCCAGTGGTAAAAATTTTCTTAAATAGATTTAACATCGTCGTCGCCTATAAATCGCTACCAGAATAAGAACAATTGAATGATTTATTGCACACTGGAAAATCAGGCACGATGTTGTTCAATACGGCTTTTTCGAGTGCTTCCCAATTCAGTTGACTGGGATCACGCGGATAAAAACGCGCAATCGTATTGTTTTTATCAAAGCGAACGTAACTGATGATTTCACCGCGCCAGCCTTCCACTACACCTAAACCATAACTGCCTGCTTTAGGTGTTTGCCACGTTGCGACTAAATCGCCTTCTGGCAAGGCTTCTAAATGTTCAATAAATTGTTCAATAAGTTTTAACGAAGCATTGACTTCTTTATAACGAACCCAAAAACGCGAAGCAATATCGCCTTGGTCTTCAAATGCGACTTTGACTTTTACTACGTCGTAAGGCGCGTAAGGCGCATCGCGGCGCACATCAAAATCTTGCCCACTTGAACGTCCCACAAAACCAAGTGTGCCAAAATGTGCCGCCGTTTCGGGTGATAAATAACCTGCGGTATAAAGTCTGTCTTCAAGCGACGAATTTAAATCAATTGCTGGGATTAAATTGGACAATTCAACGCGTAATTGTTCAATATCGGTGAGCATAAATTTACTCGCCGCTTCGGTAACTTCCACCGCTACGCCACCAGGAATAATTTTATCCATTAAAGCGCGATGCCCGAACAATTCGTAATTAGTGCGACACCATAGTTCTTTGAGTCGCATCATTTGCATAAAGGCGAACGTAAACGCTACGTCATTACAAATCGCGCCGATGTCACCGAGATGATTGGCAATACGTTCGCGTTCGGCAAAAATGCCACGAATTAACGCCGCTCGCTTTGGGATTTCAACTTCTGCGGCTTGTTCCATTGCCATACAAGCCGCCCAAGCATGTGCAACGCTCGTATCACCTGAAACGCGCCCCGCCAATTTTGCTAACCCTTCTGGTGTGCGACCTTCAGCAATTTTTTCGGTTCCTTTGTGAACATAGCCTAAACGCTCTTCTAAATTTAAAATCAACTCGCCCACCGCTTGAAAACGAAAATGTCCCGGTTCAATAATGCCCGCATGAACAGGTCCAACAGGAATTTCATAAACACCTACGCCGTGTGACTGCACAAAATGATACCCCGTATCAGGTGGCGTAATGTCAGCTGGCGAACCATGAACTGAAAAATTGTGTCGCAGCGGATAATCGTGTTTGCCCCATGCTTTATGGCGTGTCCAACAGCGTGGGTCAGGATGATTCAAAAAATCAATGCCAAACATATCATGCATGTGGCGTTCACTGCGATTTGCTGCCGCATAAACGCTGGCTTGCGAAGGCAATTCAGGTTTTGAAACGTTAATGGTGGTACGAAGCAAAATATAATCGCCCGATTTTTCAAAACAAGTGTGAACATAAAATTGATCTTCAACCTGTTCTGCCCAACCTGCCGCCCAACGACATTTATTTTCTGCGGCTAATTCGGCGAAACGATGCCAATGTTTATCGTCGAGTTGCCACAATTCGATGGCAGGCGAAATTTCTGTCGATTTAATGAAAATTCCCGCTTCGTCTAAATGCGATAAAAATTCTTTTTTCCAACTCATAACGCACTCCCTGAAATTAACTGCGTCGCTTGACTAAACCAATCGCTTAAAAAACTCGGAATCGCTAAACCTAGCCATAACGCAAACCCTAAATGCACCATCACAGGAATTAAATTAGCTTTAATTGCATTTTGACCTTCGGGTTTTTCGCCAAAAACCATTGGTTGAATGTGACGAAATAGCCCTGCAAAGGCAATCCCAATCCCTAACAATAACAACGGTGTAAGCCATGGATAACTGTGCATTGTCGCGAGTAACACCAAAAATTCGCTGGTGAAAACACCAAACGGTGGAAAGCCAGCAATAGCCACTGTGCCAATCAATAATCCCCAACCGACTTTGGGTTGCGTTTTAATTAAGCCGCGAATTTGGCTCATTTTCTGAGTGCCAGTAATTTGCGCCGCATGTCCGACAGTCACGAAAATGGCAGATTTAACAAGTGAGTGAACGGTCATGTGCAGTAATGCGGCAAAAGTTGCCAACGCGCCACCCATTCCAAACGCAAAGGTCATTAAGCCCATGTGTTCAATCGAGGAATAACTGAATAAACGTTTAATATCTTTTTGACGATGTAAAAATAACGCGGCGACTAAAAATGAAACTAAGCCAAACCCCATCATTAAATAACCGGCAATGTGCGTTTGCGTCGCGCCATCGACAAGCATTTTATTTCGCACGACGGCATATAGCGCATCATTCAATAATAAGCCCGATAATACCGCTGACATCGGCGTTGGACCTTCAGAATGCGCGTCCGGCAACCAATTGTGTAACGGCACTAAACCGATTTTTGTGCCGTAACCAATCAATAAAAATACAAAAGCAATTTCCAAAATATCAGGATTCAATTGCGTCGCATGTTCATGCAAAACTGACCACAATAACGCATTGCCACTATCCCCAATTTGCGAGGCGGCGTAATAAAGTAAAATTGTGCCAAACAACGCCTGTGCGATACCAACGCCGCACAAAATAAAATACTTCCAAGCTGCTTCAATCGATTCTGGCGTGCGGTATAAACTGACTAACAGAACGGTTGCTAAGGTTGCGCCTTCCATCGATACCCACATAATGCCCATGTTATTGGTCGTTAAAACCAAATACATGGCGAGCATAAAACCTTGGTACATCGAATAATAAAGTTTTAGGCGTTTATCCGTAAGTTTGCCAATTTCCTTTTCGTGCGCCATATATGGCGCAGAAAATAACGACGTGGTGAAACCCACAAACGCCGTCAATACAATCAAATACACATTAAATGAATCAATCAAAAACGCTTTACCACCGGATAAAATTGTCCCTTGATTAAAAACAGTGATTGCCAGCCAAATCGTAATCAACAAACTCACGCCGTTAATGCGCGTATTAAGTGTGCCAATATCGTCTTTGTGTCCGGTAAGCGCGAAAAAAATAATTCCTGCCGCCGACAACAGTAATAACAAATAAACGGCAATCATTTATCCACCTCATGTAATTTGTTCATCAAATCAACATCGAGTGAATCAATGCTGGTGCGAATATGTAAAAAGAAAATGCCGAATAAAATCGCTGCCACTAATACGTCAAATGCAACACCAAGTTCAACCACCATTGGCATTCCGTTCGTAGCAACAATCGCCGCAAAAAACAAACCGTTTTCAATCGACATAAATCCCACAACGTGCGCGACGGCTTGACGGTGTGAAATCATAAGCATTAAACCCAACAATACGACAGACAAACTCACCGCCAGCGCGTTAAGCATAATCATCGACGAGGTGTGAATAATTGGTTGCAAAACGTAATAACTAAACACCATTAAACTCGCACCGCTTAACATTACCGCCGTATTATTTTTCAAGGCTTCCACGTCACGGTGCATATTCATAGCAAGCACTTGTTTATGCAGCATCCACGGAATAAAAACGACTTTCAGCGCAAACGTTAGCACTGCCGAAATATACAAATGTGGATTATCTAAACTGTAAGCGGCAAGCGACGTGGTGAGCGTCAACAACAGCCCTTGCACCGCAAATACAAAAATCAGCCGTAATAATCGCCCTTGTCCGAGCATTAAAAACGAAGTCAAACCCACCAATGCCGACATCGATAAAATTGCTTGAGTGTAAAAATCTTGAGATTCAATGTTCATCGTGTGGACTCCAAAATGATGTGACTGAGCATTCCGAGCAAGCCGAGTAAATAAGCAAAACCGAGATATTCTTGTACGCGGAATAAACGCATTTTGGCAACAGCGGTTTCAGCGAAGGCTAAGAAGATGCAAAGAAAAATAAGTTTTCCGACAATCACCAGCAAGCCATAACCCAATGCAGATAAACCGAAACTTTCGGCAATGCCCCAAGGGAAAAAGATGTTGGCAATCAATACACCATACAACATGAATTTAAGCTGGCTTGCCCATTCAATTAACGCTAAATGCCGACCGCTGTATTCTAAAATCATCGCTTCGTGAATCATGGTCAGTTCTAAATGCGTGGTCGGATTGTCTACAGGAATTCGTCCTGTTTCCGCGATTGCCACCAAAATCAACGCAAATAATGCAAAGACAAACGATGGACGTAAAATCAGCCCTTCATTCAAAACGTGTCCAATTGCACCCGATAAATTTGTCGTCGATGCAGTCATCGTCAGCGTAAAAACCGCCATGAGCATCGCAGGTTCGGCAAGTGACGAAATAGTCATTTCACGCGATGAACCCATGCCGCCAAATGCCGTGCCAATATCTAACCCCGCCAATGCGATAAAAAATCTTGCAAAGGCAAAAAATCCAACCAATACAATTACGTCCGCACTGGCAGAAGTCGGCAAATCAACGGCAATCAACGGCACAACCGTTGCGGCTAAAACCATCGACGAAAAAATAATGTACGGGGCTAAACAAAATAACCACGACGCATCCTCAGAAATAACAGGTTGTTTGCGTGTTAATTTGAGTAAATCCCGATACGGTTGTAACAACGAAGGAGCTTTGCGATTTTGCAATCGACATTTACAAAATTTTAGAAAACCCGCCAATAACGGCGCGAGCGCGACAAACAATACTGTTTGTAATATAGCAATTAACCAGTTCATCAGCTCACCACCCACAATAGAAGAATTAACGTTGCCAACGAATAACCCAAATATGTTCGGATATTACCCGTTTGAATACGTCCAACCTGTTTTGCCACACGATTTACACCGCGTTCAACGGGCTGATAAAGTCGAACCCAACTGTGATCTTGAATATGCAACGTGTAACGCACTTCGGCGACATTCATCGTCGTATGTTCACGCATGGTTTTTTCAATTTTTTCGTCAATCAAAAATACGGGCGAGAAAATGCGACGCAATGGCATAGTGAATGCGCTAGAAGTATATTGCATACGCGGTGTTAAACCGCCAAAGCCACAATCCCAAGTAGGTGCAATGCGCGTGACAGTCGAAGGATTACGACGTAACACCCAAAAACATACGCCAGCGGCAATTAACGCCCCAATTAAAACTAACGGCGCAGAATACGAGGCTTGTTGAGCGGAAACCGGCGCGAGCCATAAACCCGATAATTCGCCTTGCGGTGGCAATGTCGAACCTAATAATTGTTGCGCGACATTGTTAATTAAATTCAACATGACGTTGGGAAAAATGCCGAAGAAAAAACATAACCCTGCCAACAAAGCAGGTGCGGCAAGCATGCCTTTATCTTCAATTTCTTTAGCTTTTTCAGCGTGACGCGAACGCGGCACGCCTAAGAAAATTAAACCAAACACTTTTACAAAACACGCCGCTGCTAATGCGGCAGTCAATGCTAACGCGGCCGCAGAAACGGGAATTAAACTGCGTAACACGCCGTTATCTAAAACATCAACTTGCAATGCCGTTTGAAAGGCGAGCCATTCTGAAACAAAACCATTAAATAATGGCAATGACGAAATACTCATACAACCAATTAAAAACAACACGCTGGTTTTTGGCATGCGTTTAATCAAACCGCCCAACATATCAATGTTTAATTCGTGGGTTTGATGATGAATCATCCCCGCGCCTAAAAAGAGTAAATTTTTAAACAATGCGTGATTAAAAGCGTGAAATAGCGCGGCGAGTAATCCTAATGCGGCAAGTTCTTGATGATCGTTGGCGAGAAAAATCATGCTCAAGCCTAAAACCATCACAATCACGCCAATATTTTCAACGGAACTGTAAGCGAGCAAACGTTTTAAATTTTGTTGCATCATCGCGTATAAAATGCCGCCCAACGCTGACACCGTGCCGACAACGAGCAATACCACGCCCCATTCCCAATGCACTTCGGGTAATAAGTCGAAACAAAAACGAATCAAGCCATACAACGCCACTTTGAGCATGACACCACTCATCAACGCTGAAATATGCGACGGCGCAACAGGATGCGCTTCAGGCAACCAAACATGAATTGGGACTAAACCTGCTTTCATGCCAAAACCAAGCAATGCCAACACAAATGCAATACTCATCCATGTTGTTGATAATGTTGACGCACGCAGCGCATCGAATGTGAAACCATCCGCAAAACTCGCTACAACACCAAATGCGAGAATAATAAATAACGCGCCCACTTCCGCCATGAGCAAATACAAAAATGCAGCACGTCTATTTGCCGCATTTTCATGTTGAAAGGCCACCAGAAAATAACTCGCCACCGACATCAATTCCCAGGCAATCATGAACATGAACGCATCGTCAGCCAATAAAACAAGCAACATCCCTGCGATAAATAAGCCTGTAAATAAACTTAAAACAGCAAAATTCTGAGCATTTTTTTGTTCGTGGTGCGTGTAATGCGGCGCATAAAAACTCACCGCAAACACCGCAATACCAATAACCAAATAAAAGAATGCCGATAAACTGTCAAAATGAACATGCCACGGTAGCCACGGCAAACCTAAATTAAGCGTATCAAGGCGAATTTCTGGATTAACTAATTCGCCCAACCCCGCAAAAATCGCCATCGCCCCTGATGCCCCTAACGACCAAAACACCCATTGTTTATTCACATCGGATTTATACAAATGCGCTAACGCAATGCCCCCCGATGCAAAACTTAGCAACACCGCGCTGTAAGCTAAAAATAAAATCATATTCGTGCCTAAATAGGTTTAAGACGACGTGCAGCTAAAGGATGATCAGAAAATGTTTCATGAGAGTCCAAACCTTGGAATTCGCAATGTCCACCTTGTGCTTCATAGTCATGTTGAAATTCATGGAAAAATTCCATTACAGTATGGTCAATTAACGTCACCTCACTTTTGTCAAAAACGAGCTTTTTGCCATTTTCGATATTGGCTA
This sequence comes from uncultured Pseudomonadota bacterium, assembly GCA_903834465.1. GTDB lineage: Bacteria > Pseudomonadota > Gammaproteobacteria > Methylococcales > Methylomonadaceae > UBA10906. The sequence goes on along the minus strand of CAILJB010000076.1, from coordinate 88,851 downwards.
ACGCTTCTTTCAATGCCATGAAATTAGAAAAAATTGCCGAGCCTTGAATATGGATTAAAATCGAACCGTCAGATTGAACAGATTGAGTGAAATGAATTTTAAATAAATTGTTAGGTTTTGCGCCGTTCATCAGATGAATAGCAAGTTTAACTAAAATGCCAAATGCAACACCGACCAATAAATCCGTTGCAATCACGCAGATAATCGTTGCAACGAAAATGAATAATTGTTCTTTACCAATTCCCATCACGTTAGCAAATTCGCGCGGCGAAGCAAGGCGGAAACCAGTGAACACCAGTAAAGAAGCTAATGCCGCTAAAGGAATGCTGTGAATTAACTGCGGGAAAAAAACCACGAAGACCAATAAAAATGTACCGTGGAAAAAGTTTGCCCATTGGGTTTTTGCGCCGTTGTTGACGTTCGCACTGCTCCGCACAATTTCGGCAATCATAGGCAAACCACCGATTGAACCTGCTACTAAATTGCCCACCCCAACAGCGGTTAAATCTTTGTTTAAATTAGAATGGCGTTTGTATGGATCGAGTTTATCGACAGCCATTGCACTCAATAAACTTTCTAAACTACCCACTAACGCAATCGCTACCACGGCTTCCCAAAATTCTAACGTGGCAATTTTGCCGAAATCCGGAAAATAAAAACTGGAGGTGAAATTATCAGAAATCGCGACTAAAAATTTAGGACCAACTTCTGCATTTGCGGCATGTTCAGGGGTGAGCAAATAAACATGTTGATGTTCTAATTCAAAATAATGGGCAAAAAACATCCCCATTAACACCACGACAAGTGGTGCTGGAATCATTTTTAACGTTTTGTTTTGAATCAATGACCAGATAATGAGAATCACCAATCCGGTAAAACCGATAATGGCAATTTCTAAATTCAAATTTGCAAAACTATGTGGAACTTGTGCAATGGTTGAAATGAGACTGCCTTTTTCTGGTGTCACACCTAATACAACGTGGATTTGCTTTGCCATAATAATAATACCAATCGCAGCAAGCATTCCGTGAACAACAGAAGCGGGGAAAAACGAACTCAAACGTCCCGCTTTAAATACACCGAGTAAAATTTGAATAACGCTAGCGACCACGATTGCGGCAAGGGCGTAACGATAACCTGCCATCGCATCCCCTTCACCAAGCCCTTGAACTGCGTCATAAACAACGACGATTAAGCCCGCAGCAGGTCCGTTAATGGTCATGAATGAGCCATTGCATCGTGAAACGAGCATACCACCAATGATAGCTGTAATAATCCCCGCAGAGGGGGGAAAGCCAGAAGCCATTGAAATGCCTAAGCATAACGGCAAGGCGATTAAAAATACTAAAAATCCTGACAATAAATCACTGCGCCAGTAGGCTTTTAAGCCCGCTAAACCCGTTGTTGGTAAAGAAGATGACACTGCAGCGCTCATAAAAACCCCATTAACACTCAAACAATTAAAAATAAATACGTTAATTTTATATAGGGCAATTAACGTGCCATACGAACTTATTTCGACAATAGATTGAATATTAAAAAGTTTTTAAAACTTTATCGTTGTTTTTAAAATGTAAAAATGGGGGAAAAACACCGGCACGGTTGTTTTGCACCGATTACATTTCAATGTGATGGGCGATATTGTGCATCGTGCAAATTAGCGTCACCCCTGCACCAATGAGCATAATTTGTTGTAAGGATGTTTTTATATCGGTACGTTTATGTAGCGAGGGGATTAAATCTGCCACGGCGATATAAATAAAACTCGATGCCGCTAGTGCTAAAAAATACGGCAAACTGTCGCGCAATGAATCCAGACTGAAATACGCCAATACACCGCCAAACACGGTCGTCAAACTCGCTAACACGTTATAAAAAAGGGCTTTGCGTTGCGAATAACCGCTTTGCAATAAAATGGCAAAGTCGCCAACTTCTTGCGGAATTTCATGGGTTGCCACCGCTAAACTGGTCACAATACCCAGTTGTTCATCCATTAAAAACGCGGCACCAATTAACACACCATCCACAAAATTGTGAATACCATCGCCCAAAATGATAAACGCGCCTGCCGTTTTCGCACCGTGCGTGTGTGAATGTCCGTGATTGTGCGCGTGTTCAGGATGTTGATGTTCTTCATCGCCATGCGCTTCACATTCGCCAAAATGGCAATGTCGCCAAATCAATAATTTTTCCAATACAAAAAATCCCAAAATGCCTGCCAAAATTGTGCCGGATAATGTTTGGATTTGTTCAGGTTTAGCGTGTTCAAAGGCTTCGGGAATTAAGCCCCAAAATGCGACGGCAAGTAACGCGCCGATGGCAAAACTGATGCCGTGAGGCAAAACTTTACGGCGATTTTTTTCAGATAAAAGTAGAAAAACACCCGCCGCAAGCACGCTTAATACGCCGCCCACCGCGGTAAAAATAATGATTAAAAGCAATAATGGCATTAACTTCTCCAAATCAACGTTGCCATACGTCCTGTTTGATTATCACGGCGATAAGAATAAAAACGTTCTGTGTCGGTCATGGTGCAAAATTCGCCGCCAAAAATTTGTGTAACACCCAAACTGGCTAATTCAATTCGTGCCAATTGGTAAATATCCCCCAGCCATTTATTTTCATGGGCTTTAAATGCGGATTCATAATTTACCGATTTTTTCAAAAATGTATCGCGTACATCGTCACCCACTTCAAAACAATCTGCACCAATCGCTGCACCGAGCCAGACAATTAAATCTTTTGTTTTTAAAGCCTCAACAGCATTACTAATAATGCCAGTTGCTAAACCACGCCAACCAGCGTGAATTGCCGCGATTTGTGTCCCATCGCTCGAACACATCAACACAGGCAAACAATCTGCTGTCATGACGGCACAAACCACGTTTTTTTGATGGGTATAACTGGCATCCGCTTTGGATAAAATCAAATCAGCGGATGCGTCAATAACCGCATTACTGTGAATTTGTTCGAGCCAAAATGGTTCAGTTGGTAAATTCAATTCTGTTTTGAGCAATTGGCGATTTTCTAAAACAGTTTCTAAATCATCGCCAACATGCGTGGCGAGATTAAAACTGCCAAACGGTGATGAACTCACACCACCAATGCGTAACGTCATAGCGGCATGAACATTTGCTGGCGCGTTCCAATTGGGGAATAAAAATTTATTGCGCGGCATCGTTTTCCGCCAACGCTGCAAGTAAATTCACCATATCGTCAGGCAACGGTTGTTCCCATTCTAAATATTCGCCTGTTGTCGGATGGACTAAACCTAATTTCGCGGCGTGCAGAGCTTGACGTTTAAAACTGCGTAAAACACTTTCGAGTCTCTCACTACAATCCGCCGGTAATTGAAACCGTCCGCTATAAAGCGGATCGCCAATCAAAGGAAAACGAATGTGTGCCATGTGAACGCGAATTTGATGCGTGCGACCCGTTTCGAGTTTGACTTGAATGTGCGTGTGGCGTTTGAAACGTTCAATAACGCGATAATGCGTCACCGCTTCTTTGCCATTATCCCGCACCGCGTAACGCAATCTATCGGTTGGATGTCGTCCAATCGGTTCATCCACTGTGCCGCCTGCAATCATGCGTCCATGCGCAATGGCGTGGTATTCACGGTGAATGGTTCGCTCTTGCAGTTGTTCGGTTAAATCGTTATGCGCTTGCAACGTTTTCGCCACCATCAACAAACCACTGGTATCTTTATCAATACGATGCACAATGCCGGCACGCGGTAGGGTTTCCAGTTGTGGCGCGTGATGCAATAACGCATTGAGCAACGTGCCGTGCCAATTCCCAATCGCGGGATGAACCACTAACCCTGCGGGTTTATTGAGAATAAGGAAATCCTCATCTTCAAAAACAATTTCCAGCGGGATATTTTCAGGTTCTGCGATGACAACGACTTCCGCTTCGGCATCAAGGCTAATCCATTCGCCGCCTTCTAATTTGTCGCGGGATTTTAAATTTTCACCATTAACCAAAACACGTCCGGCTTTGACCCATGTTTGTAATTTACTGCGCGAATACTCATCAAATAACTCGGCTAACGCGGCATCTAAACGCATTCCTGCCATTTCTAAAGGGACTTCTGTTGTTAATACTGTCATAACGCCTATTTCGTGTAACGTGTGGTTCAGTTATACTCGCGCCAATACTTATGTTGGTTTATAGGCTTTTCATAGCCGTGGATTAGCGCGAAATCATTTTTAAATCTTACAATTTATGCACACCATTCTAATTAAATTTTTAACAGCCTGTTGTTTAATTCTTTCTTTATCTGTTTTATCGGGTTGTGAAACGTTGCAAAGTTTGGCGGGTGAAGGTTCTTCTGAAAAAGAAGATTACACCGGTTGGAACGCTGAAAAATTCCGTACGGAAGCAAAAACCGCCGTTGAAGCGAGTAATTTTGATAAAGCGATTAAACTCTACGAAGCCTTAGAAGCACGTTATCCCTTTGATAACGCTGCGCCACAAACGCAACTTGATAGTGCGTATGCGTATTATAAAAATAACGATGCCGAAGCCGCATTAGCTGCTGCAGATAGATTTATCAAAACCTATCCCCGCGATAACCATATTGATTACGCTTATTACTTAAAAGGACTGGTCAATTACAATCGTGGGATTACATTTGTGGATCGTTTTTTGCCAACCGATACGTCGCAACGCGATCAAATGTATGCAAATGATGCACTGGAAAATTTTGCAGAATTGATGCGTCGATTCCCGCATAGTCGCTATATTGCCGACGCGCAACAACGCAGTGTATCGATTCGAAATAATTTAGCGATGCACGAAATTAACATTGCGCGTTATTACTTAAAACGCGGCGCATATATCGCGTCAGTCAATCGTGCCAAAATCGTGATGGAAAAATATCCACGTTCAATTGCTCTGCCTTTTGCCTTGGAAGTTTTGCAAGAAGGCTACACGCAATTGAATATGATTGATTTAGCCAACGATGCGAAACGGGTTTATGATCAAAATTATCCAAATGGTGCGCCTGTTTCTGAAAATAAAGGTACAACCATGTCGCATCAAATCTGGGATTTTGTCGGTTTGGATAAATAGGCTGTCACTATTGTTGACTGTACTGGTATTTAAATTTTCGTTTCAATAAACTCGCGGGATCGTCTGGAATTCGTTTTAACCACTGTTCATTGGCTTGCTGTTGTTCAGTGGTTAATTTTTCAGCTTCGACTTGTTTTCTAGCGTCACTTTTCGCTTGCGGCGTTGATTCATTTTGTTTTTCGGGCGAACTTTCTTGTTTCGCTTTTTGTTCTTGAGCTGAATCTTCTTTTTTTGTAGGTGGATTATCGCCGGCTTTGTGTTCTTCAGACGGTTTCGAATCTGATTTTTTGTCATTTCCTGCTTGTTGTTTTTCCGAGTCTTTCGCCGATTTTTCATTTTGTTGTGGTGCAGACGGTGGCGAATCTTTTGGTGAATTATTTTCAGAATTTTTTTGTTGCTGCTGTTTTGCTAATTCTTTTTCAACCAATTCCTTGTTGAATTTTGCATCGTTATCATACGGATTTTCTTTAATGGCTTGTTCGTAAGCCGCTAAGGCTTCTTTTAACTGCCCTTTTTTCGCCAACGCGTTGCCTTGATTGTAAACATTTCCTGAGTTTTGAAATTGCGCTGCCGCTTTGTCGAAATCTCCAGCTTCATATTGAGCAGCCGCTTTCCAATCGGGATTTTCAAATTTTTCGGTAGCTTGTGAATAGTTTTTTTTCTGATAATCCCGCTGGGCTTGTTGGTCAGGTGTGCGCCATAAATTTTGCCATTCAAACGCATAACTGTTTTTCGGCAACGGTAATAAACACAGTAATGCCAAGCACAATATCCCTTTTCTAAATTGCCATGCTGCCCACGGTAAAATCAGTAATATCAACCAATAGCCACTGTCTTCCCATTGTTCGAGAAATAAATTGGTTTTATCATGCGGTGATTGCGTCAGTGGCGTGTCAAATGAGTGTAATAAATTCAGCACATCGCTGTCATCTGCGGTCATGATTTGAAAACGACCATTTCCCGCAGCGGCTAAATCGTTCAATTCAGAAATTTGCAATTTTGGCACTAAAATTTGTCCCATTTCATCTTTAGCAAAACCGCCTTCGGGTAACGCAATTGGCGCACCTTCTGTTGTGCCTACTCCTAAAACAGATAATCGATAACTGCCTAATTTTTTCGCAAACGATACGGCTTGCGACGATTCGACGCTGTCTGTGACGAGTAAAATATGTCCTTGCGGTAAACCAGCTTGCTTTAAAAGTTCAACCGCTTTTTCCAATCCCATTACAGAATTATTGCCAGCACTAGGCATAATATCTGTGGTCAAGGCTTCTAATTGACTGTGAATGGTTTCTGTATCGTTAGTTAATGGCGTAACGGTGAATGCTGCACCGGAATACACGAGTAACGCCGTTTGACCATCTTTGCGGTGGCTGAGTAAATCAGCAATTTTGTAACGCGCACGCACCAAACGGCTGGGTTTTACATCTTCAGCATTCATCGATTCAGACAAATTTAGCACGATGACCAAAGCCGAATTATTGCGAAATGCTGGTGCAGGTAAACGTTGCCATGTTGGTGCTGCCAACGCGACGATTACAATAAATGCGACGAAACTATTTAGCCATAACGCGAAACGTGAATATTTACCGCCGCCATTTTCGAGTAAATAAGGCAATAATTCTGCGTCACAAACTTTTGTCCAATGTGCGGTAATGTGAATATGCTGGCGATAATTTTTTATTATCAAATACAGCAATGGCATTAGGGCTAAAAACGCATAGGGTCTTAAAAAATGGAAATCTGCAAGTAAAGTCATCACAACGTTTTTCTCCAAAATAACAATCCTGCTAACGCTAATACCGCCGCCAATGGCATAAAATATAATTCACGACGAGGTCGAAAATATTGTTTTTCTTTTTCAACCGGTTCGAGTTCATCAAGACGCATGTAAATGTTATTTAATTCATCAATATTTTTAGCTCGATAATAATACCCGCCTGTGCTTTCAGCGATTTTAATCAGCATTTTCTCATCCAAATCTGCCGATGGATTCACTTTCCGATAACCAAAAAAACCACCGACCAACATTTCATCTGCGCCAATACCAATCGTGTAAATTTTTAAATGATTGGCAGCAGCGAGTTCAGCAGCTTTTAATGGTGACACTTCACCAGCCGTATTCGCGCCATCGGTCAGTAAAATCAATACACGACTATTTGTCGATTCATTGCGTAAACGTTTTACTGCGAGTCCAATTGCATCACCAATAGCAGTATTATCTCCAGCTAAACCAATGGCTGATTCGTTTAAAAGCGTTGAAACTGTTTTACGGTCAAACGTCAACGGCGTTTGTAAATAGGCTTGCGTGCCAAATAAAATAAGCCCTAATCTATCGCCCACACGTCGTTCAATAAAATTGGTAGCGATTGCTTTAATTGCAGTCAATCTATCAACTGCTTGTTTATTTAAAATAAAATCCTGTTCTTGCATACTCGCCGACAAATCAACCGCCAGCATCAAATCACGACCGCTCATTGCTTGTTCAATCGGTTCGCCTAACCATTGTGGACGCGCGGCGGCTAAAACCAACAATGTCCACGCGATGGCAGCTAACCATAAACGGTAACGGTTTGGGATAGCGATTTTAACGCTTTGATTGTCTGCCAAATCCGCCAAAAATGGCACACGCAACGCGCTTTGCTGTGCATTGAATTTAGACGGTGCAAGCCAATAAATAAGTAATGGCAATGGGAGTACGATGAGTAACCACGGAAAAAATAATTGAATCATGCAGATTTTTTACGACGACGAGAGTTTGAATGTTGAGCAGCAAGCCATGTTTGAGCCAATTGAAATAATACGGGCAAATCCACGTCAGGCGACAATTCTTCCTGATATGGCGCATCTGCCAAACAACGCCCGATACCATTTTTGAATGGTGCATTTTTGAGCGAACTATCCAAATAATCCAGCCAAGCCCGACCCGTTAAACCGCCAATAGCCGAATCGGTGGAATGACTAATTGCCACACGGCGTAATAATATCGACAACTCACACACTTTTTCTAACGGCGTTAGCGAATCATTTATTTGCAATTGTTTCAGTAATTTTTTAGCGTCTTTAATGGCTGTTTTTTGGCGCAAACGTTGGATTAAGGCAATTAAAAAATAAGTGCTGACCGGAATTAAAATGGCAATGAGCCACCAACCAATAGCAGGTGGAAACCAACCGATTGCTTCGGGTAAATGAATATCGCGTATGGGGAGTTCTTCAACTGGAGGCATAAAACATTAAATTTTCAAGCAAGCCAACGGGTCGGCTTGTGTATTGACGGAAATTAAAATCATGCCACGTTGTTTGGCTAATTGTTGTAAATACTGTTGTTTAGCCAAAAAACGTTGCTGATAATCTTGTAATTGCGCGGCATCGTGCGTATCGATAATTACGTCTTGCCCCTGTTGTGTAAAACGATAACGCCCCGAATCCGGCAAATTTTGTTCTAAGGTATCATGAACAAACACCAAAACCACGTCGCAATGTTGTGCGAGTTTGGCGAGTTGCGTTTCGGCATGCGGCGTTAAACCACGAAAATCGCTGATGATATAGAGCAAACTACCCGGACGGGCATGATGCAATAAACGACTGAATATGGGTTCTAAGTTTTCATGCAGTAATTCAGAGTGCTTTAAATTCGGATGTACCAACGCATTCAAAAAATGTAATACGGCTTGTTTGCCATTTTGAGGCTTTAATTCGTGGCAATTATTATCAAAAAATAATTGTCCGCCAATCCTATCGCCGTGATGATGCGCTGTCCATGCCAATAATGCGGCAAGTTTTGCGGCTAGTACCGATTTAAACACGCCGCGCGTAGCGAATTGCATCGTGGCGCGTTGATCGACAGAAATAAACACCGGACGTTCGCGCTCTTCACGAAAAATTTTAGTATGCGTTTTACCCGTTCTCGCGGTGACACGCCAATCAATACTGCGAATATCATCGCCAGCTTGATATAACCGCGTTTCATCGAATTCCATGCCACGTCCTTTGAAACGCGAAAGATAACCGCCGCTTTGTTTAGCACGAATTGCACGATGATGAAAGGTTAAACCCGCTGCGGGACGTGCTAAATCCACTAACATTTTTAGCGAAACGGCGGTACGTTCAGAGGATGTGAAAAATTGAGCCATAAAATTGGATAAGCAATGTGTGTTTGTAATTTATCTGTGAAAAAAAACGGTGTACTATCCACACTCACCTAACATAAAAATAACAGTTTGGAGGAGAACATTATGGGTACTATTATTGAAATATCGATTTTCATGTTAGTCATCGCGTCAGTTGCTTTTGCACCATTAGGCTATTTTATTTATAACTACACCAAAAAAGATGGCGAACCGTTTGGGGATTTTGAACATCCAGAAGTACATAGTCATTCAGTCATTGATGAACTTGCCGAAAAAGCCAAAGAAAAATTACATTGATTTGTTGGTATGAGGGCGCATTTAAATGCGCCCTTTTTTCAATTAAGGCACTGGAATGCGTGCAATCAATTCTTTAATTACATCATCGGTCGTCATGCCTTCCGCTTCGGCTTCATAAGATAAAATCAGCCGATGCCGCAACACATCAAACGCCATATCTTGAATATCTTCTGGTGCGACATAATCACGTTGCGACAACCATGCTTTTGCTCTCGCACAACGGTCTAACGCAATACTTGCGCGTGGACTTGCGCCATATTGCAACCAACTCGCCAAATCATCGCCATAAACTTCCGGTTTGCGTGTCGCTAAAATCAATTGCAACAAATAATCTTCCAACGGTTCGGCAAGATATAAATCCAACACTGCGTTGCGTGCTTCAAATAACGTTGCCTGTGTAATCGGCGTAAACGTTTTTTTCAGTTTTTGCTCCGTTTGTCGTGCTTCTGCACGCACCAAACGCAAAATCGCTTTTTCGTGTTCGGCATTGGGATAATCCACTTTTACTTGCAATAAAAACCGATCTAATTGCGCTTCCGGCAACGGATAAGTGCCTTCTTGTTCAATCGGATTTTGCGTCGCCATCACCATAAATAACGCCGGTAATTTATACGTCGCCTGCCCTACTGTAATTTGCCGCTCTGCCATTGCTTCGAGTAATGCCGCTTGCACTTTTGCCGGTGAGCGATTGATTTCATCCGCCAAAATCAGATTATGAAATAACGGCCCTTTTTGAAACTCGAATGTGCCTTGTTGTGGGCGATAAATTTCTGTTCCCGTTAAATCTGCGGGTAATAAATCCGGCGTAAATTGCACGCGATGAAAATCACCTTCAATGCCGTGACTTAATACGTTAATAGCGCGAGTTTTTGCTAAACCCGGTGCGCCTTCTACCAAAATATGCCCATCCGCAAGCAAGCCAATGAGCATGCGTTCAACTAACACATCTTGACCAATAATTTCTTGGCTAATGTAATTTTTTAATTCGATTAAAGCAGTTTGAATCTGTGACATAAAAACTTAAGCCGTTGTTGCGTGTTTGCGTTTGTAAAAAATAGACGAAAGAATCGATAATCCAATGAAAATCGCACCAATTAAACCTGTGACCACTTCAGGAATTTCATGTTTCATACTAACCAACATAATGCCTGCTAACGCGCCAATCGCATAATGTGCACCGTGTTCTAAAAAGACATATTCATCGAGCGTGCCTTGACGCACTAAATAAACCGTCAAACTCCGCACAAACATCGCACCAATTGCCAATCCTAACATGATAATGACTACGTCTTGCGTAATCGCAAACGCCCCAATTACGCCGTCGAATGAGAATGACGCATCTAAAATTTCTAAATAAATAAAACTCATCACACTGCCGCGTTTAATGGCAGTTGAAACTTCTTCACCTTCTTCTTCGTCTTCAAATAATGCCGACATACTATCTACGATAACAAATAACACCACGCCGGCAATGCCTGACGCTAAGGCGGTTAAACGATCTTCAGGATTTACGAAACTTTGCATGCCGAGCAAAATCGACAATGAAAAAATAATTTCAATTGATTCCAATTTGCCAAAACTAGCGAATTTACGTTCTAAATAACCAAGCCAATGCAGTTCACGATCATTATCAAAAAGAAACGAGAAAAATACCATCAACAAAAACATGCCACCAAACGCTGCAATTTGAACGTGTGCGCCGGTTAAATGCTCTGCGTATTTTGCTGAATCATGCAATGCCATTTCTGCCACACTCATAAAATCAATGCCAGTCGCAAAAACCACAATCGCAATTGGAAACACTAAGCGCATGCCAAATACTGCGACTAAAATCCCCCATGTTAAAAAATACCGCTGCCATTGCTCACTCATCCGTTTTAGAATCGAGGCATTCACCACCGCGTTGTCGAATGACAAACTGACTTCAAGTACGCCTAGAATTAACGCAATTGTCGCACCAGTTACACCTCCATTTAAACCACCTGTGGAAAATCCCCAATAAAATGCAATACTTAAACACACTATGGCGATAATAAAAGACAGTCGAAAATGTTTCATAAAAATTCCTAAAATTTACTTTTCAATCACAGCACTATAAGTGGATTTACGTTTAAATCAATAGTGTTCATGATTAAAAATGCTAAAATCTCGCTTTAAATCACTGTCTTGATTACGTCGCTTATTATTTTTCTCATGTTTCTATTACGTTTTGTTATTTTCGGATTTTTGATTAGCATGAGTTTGCCCATTTGGGCAACGTCCGCTGATTCTGTCCCTGAAAAAGTAACGCTACAACTTAAATGGTTACATTCATTTCAATTTGCCGGTTATTACGCCGCCAAAGCGAAAGGTTTTTACGCGCAAGAAAATTTAGACGTAGAAATGCGTGAACAAAAAAATGGCATAAATTCTATTCATCAGGTCATAAATGGCGAAAGTGAATACGGTGTTGCAGATACCGCATTGTTGGTTGAACGTTTAAACGGTGTTCCGATTGTCGTTTTAGCTTCAATTTTTCAACATAATCCACTCGTTTATGTAACGCTTAAATCATCTGGCATTGTCAGTCCTTACGAAATGCGCGGAAAACGCATTATGGACGATAACAATGATAATGCGTCGTTACAAGCGATGCTTTATGAGTCAAACTTAACAGAAAAAGAGTTTATTCACTTACCTAACTCTGGGGACATCAACGATTTAATTAAAGGAAAAACAGATGTTGTATCGGCATATTCAACGGATGAAATCGATCGTTATAAACAACGCGGAATTGACATCAATATCATTGATCCGCGCAATTATGGTTTAGATTTTTTGGGTGATAATTTATTTACCACACAAAAAGAAATAGACACGCATCCCGAACGAGTCGAACGTTTTTTGAGAGCCTCGCTTAAAGGTTGGGACTACGCGCTAAATCATCCTGACGAAATCATTGACCTGATTTTGACACAATACAATTCTCAACATTTCACCCACGAACATTTACGTTTTGAAGCGCGTGAGACATTTAAAATGATTGCACCTCACGGCGTGCCTATCGGACATAGTGACAGTAAACGTTTTGAACGCATTGCTGAAACGTATAAAGAATTAGGTTTTATTCAATCGATGAATAATCTCGCCGGTTTTATTTACGGACAACCTAAAAATCAGCCACTTGAAATGACCAATGCTGAAAAAGAATGGTTAGAAGCACATCCCGTCATTCGCGTCGGTATCGATCCTAATTTCGCGCCTTATGAATGGTTAGATGAAAAAGAAAATTATGTTGGGCTAAGTGCCGAATATTTGCGTTTAGTTGAGCAACAATTGGGCGTAACGTTTGAAATTGTCAAAAATAAAACATGGGCGCAAACAACTGCTATGGCAGAAAACGGCGAATTAGACATGATTACCGATGTGAATAAAACGCCGAATCGTGAACAATATTTAGCCTTTACAGAGCCTTACATTAGCAATCCAGTCATTATTGTCGATAATGGCAATAATGGTTTTATCGGCAGTCTTTCACGATTAGCGGGGAAAAAAGTCGCTATTGAAAAAGGCTATTTTACAAGTGAATTGGTAGCGCGTGATTACCCAATGATTCAGCTTGTCATCGTTGATAATGTGCAAGATGCGTTGTTGCGTGTAAATAACGGTAACGTTGATGCGTACATTGGCGATGCCGCTTCGGTGAATTATGAAATTGAACGAACAGGAATGTTTAATTTACGTTTCGCCGGCGAAACAGAATACCGCAGTAATCACCGTATGGGGGCAATTAAAGCCCATCCGGAATTGATTAGTTTATTAACAAAAGCCCTTAACGCCATTCCCGAAACCGAAAAAAATAAAATTCAAAGTCGTTGGCTGAGTTTAAAAGTTGACACCGAATTAAGTTGGCAACGATTAACGAAATACGCGTTGCCTTTGTTGATTTTATTAACGTTAATTAGTTACTGGAATTTCCGTTTGCATCGTGAAATTAGTCAACGTAAACAACTGGAAAGTGAACTACAAAAATCCATTTATTTATTTAAATCGGTACTCGATAATGCGCCTCTCATTCGTGTGTTTTGGAAAGATTTAAAGGGTTGTTATTTAGGTGGTAATTTGGCTTTTGTTAAAGACGCAGGTTTAAATTCGGTTGACGAACTGATTGGTAAAAATGATTATGAATTAGGTTGGAAAGAATACGCCGATCAGTATTTTGCAGACGATCAGCGTGTTATGCAATCTAATATCGCCAAAATGAATTACGAAAAGCCAGTAATTCTACCTAATGGTGAAAAAATCATCTCTCGCACTTCGAAAGTGCCACTACACAATGAAAAAAAACAAGTCATTGGTGTATTAGGTATTTATGAAGATATTACCGATTCTAAAGCTCACGCGCTGCAATTAGAATATATTGCTTATCACGATGTTTTGACCGGTTTACCAAATCGTTTGTTACTGACGGATAGAATGCAAATCGCTCTCTCGCATACTAAACGCGAGCAATGTTTAATGGCGGTCGGCTATATTGATTTAGACAGTTTTAAAAGCATTAACGAGCGGATTGGACGAAAAGCAGGCGATTCTTTACTTATTGAAGTTGCAAAACGTATTAAACATACATTTCGAGAAGAAGACACCGTGGCACGTTTGGGTGGCGATGAATTTGTGTTTTTGCTCTTGGATTTACAGACGGTAGAAGAATGCGAAACAACGTTGTACCGTTTACTTGAGACCATTAGTACACCGTTCCATATCGAACATCATTTAGTGTCACTTTCTGCCAGTATCGGTGTAACGATTTTTCCCGATGATAATGCCGATGCCGATACGCTGTTGCGTCACGCCGATCAAGCGATGTTTGAGGCAAAACAAACGCGCAAAAATTGTTTTAAAATTTATAACATGGAAATTGCTCACGAATTCCAAGTGCATCAAAGTGCGCTGCAACGTTTTGAACTTGCGTTGAATCAGAATGAATTTGTGCTGCATTTCCAACCTAAAGTGGATATTCGAAACGGTGCAATTTTAGGCGCAGAAGCGTTAATTCGTTGGCAACATCCTGAGCGTGGATTGATGATGCCTAATGACTTTTTACCGCTAATCGAGCATCATGCTTTCGCAGTTCAGCTTGATGAGTGGGTGATGGATAATGCACTGCAACAAATGGAAAAATGGCATCAGCGTGGTTTAATATGGACAATTAGCGTAAATTTGTCAGTGCGTGCCTTGCAAACAAGAGATTTTGTACAACAATTGAAATTTTTATTACATAAATATCCAAGCGTACAACCTGGTCATTTTGAATTAGAAATTTTAGAAACTGAAGCCTTGCATGATTTAACACAAACATCTGAGGTGATGATTGCGTGTCAGGCATTTGGCGTTAAATTCTCGTTAGATGATTTTGGCACAGGCTATTCATCGTTAAGTTATTTGAGGCATTTACCGGCGGATATTTTAAAAATCGATCAATCGTTCGTCCGCAACATGCTCGAAGATGCCGACGATTTAGCAATTGTTGAAGGCGTTATTGGCTTGGCAAAATCGTTTAATCGTTTTGTTATTGCTGAAGGGGTAGAATCCATCGAACACGGTGTTGCTTTATCGCAGTTAAAATGCCATTACGCGCAAGGTTATGCGATTGCAAAACCGATGCCTGCCGACGTATTTGAAGCGTGGGCAAGCACATGGCAAATCCCTGAAGAATGGAAAAAACCGTTAGTTAATTCTCACTATCACATTTAAATATAACCTATGAATAATTACCCTTACCCTGAAGAATTTTACCCCCTTGCCGACGCGCTCATTTACGCCGGAAAAGTCATTGATAATAAGGGTTGGGTACCCGCAACCAGCGGCAATTTTTCTGCACGATTATCCGATGGCACAATTGCCATTACCGTTTCGGGCAAACACAAGGGACAATTACATCACGCCGATATTATGCTTATTGACGCACAAGGTAATGCACTAGATGGCAAAGTACCGTCAGCAGAAACCTTATTGCACGTTCAGCTTTATCAGCGATTCACAGACGTAAATGCGGTTTTGCATCCGCATTCGCTCAATAGCACACTGATTTCGCGTAAAGGTAAGAAAAAAATTACCTTAAAAAATTACGAATTGTTGAAAGCCTTTAGCGGTATTACCACACACGAAAGTCGTATGATTGTGCCTATTTTTGAAAATGATCAAAATATTGCCCGCTTGTCCGAACAAGTTGAACTCTATATGAACGAACATGATGAAATTTATGCGTATTTGCTTGCTGGTCACGGTTTATATACTTGGGGCAGTTCCGTTATCGAAACGTTACGTTATTTAGAAGCCTTAGATTTCTTATTTGCTTGTGAATTGCAAGCACGACGGGGTTAAAACCATGAGTGTACTCACCATTTATGCCGAAAATTCACCAATACGCGGTGAACGTTTTAGCGAGTTTTTGGAAATTGAATCAAAACTAAAAACAATTGGCGTGTTATTTGAACGTTGGCAAATAGGCGCAGGTTTAGAACCTGTCCTCACAGATGATGAATCGGTGTTAAATGCTTATTCCGACTATATTAGTCGTTTAAAAAAGCAGTTTGGTTTCCAAACTGCCGACGTAATTAAACTCGATGCCTCGCATCCTGATAAAATCGCGCTGCGTCAAAAATTTCTCGCCGAACACACACACAGCGAATTTGAAGTACGTTTTTTTGTCGAAGGACGTGGTTTGTTTTATTTACACATTGGCGAGCAAGTTTATGGCGTACTGTGTGAACAAGGTGATTTAATCAGTGTTCCAGCAAACGTCACGCATTGGTTTGATATGGGCGAAAATCCACATTTAGCCTGCATTCGATTATTTACCAATCCGGATGGCTGGATTGCCAATTTTACCGGCAGTAACATCGCAACGACTTTCCCAACGCTGGAGACGTTGCAAGGAGAATTAACCGCATGATTAAGGCGATTATTACTGATATTGAAGGTACAACATCTTCGTTATCGTTTGTGAAAGACAGCCTATTTCCTTACGCTCGCGCTCATGTTGATGAATTTTTGCGGGCAAATGTTGATAATGAAACGGTGCAAAAATTACTCGCTGACATCAACACCGAAGTCGGGATAGAATTATCGTTAGAGCAAGCCATTACGCAGTTAATTCAATGGATTGATGAAGATAAAAAAATTACACCATTAAAATCGTTGCAAGGGTTAATTTGGGAAACAGGTTATCAGCGAGGTGAATTAAAAGGACATTTGTATACCGATGCGATTCGAAATTTGCAAACGTGGAAAGCACAAGGTTTTGATTTATACGTTTATTCTTCGGGGTCAGTGTACGCGCAAAAATTATTATTCGCTCACACCGAAGTCGGTGATTTAACGCCTTTATTTTCGGGTTATTTCGACACGCACATCGGCGGTAAACAAGAGTCTAATTCGTATGAAAATATTGTCGCGCATATCGGTTTACCCGCTGAACAATTATTATTTTTGTCAGACATTGAAGCGGAATTAAATGCCGCGCAGGCAGCGGGTTTACATACCATTTGGCTTACTCGTGACGACTCACCACAAGCCAGCGCGTCACATTGGCAAGTGCGTGATTTTGATGCTATCGAATTGGAGCGGTTAGGTTCATGAGTAAAAAATTGTCCTTGCAAGAGCAATTACTCAAATCGGGTTTAGTGAGTAGTGCAAAAGCGAAAAGCATCAAAACTGAAAAACATAAACAAGTACAACAGCAACGTCATCACAAAGTCGAAATTGTTGATGAAGCGAAACTACTCGCGCAACAAGCGCAAGCTGAAAAAATAGAGCGCGACCGCCTATTAAATCAGCAACAACAAGCGCAAGCGGTGCAAAAAGAAATTCAAGCGCAAATTAAGCAATTTATTGAGCAAAATTTGGTACCAATTGATACAAAACATGCTGAAATTGCGTACCACTTCACCGATACATCGAAAGTTAAAACGCTTTATGTGACTGAACCGCTACGTGAACAATTAGCTAAAGGTAAATTGGCGATTGTAAAAACTGAAAACGGTTACGTTCTAATTAGCAGTGAAACTGCACAAAAAATTAAAGATCGTGATGCCTCTCGCGTTTTAGCATGGAATGAACCTAAAGCAGAAATTGCCGCTGATGATCCTTATGCCGCGTATGAAATTCCTGACGATTTGATGTGGTAATACAAATCACGACTTGTTATAGAATCCCTTTTTTATTAACTTTATTTACAATCACATGAACAAAAAAATTACTCGCGCTTTAGTCAGTGTTTCGGATAAAACCGGTATCGTCGAATTTTGCCGTGCGCTTAATGGGTTCGGTATTGAAATTTTATCGACTGGTGGCACATTTAAAACCTTAACTGAAAATAATATTGCTGCGACAGAAGTTTCTGATTACACCGGTTTTCCAGAAATGATGGATGGCCGCGTTAAAACACTGCATCCTAAAGTTCACGGCGGCATTTTAGGTCGACGCGGAATCGACGATGACATCATGGCTGCAAACGATATTCGCGCCATCGATATGGTTGTGGTGAATTTGTATCCGTTTGAAGAAACGATTGCTAGACCCGATTGTGATTTTGATACGGCGATTGAAAATATCGACATCGGTGGGCCGACAATGATTCGCGCAGCAGCAAAAAACCATGCTGACGTGGCAATTGTGGTGAATCCAAACGATTACACTGAAATTTTAACCGAACTGACCGCGACAAAAGGCGCGTTATCATCGGCAACCCGTTTCAATTTGGCGTTAAAAAGTTTTGAACACACCGCGCGTTACGACACTGCGATTGCAACGTATTTAAATCATTTGAATGATACGCAATTTCCAGAAACATTAAACTTGCAGTTCTATCAACAACAACCGCTACGTTATGGCGAAAATCCGCATCAAAACGCCGCGTTTTATGTGGAAAAAAATCCGGCAATTGGCACAATCGCCAGTGCTAAACAATTACAAGGCAAAGAATTATCTTATAACAATATCGCTGATGCCGATGCAGCCTTAGAATGCGTGAAAGCCTTTGTTGAAAAACCAACGTGTGTCATCGTAAAACACGCAAATCCATGCGGAGTAGCGCAATCAGATAATATTTTAACTGCGTACGATTTAGCGTATGCAACCGATTCGACCTCTGCGTTTGGTGGCATTATTGCGTTTAATCGTGAACTTGACGAAAAAACAGCCGCAAAAATTATCGAACGCCAATTTGTTGAAGTGATTATTGCGCCCAGCGTGAGTGCCGCTGCACAACAAGTTTTAGCGGCAAAACAAAATGTACGGGTGCTTGCAACCGGAAATTGGACACAACCAACCAGCGCAGGGTTTGATTACAAACGTGTGGCAGGTGGCTTACTTGTTCAAGACAGAGACAACGGTATTGTCTTACCCACTGACATGAAAATCGTCACACGCCGCTCGCCAACCGATCAAGAATGGGCAGACGCTTTGTTTGCGTGGAAAGTTGCCAAATTTGTGAAATCAAACGCCATTGTTTATTGCAAATATGGGCAGTTAATTGGTGTCGGGGCGGGGCAAATGAGCCGTATTTATTCCGCAAAAATTGCCGGTATTAAAGCTTGTGACGCGGGGTTAGAAGTACAAGGTTCTGTTATGGCATCGGATGCGTTTTTCCCATTCCGCGATGGTATTGATGCGGCGGCTGAAGCGGGTATCACGGCAATTATTCAACCCGGCGGTTCGGTGCGTGATGAAGAAGTGATTGCTGCCGCCGACGAGTATCGTATTGCGATGTTATTTACCGGAATGCGTCATTTCCGCCACTAATTTAGGAAGAATTTATGAAAGTTTTAATTATTGGCAGTGGTGGACGCGAACATGCTTTGGCGTGGAAAGTGAAGCAATCTGTAAAAGTGAGTCATGTTTTTGTTGCACCGGGTAATGCAGGAACGGCTTTAGAAGCGGGAATTGAAAATATATCGCTTGCCGTTGAAAATTTAGATGGCTTGTTAGAGTTTGCACAAAAAAACTCCATTGAATTAACGATTGTTGGACCAGAAGTGCCGCTCGTTTTAGGAATTGTCGATAAGTTTCAAGCAGCAGGTTTAGCCTGTTTTGGTGCATCGGCATATACATCGCAATTAGAAGGTTCAAAGTCGTTTTGCAAAGATTTTATGATTCGCTATGGCATTCCAACAGCCGCTTACGAAAGTTTTACCGATACGCAAAAAGCAATCGCTTACATTGAAAAACACGGCGCACCGATTGTAGTTAAAGCCGATGGATTAGCGGCTGGAAAAGGTGTCATCGTCGCGCAAACTAACGATGAAGCGATTGCCGCCGTAAACGATATGCTTGCTGGCAATGCCTTTGGTGAAGCGGGTCATCGCGTCGTGATTGAAGAATTTTTACAAGGCGAAGAAGCGAGCTTTATCGTTATCGCCGACGGTAAAAGTGCGTTACCGATGGCAACCTCGCAAGACCACAAAGCGCGAGATAATGGCGATACAGGACCAAATACTGGGGGCATGGGCGCGTATTCCCCTGCGCCAATTGTAACGTCTGAAATTCATGCAAAAGTGATGCGTGATGTTATCGAACCTACACTTAAAGGGATGGAAAGCGAAGGTCATCCGTATACCGGATTTTTGTACGCAGGTTTGATGATTTCACCAAACGGCGATGTCAAAGTTTTGGAATACAACTGCCGATTCGGCGACCCTGAAACGCAACCAATTATGATGCGTTTAAAAAGTGATTTAGTCGAACTCTGCCAAGCTGCATTAGCGGGCGAACTTGATAAAACAATCACAGAATGGGATAAACGCCCTGCATTAGGTGTAGTTTTAGCCGCAGGTGGTTATCCAGACAGTTATGCAAAAGGACAAGTAATTTCTGGTTTACCAAACAATGAAACTAGCGATTGCAAAGTTTTTCACGCCGGCACAGCGCAAATCACTGACGATGTCGTAACAAATGGCGGTCGTGTTTTATGTGCCTGTGCGTTAGGTGATTCAATTAAGGACGCGCAAACAAAAGCCTATGAATTAGCCAATCAAATCAGTTGGAACGGTATTTATTACCGCACCGATATTGGTTTTAAAGCTATTAAATAAACCTGAAAAAAAGGGCTTCAAATCTTGAAGCCCTTTTTTAAAACTTATTTACCGCTTTTTAACGTTTTAACCAACCACGTTACTTCATCGGGTTCTAATGATGCTTTCCACGATGACATCGCTGTGCCTTTACGACCATTTAAAATTGTCGTAATAAGCAAATCATCGGCTTTACTCGCTAAGGCTTCTGGTTGAAGTGAAGGACCCATTGCGCCTTGCAATGATGCACCATGACAGCCCGCACAACTATTTTGTAATAACGTGCGGATTTCAGCCTGACGTTCAGCAGAAGGTTCTGCCGCAAAACCGACGCTACTCATGCACAATAATACGGGTAATAGTAATTTTTTCATTGTTCCTCCGTTAATAATTTATGTGTAATACGCGATAGTATTACTTTGCCCCTTGCATTTCATCAGGAGCTAAACCGCGCGTCATGTATTTTACTCGCCCGCGCGAAAAAATACCCGCTGGACTTTCCATCGGCAATGTTGCAACTTTATCTAACGTGTGTGAATCATAAACCACAACTTCATTTCCGTCATAACCGGCACTCACATATAAAAATTTGCCGTCTGCACTGTATTCAGGGAAATAAGCGTGTCCGCCGACTTCAAGCGTTTTCACAACTTCCAATTTCTTTTTATCAATTAACTGAATAGTGCTGGCGCGTTTATCTTTAGAAATAATATCGACGGCAACATAAGGCGCGTTGGCATGCGCGGCAGGTGATTCTGTGCCACCTGAAACGGGAATTTGTTTAACCAATTCCATTTTGTCCAAATCCCAAACGCTGACGACGGTTTTCGCACAATCACCAAAATTTGTTCCAAAACCTAATGTGCGACCATCCACTTTTACCGCCGAACCACCGCCAACGTGTGGCACGCAACCAGCAGGTAATTTCTTAATAATTTTACGTTCTTTCAAATCAATGGCGGCAACAATGCTGTCATCGTAAGATGCAATCATCAATTTTTGTCCGCCGTGCGTTAAAAACGCATCGTGCAAATGACGACCAACATTGGTAATTTTCGTTACAGGAAAATCGTCTTTTAAATCAACAATCCAAACTTGCCCCGCATTTTCGAGCGCAATGGCAAATACGTCGGCAAACGGCGTTCCAATCACCATACCAGAATCAGACGACACCATTTTACCGTCTGGGTCAACGCCTTCGAGTTCAAACGTTTTTAATGGTTCAAGTGTATCGGCATTCAAAATAACCGCGTTATGTGGCACAAATGAACCTGCCATGATGTATTTGCCATCGCGTGAAACCCCTATGCCTGGGCCATTCATACCTGTTTTAATGCTACGAACCACTTGCATCGAATATAAATCGACTTTGAAAATTTCAGCCGTATCCGTTTTCACATACGCCCAACGCGGATTGACTGGATTGAAATCGATAATATGTGCCGCTGTACCAGTTTGAACTTCACCAATTTTTTGATGCGTGACACTGTTAATAAACACGGCTTTTGAACCTTCACCACGACCAAACTTACCGCGTGCTGCCACACCGATAATGTTATCCATATTATCGATTTGATAAGTCGGTTTGCTTGGTAGCGTACTTTCATCTTTGATATGAACGTGTAACGATTTTTTCATATCGTCAATTGTCCACGCGGGATTAGGCTGTTTTGGCGTAGTTTGCAGATGTTTAATTAAGTCGCGAATATCGTCGTCAGACAATTTGCCATAAAACGGAGGCATTAAGGTATCGAAACTGCCCGTCATCACCAAACTGCGTAAAGCAGTTGGACTGCGACCTTTTAATGTTTCTGAATTCAACGCTGGCGCAAGATAGCCGCCATGGTCGCTGCCGTGACAGCTCGCGCAATTTTCTTGATAAAGGGCGTGCATTTTTTGTGATTCGTCAGCGGCATTTGCGCCCAACGATAAAATAGCTAAGACGGCTGTTGGTAATATTTTTCTTATTATTTTCATGAGTGATGACCTCCAAATGGTAGTGAATCAATAGTATAACTTGTTTTTAATTAGTTCATGCAGTCTATAGCGAATCGATATTTTAATTGACAATTGGACATGCTTTTTATAGTATCGATTCGCTATAAAAAGCCACGCATTTTCGTAACAATGCGTTTTATCCTCATAAAAATAATAAAAAAGGTAATTTACAATGAACGAAGGTATCAACGATAACGACAAATTTTGGCTTTCTATCGGTGGCGTGGTATTGATGATTTTGATGACGATTGCCGTTATTAAACATGACGAAAACGAAAAATTCGCCCCCATTAAACAACAGATAAATGAAGAGACCGCGCTCATGAATATTCGTGTTTTGAATTAAGAAAGCCGCCATGAAATTACAACAAATGGGATGCGTTTTTGCTTTATTGTTGGCATCTGGCGCGACGATGGCAACGGAATATGTTTACCGTGATTTAATGGCAAATACTTTATCGCCAGCAAATTGTGCGGCAGAAGTTGAAGCCAAAGTAAATGCTGAAAAACCGTATACGATAGATAAATACAGTAAACGCTTTTGCCAAATTCAAGGTTATGGCTGGCATGTTGAAGCTGTAAAAGATAACGGAAAACTCGTCTGTAGCGATTGTCAAACGGGTGCAAGTGACAAAAAACAATGTCATTTAGAAGATATGGTTGTCACATGTAAACGTATTAAACCCGGTTCGGTAGGAATGCTGCCGGGTAAAAGTTAAGTTTTTTCGTATTTAGGCGCGAAGGATATGCCTCCAAGTGTCTTTGCGCTTATTCACTTCACTAAAATTTTTATGCTAATCTTTACCCATTCAAACGTTATGGTAGGCATTAAAAATAGACTTTATGGCAGTGATTGATGTGTATGCACCCATTGAACGAATGGTGGCGTTAATTCGTTCGGAAGAGCGTAAACGGTGTACCGAATTGGGTTTGCAACCGGTTCATTTACAAGTATTAGATTATATTTCGCGTTGTAATCGTTACAGCGACACGCCAGCCGCGTTAGCCAATTATTTAGGCATGACGCGCGGCACGGTGTCGCAAACGTTATTGCTTTTAGAGCGCAAAGGATTCATTGAAAAATTAGCCGATACGCAAGATAAACGTATTATTCATTTGAAATTATCGCCAGACGGTGCGGCTATTTTAGTAAAAGCACGTCCAGCGAATTTATTTGAGGATGCCAACGAAATATTGAGTAAACATGATTTTTTAAGTCATGAAGACAGTTTTTTAAACGCCCTGCTCGCGTTGCAAAAAGCGAATCAATCGCAAACCTTTGGGTTATGCAAAACGTGCAATTATTTCACCTCATCGGCAACCGGTTTTACTTGCGGATTAACAAAACAACCGCTAAGTGAAACGGACAGTGAAAAAATATGTCAAGAACATTCTGTTTAAAATTTATAAAACAGAAAACGTCAGCGCAAAAACAAAAGCGATAATTAAAAATAATGTAAAGATGGCTTTTTTGCTCAAACCTTGCCAGATAGCAAAATATTCTGCTTTAAAGGCTTGTTTACGATTTTTAGCTCGCCAAATTCGTTTTAATTTTCCCTTCCAACTACTTTGTTCTATTTGCGCGGCTTCTTGCGCTAAAATTTGTTCGATTTGTTCGTTTAGTGATTGTTTTTGCGTCATAACTTTTCCCGGTAATCAGTTAAAAATTGTCTGTATAGGTTAAGCAAATTACCGTCTAAAGTCATTTAAAACGTATCGTCAATTTTAGTTTTACGTTTGCCTTACGATACAGTGCCATTCTTTGCAATTAGTGTCGTTTCCTCTCAGGATTTTTACATGGATATTCAAACCTCGTTCAACAGCCAAATACTGCAAGCCATGAAAACGCTGGTGGAAAGTAATTTGAACTTAACCGTTGGGCAACAAATCAGTGCGAAAGTGTCTTCACTTAGTGACGGAGGCATTACGCTTAAATGGGGCGGACAATCGCTTACGGTTGAAAATCAAAATCCTCGCGCAGTTCTTATACCTTATCTTGGACAAAACCTGACACTGCAAGTCACAAAAGTAACACCTGAGTTGGAATTTAAAATCGTCGCTTTAGACACACAACGTTATGGCACACCACCAAGCGCAGACAAAATGAACGCCATGCGTCTTACGCTTGCCACCGCACCGTTGATAACGCGCATTGATGAATCGCTGAAAAATTTTGTCAGCCACGCGCAAGGTCAACAACCCATTGAAGCGAAAATTGTTGGACTGGTCGGACATAAAATTCAGCTCGAATTGGTGGTTGACGACCATCAAAGTGGTTCGAGCGGAAAAAAAATGTTAATCAGCATTGAGCGAAACCAATTGCAACTTTTGCCTTCGCAAACAGGCGAATCGTTAAAAGTTGGACAAGCCTTAACGTTAGCGATTACCAAGATTGGTGCGATGCCGGAATTTAAACAATTATCTGCAACTGCTGCCACGCCCGCTTCTCTTCATGAAGAAAAAATTGCCGCGTTTATGAAGCAACTTTTACCGCGTCATGAGTCGCCAAGCGTTTTACTGAATCAATTACGCACTGATTTACCGCAGTTAGAAATTAAAAACGATACGTTGGCAACCACATTGAAACAAAATGCGGCGGCTTTGTTCGACCATTTACCGCCCAACGAACAATTATTTAATCCTCAAAAACTGAAACATTTGATTTATTCATCGGGACTTTTTTTTGAAGCAAAAAGCGCGGCAAGCAATATAGTAAAAACGCCCTCGCCTGCACCCACAACCGTTACACAAACGCCTACGCCGTCCGTTGATTTAAAAATGCCGTTACTGAATTTGTTGCAACACACCAGTGTGACTAACGAATTAAAACAACTGGTTTCAACGTTATTGCAAAATTTATTGAAACGCGAAACAACGCCTACGCAAGAACTGACGCAATTGATTGACCAAAATGAAGCCGAATTACACACGCAATTATTACAACTTTCGCGCTCTGAAAATATTCCTCAATCGTTAAAAACACTGGCAACAGAAATTTTACCGAATTTGAAACCTAGTAACGATGTAAAAAATACAACGCTACCGTTAGTGAATAATGCACCGCTTAATGAACCTGAACCTACCGATTTTAAAAGTGATTTATTTAATTTGATGCACACGCTTAAACACGGCATCGCGCAACAAAATGAATTAGCCTTGACCGACACACAAGTGGAAGAGTTGCAACAATTACAAAGTAAAACAGAAAATGCGCTGGCAAAAATTGTTATTGACCAACTTCATTCATTGCCAAAAGAAGACGGTGGCAAACAGGTGTGGGCATTTGAATTGCCTTTTTTGATGAATAATCAGGCAGAATCGTTAAAGATGGAAATCCAGCGCGATAAAGCCAATCAAACAGTCGATACTCAAAGTCAGCATTGGTCAGTGAATTTAACGCTCACGCCGCCAAAATTGGGTGAAGTACAATGCGTTATTTCGTATCAAAATGGCGTAGTGAATACTTATTTCAAAAATCAACAACCACAAACGACAGCATTGATTAGTCAAAATCTCGATGCCTTAAAACAACAGTTACAACATGTTGGTTTAATTGCTGGTTTGATGAGCGCTCACAATAATTTTCAACCAATGAAATCCGCGTATTCGGTCAGCGGTACATCGCTATTGAATGAAACGGTTTAATCGTTCATTGGCTTAGAGCTAAACGCACTAACGCTAGTTGTTCAGTGGGATTGGTGGTTTGATTGATTTTTTGTTTAAGCGATAAATCTACACTATCCACTTGTCGAAAATACCAGCCAATATGTTTACGCGCCAAACGCACACCTAAATTCGCCCCATAAAAAGAATACAGATTTTCTAAATGCTGCGTCAAAATACGGTAAATTTCGTTTATAGAGGGTGATTCGAGTAATACGCCGTGCGCTAAAAAATGTGAAATTTGCTCAAATAACCACGGATTACCTTGTGCAGCGCGTCCAATCATAATCGCATCGGCATCCGTTTCGTTTAATACAAAACGCGCTTTTTGCGGCGAATCAATATCACCATTCGCAATAATTGGGATATTCACAGCTTGTTTGACTTGCTTAATGGTTTCGTATTCAGCGTGACCTTCAAATTTACAAGCACGAGTACGACCGTGAATGGTCAACGCTGCAATGCCAGCCTCTTCAGCAATTTTTGCAATGGTGAGTGCGTTGCGATTTTCGCTATCCCAACCAGTACGAATTTTCAACGTCACCGGAACAGTGACAGCATTTACCACGGCATCAAGAATTTGTTTTACTAGCGTTTCGTCGCGCAATAATGCCGACCCTGCGGCAACCGAACAGACTTTTTTTGCCGGGCAGCCCATGTTGATGTCGATAATTTGTGCGCCATTCTCAACATTAAATCGCGCCGCTTGCGCTAAGTCGTGTGGATTTGTCCCTAAGATTTGCACAGAACGCAAACCACTATTTGCGCTGTGTTCGGCGCGTAATAACGTGCGAGGATGATGTCGCAAAATAGGATTTGACGCGACCATTTCAGAAACCGTTAAACCTGCGCCAAATTGCGTGCAAATTTCTCGAAATGGCGCGTCGGTAATTCCCGCCATGGGTGCGAGGATTAAATTATTGGAAAGTTTGTACTCGGCAATTTGCATTGCCGTTTAGTCTTTTTTAACTGCTTCGTCTTCATTCCAAATCGGATTATGCAAATCGTCAGGATTTAATTTTGCCGCATCGTTAGGGTAAATATGCCAAAACGATTTATCAATAGTTGCATTGTTATACGTTTCTTTTTTCGCGTGTGTGAACGGACACCACCAGTTTTCCACCAATTTCACCATATAAGCGTGCCATTCAAACAACGCTACGCTCACGGGGCAATACCAAGTGCAATTCAAAATCCAAAATAATTTAGATTGCGAAGTACTCGCTTTAAACGAACCATCCATTGTTATTTGATTTTTCAAATTGTAACGGTGGCTGTCACGCGCAGGCAAAAAATCTCGTAATGTTTTCACATCTTTCGCGCCCATCATAATCAAATGGTAATAGGTCAAATACGCGCTGATAAAAATAAACGGTAACGTAATAATTGGCAGGTAAATTAACACCATACTGATGCCGCGTTTCCAAACAGGAACGGCTTTATAATTTTTCCCAATGGTAACGCGAGAGCAAGATTCGCAGGCTTTCATGATTTTTCCTTAGGTGAGACGTGAGAAGTTGGCGGAGCGGATTGCTCGCCATGAAACAATTGATAAATACTTAAACAACCTGCACAACAGAATTTTTGTTCTCCATGCAGGCTTTGGAGCGTGAAGCCGTCAATTTTTACAGCTAAACCGCATAACGCACAAGCAATTTGTGTTTCATTTTTTACCGTAGACATTAACGTTTATGACCATTTAATCGAATCCAATCTTCTTGCTGTACGCGCGGTGCAAAATCAATATCTTGCTCGTAAGCGGCAATTACCGAATCCGCCTGTTCGGCTAAAATACCTGATAATATCAACGCGCCATTTTCAACTACTAACGCGCTAATCGAAGTGGATAAATCAATCAGTGGTTTTGCCAAAATATTTGCCAACACCACATCTGCCTGAAACGGCGTGAAATCTTCCGGCAAATAACAATGAATTTTGTCTACCACATTATTTTTCAACGCATTATCACGGGTTGCAGTCAGAGCTTGCGGGTCAATATCTACTGCGTGTGCGACTTTTGCACCGAGTAAAATGGCGGCAACCGCTAAAATTCCCGAACCACAGCCGTAATCAATCACGGTTTTATCAGTTAAATCATTACTTGCCAGCCATTCTAAACATAATGCGGTTGTTGGATGCGTGCCTGTTCCAAACGCTAAACCAGGATCTAGTGTTAAACAAACCGTGCCTTCTTCGTGCTGTTCTTGGTCAGTGGGACAAACCCAAAGACGATTGGCAAATTTCATCGGATGATAAAATTCCATCCACGCTCGTTCCCACGCTTGGTCTTCAATGAATTGGTATTGCCACGAATTACCAATGGTTTTGAACTTTTTGTTCATCGCCGCTTTGACTTCTTCGGGATTCACATCAAGTTCAAACAAGGCTTCGACTTGCGTATTTGTCCAAATTTTAGTTTCGCCGATGCGCGGTTCATAAACCGGTTCATCCTCTGCGTCCAAATAGGTTACAGAAACGGCTTTTAAATGGGTGAAATGTTTTGCGACTTTGGGCGCAGATTGTTCAGTCGTTGTTACGGTAAGTTGGTGCCACGGCATAATCGCAAACGGAGAAATAAAACGTGATGAAGAGGAAATGGAGTACAAATTTAAATTTGTACTCCACGCTGGAAAGGCTTAATAAATCCCTAACTTTTTTTCTAAATAATGGATATTTTGTCCACCCGCTGCAAATGCGCTGTCGGTCATGATGTCGTGTTGCAGAGGAATATTGGTTTTGATTCCGTCGATGATAATTTCATTTAACGCAGTATTCATTCGTGCAATCGCACTTTCGCGTGTTTCACCATGTGCAATCAATTTGCCAATCATCGAATCGTAATACGGTGGCACTTTGTAACCGTTATAAATGTGCGTTTCACAACGAATTCCAGGGCCTCCTGGCATGTGGAATTGCTCAATGGTGCCAGGGCAAGGCATAAATGTTTTAGGGTCTTCGGCATTTAAACGGCATTCAATCGCATGACCTTGAATTTTAACTTGGTCTTGCGTTATCGATAATTTTTCACCCGCCGCAATACGCAACTGTTCTTTAACAATGTCAAAACCCGTCACCATTTCTGTTACCGGATGTTCAACTTGCACACGGGTATTCATCTCAATAAAAAAGAATTCGCCTTTTTCATACAAAAATTCAAACGTTCCTGCCCCGCGATAACCAATATCAATACAGGCTTTCGCGCAACGTTCACCAATAAATTTACGCTGTTCTTCGGTAATGAATGGTGCTGGGGCTTCTTCGACCACTTTTTGATGACGACGCTGCATCGAACAATCACGCTCACCTAAATGAATTGCGTTGCCGTGCATATCCGCCATAACTTGAAATTCAATATGGCGAGGATCTTCTAAAAATTTTTCCATGTAAACGGTTGGATTACCAAACGCACTGCCTGCTTCGGCTTTCGTCATCGAAATGGCGTTAAGTAATGCCGCTTCGGTATGAACTGTTCGCATTCCTCGACCACCGCCCCCGCCTGCGGCTTTGATAATGACCGGATAACCAATTTCTTGCGCGAGTTTTAAATTCGCTTTGGCATTATCTGACAAGGGGTCATTATTTCCTGGAACACATGGAATACCGGCTGCAATCATGGCATTTTTTGCTGAAATTTTATCGCCCATCATACGAATCGTATCCGCTTTAGGGCCAATAAATACAAAACCACTTTGCTCTACTTTTTCCGCAAAATCGGCATTTTCAGATAAAAAACCATAACCTGGATGAATGGCTTCCGCATCAGTCACTTCGGCGGCACTGATAATGGCGGGAATATTTAAATAACTGTCTGCCGAATTTGCTGGGCCAATACATACAGATTCATCTGCTAAACGAACGTGCTTTAAATCACGGTCAGCTTCAGAATGCACGGCAACGACTTTAATGCCTAACTCACGACACGCGCGTAACACGCGCAACGCGATTTCACCGCGATTAGCGATAACGATTTTATCAAACATAACGCCTCGCTTTATTCAATGATAAACAACGGTTGACCATATTCCACGGGTTCAGCGTTATCCACCAAAATCTGCGTAATGGTGCCACTTTTATCGGCTTCAATTTGATTCAAAATTTTCATTGCTTCGATGATGCACAACGTATCGCCTGCTTGCACACTGCTACCTACGTCAACAAAGACTTTGCTGCCTGGTGAAGCAGAACGGTAAAACGTACCAACCATCGGTGATTTAACAACATGACCTTTAATTTCAGGTTTTGCCGCTGGTGCAGGTTCGCCTAAGTTAATAACAGTTGCCGTTGGTGCAGCTGGCGCGTAAGAAACGGCTGGTGCAGAAGTCGTTGCAGTATAACGATTGATTCGAATCGATTCTTCACCTTCTTTAATTTCTATCTCGGCAATATCTGAGGCTTCAATAATCTCGATGAGTTTTTTTATTTTTCTAATATCCATGGTGATTTAAGATCTCTCGGTTAATAATCGGTGAGCGGCTTGTAACGCCAATTCATAGCCCATTGCGCCTAATCCACAAATCACGCCTTGCGCGATGTCGGAAAAATAGGAGTGTTTTCTAAACTGTTCACGCGCATGAACGTTTGATAAATGGACTTCAATAAAAGGGATTTTTGTTGCCAGTAACGCATCTCGCAACGCAACGCTCGTGTGCGTAAACGCCGCCGGATTGATAATAATAAAATCAACACGATTGGCATAAGCGACATGAATCAGTTCAATGAGTTCGTGTTCAGCATTACTTTGGTGAAACGTGAGTGAATGTTGTAAAAATTGCGCTTCTTGTTCAAGGGTAAATTGAATATCCGCGAGGGTTTTATTGCCGTAATGACTGGGTTCGCGTACGCCCAATAAGTTTAAATTTGGGCCATTTAAAACAGTAATTATCGCCATGACACTCTATTTTTGAATAAGCAGTTAAAAGACGGGTAATTTTACCGTGTTGTCACAGTTTGTCCAGTTTAAGCACAAACTGCGTAAAAATAAGCAATTCTTGTCGTTATTTTTGTGAACTTGTGTATTTTTATAAATTGATGTGTTGCGCCAAGTAGGCATAATCTGCTATGTCCGAATAAGGTAAAACACCAAGAAAAGGGGCTAACAAACGCTTCTCTAAACTCTCGATTGTTAAATCCACACAATCAAAATCCGTATCATTACAAACCGCCAACCAACCCGCGCAATTTAATCCGGCATTTTTAATTGCTTCAAGCGTCAGTTGCGCGTGATTGATACAACCTAATTTAATTGCCACTACCAAAATAATTGGTAAGTTTAATTTTCTCGCTAAATCAGCAATCGTTTCACTATTATTTAACGGTGCATACCAACCGCCTGCCCCTTCGACAATTACCACATCGGCTACATTTTGCAATATTTCAAAATTAGCGACGATTTTTTCCAAATCAACGGGATTTTCCACGCCTGCTAAATGCGGCGAAATCGGCAACTCGTAAGCGTAAGGATTGATGAGCGAATAATCGACCGTTTTAGAATTGTGCTGTTGAATGGCAAGTGCATCGGCATTGCGCCATTCTCCATTTATTTTTTCACAACCCGAAGCCACCGGTTTCATGCCAATAACAAAAAATTCTTTCTGTTTAAAATATGTCATCAATGCCAATGTCGCCCACGTTTTGCCGACATTGGTATCTGTGCCAGTGATAAAATAACCTTGTTTCATGAAGCCAGAAAATCCGTTGCAGACGTGATATTTAAATCAAATTTTGTGTTGGAGACGAAATCGTTAAATTTTAAATCGACAATGCCTTGCGCCGTTAATTCACAAACGCTCAATGTTGAATCAATATCACAAGATTTAACTAACACTAATTTTTCGGCGTTTAATTTGCCAGCTAACCATGCCGCTAAACTGTCAGAGGTAATTTTCCATGTAGCAGGTATTTGGGCATTATTTAATTCCGTAATAGTTGGCGACCAAATAACAAAACGGTTTTGTGTAATATCTGCAACTGACGAGCAAATTGCAAATTCAGGGCATTTGTTTTGACACAGAATTGCAGTTTGTTGCATGGCTAAAATTGCCATTTCGTGTGCGGCAACATCGTCAAAATACCATTGTTTTTGTGCTTGACGAACCTGATTTGCAAATTCACCGCCACCACAAACCACCACCGTTTGTTGATTTGATTTTGCAATGTGTGAAAGACAATCGAAAAGCTGCCCCGTTTCGAGCAAACTTCCGCCTAATTTCACAACTCTCATGTTTGAAAACGTTTTAAAACTTGAAACATTGCCGCGGCTTTGTCGAAACTTTCTTGATATTCTTCTTCGACCACAGAATCATTCACGATTCCGCCGCCCGCCCAAAAACGAATCGTATCGTCTGATTGCACCAGCGTGCGAATGGCAATGTTAGTATCCATGTTGCCATTAAAACCAATATAGCCAATTGAACCACAATAAATACCACGCCGATGCGGTTCGAGTTCTTCGATAATTTCCATCGCTCGAATTTTCGGTGCGCCGGTAATCGACCCACCCGGAAAACAATGTTGCAGCAAATCTAATGCGTGTTGATTGTCGGCTAATTCGCCTGTGACCGTGCTGACTAAATGATGCACGGTGCTGTAACTTTCGATTTCAAACAATTTTGGCACTTGCACCGAACCGTTTTTGCATACTTTACTGATGTCATTTCGTAATAAATCGACAATCATCACGTTTTCCGCACGGTCTTTTGGACTATTTAACAGATTGGCAATTTGCGCGTCATTTTCAATATGTTCCGATTTACGCGGACGAGTACCTTTAATTGGTTTGGTTTCGACATGCCGACCGGTGAGTTTTAAAAAACGTTCTGGTGAAGAACTTAGAATTTTTACATCGGGAAAGTTTAAATACGCGCTAAATGGGGCGGCGTTAATTTCACGCAAGGCTTGATAAGCTTGCCATGTATCGCCTTCACACTTTGCTGAAAATCGCTGTGTTAAATTAACTTGATAACAATCACCTTCTTTGAGGTAATGTTTAATTTTTTGAAAAACGCGTGAATAACCGTCTGATGAATAATTCGCCTGAACATCGCTAGTGACTACAAATGAGGTTGATTTTATTGCAGACAACACATTAAAACGCGCGATTAAATCAGTCGTCTGTGTGTTATCGTAACAAATCAAATAACTCTGCTTTGTTTTATGATCGACAATCACTGCCCAGTTATAAATGCCAATTGCCATATCTGCAACGTATTCGGCATCTT
Organism: uncultured Pseudomonadota bacterium; assembly: GCA_903834465.1. Taxonomy (GTDB): domain Bacteria; phylum Pseudomonadota; class Gammaproteobacteria; order Methylococcales; family Methylomonadaceae; genus UBA10906. Next base: position 55,419 of record CAILJB010000076.1, on the reverse strand, counting down.
GAGCAATCTGCGGCACAAATTCTAACCGTCGCGCTAAATCATAAGCAAAATAACCAATCGCCCCGCCATTAAACGGTAAATCGAAATCGGGCGATTCAAATAATTCGCCGTAGCGCGTCAATTCACTTTTGACCAATTCAAATGGATTTTCCGTTGAAATAATAACTTCGTTTGTACTGGTAATCGTTGTGGTGTCGCCGTGCGTCACTAATGTACAAACAGGATTTGCGCTGATAATGTCATAATGTCCCTGTGCGCTGCGAGGATAACCGCTGTCCAAAAACACCGCCCACGCCTCATCGGCAAACGGCGCGAAAAGTGCTGCGCTATCCGAAAAATAAGGAAGTGAATGAAGTACCGCGCGTGATGACATAGGATTAACGACTGAAAAATTGTCCAAATGCTCGACTGCCCGAACCGGTTTTGATGGTATCTGTGACGGTCAGCGTATTCGCATCAATCACCGAAACGTTATTATCAAACCAGTTAGCAACATAAACATGAACATCATCTGAATGCGTTGAAATACCTTCCGGTTTGTCGCCGACAGTAATTTCTTTTATAACTTTTAATGTTCGGGTGTCGACGACGGAAATATTGCCGTCTTCTTGATTGGTCGCAAAAAGCAATGTGTCATTTTTCGCCAGCGTCACGGCATACGGCAATTTGTTTACTTTCATGGTAGCGATATTGTGCATGGTTTTCGTATCCAAAACACTGACATCATCACTTTGAACATTCGCTACATAAAGCCGCTCGTTTTTCGAATCCAACGTCAAACCAAAGGGATGTAGCCCAACAGGCGTAACATTTCGCGTTTGCAGCGTTTTCAAATCAATTTGTGAAACCGAATTACTCAATCGATTCGCCACATACAAAAAACGATTATCCGAACTCACCATCAAACCTGACGGCGATTTTTCAACGGCAATAACACCGATAACTTGTAAACTTTGCGTATCCAACACACTGACGGTATTTTCATACCAATCGGCAACATATAAACGATTATTATCTGGTGAAACGGCAATGCCTAACGCGCCTTCACTCAATTTTACCGTCGAAACAACGGCATTTTTATGTGTATCAATAATCGCGATGCCTTTCGCTTCCGGTGTAGAAACATAAACCCGTTGACCATCGGGCGAAACTGCAATACCGGCGGGTTTGCCTTGCACAGAAATCGTGTTTTGAACCGTATTTGTTTGAGCGTTAATAACTGAAACGCTATCACCCAGTTGATTGGTAATATAGGCGAACGGTTGAGCATTAGCAGGGTGATATAAAAAAACGGCAGCGACACCCATCGCTACCGTCAATGTGGAAACTTTTAACACTTATTTTTCAGCCAAAGATTTTAAATTTGCTAAACCTTCTTTCAACACCGCTGAAACAGCTGTATTTGCCGCTTCTTCGTTCATTTCTGCTGGTGGATTGTTATTCATATACGCGCGGTAATAACCGGTTTTCCAAGACACAACAGACGCACCGCCTTTGTCTTCAACTTTGATACTTGCCGCGTAGTTGTCCACTGGGAATACAGGCACTTTTTCTTCTACGCCCGAATGTACGATAGTGTGTGTGGTGCTGATGTCTGTGATTTTATAGTCGTAAGACATTTTTGCGGCATCGTATTTTTTTAATTCTTCTGTAATCGTGCCACCATTTTTCAATGTCAATGTGCGTGATGCACCTTTTTCATTGCCACCTGTTGCGGTAACGCCTTTGACCACTGGCAACCAAGATAAATCGTTATATTCTTTAATAATGTTCCAAACTTTTGCAGCCGGTGCATTGATGGTGACGTCTTCTTCGAGTTTTTGACGAACTGGACCATGTGCGCTCGCCACAGACGTAAACATAAACGCGCCAAGTGACATCCAAAGGGTTAGTTTTTTCATAATGATTTTTCCTAAAGGTGAAAATATAAAAATTACCGGCGCATTATATGCCAACTCATTCGCCTGAGCATTAGCGAATTTTTTTACGCGCCCTAACAGTAATCACTTCAAACGTCGCGACTACGTCATCGGATTCGTTAGATGGATAATGCGCCATCATTGTTTTTAAGGCTTTTTTGGTCGTCAATGTTTTGCTGCGTTGCGTATTCACATTGTGTGCGCCGATGTGTTTTAACTCGTGCATTAACGCTAAAACAGAGTCATAACGCGAAACATAATTAGAATTACTAATTTCAGTGTCAACAAAACCAGCGTTTTCTAACAAAACTTGTAATTGTTTTAAGCTGTAAAATTCATTGACATGCGCGTAATCATCGACTTTTGCCCAAGCACTTTTTAACTCGCACAGCGTTTGTGAACCGAATGTACTGAAAATAAGTTCGCCGTCGAATTTTAAAATACGATGCAATTCGTTTAATGCGTTATTCAGTGGTAAACACCATTGCAAGGCTAAATTAGAAAATACCGTTTGAACGCTTTGCTCTGTAAAGGGCAATTGCTCTGCATCCGCGCAAACATAACGCACCGAATCATTCAATTTTTCTCGTGTCGTTTGCAGCATCGGCAACGCTAAATCTAACGCAACCAAATCAGCATCCGCGCAATGTGGCAATAAGGTTTTCGTTAAAAAACCTGTGCCACAGCCTAAATCAAGCACAATGCCTGTTAAATGTTTCGGTAAAAACGCCTGTAACAAATCCCGCCCGACGTTGCGCTGTAACTGGGCAACGTTATCGTAAGTCAACGACGCATTAGCAAACGATTGTTTAATTTTTGTCTTATCTAATACCATCAAAAAAAGCGTGAATTGCGTTTAAACAATTTTCAGGTTGTGTCACAAAAGGAATATGTCCTGCATTATTCAAAATAGTTATATTCAAATCCGATTTTAAGGCTTGTAATGGTTCACTTACGGCGATTGGCACAAAGGCATCGTTATCGCTCAAAATCGCTGCAACTGGACAGGTTAAATTTTGCAAAACAGAACGTAAATCGCTATTTTGAAGCAGTACAAAACTTGTTTCTAATGCTGCAAGTTTTGGCGTAGGTTTCATAGCAAAACGCGCTTTGACCTCTTTCAAAAATTTGGGCGAATCCTGCACTTGTAATGTCAAAAAGCGTTGCAACGTTGCCGCTGGATTGTCATGAAACTGTTGAGCAAAAGCATTCAATGTTTCCACTGGCGTACCGGCCCATGATTCAGCTTCGGCAAAACATGGATTTGATGCCAGCAATATCAAACCTTGAACGCGATTTGCATAACGCTCTGCCATCTTTAATGCAACCGTTCCACCGAATGACCAACCTAAAAGATAAAACGGTTCATCATCCAATCCAGCAACAATGGCATCTGCAATGCTATCTAAATTATCGCGCAACGGTAAATCAATAAGTGTTACGCGACAATGTTGCGAAAGTTGCTCGGCGAAATTGCCCCACATTTGACTGTGCATTGCCCAGCCATGCAATAAAACCAAATGTTTCACGGCTGATTATTTCGCCTGACTTTCTAAATAATCTTCGTAATTTCCATTGAAATCGACAATACCATGCGCCGTAATTTCAATGACGCGCGTTGCCAACGATGACACGAATTCGCGGTCATGACTGACGAAAATTAACGTTCCGGGATATTGCTCCAATGCGGTATTGAGCGATTCAATCGATTCCATGTCTAAATGGTTAGTCGGTTCGTCTAACACCAAGATATTTTGTTTTTGTAACATCAATTTACCAAACAATAACCGTCCTTGTTCGCCACCAGATACGACTTTGACTGATTTGTTAATATCATCTTGTGAAAACAATAACCGTCCAAGCGTGGCGCGAATGGCTTGATCATCATCGCCCTCTTTACGCCATTGTGTCATCCAGTTAATTAACGTTTCATCTTCAGCAAAATCATCGGCATGGTCTTGTGCGAAATAACCGATTTCAGAATTTTCAGACCATTTTACCTCGCCTGTATCAGGCGTTAGTTCGCCTACCAACGTTTTGAGCAATGTTGATTTACCAATCCCGTTCGCACCAATCACAGCTACTCTATCGCCAGCAGCAATCATTAAATTCAATTTTTTAAATAACGGTTCGTCGCCGTAACCTTTACTCAAATTTTCGACTTCCACGGCTAAACGATGCAATTTTTTCGTTTGGTCAAAACGAATAAATGGATTCACACGACTAGACGGTTTGACTTCGTCGAGTTGAATTTTGTCTAATTGTTTAGCGCGTGAAGTGGCTTGTTTAGCTTTTGACGCATTGGCAGAAAAACGTCTAACGAATGTTTGTAATTCAGCAATTTGCGTTTTCTTCTTTGCATTACTGGCTAATAATCGCGCTTTAACTTCCGAAGATGCCACCATGTAATCGTCATAATTACCTGGATAAACACGCAACTCGCCGTAATCCATATCAGCAATATGCGTACAAACGCTGTTTAAGAAATGTCGATCGTGCGAAATAATGACCATCGTGCAATTACGCTCGTTAAGCATATCTTCTAACCAGCGAATTGTGTTAATGTCTAAGTTGTTGGTTGGTTCGTCGAGCAACATAATGTCAGGATTGGCAAACAATGCTTGCGCTAATAACACGCGTAATTTCCAACCTGGTGCCACCGCACTCATTAAACCAAAATGTTGATCAACTGGAATATCCAAGCCTAACAACAATTCTCCCGCGCGAGATTCGGCAGTGTAACCATTGAATTCAGCAAACACGGTTTCGAGTTCTGCCGCGTGCATATAATCATCTTCGGTGGCTTCCAAGTTAGCGTAAATCGCATCACGCTCTGACATTGCCGCCCACATTTCTTTATGACCCATTAGCACTACGTCGATGACGCGATAATCTTCAAACGCGAATTGGTCTTGGCGTAAATTGCCTAAACGTTCATTTGGCGACAGACTGACGTTTCCGCCCGAAGGTTCTAAATCACCGCTTAGAATTTTCATAAATGTGGATTTACCACAGCCGTTTGCGCCAATTAAACCGTAGCGATTACCGTCGCCAAATTTAACAGAAATGTTTTCAAACAAAGGCTTTGCGCCAAATTGCATGGTGATGTTTGCGGTAGAAATCAAAGTGTTTTTCCTAAACTAAAATTTAAAAATTGGGTTACAGCAATAAGGCTTCTTCAATGGGAATAAAGCGATGTGCAGCGTGTTTAAATGAAGGTGTTGTCGTCGCAACCGCATAAACTTCGATAGTCATGGTCATGCCATAAGTCAGGCGAATTTTATTCAGCAATACATCAAAATTATCATTGCCTGTCAGTAAAACAATCACATCAGCCCTGGCGGCTTGCTCAATCATATCGAGAGTAATGCCAACGCTCCAGTCGTTTTGATGATACGGACGTTGCGTTTCACACGGTTTAACTTTTACGTTAATCCCTAATTCTTCGAGCAAAGCGCGTTGTACGTTCTCATCAACATCATAACAATCGAAATCGTAAGCAAGCGCGGCAACGACTTCACGATTATCCGTTGCCATTGTCCAAAAAGCACGATAGTCCAAAGCACGTTGATATTGCTCTCGTGTTGCATAATGACAATGCAATACATCTATAAATATAGCGACTTTTTCAGGCGGCTTTTTAACAAACACATCAAATTATTCGGTCAAAGATTATACAAACGAACAAATATAATCGGTGGGTTGATGAATTCGCACGGTAAATTGAGCATTTTCTGGTACATCAAACGCCTCGCCGCCTTTAATCGCTTTCCAATCTTCATTAGGTAATAACACATCTAATTCGCCGCTCAAAATTTCCATAATTTCAGCTGCAGCGGTATTAAATACATATTCACCTGAAAGCATAAAACCTAATGTTTTGGTTGAACCATCGGTAAATTTAAGCGTGCGACTGCTGACGTTGCCACCAAAATAAACATTCGCTTTTTTGACGACGGTGACATTGTTGAATTCTGACATGAGTTTTCCTTTGTTTGAAATGTTAAAGTTAAGCGTTTTCTGGTTCTGGTTCTGGAACATAAATAATTTTTTGTCCCGGATAGGTTGAACGAATATTATCGAGTATATGTTGTGTCAATTCAGCACCTTGGCGAACCAAAACCGTGCCGTATTGGTCACATAAATCACCGGATTCTAATTTACCAGGTGTTAAATAAACAAGTTTGTACAAATTCAATTCGTTATTTTTAACTGGTAAATAAAATACGGGATTTTTTTGCAATAAACTCAAAAAGGTTTTAACCAATTCGGGGTCAAGTTCTGCACCGCTGGCGGTATAACTGAAATAGTGAATGATGTCTTCAGGAATAGAACGCTCTTCACCAAACATTTCACCAACCATCATGGCATCATATAAATCAGCGACTGCCATAATTCGTGAAGCGAGTGAAATTTCTTCGCCTTTCAACTTGTCAGGATAACCTTCGCCGTTAAATTTTTCGTGATGATGACGTACAATTTCTAAAATTTCAGTATCAGCAATTACTTTCGAAAGCAAATGTTCGCCTTCGATAACGTGACGGTGAATCAAATCAACGTCTGTATGCAGCGTCATGTCGCGCGAAATTTTAGCGAAATCAACATCCAGTTTTAAAAAACCAATGTCGTGAACTAAACCACTAAGAAAAATACGTTTTTTAAAATCCGAGGATTGATTGAGTGCTTTTGCTAACTCTAAGGCATAACACGCCACACGTTTACTGTGTAGAGCTAATTTAATATCGGCTTTGTGTTGCGCCAAAAGTAAAATTTCCAATAGCCCATTATTGATCATAATAAAACACGCCTAAAATGTAGAAAGTAAAAATGACTGTAGATTTATCGACAGCGTGGGGTAGTTGTAAATTTTATAATCGAACAAACGTGTGATTATGGCATGTTGGGCAAGGTGGAATTCGGCTAGTTGTTTTAAACGCAATCTCTTTGCCGCAATCATCACAAATAAATGTACCCGCAATCGTAATATCGCCACTTTGATATTTATGTGTTTCAGCGAGTTGTTCTAATTTCGCCAATTCAATGCGCGTTTTATCCGCCACACTTAAAAACGCATCCCACGTTAAATTTTCAACTAATTCAATGTCGAACTTTAACCATTCGCTCAATGAATTGTTATCGTGTGCCGGCAAATTTTGAGCAGCATGTTCAATATCGCGTTTGACTTGATTTGAAACGTGTTCCAATTCTTCGCTAGTTAAATCAATGCTTTCATTAGTTTTTTCTTTAGAAATTTCAAACGCATCGGTAAATGAATTCAATGTCTCTTCCATCGTGTCATGCAAATGGTGCATGAATTCACTGTAAGCGGTAATCAATTTTTGGGTGTTCATAAAAGTCCTCGGACGAAATAATTAACGTTGCGCCTATTCTAACCGGTTTAGATGAAAAAAAAGCAAAACCACGAATAAAAACCCTTGTAAAAACATCACTGCGACAATTTGTCTCATTTTGTTCTGCTTGTGAGGCGATTATTATGGCGTGATTTCTCACGTCAACGGTTGACTCTCACGCATCACATGAAAAAAATAACCGCTTATTTTCCGCATTCGCTTAAAGCTCGTCTTGTCATGATGACCTTGATATTTTTACTGTTGCCGACAGGGATTTTAGGTTATCTCGGTTACGATTATCTATTTGATACGATTAAAACCAGTAATATTCGCGCGGTTGGTCATATTGCTGATGCACGACATGAACAACTTAACATCATGCTCAAAAATACAAATGATCGCGCCGCACGTTTTATTGAACATCTTTCAACACAATGCGAAAGGCGTGATAAAACTAAAATAAACGCCTGTTTAAAACAAGTATTACAAATTTTTATCAATGATGAACAAGCATTAAGTGCGACGCTCATACAAATCAACGGTAATGAAATTACAGTTGGACAACCTGTATTATCACTTGCAGACATAATACCGTTTCAAGCGCAACAATTGGTCGGTTTTAGCTTACCAAATAAAAACCAACAACAATTCTATTACATCACCGCCCACAACATAAACAACACTGAACAATTGGTGGTGACGTTTCCGATGAATGCCATACAGCAAATTTTTACCAGTGATCCCAGTTTAGGTGCATCGGGTGACGTATTCATCATGGATTCAAAAGGTTTTTTCATTACCCAACCGCGTTTGCTTGATACAAATAGCACCAGCGAAGTGTCAAATGATCACGCCATGCACCATTGTTTGATGATGGGTAATGCGGAAATGCTTGATGTTGATCGTCGTAATGTACAAATCATTCACAGTTTTCGTTTTGTTCCTGAAGTGGGCGGGGGGTGCATCATGGCGCATTTAGATCAAGCCGAAGCCTTTGCTACCTTGAATAAACTGCAATGGCGCGTAGCGTGGATTACGTTGGGCTTGATTGGATTTGCGTTATTTATTGCGATATTAGTTGGACGTAAAATTGTGAAACCAATCGATAAACTTTGCGATGTCACGCATCAAATTATCAATGGCAATTATACCGTCTCTGCCGTCGTGGCGGGTGATAGCGAAATTGCCGCATTAGCGAATGCGTTTAATTTAATGACAGAACGATTGAAATACGCTTTTGATGAATTACATGTTCAACAAGCTCAACTTGAAAATCAGGTTCAAAAACGTACTAAGCAATTATCGATTGCCAAAGACGAAGCCGAACATTCGCTTATTTTGTTACAAGAAACGCAAGAAAATTTAGTGCAGGCTGAAAAAATGGCAGCATTAGGCAGTTTAGTTGCAGGTGTTGCACATGAAATCAACACGCCAATTGGCATTACATTAACCTCAGCATCGTTTTTAAATGTTGAAACAGAAAAAGTAGTGATACTTTATCAGCAAGGCGAATTGGGTGGTGATGAATTAGAAGCCTATTTTGACACCGCAAAACAATCGACCCAACTAATGACAATTAACTGTCACCGCGCCGCAGATTTAATTCAAAGTTTTAAACAAGTTGCCGTCGATCAAACCAGTGATAATCAGCGGGAATTTAATTTAAAAACGTACATTGAAGAAGTTTTATTAAGTCTACGCCCTGCCCTGAAAAAAACACATATCCATGTGGTGTTGAATTGTCCGCCGGATTTATGCTTGCTGGGTTATCCAGGAGCCGTTTCTCAAATTTTGACCAATTTTGTGATGAATTCATTGCTGCACGCTTACGAACCCGACCAACACGGCACGATTAGTTTGACCGTACGGCAATTGCCAGATGACAAAATAGAATTGCGTTACAGCGACGATGGCAAAGGTATTCCCTCAGAAATTCAAAGTAAAATTTTCGATCCTTTTTTCACAACGCAACGCGGTAATGGTGGCAGTGGTTTGGGATTGAATTTGGTTTATAACATCGTGCATCAAACGTTAAAAGGCACGATACAAGTTCACAGTGTCGAAGGTAAAGGCACGACATTTATTCTCAATTTTGCGCGGCGGTTAAACGCGGGCGAACAAATTTAATTCGGTAAACGTGAAATTATGACTGAAAAAAAACCACTTAATTTAAAAAATAACGCGAATGTTGAACACCACTCAGCAACCACTTCGTACACAAAACCTTGGCGAATATTGGTCGTTGATGACGATATTGATGTTCATGCGGTGTCTCGCTTGATTTTGACTAAAATCACGTTTAAATATCGTCCGGTCGAATTACTGAGCGCGTATTCTGCTACGGAAGCGCGAGAACTGTTAGCGCGAGAAGAAAATATCGCCGTCATATTGCTCGATGTTGTGATGGAAACCGAAGACGCGGGTTTGCAATTAGTCAAAACGATTCGTAACGAACTCAATAATCACGATGTGCGAATTATTTTGCGAACGGGACAACCAGGACAAGCTCCCGAAGAGCGCGTGATTGTTGATTACGACATTAACGATTACAAAGCCAAAAACGAACTCACCTCACAAAAATTATTTACGTCAGTGATTGCCTCGTTACGCGCTTATGAAACCATTATGTCGCTGAACAAAACGCGATTTGGATTGGAGAGAATTCTACACAGTTCTGATTCTCTCTTTAAAATTCAATCGATGCACGAATTCGCATCGGGGATTTTAACGCAACTGAGTTTATTTTTAGATTGCAAACCTCAAGGCATTATTTGCATTGAAGAATGTACCGAGGTTGAGCATAACATTACATCCTCGTTGCCTAATAATATGAAAATTATTGCCGCGACAGAGGAATTTGAATGTTGTTTAAAATGTAACTTAGATGAAACCTGCGGACATAAAGCACTTTCTACTCTGATGCAACGCGCGTTGGTTGAACGTAAAAATCAGTTTGATAATAATTACACCGCATTTTATTTAGATACAAGCGACAACAAAGCGGCCGTCGCATTGGTGTGTAGCGAAGAAAGTATTGACGTAAATGATCGAAATTTACTTGAAGTATTTACGTCGAAAATTTCAATTGCTTTAGATAACGCCATTCACTATCAAAAAATGATTTCCTTTGAAAAAGCCGCTGTCACTGATTTTTTAACGGGTTTAAATAATCGTCGCCAATTATTGCGTTTAGGCATTCCGATGCTGGCATTGGCAAATCGAAATAACCGTTTAGCCGTCGCGATGATTGATATAGATTATTTTAAACGGGTTAATGATAATTATGGTCACGATGCCGGCGATATTGTGTTAAAACAAATCGGTAAAATGATGGATGATCGTTTTCGTCGTAGTGATGTGATTGCCCGTTACGGTGGCGAAGAGTTTTGTATACTTGCCCCTTCCTTGAATATTGCTCAAGCATTTGAGTTATTTGATAATTTTCGCGCATCGGTGGCAAATTGTGAAATTGCGATTTCTGCGGATGTGAAAATTAGCGTAACACTGAGTATTGGAGTGACGACGGATTTATGTCCGAATTTAGATGATATGATTGCGGCGGCGGATTATTTACTTTATCAAGCAAAACACAATGGTCGTAATTGCGTGATGGTGAAATAATAAAATTCTTTTTAATTTTCGAAATAGGTTTTTCTTATGGTGATGTTATGGACGGACGCGCTAATTTTTGGATTACTCTTTTTAGTCGCTGGGTTAACCTATTATTTGCGAGGTAAAGAGCATTTAAAACGTCCCTTAGCAACATTACGACAAAGCACAGTCGGCATGGTGTCACTTATCATTTTGTTATTTTTTATGACCATTGGTTTGCTTGATTCGCTGCATTTTAAACCGCACTCATCAGAAAATACGCCCTCAAATAACGAAATTATTAGCGTGTTAGATTATTGGGCAACGCCGTTGCGTGAACACGCTGAAAAAACGTATTCTGAACCGTTTGCGACGACGCTATATAACAAAGAAATGATTTCACAACCCGACGGCAGTATGCGTTGGGATTATCCGCGTTTGAAATTTGGTGGACAGCATTTAGAGGATGACAGCCAAAAGCTGAGCGATATTATTCAAAAAACCACGATTGGTTTTTTGCAAGGCGTTGGTATTTTTGCGGTGATAATTTGGGGTTCACGATTTAAAATAAAATTTAATCTATTATCACTTACCTTTTTTGTTTTGATGACAACCAGCACTACGTTAATTTACCTGTCGAATTATTACCATGTTTTTGGCACGGATAAAGTGGGCGAAGATGTATTTTATCAAACGATTAAAAGCATTCGCACCGGTTTAGTATTAGGCACATTAACAACACTGATTTTGTTACCGTTATCACTTATTTTGGGAATTTTGGCAGGATTTTTTCGAGGTTGGCTTGATGATGCAATACAGTTTTTATATACCACGCTCAATTCCATTCCCAGCATATTATTGATTGGCGCGTCAGTATTGATGGTGCAAATTTATATGGCAAATCATGAGAGCGATTTTACCAGTCTCGTCGTCCGCGCCGATATACGTTTGCTATTTTTATGTTTAATTCTAGGCATGACCAGTTGGACAGGATTGTGTCGGTTATTACGCGCAGAAACGTTGAAACTACGCGAAATGGAATATGTGCAAGCCGCGTATTCGTTGGGTGTGAAAAAACATACTATTTTGTTGCGCCACATTTTGCCCAACGTGATGCACATTGTTTTAATTTCGGTTGTTTTAGATTTTAGTTCATTGGTTTTAGCCGAAGCGGCGTTGGCATATATCAATATTGGCGTAGATGCTAGCACTTACAGTTGGGGCAATATGATTAACGGCGCACGGTTAGAAATGGCACGCGAACCGGTGGTGTGGTGGTCGCTCACAGCGGCATTTTTATTTATGTTTACATTGGTGTTGGCTGCAAATTTATTCGCAGAAACCGTGCAAACGGCGTTTGACCCAAGACGCAGTCAGTAATCATTGAATCGTGTATAATTCATCTCATCGAAATCACAACTTGTGGCACTTATGACCGTTGAAAAATTAACTATTCGCCGTCGTGGCATTTATTTACTTCCCAATCTATTCACTACTGGCGCATTATTTTCAGGATTTTACGCCATAACGTCTGCCATGAATGGCTCTTTTGACATTGCTGTTGTGGCAATTTTTGTGGCGATGATTTTGGACGGATTAGATGGTCGCGTGGCGCGTTTAACCAATACCCAAAGCGAGTTCGGCGCACAATACGACAGTTTGTCTGACATGGTTTCATTTGCCGTTGCCCCGGCATTAGTGATGTATTTATGGGCATTTTCGAGTTTAGGCAAAGTTGGACTATTTGCCGCTTTTGTCCATACCGCAGGGGGGGCATTGCGTTTAGCACGATTTAATACCCAACTTACATCTGCCGATAAGCGTTATTTTCAAGGTTTGCCAAGTCCTGCGGCGGCGGCAATTTTGGCGGGATTTATTTGGCTGTGTTTAGAACACGGTTGGGATGTTGAAACATTAAAATATATCGCAATCGTTTTAACGATTACCACAGGCTTACTGATGGTAAGTAATTTTCGTTATTCGAGTTTTAAAGAAATCGATTTAAAAGGCAAAGTCCCCTTTTTCGTCGCAATAGCCGTGATGCTTGCCATTGCATTCGTGATGGCGCAGCCGCAAACGATGTTATTTTTGCTATTTTTAGGTTACGCAATTTCAGGGCCATTGGTAACATTGATTATGCGCCGTAAAAAATTGCAAGGTCGCAAGGGCTAAAATTCACTTGAGATACTGTTGTCATTTAGAGATAATCGCACACATGAGCATTCAACGTATATCACATTATGACTTTCATGCAGGCGTTTTTTACGCAGTGGCTTGTTTGCGCCTATCTTTAAATTTATTGCCCTAAGGGGCAATAAACTTCACACCTTCCTATTTACCTAATTTATTTTTATCCGTATCAGTCAATAAATGACTGAACATTCCTGAGTGGACGGAATTTTATGAAAGACCAATTGATTATATTTGATACAACTCTGCGCGACGGCGAACAAAGTCCGGGCGCATCGATGACTCGTGATGAAAAAATTAGAATTGCGCGAGCGTTAGAACGTTTAAAAGTAAACATCATTGAGGCAGGTTTTCCAGCAGCAAGTATTGGCGATTTTGAAGCAGTTCAAGCGGTCGCAAATGTCATTAAAGACAGCACGGTTTGTGGACTTGCCAGAGCGTTAGATAAAGACATTGATCGTGCCGGTGAAGCATTGAAAGGTGCAAAACAATCGCGGATTCATACATTTATTGCGACATCGCCGATTCACATGCAAATGAAATTGAATATGTCGCCTGAACAAGTGATTGAACACGCCGTAAAAGCTGTAAAACGGGCGCGACAATATACCGATGATGTGGAATTTTCGCCTGAAGATGCGGGTCGTTCAGACGAGGATTTTTTGTGTCGGATTTTAGAAGCGGTTATTGATGCCGGTGCAACAACGCTCAACATTCCTGACACCGTTGGTTACAGCATTCCACAACAATTTGGCGCGACAATTAAAAACTTGATTGAGCGTATTCCAAATTCGGACAAAGCCATTTTTTCTGTGCATTGTCATAATGATTTGGGGTTAGCAGTCGCAAATTCGCTTTCAGCCGTCATGAATGGCGCACGCCAAGTCGAATGCACGATTAACGGTTTGGGCGAACGTGCCGGTAATGCGTCACTTGAAGAAGTGGTGATGGCCGTTCGTACACGCCACGATGTATTTGATTGCCAAACGCGCATTGATACCCGTGAAATTTTAACTTGTTCAAAATTGGTATCGTCGATTACTGGTTTTCCCGTACAACCCAATAAAGCCATCGTTGGTGCAAATGCGTTCGCGCATGAAGCTGGAATTCATCAAGATGGTATTTTGAAAAGTCGCGAAACTTACGAAATCATGCGAGCCGAAGATGTCGGTTGGACGGCGAATCGAATGGTTTTAGGCAAACATTCGGGACGTAATGCGTTCAAAAGTCGCGTGAATGAACTTGGTTTTGAGTTTGAAAGCGAAGCGGAATTAAACGATGCGTTTGCGCGTTTTAAACAATTGGCTGATAAAAAACACGAAATCTTTGATGAGGATTTACAAACCTTAATTTCTGAAACCTCAATCGAAGCCGAAGACGAACACATTAAACTGGTTTCATTAAAAGTATGTTCAGAAACAGGCGAAGTGCCAAATGCGGTTGTAACATTGCGCGTTAATAATCAAGAAGTGACGGGGAGTTCAATAGGCGGCGGTGTGGTCGATGCAACGCTAAAAGCTATTGAGCAATTAGTGAAATCGGATGCCTCGCTCGAATTGTATTCAGTCAATAATGTTACCAATGGTACTGATGCACAAGGCGAAGTGACCGTACGTTTAGAAAAAGTAGGTCGTATTGTGAATGGCTTAGGCGCAGATACTGACATCGTAACGGCATCGGCGAAAGCGTATATCAACGCGCTCAATAAACTGCTTACGGCAAATACGCGCCAACATCCGCAAAAATCAGAGGTTTAAAGATTTATGAAATCAAAAGCGCAATCTGGTTTTACCTTATTAGAACTGCTCGTTGTTTTGGGAATTATTGCCATGTTGGCTGGAATTGTCGGACCGCAAGTAATGAAGCATTTGGGCGAATCCAAGACGAAAGCAGCAAAAGTACAAGTTGAAGATTTTTCGGCGGCACTTGATATGTACAAACTCGATATGGGCAAATACCCAACGAGCGACCAAGGTTTACAAGCCTTAATTGAAGCCCCCGAAGGTTCAAAACGTTGGAATGGTCCTTATTTGAGAAAAGCGAAAACGCCTGTTGATCCTTGGCAAAATGAGTATCACTATGTCTCACCCGGTACACACGGTAAATTTGATTTGTTCACCTACGGCGCAGACGATAAAGAAGGCGGCGAAAGCGAAGATCAAGACATCAACAACTGGGAATAAATGCGCTCAAACGCAGGTTTCACATTGCTTGAATTGATTGTTGTTTTAGGCATTGTGGCGTTAGGTTATGCAGCGGTGGCGGTGAATTTTTCGTCCGGCAATGATGCCATGGCATTAAAAGCCGCCGCCCGCGATTTGACATCAGGTTTGCGTTACGTTCGTAGTCAGGCAATGTTATCGCATGAACAAGCCACGTTAGATTTTAATCTCAGCAATAACAGTTATCTTTTAACTGGTCAGGATAAAATTTACACGATTCCCGAAAATATCGATGTCACCGTCAATACCGCAAAAGATGAATTGCACGATGGCGTAGCACAATTGCGATTTTTTCCGGATGGTTCATCGATTGGTGGGCGAATTACATTAGAAAAAAATACCCATTCTCAAGAAATAAATATCAATTGGCTCACCGGTCATGTCACGCTGGCGGAATAATCAACACGGTTTTTCATTGCTCGAAATACTGATTGCCTTTTCGATATTGGCAGTGTCGCTGGGAATTTTACTTAAAATCTTTTCAAGCGGTGTCATCACCGCGCAAATTGCTGACGATTACACCAACGCGGCGCAAATTGCCAATAATTTGATTGCCAAAACCGGTGTTGAAAACCAATTAAAAACCGGCGAAACCATTGGCGTAGAAAACGATGTTTATCACTGGCGTGTGCGCGTTAAACCACAACTGTTTATGTCGCCAGAATTAGATTTACACGCTTTGCCCGTCGAATTATTTAACGTAAACGTATTAGTTTGGTGGGGTGATGAAGGCAAAACAGACGACCGTGTTTTAGAATTAAATACTTTAAAATTGGCTGCTAAAAGTGAGTAAATCGCAAGGCTTTACCCTCATCGAAGTGCTAATTGGCATGACATTATTGAGTTTGATGGTGGTGTTATTGTTTAGCAGTTTGACGATAGGCGCGAAAAGTTGGGAACAAGGCGAACGCAAAATTGCCGATGTGAACGAAGTTGCCATTGTGCAGCAGTTTTTTAATCATCATCTTGCCCATGCCACGCCGCAATGGAATGACTTTAATCCCGAAAAAGAGCGCGTATTTTCATTTCAAGGCAAAAAAAAATCGTTGCAATTTGTCTCGGCATTTCCTGCAAGTGCTGAACGTGCTGGTTTGCAATTGTTCAATTTAGAACTTAAAGAAAAAAATAAACAACGTTTTATTTTTGTGGCTCTAACGCCTTTTTTCCCGTTAACAGAAGGTGAAGACTGGTTTCAAGACGAAATCGAATTAGTGCGTGGTGTGCAAAAATTTGAATTATCGTATTTTGGTTTGAATGACCAAACCGGTGAATACGCGTGGCACAGCGAATGGTTAGAAAAAGAACAGCAACCGCGTTTAGTGAAAATTTTATTAGAACTCGACGATGGACGTTATTTGCCTGAAATGGTCGTCGCATTAAATGTGGATAGTGGTTACAGTAACGCCGATTTAGAGAGCGTGCCAGTTGAAGATGCAACGGATGCAACACAATGAAACAACGTGGTGTTGCTTTGATTTTAGTGTTGTGGGTGTTAAGCATTTTAATGTTAATGGCGGGCAGTTTTACTCTCACAATGCGACGTGAAACGGTGGGCGTAAGTGGTATCAAAGCGAACGCTCAAGCCATGGCGCAAGTAAAAGCCGGCATTTCACTCGCACAAACCATGTTACTGCAAGACGACGAAACAAAACGTTGGCGCATTGATGGCAGTATTTACGAAATCGAATCCGAAAATGCCATAACGCGAATTCGTCTGCTTTCTGAAACCGGAAAAATAGATATTAACAGCGTCACTGCAAATTTATTGCATCAAGTGTTAATACACGCGCCACTTGATACGCCAGCGCAACTTAATTTGGAAAATGCGATTTTAGATTGGCGCGACGATGATGAAACAACACGTCCTTTTGGTGCAGAAAAAACCGAATATCACGCCGCAAAATTGAATTACGCGCCACGCAATAAGCCGTTTCGGTCATTGGAAGAATTACAAATGGTGCGCGGCATGACGACGGATGTGTTTGCCTGGATGCAACCGATTTTTACCGTTTATTCAGCGGGGCAAACCGAAGTTGCATTGAATCTCGCCACGCGCGATGTATTAGATGTTTTGCCTGACGTGGATGTGAATTTGTTAGATGCTTATTTTTTGGCACGCCAGCAAAGCATTGTTCACCACGCCCCCTTGCCAGTCATTCCGCTCCTGGCAAATGCCGTGCAAGCAATGGCAGGCGATATTGAAACCACCACTGAAACCGAAGCCGCCCCTGAGATTTCTGTTGTAACCGCTATTGTCGAAACGCATTTGGACAATGATGCTCAAGCGCGGGTGCAAGTTGTCATGGAAAAAATAGACGGGGCAAACAACTTACCTTTTCAAATTTTAACGTGGCAAAATCAATCAGATACCACAAATACACCGTCCCTTTTTTCTGAAACTATGAATTCATTAGTCGTTGCCCGTTATGTTGAACCTGAATACCTCCGTTAAGGTCGAACTTAAACCTTTTTTGCGTTGGTGGGGACGTGAATTACGTTTTTTAGTACCTACAAAATTGCGGCAATTTTTTTACGCGCCACGCAGCGCAATCATTGTGCGTCCAGTTGGAAAACAATTTGAATTACATTACGAAATCAATGGACAACAAGAATTTTTAACCTCTTTGACACGGGATGGTTTTGGTACGGAAATAGTTAAAAATTTAATCAACAATGACGAACGTTTTAAAAATGCTGTGTTTATTTTACGTTTATCAAATAACGAAGCGTTGAGTAAATCCTTAAATCTGCCATTAGCCGCGCAAGCAAATATAACGCAAGTGGTCAGTTATGAATTAGACCGTTACAGCCCATTTAAAGCCGAGCAAATTTATTTTGCGACACGCCTTGAACATATCGACAATGAAGCCGCGCAACTCGTAGTGCAATTATTACTCACGCCTCGTAACGTTCTCGAAACGCTTTATGCCGAATGCAAAACACTTGGCATTTCGTTGCATTATATTGATGTTGAAAATTGCCCAAACCATTTACAGCAACTGCATTCGGCATACAATTTACTACCGCCGCATTTACAACCCAAAATCGCGAATACACCCCGGCGTATTATCGCCGGATTATTGACATCCCTAATTCTTTTAGGGTTTAGCAGTTTAGCATTACCGGTGTGGTTAGAATATCAAGCCGTCAACGACTTACAAACGAAAATTTCAAAAATTGAAAAAGAAGTCAAAGCCGTTAAAACCCTACAAGCTGATATGGATGCGTTGCGTGAAGAAAATCAATTGCTTATCAATGAAAAAATAGCATCACCGCCTGTTGTTGCCATATTAGATGAGCTAAGTAAGTTAATGCGTGATGATAGCTGGCTTTCCTATTTGCAATACAGCGACGGACAGTTGCAATTGCAAGGTGAATCTCCAACGGCATCTAATTTGCTAGCTGACTTGGAAGCGTCCGATTATTTCGCAAAAGCCAACTTTGCCTCGCCGGTAACGCAAGACAAAGCCAGTGGTATGGAGCGGTTTCAAATTTCTGTGGAAATTACCAAACCTGCAAATAGCGAAAACAGTGACGTGACATCGAAAACAACAGCAGAACCTGTTAGCGATCCCACTCCATCGCAGACAGTAGCAACTGTTGAAGCACCCACAACTGAAGAAGCGGTGACTGAAAATGGTACTCCAGAAGAATAATAAAAATGAATGTTGGCTCGCTGTCGGTTTATTACTGGCGGTGATTAGTTTTATTAGTTTCGTTATTATTTTGCCGTTAATCAATCAAGGATTAGCGTTGCGCGATGAAAAGAATGCGTTAGGTTTTCGCTTTCAGCAATATGAGCGAATTTTAGCGCGTAAACAAAGCGTGATTGATGAAATGGAAGCCTTAAAAGCGCAATATGCTGACCAAAATTATTTAAGTACGCAAAATACCAGCGCGTTAGCCTCGGCAGAATTACAAGAAATGATTAAACAAGCCATTATTGATGCTGGCGGGCAATTAAGCAGTACGCAAGGTTTGCCGGTGGTGACAAAAAATAATTTTAATCGAATCCCAATTAACGTTCGTATGACCGGAAATAGCGAAGTGTTACGCGCGGTGTTGCATAAAATTGAAACTGCCTCGCCACTGGTTGTTGTTGAACAAATCGATATTCGTCCTATGCACGGTGTGCGAAATAAAGTCACGCATCAAATTGATCCAAGTAATGAATTAAGCGTAAATTTTCAGGCAATTAGTTTTATGAAAAAACCGGCAGCATGAATCGTCCAACACTTTTTGTTTTGATTGCCCTGAATTCGTTATTTGTTGCTGTGTTAGCAACAGAATGGTATACAGCCGCCGAAATGTCTGCGCCTATACAAGCAAAAACAAATAATACCGATATAGAAGAATCCTTGCCTAATCTTGATTTAACTGAAACAAGCGAAGACAGTTACAGCGATTTAGTGGAACGTCCGTTATTTATCAAAGGACGTAAACCGGTCAGTGAACCCGAGCCAGAAAACACGTCTACGGCTATCGTAAAAAGAACTGATGTTTTTAATTGGGATCTCACCGGTATTTACGCAACGCCCAAAATTGTAACGGTTTTTTTTAGTCGCACTAATGCAAAAGTTGCCAAAGATAATTACCGTAAATGCAAATTGAATGATGAGGTCGATGGCTGGAAAGTAAGCGAAATTCATCCCGATAATGTCGTGTTAACGCAAGCGGGCGAGAATAAAACGTTGCAATTACGCAAAGCTAAACCGAAATCGCCCGTTTCCGCTCAAGTAAATACGAATAATCACGCTGTACCACCTCCGCAGCAAAAACCACTTGTTGCTGCACCAGCTCCGGTAATGCAAAAAAATAATACACCGCCTGAAATGACACCCGAATTTGAAACCGAATCGTCGTCTGTAGAAACTGTTAATACTGAAAATCAATAAACATGAACTTAACTCCAAAATTAACCGCCCTCGCCTCTGCAATTCTGACTTGTTTAACCTTATCGAGTTGCACGCAACGCCCAAAATTGCCAATAACCTCGCACACGCCAATTTCTAGCGAACCGATTGCACAATTGCAAAATAAACCTGCGGCAAATGACTCACAAAAACCAAAAAGTGAGTTATATCCCAGTTCTGATTACGCTATGCCTGCTGCCACAGAGCAAACTGCACAAAATACGGTCAGTAAAAAAAGCAAAGGAGAATTCAGTTTAAATTTTGATGATGCGGATTTAGGCGAAGTCGCTAAAGTCGTGTTAAGCGATATTTTGGGACAAAATTATGTTCTTAGCCCGAAAGTTGTTGGTAAAGTCACGTTACAAACCACTGATCCATTGAGTAAAGAAGAATTGCTGCCAACTTTAGAAATGGTTTTAAGTATGAATAATGCCGCATTGGTCAAAGATGGTAGTGTTTATCACATCGAACCATTAAATGATGCGCTATACAGTGCAAATTTTGGTTCAAATCATGGCGGTAAATCCGGTTATCAAGTGCGTGTCATTCCCGTAAAAAATGTTGCTGTCGATAATATTTCCGATTTAATCAAACCCTTATTACATGAAAAAACCTTACTCAGTGTAGATAATCGCCGTAATTTGTTAGTCGTTTCAGGGGCAGCAGACGAATTAGCGCGAATTGTGGATATGGTGAACACGTTTGATATTGATATTTTAAAAGGACGCTCGTTTGCTTTATTTCCATTAGCGCATGTCGATGCCGAAACATTGATTAAAGAATTAGATGAAGTATTTTATAAAAAAGCGAAAAGTGACGACGACCAATTTTTTCGTTTTATTCCTATCGAACGATTAAATGCAGTTTTGGCGATTACGCATCAATCTCGTTATTTAAAAGATATTGAGCAATGGGTGACGCGCTTAGACAGGGCGAATTCCACAACTGGCGGCGGTGTGAATGTATATAAAGTACAACACGTTGATGCTGTTGATTTAGCAGATACATTAAACGATATTTTCAGTAATGGCAGCAGTAGTTCATCTAGCCGTTCAAAACCAAAACTTGCCAACGATAAAAAAGCGGGCGAATTGTCCAATAAAACCACTGACAAAACAGATATAAAAAAGACTACAACTCAACGTACAACATCTAGCAGTAACACGGGCGATGCAAAAGTGTCTAATGTCGGCGACGTGCGAATTATTCCTGACGAAGCGAATAACTCTTTGATTATCGTTGCTACGGCACAAGAATATGAAGTCATTCGTCCCATTATTAACCAAATAGACGTGATGCCGTTGCAGGTTTTGGTTGATGCAACAATTGTTGAAGTTACACTTACCGATAATTTGAAATATGGCATTCAATGGTACTTTAATCATAACAACGGTGGTACAAATATTGTTAATAGTAACAGTCTTACTGCACTTGCCGCAGATGCTGCGAGTGGCGGTTTCGGTTATTCGTTTTTAAGTAGATCTGCTGACATTAGTGCAGTTCTAAACGCAGAGGCAGATAACAGCCATGTAAACGTTATTTCATCGCCTTCGTTGATGGTATTAAATAATCAAGAAGCAAATATGCAAGTGGGTACGGAAATTTCACTCATGACGGGATCAATAGGCTCATTAAATAGCAGTACGAGTTTGTTAGGGGGTAGTACCAACAGCGTTTTCAGCCAAATGCAACAGCGTAAAACAGGTGTCAAACTTAAAATTAAGCCGCGTGTCAATGCAAATGGTTTTGTAACAATGGAAGTAACACAAAGTGTTGAAGATCCTGGTCAAGTCCCCGCTTCTGGTGGAAATCCACCAATCTTAACCCGTGAAATCACCAGTTCAGTTGCCGTGCAGAGTGGTGAAACTGTTGTATTAGGTGGCTTAATTAAGGACAACAATACCGCTGGAAATACGGGTGTGCCATTGCTACATGATGTACCTATATTAGGCACATTATTTGGTAGCACAACCCAAAATCAAAATAAAACCGAATTAGTTGTTTTAATCACGCCGCGTGTGATTAAAAGTCGCCAAGATGCAGGACTGATTACTGACGAATTTAAACGCAAATTGAGTGGCATTTACGAGGATGATAGTACAACTAATCACCGATGATGTTCTTTATTTTAGTAAGTCGGTTAATTCTCCTATTTAGTTTATACTAAACCCACTAATTTTGAATTGTTTGGAGTGTTTTATGCGTTTATTTATTCTACTATTTAGCTTGTTATTTATATCTAATTTTGCGTTGGCTAATGAAGGTGGCGGCGAAGGCGGTGGTGAGGCAAAAGGTGACGGAACTGGTATCGAGTATTTAGAAATCACCCCTAAATTTGTAGTTAATTTAATTGAACCTAAAAAATATTTGTCCATCAACGTGCAATTATTGATTGAAGGCAAAGATACCGGAGCAAAAATTAAAAAACACATGCCCGCACTTAAACATGAATTGATTATGTTATTTAGCGATCGTTCCATAGACAGTTTGCAAACAATGGAACAACGTGAAGCGTTGCGTCAAGAAGCCGTTGATGTCATTCATAAAACAATTGATAAAGCCGAAGGCATAGAAGAAGCTGAAGAAGAGGCGGCGGTAGCAAATGCCCCTGTCGATCCACATAAAAAGGTTAAGAAAAAAGATTATGCACATTTACCCAGTGCTGGCTTTAAAGACGCTTTTTTCACCGAATTTTTATTGCAATAAAACTAACGGCGTTAATTTCGCTAATAGTTCTTCGCGCTGCTGTTCTGTATAAGGAACGGCAGCAAATTTTCCCCATATCGGTGCAGGCCATGCTTTATCAATTTGATAACGCACCACATGATGCACATGTAATTGCGGCACTAAATTTCCAATTGCGGCAATATTCAATTTATCCGCGTTAAAAATGGTTGCCAATCTTTCTGCTAAATAACTCGATTCTTGAATTAACAGGATTTGTTCCTCAGCATTTAATTGATAAATCTCACGAAGATTATGTCGCTGTGGCACTAAAATAAACCACGGAAATTGACTATCATTTACGAGCAAAACTTGGCATAACTCCAATTTTCCTAACAGAAGACAATCTTGTTGCAATTGCGAATGAAGTTGGAACACAGACATTAACATCTCTAATCAAAAAATAATGGCAATAAAAAAATCGCAAAAACCTACCATCCTCACCCAAATCATACGATTTTAGGTGAGGAATTTCTCACGGTAAGTTAAAACCTACTTCAACCTAGCCAAAACTTTCGCCACGGTTTCACCCATCGCCGCAGGCGTTGGACAAATGGTTACACCTAAATCTTTAAGCATCGCTACTTTTTCTGCCGCGCTTTCACCCGCAGACGAAATAATCGCGCCTGCGTGTCCCATACGACGACCTTCTGGTGCCGTTAAACCAGCGATATAGGCAATCACAGGTTTTTTCATGTATTCTTTCGCAAAAATCCCCGCATCAACTTCTTGCGGACCACCGATTTCACCAATCATCAAAATGACTTTCGTTTCATCGTCTTGCTCGAATTGTTCAAAAATATCACGGTGCGAACTACCGTTAATCGGGTCGCCACCGATACCCACAGAGGTTGAAATACCAATGCCTAAACGTTTCATTTGGTCAGCGGCTTCATAACCCAATGTGCCTGAACGTCCAACCACACCCACGTTGCCACGCATATAAATATGACCGGGCATAATACCGAGCATTGAACGTTCTGGGCTGATTGTTCCCGCGCAATTTGGGCCAGTTAAAACCATGCGATTTTCGATTGGGAAACGACGCAAAAAGTTTTTTACCGTCATCATGTCTTGCGTTGGAATACCGTCGGTAATCGCTACGCAATATTTAATGCCAGCGTCTGCCGCTTCCATAATCGAATCGGCTGCAAACGCGGGTGGCACGAAAATAATACTCGCTTCTGCACCGGCTTGTTCGACGGCTTCTTTTACGGTGTTGAAAACTGGACGGTCTAAATGTTTTTGTCCGCCTTTACCTGGTGTCACGCCACCCACGACGTTTGAACCGTAGTTAATCATGTCTTGAGCATGAAAACTGCCAATTTTGCCGGTAAAACCTTGAACAATAATTTTTGTAGTTTCGTTAATAAAAATTGCCATGATTTATGCTCCTGCTTGGTTGGCGACAACTTGATTGCGTGCGGCAACGGCTTTTTCTGCCGCTTCGGCTAAGGTTTCAGCGGTAATAATCGGCAAACCACTTTCTTCGATAATTTTGCGCCCTTCTTCCACATTTGTGCCTGACAAACGCACGATTAACGGCACTTTCATATCTATTTTTCTAACCGCTTGCACCACGCCTTCGGCAATCCAATCGCAACGGTTAATCCCTGCGAAAATATTGACGAGCATCGCTTTTACATTGGCATCAGCTAACACCAAACGGAACGCTTTTTCTGTGCGTTCTGCCGACGCACCACCGCCGACATCCAAGAAATTCGCAGGTTCACCACCTGCAAGTTTAATCATGTCCATCGTTGCCATCGCAAGACCCGCACCGTTAATCATGCAGCCAATATCGCCGTCCAAACCAACGTAACTCAAACCACGGTCAGCAGCGGCGGTTTCGCGTGGGTCTTCTTGAGTTTTATCACGCAATTCCGCGATTTTTTGACGACGGAAAAGCGCGTTTTCATCAAAGCCCATTTTTGCATCAAGAGCAATCAACTCGTTATTGCCGGTAATGACTAATGGGTTAATTTCCAGCATGTTTGCGTCTAAATCACGCAATGCACGGTAACAACCTTTAATCGTTTTAACAGCATGGTTAATTAACGACGCATCCAAACCTAATGTAAACGCCATTTCGCGGGCTTGAAAATCTTGCAAACCAACGGCTGGCTCGATATAAATTTTCTTAATGGCATCAGGATTTGAAACCGCTAATTCTTCGATTTCCATCCCGCCTTCTTGTGAACCAACCATTACGATGCGTTCTGAAATACGGTCAACTAAAAGACAAAAATATAATTCTTTTGCAATGTCCGTTCCGGCTTCGATATATAAACGGTTACAGACTTTACCCGCTGCGCCAGTTTGATGCGTCACTAATTTTTTACCGAGTAACGCTTCTGCAGCGGCAGCAACTTCGTCATGGGTTTTACACACTTTAATGCCACCGGCTTTACCGCGTGCGCCGGAATGGATTTGCGCTTTCACAACCCACACATTACCACCGATTTCTCTGGCGCGTTGCACCGCATCTTCTGGGCTGTAGGCTAAACCACCGTCGGCGATTTTTACACCATAGCCACTTAATAATTCTTTGGCTTGATATTCATGAATATCCATAAATTATTCCTCTTTGTTGGTTATTTAGTTTTAGCCGCAATTGCTTCTGCGGCACGCACAACGTTATTTGCCATTCTTTCTGACGCAGCATCAATTAAACGACCATCTAATGCTGCCGCGCCTTTGCCTTGTGCGGCGGCTTCTTTTAGAGCTTCTAAAATACGTTTCGCTTTATTTACTTCGGCTTCAGGTGGTGTGAAAACGTCGTTGGCTAACGCGATTTGTGATGGATGAATTGCCCATTTTCCTTCGCAACCCAATGCCGCCGCACGTTTTGCCCCTGCGATATAACCTTCTGGGTCTTTAATGTCGCCAAAAGGACCATCGATTGGGCGCAAACCGTAAGCGCGGCATGCCACCGTCATTCTGCTTAATGCAAAATGCCATTGGTCGCCCGGATAATCGGGATTTAAGCCACCAATATTTACCGTTCTCGCGCGATTACTTGCCGCATAATCCGCAACACCAAAGTGTAACGCTTCTAAACGTCCGCCTAATGCGCCTTGTTTTGCAATGTCTTCTACATTCGCCATACCTAACGCCGTTTCAATTAACGCTTCGATACCAATTTTGTTTTTCAAACCTTGTTGCATTTCCAATTGGTTGAGCATCGATTCAACCATATAAACGTCTGAATAAACGCCCACTTTTGGAATTAAAATTGTATCGATTTTACTACCCGCTTGTTCAACCAAATCCACGACATCACGCACCATATATTGCGTGTCTAAGCCGTTGATGCGAACAGAAACCGTAATACCGTGACCTTTCCAATCTAAATCGTTAATTGCTTGAATCACATTTTTACGCGCCGTCAATTTATCGTCTGGCGCAACGGCATCTTCCAAATCTAAAAAAACAACGTCAACGCCACTTTTAAGGGCTTTTTCAAAAAATTCAGGGCTGGTTCCAGGCAATGCTAATTCACAGCGTTGAACGCGCGATACGTTCGCCGTATATAAAGTATGACTCATTGAGTTTTTCCTTTGGAATGAAAATAAAAAATCCAGTTTAAGAACTGGAATAAAATTTGAAATTAAAAACACTGTCATTCTACTTTTCAAGCGAGTAAAGTCAATTCATAACGCGCATTTGACGTGTAAAACCTTGCTGATTAAAGGTCGCTATGTCATGATTGCGCGTTTTTTTAACCATTCTATTTAAGAGAGATAAAATCATGGCAGGTCGTAATCACCTTTATATTCCAGGCCCGACAAACGTTCCACACGAAGTGTTAAGTGCAATGCACGTTCCGATGCAAGATCATCGTTCAGCCGCATTCCCACTATTGTTTGCACCGTTGCTCGAAGATTTGAAAAAAGTCTTTGGTACAACTGAAGGACAAGCATTCATTTTTCCAGCAACCGGTACAGCGGGTTGGGAAGTTGCGTTCACAAACGTATTAAATCCTGGCGATAAAGTCATTATTTATAACTTCGGACAATTCAGTCGTTTATGGTCAGAAATGGCAAAACGCTTAGGTTTTGACGTTGAAGTTTATCGTGAAGAATTCG
This sequence comes from uncultured Pseudomonadota bacterium, assembly GCA_903834465.1. Classification (GTDB taxonomy): domain Bacteria; phylum Pseudomonadota; class Gammaproteobacteria; order Methylococcales; family Methylomonadaceae; genus UBA10906. Next base: position 28,421 of record CAILJB010000076.1, on the reverse strand, counting down.
GTAACGGCATTCCATTAGATAAATTAGAAGCACGTTTAAAAGAAGATACTAATCACGAAATCAAAGCCGTTTTAGCTACTCATAATGAAACGGCAACTGGTGTGACCTCTGATATTGCTGGCGTGCGTAAAGCGATAAATGCTTCAAATCATCCCGCTTTTTTGTTTGTTGACGGTGTAAGTTCAATCGGTTGTGTTGATTTCCGTATGGATGATTGGGGCGTTGACGCAGCAATTAGTGGTTCACAAAAAGGTTTCATGTTGCCAGCAGGCGGCGCGTTTTTAGCGTTTAGTCAAAAAGCCTTGAAAGCGGTTGAAACATCAACGTATCCACGTTGTTTCTTAGATTTGAAAGATCAAATCAACCAAAATGCGACTGGTTACACCCCTTACACGCCGAATTTGCCAATTTTATACGGATTGCGTAAAGCATTGGATTTATTATTTGAAGAAGGTTTGGAAAATGTTTACGCGCGTCATTATCGTTTAGGTGAAGGTGTACGCAGAGCGGTTGTAGCTTGGGGTTTGGAAGTTTGCGCTGAAAAAGGCTTTGAATCAAACACAGTTACAGCGGTTGTTGTGCCTGAAAATAAAGATGCGCGTGAAGTTATCGCTACCGCATTTAATCGCTACAATATTTCGCTCGGTGGTGGTTTATCGGAATTAGCAGGTAAAGTTTTCCGTATTGGTCATCTTGGTGACATGAATGACGTGTCATTGCTCGGCGCAATTGCCGGTGTTGAAATGGCGTTGTTAGACAGCGGTTTTGACATCAAAGCCGGTAGCGGCGTTGCAGCGGCAATCGAATATTATCGTTCGACTGCGGCGAAGTAAGTTTTTTAAAAACTAGCTTAAAGGTTCAAAGTGTATAGCTTTGAACCTTTTTTTTTGTTTAGAATGGCGAAAACAAATTTAAGGATTTTAAAATGAACAAACCAAAAGTTTTTATCACCCGCCGTTGGACACAATCTGTTGAAGCGAAATTGCGTGATTTGTATGACGTGACATTAAACGAAACCGACCGATCTTTGACTGCTGACGAATTCAAAGCGGCATTGCAACATTACGATGCTGTTTGCCCAACCGTTTGTGATTCCTTTCCTGCGGATGTTTTAAATGTTGAAAATAAACGCTGCAAAATTTTAGCGAATTTCGGTGTCGGTTATAACCACATCGACATCGAAGCGGCAAAAGCCAACCATTTAATCGTTACCAACACGCCGAATGTTTTAACGCAAAGCACCGCTGATATTGCGATGACGTTATTGCTCATGACCGCACGACGTGGCGCAGAAGGCGATCGTTTAGTTCGTGCAAAAAAATGGGCGGGCTGGTGTCCGACCAGTATGCTTAGTTCAAATGTGACGGGTGTAACGCTGGGTTTGATTGGTTTTGGTCGCATTGGACAAGCGATGGCGCGTAAAGCGCATCACGGTTTTGACATGAATATTATTTATTTCAGTCCAAGTCCCGCAGATGAATATGTCACGCAAGATTTAAATGCTAAACGTTGCAACTCGCTCGAAGAATTATTGCAAAAAGCCGATTTTGTTTCATTGCATTGCCCCGCAGGTGCAAGTACGAAACATTTAATCAATGCTCAAACGCTAAAATTTATGAAACCTTCCGCGCATTTAATCAATACGGCACGCGGCGATGTGGTCGATAGTCAGGCGTTAATTGATGCACTAAAAACTAAACAAATCGCCGGCGCAGGGTTAGATGTTTATGAAAATGAGCCAAACATTCATGAAGGTTTTTTAGATTTAGAAAATGTAGCATTATTGCCGCATTTGGGCAGTGCAACCCTTGAAACACGCACTGCAATGGGCGAAAAAGTGTTGGCAAATTTAGCCGCATATTTTGCTGGCGAAACATTACCGGACAGGGTTGCCTAATAATTCACCCGAATTCCAACTTCCACTCCGCGTCCAGGCTCCGGCGAAAAATTGCGTAAGTAAGAAACGGAATTTCGGATGTTTTCGTTAAGCAAGTTATTTGCCTTAGCAAACAACATAATTTTTGCGTCGTGGAAATCTTTGATTTGATATTGGCTGCCGAGACTCAACAAATAATAACCTGCCGTAGAAGTATCATCTGCACCTGGATGGTTTTGAGCTTGGGCGCGGGTAAACCGTAGATTACTTGTCCATTGTTGCTTGGTATAATCCCACTGGAAGCCAAAGCGTAGCGGTGGCATGCGTGGTACATCGCCGCCATTAACAAATGTGCCACGGGTGTAATCGCTAAATAAAGTTAAATCGACCAATCCGTAGTGATTCTCCATTACTGGAAAAATTAGCTTACTTTCGTAGCCTCTGAAAATAGCGTTAGCCTGATAACTTTGAACTACGGCGGTACAACCGGTGTTCAGCGAACACGCATCTGCTGCACCCGTGTCTGGGTTTTGCAACACAAATTGACCTGTACGTTGCTGATAGATGTAATTATTTACCCAATTATTAAATAAATCTAATTCAGCACGCACCCAATCAGCTTTGAACTTATAGCCCAAATCCAGATTGTAAGAGGTTTCCATTTGCAAGTTGGGATTACCTTCTTCAAAACTGCGGGTCGCATCGTGAAAACCATGAGACAGCAATTCTTGAACTTGTGGCGCACGTTGGGAACGGGTAAGAGCTAAATTGAGGCTATTTTTTTTATCAAGTTTCCATAGCCCTGAAGCGGAAGCACTAACGGGTAAATAATTATAAGACGAACTAATTGGCAAGCCATTTGGTGAGGAATAATTTGTGCCAGATTGTGGCGCGATGGAACTCTCTTCTACTCGACCACCTAATTGATAAGTAACAGGACCATAATTAAATGATTCAACACCAAATACGCCGTAACTACTGATTAAGGATTTGGGAACAATCGTTTGTGCGCCAGTAAAATCAAAGGCAGAAAAGTCGCTAGATAATACCTGAAAACCAACCAACCCTCGAAATAATCCAATAGGTTTATGGATAAGTTCCATGCGACCTTCAAACGTTTTGTTGCTAAATGCTGTTCCTGGTTCACCACCATCTAATTCTTTGTGATAGTAATCGGTATAACCCATCCGCATCTTCAATAATTCGGCAAAACTTAAAGGATTGTTCAGTTCGCTCTTGAAGTCATATTTAGTTTGTTGAATATCGATACGAGTATTTGAACCGCCACTACCATCGGGGGCAATACCATAATTGTTATGTAGCTGATTGATTGAAACGCCTGCAAATCCAGGGTCACCCACTAATGAAACGCCCGCCGAACCATTGATAGTTTGGGCATAAGTATTTGGAATCATGCCATGACTGTTTTGAATGACATTAAGTGTGGAATCAAGAGATTGTGCCGCGGGCGCATCAATAGCTTGCCCATCGATGCTCATATTACTGCGGTCACGAAATAAACCATCTAAATGATAAGCAAGATGGTCTTTTCCGCCTTCAGCTTTCAATGCTGTGCTGGTTTCATCGAAAGCCGAATCATAACGTTGCTCGACAACACCGCCAAACGGCTTATCAGGAATAAAACTAGGAATGCGATTATCGATAACATTAACTACACCACCCATTGCACCACTGCCATAAAGTAAGGTAGCGGGTCCACGCAATACCTCGATGCGCTCTGCCATGATAGGCTCAATACTGGTTGCATGGTCAGGACTTAACTGCGACACATCATTACTTCCAATACCACTGGATAAGACGCGCACTCTAGGTCCACTTTGACCTCGAATAACGGGTGTACCAACACCAGGACCAAATGATTGACTGGTAATTCCCTGCTCTTGTTTCAACGTCTCGCCAATGCTATGCCCCATTTTCATCATCAGTTCATCATCTTCTAAGACAGTCACGGGTACAGCAAATTCAGAGGTTGTTTCCTGTAAAGGTGCGGTAATAATAATATCGTCGAGCTTTTGCACACTATCTTCGGCATAAAGTGGCGCGGCGAAAACCAAAAAATACGCGGGTAAAAAGTGAATTTTTTTAAACATAAAATTTCCTAAACTATAAAAATATATTGGTTGAAATCACGCCGAAAGACGCAGTTTTTGCATAAAGGCTTCTGCTAAATCGCTCACGTCACCATCAGTAATAAAAACTAAACGTCCTATTTCATCATCCGATTCGCGTGCGGGTAAAAAACTGGTTGGATATAAAACGCCATTCGCGCCTTGAATAATCAACGGTTTAGTATTTTCAAGCGTGTAAATAATGCCTTTTAAGCGCACTAATTTCTCATGATAAAGCGTCATCAAATCGGTCAAAACCGTAACGCATCACGGGTTTGACAACATAAACACCCGCCGACGAGTGTGACTTTGGGCGAGTTATGTTTTCGTAACACATCTTGATCAATCGGCGTTGTACCGAATTCGTTGATAATCACTGCCGTTTTTGGCAAATGGTTTAACAATGAATTGAGCAGTGTCGTTTTGCCGCTTCCTAAAAAGCCACTGATTACGATAACGGGGATTTTTTCAAGGGTTTTAATTTGCTGCATAACTTGATTCATAAGGTTTACCGCAGGAATGAAGTACAAATCGCTCTGTGTCGGTTTGACTAAAACTTACGTCTTTTACCTGAAAATTATGCAATTTCAAATTATAAAATTGGTCGTAATACGTTTGCACATCACGTTTAATTTGTGATTCAAAATGCGGTTGCACAATTTGAGTCATCCCGTTTTTTCGTGCTTGCACTTCACCGTTTTTAATCACTAATTCGCCATTTTTAAAAACGAAATCGGCATGATTAAACATCGCTTCTTTATCAGCTTGTGGACGATAAACAGCAATATCTGCCATTGCGCCAACGTTTAGATGCCCTCTATCTTTCAAGCCCAACATTTGCGCGGCGGCGGTGCGCGTCATAATCGCAATGTCATAAAGTGAAAATTCTTTTTTCAGCTCTTTTAACAAACTCATTTCAACGGATTGGGGATTTAATTGCGACAGACATTCCAAACGAAATTCATAATCCATCAGCAAGCGAATCAAATGCGGATAACTGGTAAAAGGTGCGCCATTCGGATGGTCTGTTGTGAAAAACAATCGCCAAGGGTCTTGCGCTAATAAGAAAATTTCTAAACCAATTATCCATTGCAAACTGTTCACAAAACTTTTTGCTTGATAGCGATACGGCACAACGCCGCCACTTCCTTGACATTCCCCATCCCAAACCACCCATTTTTTAGGACTGGCATCATCACGGCGGCTGAATTGAGCAATCACATCGCCCGAAATTGTGACCGTTTGCCCAAACAAAACTTGTCCAACATCCATTGTGATATTGGGATGTTTGTTAAACGCATCAATCAATTTCGCGCTTTCACTTGAAAAACCGCGTTCACCTTGATTGCCGTAACCATAAAATTGAATATGCGCTAAGTGCATTGGCAAACCTTGCGCGGCTTCCATTGTCGCAATCGCGGTGTCTACGTTATTTGGAATGCCTAAATTATTACAGTGAACATGAACAGGATGCGGCAACTGAATGTCACACGCGGCGCGTTGCAGAGTTTGCAAAATATGGCGCGAACTCACGCCGTAATCGGGAACAATATCGTCTAAATCAAAATGGCGAACGTTGTTTTTAAACGCATTCGCGCCACCTGCGTTAATCACTTTCAAACCCAAACAGCGTGTGGAATACAACGTCCATGCAACATAATCATTGATTTGATTTTGACTTGCTTTTGCACGAAGTAAGCGCAACAAAAAATCATCATTACCCAAAATCGCTAAACCTGCGGTGTCGATAATCGGAATATCTGCCATTTGCAGGTGAGCATCTAACGCATTCGCAGGCAAAATGGCAGGTTCAACAACGGTTGTATAACCCATTTGCGCGTAACGATAACCGATTTCTGTGGTTGACCAACGAGAAATGCCAAATGGATGATTGAGTTTTCGCGCCATGAAATTTCGATGTTGTTCAGGCAGTAATAAACGCGCGGTATTCACGTTTCCACCTGCAATGTGGCTGTGAATATCAATTGCCCCCGCCATCACAACTTTGCCAGAAATATCGTAATCCACATCAGGTATTTCATTTTTGTGCGGCGTTGGAATAATCACACCATCTTGAAACCACAAATCTTGCACAACGCCGTTTAGATTTTGTGCAGGGTCGAAAATTTGTCCGCCTTTTAAACGAGTTTTCACAATGCAATCCTGCAACTATCGAGGGCTTCTTTTAAATCTTGTTTGGGCGGCAAATTACGACCGATAAAGACTAATGTCGAAGCTCTTTTTTCGCCTTCTTTCCACGCAATACCGAGTGTTTCATCAAACATCATGTGAACACCTTGATAAATGACTTTTTTATCGCAGCCTTGAATATCTAAAATTCCTTTGTAGCGCAATAAATCGTTGCCATAAATAGAAACCGTAAGCTCCATAAAAGAAATAATTTTTGCGGCATCAAAAGCAATGTCTGAATGGTAAGCAAATGAGCTAACACCTTTGTCGTGATGATGCGAAACATCGTTTAAAAAATTGGGTTCAATTTCTAAAATGGCGTTTAAATCAAAACTGCGAATATCTAAAAGTTCATTGATGGCTGTTTTGCCAAAATGAACGTGTTTGATGGGCGCATTGAGGTTAATTTGTTTCAAACGCACCGTTAATAAATCCAATTCTTCAGGTGTGACTAAATCCACTTTTGAAATCAGCAAACGATCAGCAAAGCCGATTTGGTCTTCTGCTTCGTGCGTTGAATCAAGTTGTTTTAAAGCGTGTTTTGCATCAACAACGGTCAAAATGGCATCAACTAAATAGTGGAAAGCAATTTCAGGTTCAACAAAAAAAGTTTGTGCAACAGGCGCGGGGTCTGCAAGCCCTGTGGTTTCAATAATCACACGGTCAAAATGCAAACTGCCTTGTTCTCGTTTTCGCGCTAATTCGCTCAAAATCCTGATTAAATCCCCACGCACCGTGCAGCAAATACAGCCGTTATTCATTTCGATAATTTGTTCTTCACCTTGAATAAGCAATTCATTGTCAATGCCTGTTTCGCCAAATTCGTTTTCAATGACGGCAATGCGTTGTCCATGTTCTTCAGACAAAATGCGATTTAAAAGCGTCGTTTTTCCTGCACCTAAAAAGCCCGTCAGAATGGTGACAGGAACGCGAGTGTTTTTTTCATTTGTCATAAATTTTTACGCAAAATCCAATGTTAATAAAAGTCGATAAGGCGCATTTTCAGTGACTTTTGGTGAACGATGTACTGCGCCGTTTTGTTCGCTACCTTCCCACTTTGAACCTTTTAATAAACCAATCGCATAAGCTGGCGTGGTGTTGATAACATCTAAATCTGCTTGAATGAGTCCTGATTTATCATCGGTTAAACCACCAGAACCTACGCCCAATTTCGTGCGATTGATGTAACGGTCTTCAATCCATTCCGTGCCAATTCCACCATAAGTACAAACCAAACGGCATGGCACATGGTCAACATGAAATTTTGGACACATCGCTTTATCAAACATTCCCAAACGCAAGCCAACGGTTTGTAAGTCAAATAATTCACAAAAAACAGTCACTAAATGTTCAATATCTTTGTGAAATTCTGAGTAACCGCGTAACTGTTTGGCTTGTGGCAATAAATTTTCAAAATCAAAACCCGCAACATTAAAATTTTCAATCACGCTAACGTGACGTTGCGCGGCAAAAAGTTCGTGAACAAAGTGGTGAATTTCTGTATCAACCGTTCGATTAACCACGCACAAATTCACGTCACCTTTATAAATTTCGGTTAAATCGGTCAGTTGATAAGAAACGCACGCGGTTGAAAAAGTGGGTTGTGGTTCAAATTTGAATTGGTGGGGTAACGCGCTCATAATTTTTAAGTTGTTAAGGAAGGAGGAATTGTTCAAAAACCACAATCGATTGCATAAACGCAATGCCCGAAGCGAGAATGGCTGTTTGTCCAAATAAATTGCGAAGTGAAGAATGTTCATGTAACGCAGGCATCATGTCGGTGGTGGCAATGTAAATAAAACCACCCGCCGCAATGGGCAATAAAAACACAAGTGACGATTCTGCGATTTGACTGAGAAATAGCGTAAATATCGCGCCAACCACAACCGTTAATGAGCAATAGAAATTATACAAAACGGCTTTTTTCGGTGAAAAACCACCATAAATTAACGCACCCACATCACCAATTTTTTGTGGAATTTCATGCGCGATAATCGCAAAAGCCGTTGTCACACCAAGAATTGGATCCGTTAAAAAACTACCCGTAATCAAAATACCATCGACAAAATTGTGAATCGCATCACCAACCAAATTCATTTTTGCCATTGGCTGAATGGTATTCGTATCTTGATTAGAAAAATCGACAGTGTGGTCGTGTCGCCAACGTACAATTTTTTCCAACACAAAGAAAACAAAAACACCCAATAACGTCATTAAACAAACGGTTGATACTGAACCTTGACGCGCCACCGCATCGGGAATTAAGTGAATGAACGCATCGCCTAAAAGTACACCAACTGCCAACGCAACTAAATATGGCACGATTTTTTGCAGTTTTTCGGGCTTAATCCACAACACAAATAAGCCGCTTAATGAACTAAAACTGACTAAAAGGCTTGCACCAATAATGCTAGAAGGTAAATCAGAAGGTAAATTCATTGCGAAAACTCAAAGGTTACGTTATGAACAAGAGCTTTTTTGTTTGTCGAACCATAAACAAAATTTGCAACTGAATCGGGCAACCAATTAACAAAAACGTAACTGAGCGTGACGCAAAAAACGACCAGAAAAATACGGTTTAATAATTTTTCTGACATCATGGTGTTTCACCTTCTTCATCTAAAAACCAAATAGGAAATTCATCTCGATAATCGCGCCACACGTTTTCACCTGCCGCAAATTCTTCATCGGTTAATAAACAGGCGTTTAATTCAGCAATCGCTTTTTCTTGATTGATGTTTTGTCCAATAAAAACGAGTTCTTGCCGACAATCGGTGACGGATTTCCAACGTCCCGCACAACCATATTGCATTGTGCCGCCTGCTTGTGACCACGAACCCACCCATTCAGGACGTGACGCTAACCAAAAAAAGCCTTTTGAACGTAACAATGTGCCGTTATCCCATTCGTCACGATGCAAATAATCGTAAAAACGGGTGGTGTAAAAAGGGCGATTTGCGCTAAAAACAAAACTCGAAATTCCGTATTCTTCGGTTTCGGGTTTGTGCGTACCGCGTAATTCTTGCAACCAACCTGCGGCTTGTTCGGCTTTTTCAAAATCGAATTTGTGCGTATTTAAAATTTTGGCAATCGGCACACTGCCCATTACCATCGGAATAATTTCAGCGTCAGGATTTAAATTTTTCAAAATCGCGGTGAGATTTTCACGTTCATCACTGCTAATCAAATCGATTTTAGAAATCAAAATCACGTTACTAAATTCAATTTGTTCAACCAGTAAATCTGAAATATTGCGCTCATCTTCGTCGCTGACTTCGGCGTGAATGTCTTTGAGTGATTGCGATTCTAAATAATCGCGCATGAAATTCACCGCATCAACCACTGTTACCAACGTATCTAAACGCGCTAAATCTGACAAACTCACGTCATTTTCATCTCGAAACGTGAACGTTTCTGCCACAGGCAACGGTTCTGCAATGCCTGTTGATTCGATTAACAAATAATCAAAACGCCCTTCTTTTGCTAATTGGGTAATTTCAATCAATAAATCTTCGCGCAATGTGCAGCAAATACAGTCGTTGCTCATTTCAACTAATTTTTCTTCTGCGCGATTTAATGACATTTCGTTTTTGACCAGCGCGGCATCGATATTGATTTCGCTCATGTCATTGACGATAACGGCGATTTTTAAACCGTCTCGATTAGCGAGGATGTTATTGAGTAGCGTGGTTTTTCCTGCGCCTAAAAATCCAGAAAGAACGGTGATAGGAAGTTGTTTTGTGGTCATGGTTTTGAAGGGAAAGGAATTTTATTGATATGTTATATTATAACACTTGGTAGGCAAGCGCAATTTTCATTGCTGGCAATTCTGACAAATTCCGTGAATTTCAATAGCCTTATGATGCGCGGTGAATCCTGCTTCTTTTAATTCATCCGCTAAACTTTGCATGACCGCATTCGCCTGACGTTCTTCAACATCCTGGCATTGCTTACATATCAAAAGTAATTGCTCATGAACGGTGCGTAAATCTGTGCAACCGATGAACGCATTCAAACTTTCGACACGATGAATAAAACCTTGTTCCATCAAAAAATCTAAGGCGCGATAAATCGTCGCTGGTTTAGCGGCACTTTGAAGCGGTTTGATACGTTCGAGTAAATCGTAGGCTTTGACGGCGTGATGATTTGCCCAGATGAGTTCTAAAACTTGTTGCCGTATCGGTGTGAGTTGCACGCCACGTTCTGCACAGAGTTGTGCGGCATTCGTGAGTGCGACTTGAACGCACGCTGTGTGATTGTGAGAATGAGTCATGGAAAAATGGCGAACCAGTTAAATTGAATTTTCTATATGTTACAATATAACATATCATTACTATTAAACCATTTTGAAACCTTAAAACTTAGTTATCTGCCGTAACACGAATAACCTCCTCTAAGCTGGTAAAACCTTGTAAAGCCTTTACAAAACCATCAAAACGTAAATCTCTAAAGCCAATACTGTAGACATAATTACAAATATCGTCATAACTACGACCTTGCAAAATATAATCGCGTATGGTGTTGTCAACCTTTAAAAACTCATGAATAGCAATGCGTCCTTTGTAGCCTTTATGATTACAATGCGGGCAACCAACCGGTTTGTAAAATATGGGTAATTCTGGGTTTTTCCAGTAAAAATAACGATGCAACAACTCAACATCCAAATTTTGATGCTCAGTTTTGCAATGCTCGCATAAACGCCGTAACAAACGTTGTGCTAATACGCCAATAATGGCGGGTGCAACAACATGTCGCTCAACGCCCATATCAATTAAACGTGTTAAGGCTTGCGGGGCATTATTAGTGAGCAATGTACTTAGCACTAAACGTCCTGTTAATGCGGCTTTACTGATAATTTGCGCGGTTTCTTTATCTTGAATCTCGCCAACTAATAACACATCAGGGTCTTGGTGCAAAATCAAACGCAGCACCGACGCAAAATCACGTCCTGCTTTAACATTGACTTGTACTTGATTGATTCCTTCTACCTCATATTCCACCGGATCTTCGATAGTAGTGATATTGATACTCGGTTTGTTAATATGATTTAACGCCGCGTAAATCGTGGTACTTTTACCTGAACCTATAGAACCTGTGATAAAAATAATGCCATTCGGTTGTGCTAACGTTTCTTTAAAAGTACGCAGATTAGCTTTTGAAATATTAAGTCTATCCAAATTCATCGGCACAGTTTCTGCCAATGAACCTAAAAAATGTATAACCGTTTTTTCACCGTGTAATATCGGTAAAGTTGAAACTTGTACGTCCACAGTTTTAAAAGATGTTTGAAAACTAATCCTTCCATCTTGAGGAATACGATGTTCAACAAGACTTATATCCGCCATGATTTTATAGCGCGAGGTTAACGGTATTATGAGACCAATCGGCAGTCGTAAGCGTTCGCTTAAAATGCCATCAATTCGAAAGCGAATGATACAATCATGTTCTTTAGGTTCAATGTGAATATCCGAGGCATTCTCTTTCATCGCAAGTAACAGCAACGAATCCGCCATTTCAATAATAGGATGTAATTCAACTAAATGTTCAATTGATAATGTATTTAGTTTTTTAAAATCAAAGGAAAGTACAAGTTCATTTATTTTACTTTCAGTTTGATAACGCAAAGCATAAGCTGCATTTAATTCATCTGGCAAACATAGCACTAATTCTATGGGTCTATCGATAATTCGTGATAACGCCAACTGGACTTTAGTATCTTTAGGACGAGTGCAGGCAAGAGTAAGTGTTGCACCGATTTGACGAATGGGAATCGCTTGGTATTGTTGTGCTAATTCCAGCGGCAATAAGTCTAATACGTCGTCTTGAAAAGAGGCTTGGTACAAATTCAGATAAGTTGCACCAATTGAGTCCCCCAAAATCATACCTGCCACATCACGGTCTACTAAACCACGTTGAATTGCGATTTCAGCAAACGTATAAGCATTACCTTCAGATTCTTTGGCTATAATTTTAATAGTTTCTTCGAGAATGCCAGCTTTTTTATAAAATTGCCTACAAATCTCGTGCGTGAGCTTCATTACTTATTGCCTTTTTTAATATTCGATTCATCAACTATATTGGTCGTTTTATCTTTATGGGCTACGCCCGCCAATTTGACTAATAAATCCAAATCATAACGTCGTTCCAGTGCATTCTCGATAGTCAAATCTTCGTCCACATTTTGTAGCACAAAAGAATGTCCGCACCGTCCACAATATAACGCCTCTTCCGCGCACACGAAACCACACCAACATCGTTGATATTTTAAAGATTGTCCACAAGTGCTACAAAAAAGATAACCTACGGGATTGGTATGTTGACAGGTCATAACTGGCACTTACATAGCATTTATATCGTCAGCGGTCGCCAACCCATGATAGCCTGCTCGATAATACAATAATGGTTCGCCGCTACGCGATTCGCTGGCTTGCACTTCACCAATCAAAATCCAATGCGACCCCGCCTGCACTTTTTCAACTAATTTACAATCCAGTGACATCAAACTTTCACTTAATAAGGGCGCACCCGTCACAGCAGTATGCCACGCATGATAAGCAAACCGCTCTTCTTGACTGCACCCGCCGGCAAATTGATTCGACACATTTTGCTGTGTTTGTGCTAACACATTTACGGCAAAACTTTGACTTGCATCAATGCCTTTCATCGTATCCGCCGCCCCATTTAAGCAACACAAAATAAGAGGTGGTTCAGCCGAAACGCTAGAAAAGGCGGACACGGTCATGCCTTGCAAACCGAATTGCTGTGAATGCGTGGTAACAACCGTCACGCCACTTGCCCAGTGTTGCATGGCTTGTTTAAATTCTGATGCACTAATGGTCATTGGTAATCCTTCAATAATTTGGTTAATTTACTGAAGCATTATAGCATCGCACTTTTAGTGAAAAGCAAAGGTCACGCAATGAACTCACCCACTTATCGTAATTATTATCGTCACCGCACCGCAAATCAGTGGCGCAAAATTCCTGCTGAACACGGCGATCCGAGTGCGATTCGTCCATTTTTGGCGGGTAATTGGAAAATGAATTTAATTCCGCGTGCAGGCGTAGCATTGGCGGCGCGTATTTTTGATTTGTGTCGGGATATTAAAGATGTCGATATGGGTTTTGCGCCTCCGTTCACGGGTTTATCGACACTTGCCGATTATATTGAACCCGATTTTTTACGGCGTGAATACGGCATTGGGCGCAATGTTTTTTTGCTGGCACAAGATACATTTTTTGAATCAAAAGGCGCGTTTACCGGTGAAATTTCTGCCGATATGTTAGCTGCAATTGGCGTGGATCGCGTGATTGTGGGGCATTCTGATAGACGTGCGAATTTAGGGAAATATTTTGGGTTTAGTTCTAGCGTGGCGCGGCGTTTATCAAAAGATTTTTTAACGCACACACTCGCCCGTCTCAAACAACGTGAAAATCATGATCCACAAGTATTAACCACGATTGAACATTTGCTTGATGACAAAAATAGCCATATCTTGACCGGATTAGCCTCGTTTTTAGAAGCCGAATTAAATGAACGCGCGGGGGAAAGTGATGATGCGATTCAACGCAAAGTGCAAGCGGCGTTAGCGAATGGTTTACAAGTCATTTTTTGTTGTGGTGAAAATCGCGAAGCCCATCTTGCGCGTGAAACGTTTAATTTATTAGAGCGGCAAATTCGCATGGGGTTAGAAGGTGTAGCACGTCCAACCATGCCGGAAATCATTATTGCTTATGAACCGATTTGGGCGATTGGTGAAGGCGCAAAAGCCGCGCCGTTAGATAAAATTGCCGAAGTTCACGATTTTATTCGTAATTTACTCATGGATTTATATGGCGAACAAGTCGCGGCGCGGGTTCGTATTTTATACGGCGGTAATGTTAAGCCCGATAATATCGCGTCAATGATGCAATTAGCAGGCGTGGATGGCGCATTAGTGGGTGGTGCGAGTTTGAATGCGACAGATTTTGCCAAGATTATTCGTTTTGGTTTACCCGACTAACGTTTCCAGTGTTGCTAAAACGCGTAGTGCATTTTGAATACACATTTGTCGGTGCTGCTCGCTACGAGCAGCGTCAACAATCAAACGCGAACTTAAACACAAACGTAATGCACTAATTTCCACGTTATCACGTTGTCCGCACGCGACGGGCTGACCAATTTGACAGCGTGGATTTTGCAATGGTAAATATTGATAACACGCTAACGTTTCAGAACGTGAAAGCGGTTTATTGTCGCGATAAAGCACGAAAGGAAAAATAGTTGGCAAATTGTCCCAATTTGCCGTTTTGATTAAATCCCCACGATTTAACGCCGGCACTGATAAAGATTCAAAATATGGCGAAGCGGTTAAATAATTTTGCACAGCAACAGAAAAATCATTCATTACCGTGCTAATTTGTAAGTCTGTTAAAATGCAAAATGCCCGATATTCTACCAATGCCACTTCCATGCGAAGTAATAAGCCCCAATTTATTGGTTCTTCTAAGACATTAGCAAATGCGTTTAATCCAGCCGGTAACAATAATATTGCTGAAAAAGATGGCGCGGCTAAAAACTTTGATCCTGTTACGGCAACCATAAAACCCTGTTGCAAATAAGCATTCAATGTAATCGCCGAAAATCGAAATTGACACGCATCGACTAACACATTGAGTTGCTCTGCGTATTTAGTTTTCAATTGCACCGCACAATGCGGACTAGGCGCAATCATGCCGGTTTTAGATTGGTCAACTAAAATCAAAAGTACGTCGCGTTGTTGCGAAATGCCGCGTTCAACGTGCGAAATAATTTCAGTGTCGATTTCCTCAATCAAACGTGGCAAACCATCAAATAAACGTAATGGAATCGTTACAACTTCAACACCATTTCCCTGCTCTAACGCCGCACTCACACCACTTCCAGTCTCATTACCTTCCACCATAATAATCAGGGTATTCGGTGCAACCTGATTTGCTATCAGAGCATGAACGTCCGTGCCAGACGGTGAAAAAATCAAACGGGTTTCTGCCGCCAAACCAATCAATTCACGCCATTCGTTTTTTTGGCGCATGACTTCTTGAACATAAATTTGTTTGGATGATGTGGTTTCAAACTCACAGGCTAATCGTGACCGTAATGCGTCAGCGATAGCAAAACTTTCAGACGAAATAGTCGATGCCGTCGAAGAACTAAACGATAACAAGGTATCGTCTGGCGCAGGCGCACAACCGTATTTGTTCACGCCATAAGCATTTAATGCCAGTCGTTCGTCGCCGCCCGAAATAAGTAATTGGGCAGTAGAATTAAAATCTAAATTCATTAAACCGGCGTGATTTGAAGTGGAATAGCAATAATAAAGCGCGTCCCGTGATTCAATTCAGATTCAACCGTTAACGTGCCGTGGTGTTTTTCGATAATGCCGTAAGAAATAGACAAGCCTAAACCTGTGCCTTCGCCAACATCTTTAGTGGTAAAAAATGGATCAAAAATTTTTTCTTTCACTTCTGCACTCATACCTATGCCTGTATCGGCGATGCTAATCACCGCCTGTTCATTTACTTTCGCCGTCGTGATGATGATGCTACCTTTGTCGGGCATAGCTTGAATTGCATTTGCTAAAATGTTCATAAAGACTTGATTTATTTCACCTGCATAGCATTCCACCATGTCATTGAGTGCGTAATCTTTTTCGACGGTAATGCGATTTTTATAATTGTGATGCAACATTTGCAGGGTTGAATCCAAACCTTCTTCGAGACGCACGGTTTTAATATCACCTTGATCTAAACGCGAAAAATTCCGCAACGATAAAACAATGTTACGAATGCGATCAGCGGCTTGTTTTTGACTATTTAGTAATTGCGCTAAATCTTCAATCACAAACGTGTAATCAATTTGTGTCATGTGTTCATCTAATTTTTGTGCGCCCGTCTCATCTAAACAACTTTGAGCAAACTCAACTGTTCCTTCAATGTCTCCGATATACTCTTCTAAAGGCGGCATATTAGCGTAAATAGCACCGATAGGATTATTGATTTCATGCGCGATACCAGCAACTAATTGTCCTAATGAAGCCATTTTTTCGGATTGAACTAATTGTGTTTGCGTCGATTTAAGTTGTTGCAAGGTTTCTTGCAACTGCGCGGTGCGTTCAATGACTTGATGTTCTAAATTTGCATTTAAATCTTCTAATTCTTTTTCGACGATTGAACATTTATGAAACAATTCACTCAATCGCGTCGTCATGCGATTAAACGCATCGCCTAAATCCGCGACCTCATCATTACCTGACACTGGCACTTGAATTGATAAATCATTCGAATCTTCAATAGCGCGTATGGTAGCAGTCAATTTTTTAATCGGTGTGACAAAATGATGACTAAGTAAACTCACCAACACTATCATCGGAATGCCAACAAAAATCGCGGCAATCAACAAATTTTTCGTAAGTTCTAACAACGGTTCTTGCGCTAATTTTTCAGGCATAAATGCTGCAACTTGAAAATTAAAATCGCCCACAATCATCGGTTTTGAAATCGAACCTAAATAACTTTCTTGATTAAAAATCCACACCGGATGCTCAGTAAAATCATCGCCCAATGTGATTGATTCCACGCCCTCTGCGGTAAACAGTTCCGCATTAAGTTCACTGGATTTACGCAAGGCAAAATTACTGTCTGTTGGCGCAAGCATCTTCATAATATCATCCCACGAATGCGTGATGACTAAATAGCCTTGCATTTTTAGTTGCGGCGGTTTTAATGCCGTGACGTGAGCAACGACATTGCCTTTAATGAACGGAACTTCATGTTTAAAAATAAATTGATAATCTTTTTGTGTTTGCCACGCCTCAGGCAATTTTGTTTTTAACACATTCGGCTGCGTCGATGCAATCAACACACCGCTGGCATTGAATACATATAAATCACCTTTTAAGTGATAATACTGTTTAAGATTTTTAAGTTCCGTGTTAATGCGTTTATCTAAATCATCCACTACTACATCTAGCATGACAGATGAAGCTCGCCATGACAGTAGATTTGTACGTTCAAATAACAGAACGTTATTGATTTCTGCGGCTTTGTGATCGGCAATATCTGTTAAATTGCGGCTAATTTGTTGATTGATTTTTTCGCCAAATTGATGAAAAACTACCGCGCTTAACGTCGTGGTTACGAGTAATACGATAAAACTAAAAAACAGCGTTAAACGAACAGAAAGCGAAAAACGTGACATGAAATTATCCAAATTACTTCGTTGAAAATTGTTGCAGAATTTTGATTTGTGAACTTTGTGGTTTTGTTTCCACATAGCCAATTGCGCCTTTAATGCGTTCCACAAACATAATCACCGCTTGCTCAGAGTTTTGCGTAACCGGCGGCGTTTCGCCTTTAAATAGCATTTTATCCCAATAACTGCCCAATTTTTCCGGCGTACTATCAAAAATTTGCGCGGTAAAATGTGTTCGTGCATCCGCTTGGGCAGGTAGATTGATAGGCATAATATCGTCGCCATTTTCCCAGTGTTTTTTCTTCAACAAATAAATTGCCGCAATATCACTTTTTTCAAGTTGTGAGGTTGGCAAATCTTTATTACCAATAATATACAAATCCGCTTCTGCGCTTGAAAACGGCATTAACGCTGCGGCTAATCCTAAAATAATCAACTCTTTCATTAGAATAACACCGCAATAGAACTATAAAGCCCTGTTTGATTATTAAAAACACTGCCTTCAGTTTGTTGCCATTCGACTTTAAACGATAAACGTGGCATAGGACGGTACACCACCCCCCCTAACGCGGTATTTGATGCCGCCAATTGGTTCGCAAATTCAAAATGTTCGTAGCGCGTAATCAAATTAAAATGTTCGACCAGCGGCACAGCCATTTGCACATAACCGCCCCAGTCTTGATTGTGATAATGCAATTGATTTGTCGCAACATGCGTAAATACAAATTCGCTTTCTAATTCAAACCATTTATTTTGCCAATTACCATCAATGCCAACAGAATCTCGATGTTCGACATTATGTTCAACTTCCGCGTCTTGAAAAGAAACGGCAAAGTAATAATCTAAATCTTCGTGTGTAATCCAACGCGCCCCCGCGACAGTTAAATAATGTCGTTCATGTTCGGTTGTGGGTTTGTGGTTAAAATCGTCGACGGGTTGCACATAAACTTCAAGTGCATGACCCGTCAACACATCAAAATCGTGACGAATGTTCGCACCGGTAATGTAATTAGCACGCGAATAGGATGACGTTAAAGGTCGATTTGTTGTCCACACAAGTGGTGCGGCATGAACAATATTCCAATGGTTAATCGGTGCTAAAAATTTGCCCGTGCGAAGCGTGTCATTGTCCGTTATTTCAATATCGTTATACATCCGTTCAACAATCAATTGTGCGCTATTGAATTGTGCGCCGTGTCCTTCTTCCCAAAGCGGGATATTATAGGCTTCGACTTCTAAGAAAGGATTAAACCAACGATTGAATTTACCCGATACAAACAAACTCACATCATCCAAATTAACGGATGTTGGCGCATTATTTGGTGAACTTACTTTTAATTTCGCATAACCTGAAAGCGTAATTGCATCCAGCCACGACGCTTCATTATCAGCAAACGACGGCAGCGTAAAACAAATCATTGCCAAGCTAAATGCACCAATCAACGTGTGATGATTGGCAGGTGGATAAAATGACATATCTATCGGAATGAAGTTGGGTAAAATATCGGTAGTATTATAGCTTATCGACGCGCGATAGCGATTTTAAAGCATTACACGACAAGTCTTCGTATAATTTGCTACATTATTTTGATTTGAGGAAACTATTTTCAAATGGAGACACTTGAAATTTTAGGCTATGTTGCGGCAACGTTGACAACCACTTCTTTTTTACCACAAGCGATTTTAACCATTCGCACTCGCGACACGGAAGCCTTATCGCTTACCATGTATAGCACGTTTACGTTAGGTGTTTTATGCTGGTTAATTTACGGCATTTATATTTCAAACAACGCGATTATTTTTGCAAATGCCATTACGCTGTTTCTTGCGGCATTGATTTTGAGCTTTAAGATTTACAACACGTTTTTTAAATCGAAAAAATTGAAGAAACAAGAATGAAAATCGATTGCTGAGACTTTAGCGAACTGCAAGACTCAGTACGAATTTAATGAGGCGCGATTTATTGACATTCTCCCTACCCTAAAGGGAACAGGGAGATTCCTGGTTTACAAGTAATTACGTTTGACATATCGTTGACCAATCCTAATTTTCATGAAAATATTTAAACAATCTCATGCCATTTATCGCTCCTTATTCACGCCGTCAGTTCATCCAATCTTTAGCGACGCTAGCCATATCACCATGTTTCAAATTAGCATCGGCGCAGAATAATCAAATATTAAGCGGAAGCGAATTTCATTTAACGATTGCAGAAACAACCGTTAATTTTACAGATAAGCAACGTTTGGCTATCACCGTGAATGGTAGCATTCCAGCTCCCACCTTATATTGGCAAGAAGGCGATACGGTGACAATACACGTCACTAATAATTTGAATGAAAAAACCTCTATTCATTGGCATGGTTTAATATTGCCATATTTTATGGATGGCGCACACGGCGTGAGTTTTGCGGGCATTGAACCTAATACAACATTTACTTATCGTTTCAAAATACAACAATCTGGAACGTATTGGTATCACTCACATTCTGGTATGCAAGAGCAACTGGGCTTATACGGCGCAATTGTTATTGAACCTCTAAAAAAAGATTTAATTCAGGCTGACCGCGACTATGTAATAGTGCTATCCGATTGGACGGATGAAAATCCAATGAGGGTGTTAGATAAATTAAAAAAAGAAAGTGGTTACTATAATTTCAATAAATTAACGGCTTCAGATTTCATTCACGACGTTGCAGAAAAGGGTTTGGAAAAAACCATAAATAAACATGAAATGTGGAGTGATATGCGAATGAATCCAACGGATCTATCTGATATATCTGCTTACACTTACTGCTATTTGCTTAATGGTAAAACACCCCAAAATCAATGGACAGGATTATTTAAAAAAGGCGAAAAAATCCGTTTACGTTTTGTGAATGCCGCCGCGCAAACATTTTTTGATGTTCGTATTCCAGATTTAAAAATGACAGTAATTCAATCCGATGGACAATTAGTCGAACCCGTTGAAGTCGATGAGTTTCGTTTGGGGGCGGCTGAAAACTATGACGTGCTTATTTCGCCAACTGCGGACGCTTACACTATATTCGCACAGTCAATGGACAGAACTGGCTATGCTTGTGCAACATTGGCAGTTCAAGACGGTTTAAAGGCTGAAGTGCCCGCCTTAGATAAAGCTCAACCGTTATCAATGATGGACATGATGGGAAATATGCGTAGCACATTAGCCGTGCATCACGCTAGAACCGAATATGGCGCAGAAGTTGACATGCGTGTCGATACTCCTCGAACTAATTTAGATGACGCGGGCGTTGGACTGCGTAATAACGGACGGCGCGTACTGACTTATGCGGATTTACGCACTGTTGGCGGGGTATTGGATAAAAGACCGCCTCAACGCGAAATAGAATTGCACCTAACAGGAAATATGGAACGCTATAGCTGGTCGTTTGACGGTGTAGAGTTTAGTGAGTCCACTCCTATTCACTTTCGTCATGGAGAGCGACTACGCATCATCTTTGTTAACGATACGATGATGTCACACCCCGTACATTTACATGGGATGTGGAGTGAATTAGAAAACGAAGAAGGTGAATTTCAAGTTCGAAAACATACTCTAATTGTGCAACCAGCTCAGCGTATTAGTTTTTTAGTAACCGCCGACGTACTTGGTTATTGGGCGTTGCATTGCCATTTGTTTTATCACATGCACACAGGTATGTTTCGCGTAGTGGTAGTTTCATGAGATTTTTAATTGTTTTGTTAAATTTCATCTTGTTATCACCAGTAACTGCCGAAGAAATGAATCACCAACATCATAATATGCAGGACACGCAAACAGAATCTTCGTCAAATAAGGACGAATAACGCAATCCTAATGCGTATTCTGATGGCTATACGCTTAATGATTTACCTTTTCATGGTGGGCATAGTGATGATTATCGAACCGCGCTTATTGTTGATAGATTAGAAAGCATTACAACATCTACCAATACGTCAATGACTTATGATGCACAAGCGTGGTTTGGACAAACGTACGACAAGGTTTTACTTAGAATGGAAGGCGACGTTAAAAATGGCAAATCACAGAATGCGCGTAATGAATTGCTCTGGTCACACGCAATTACCCCGTTTTGGGATTCGCATTTAGGTTTGCGTTATGACAGCGGTTTTGGGCTAAATCGCGGTTGGTTGGCATTTGGCGTACAAGGATTTGCCCCGTATTGGCTTTATGTAGAAGCAACGACTTATGTCAATGAACAAGGACGTACAGCGTTTCGACTTGAATTAGAATATGACTTACTGATTACACAACGTTTAATTTTACAACCGCGTATTGAAGCAAATGTGTACGGCAAAAATGATTCAGCCCATTATTTAGGCAATGGTTTAAGCTCATTGGAATCAGGATTGCGATTGCGTTACGAGTTTAGCCCTGAATTTGCTCCGTATATTGGGGTAGATTGGGATGGCACATTTGGCAATACAGCGACCTATTTAAAACAAAACAATAAAGGAACAGAAGATACAAAATTTTTGGCTGGCGTACATTTTTGGTTTTAGCAGTCAGTAAATACACAGCTTTATTCATGTTGAAATCCTTATGTATATTTTCGCTTCGTCGGTGTATATCGTCTCCTTAAACGTTTTCTCAACAGCTATTTCAAAAAGACAATAAACTAAAGCAAACCCAAACAAAACCAATGGTTGTGATAATAAAACTGGCGGCAGCATAGACTTTCCAGATTGTTTTTTCCCAAAAAGTTGGATTAAACGCGGCAATCACAAAAACCATAGGATTGGTAATACCGCCTATTACCACTAACCAGCAAGCGGTCACAGATAATGGCACTTTCACGGCATAAAATCCTAAGCAAAACAACGCCATTAAAGCAAAATCAATATGCGCTCTAATCAGAGTTTTGTAGTCTGGCAAAAATTCACCTTCAATGCCTTTAATCGGAAACCATCGCGCAAATGTCATTAACCACGCCGAAGCCAAAACCGCAAAAATCATCAATGCCGCACCAACCAGTAATATTTCCATTGTATTTACTTCATTATTTTTTGTTGTAATTACATACTGACCAGTCAGTATGTTGACGTGTAATTATACCGACCTGTATAGTCGTAATCAATCTGTTTTCTAGCGTATTTATTTATGTCTTTAACTCTACAAGAAAGAATCCTGCAAGCGGCAACAGAACTGTTTTATAGCCAAGGCATTCGTGCAACAGGGGTTGATACGATTGTGAAAGCCGCAAACACGACGAAAATGAGTCTTTATAAATATTTTCCGTCTAAAGATGATTTGATTCTTTCCTTTTTACGCAAACGCGATGCGGATTTTAATGTCTGGTTTGTTGAGCAAGTAAATAGTCGGGCTGATGCGCCAAAAACCAAATTATTGGCAATTTTTGATGTAATTGAAGAATGGATGGCAATTCCCGAATTTCGCGGTTGTGCGTTTATCAATGCAGCGGCTGAATTTCCCATTGAAGGCAATCCTGTCCATCAAGTATCCGCTGAATTTTATGATAATTTTCGCGGCTATATGAGCAGTCTCGCTCAAGAATGTGGTGCAAAATCGCCCGAAATGTTAGCGTTGCAATTAAGCCTTTTAATCGAAGGGGCAATTGTTTCGGAACAAATGAAACGGCATTCTGGTTCGGCTAGCCACGCAAAACAAGCCGCCATCATTTTAATCAATGAAAGTTTGTTAAATTAAGATATGACTAATCATTTCTCGCTTGTTCAACGCTACGAACAATATGTTACTGACAAAACCATCGAATTCGATACTGAGCAGTGGACAGCATTACAGCACTTACAAACGTTGCTTAATGAATTACATGTTTACGGTGAAAAATTAACGCGCGTGAAACGTTGGCAATGGAAATCCCCGACGGTGACAATGTGGCAAGGTGTATATTTACATGGCGATGTCGGGCGTGGAAAATCGATGTTGATGGCATGGTTTTACGAGGCGTGCCAATTGCAGAAAAAACGCCGCGTGCATTTTCATGTTTTTATGCAAGAAGTGCATTTATTTATTCACGAACATTCGAATCAAGATGCCCTGCCCTTGCTGGCAAAACACGTTCGGGAAACTACGCAGTTACTTTGTTTTGACGAGTTTTACATTAGTGATATTGCCGATGCAATGCTACTTAGTCGATTGTTTGAAGCGTTTTTTAAAGAAGGCGTAATTGTGGTGATGACCTCAAATTATCATCCCGATAATCTTTATCCGAATGGGCTACAACGCACGTCATTATTGCCATTTATCGCGCTGTTACATGAAAAAACGGTGTTAATTGAACTCACAGGCAAACAAGATTATCGTTTAACAAAATCCGATAATTCGGCGACCCGTTATTTTTTTCCGCTTACCGAACAAACAGAAATAACCGTTTCACAATATGGCACACAATCTAACAGTACCATATTTTCATTTGCACAATTATGCGGTCAACCTAAAGGCGCACGCGATTATTTAGCGTTAGCAGAACAAATTGATAGTTTAGTTTTAACGCATATTCCACAACTCTCACCTGAAAAACATAATGAAGCGCGACGTTTTATCACTTTGATTGATGTGTTGTATGAATATAAAATCACGCTGGTTTGTAGCGCAGAAGTTGCCATTGATGAACTTTATATCGATGGTAAAAATAAAAACGATTTTGAACGTACTCGTTCACGTCTAATTGAAATGCAATCACCGCATTATTCTAATCACTTTTCCCACGAGGTTTAATTTCATGAAATCTTTAAAAATCATCACCACACTTTTAGCTTTGATTACTGCGCCACTTGTTCACGCAGAAAATTGGGGCGACGTACTAAAATCCGTTAGCAAAGAAGGCAGTCACGTTTTAGAAAATAGTGCAGATACCGCTGATGCAGCCCAAAAATTACTTGAGAGTGGTAAAACCTTAAAGTCGGGTGAACTCACAAATTTGTTAGTTCAACGTTTAGGCGTGACACCACAACAAGCGATGGGTGGCGCAGGGGCGTTATTACAAGTGGCAAAAACACGCATGAATCCCGAAGCTTTTACGAATTTGTCGAAACAAGTTCCTGATGTACAAACATTACTGTCAGCCGTTCCCGCTTTACAACCACAATCAGGTTTAGGTGGTTTAGCAGAAAAATTAGCCGGTTTATCAGGCGATTCAACCATTAGCACCGCTTTAACCGCCGTGTCGCTTTTTCAACAACTTGGTATGAAACCTGAACAAATGCAAAAATTTGTCCCTGTTGTCGTGGATTACGTTCGAGGCGATACAAATGCCGCCATGGCAGACGGTTTAAATGCGGCTTTGAACTTAGATAAAAAGTAAATCAAAAGTACCCGAACCGCAAACCCTGTGTGATAATAAACGCAGTAAAAGACTCTCTTTTTCAACGAACAATCGAGGACTCAAATGGACGAAAATAAGAAAAAAGCCTTAGCCGCTGCGCTGATGCAAATCGAAAAACAATTCGGCAAAGGTTCGGTCATGCGAATGGGCGATGTCGATGTTTCCAAAGATATTGAAGTCGTATCAACGGGTTCGTTGAGTTTAGATATTGCGCTGGGTTGCGGTGGTTTGCCCCGCGGGCGAATCGTTGAAATTTATGGCCCTGAATCATCAGGCAAAACAACGTTGACACTGCAAGTTATCGCAGAAATGCAAAAACTTGGCGGCACAGCGGCGTTTGTGGATGCTGAACACGCTTTAGACATTAACTATGCTGGAAAATTGGGCGTTGATATTGCGGAGTTGCTCGTTTCACAACCCGATACGGGCGAGCAAGCCTTAGAAATTACCGATTCCTTAGTACGTTCTGGTGCGGTCGATATTGTAGTGGTCGATTCGGTTGCTGCGTTGACACCAAAAGCTGAAATCGAAGGTGATATGGGCGATTCGCACATGGGCTTACAAGCACGTTTAATGTCGCAAGCTCTGCGTAAATTGACCGCGAACATTAAACGCTCCAATACACTGGTTATTTTCATCAATCAAATTCGTATGAAAATTGGCGTAATGTTTGGATCTCCAGAAACGACGACTGGCGGTAATGCGTTGAAATTTTATGCCTCAGTGCGTTTAGACATTCGCCGCATCGGTTCGGTGAAAAAAGGCGACGACATTATCGGTAACGAAACACGCGTGAAAGTCGTGAAAAACAAAGTCGCGCCACCGTTCAAACAAGCCGAATTTGAAATTTTATACGGAGAAGGCATTTCGTTTGCAGGCGAATTGGTCGATTTAGGCGTGAATTACGGTTTTGTTCAAAAATCCGGTTCATGGTACAGCTATGGCTCGGAAAAAATTGGGCAAGGCAAAGAAAACGCTAAACTCTTTTTCAAAGAAAATCCTGCTAAAGCCAAAGAACTTGAAAAACAAATCCGCGATGAAGCCTTTAAAAAACCATTGCTTGCCGTCAAAGAATTTGAACCGACTGAAGACGAAACTGATGTAGGCGAACCGTTGTAAAATTCACTGTGAATTCCGTTGCTCACGATATTAAAAATCACTGTTTGCGCCTATTAGTGCGTCGTGAGCATTCGCAAAAAGAATTACTCACTAAATTGATGCAAAAAGGTTTTCAGCGCACCGATATTCAAGCTGTCATCGATGATTTAGCCGCAAATAATTGGCAAAGTGATGAACGTTTTGCCGAAAATTATGCGCGGCATCGATTAAAAAAAGGCTATGGCGCAACGGCGATTCGTTACGAACTAAGTCAAAGAGGCATAGATGTTGCTGCCAATAATTTAAATGACGTTTTACTGACAATAGCAGATGATTGGCTCGATTTATTAACGCAAACGTATTGCAAAAAATACGGCGAAATCGCACCCATCACCTGCTACGATTGGTCAAAACGTAGTCGATTTTTATTACAACGTGGTTTTTCGAGTTCGCAAATTCAACAATTCGCCAAAAATTTACGTTTTATTCATTCCTAAAAATTTTTAACTTACACAAAAAATCCTTATGAAACACATGACTAGCGCAGAAGTACGCTCTGCATTTTTGAACTTTTTTAAACAACATGGACATTCTGTTGAGCTTTCAAGTTCACTCGTGCCACACAACGACCCAACGTTGCTTTTCACCAACGCGGGCATGGTGCAGTTTAAAGATTTATTTTTAGGGCGTGAACAGCGCGAATTTACGCGTGCCGCAACCAGTCAACGTTGCGTGCGTGCTGGCGGCAAACATAACGATTTAGAAAACGTCGGTTACACCGCGCGTCATCATACGTTTTTTGAAATGCTCGGCAATTTCAGTTTTGGCGATTATTTCAAAAAAGAAGCGATTCATTTTGCGTGGGAATTTTTGGTAAATGTCCTTGAAATTCCAAAAGAAAAATTGTGGGTAACAGTTTTCGACGAAGACGACGAAGCGGCAAACATTTGGATTAACGAAATCGGCGTTTTGCCTGACCGTTTATCACGCATTGGCGCGAAAGATAATTTTTGGTCAATGGGCGACACAGGGCCTTGCGGACCTTGCAGTGAAATTTTTTATGACCACGGCGAAAACATTTTTGGTGGCCCTCCAGGTACACCAGACGAAGATGGCGACCGTTACATTGAAATTTGGAATTTGGTGTTTATGCAATACGACCGCAGTGCGGATGGCACTTTAACACCGTTGCCAAAACCGTCTGTTGATACGGGCATGGGTTTAGAGCGTATTTCGGCGGTCATGCAAAATGTGCATAACAATTACGACATTGATTTGTTCCAAAACTTACTTAAAGCCGCCGCCTCTGTCACAAATACGACAGATTTAACAAACAGTTCGTTGCGCGTGATTGCTGACCATATTCGTTCTTGCGCGTTTATGATTGTCGATGGCGTGATGCCGTCAAACGAAGGTCGCGGTTATGTGTTGCGCCGCATTATTCGTCGTGCGATTCGTCACGGTTATCGTTTGGGCGTAAATGAAATTTTCTTCCATAAATTAGTCGCGCCACTCGCTCAAGAAATGGGCGATGCCTTCCCAGAATTACGCAAAGAACTCGAACAAGTTGAAAAAGTGTTAGAACGTGAAGAAAAACGTTTTGCAGAAACGCTTGGTCAAGGGATGAAAATTTTAGAAGCGTGCGTGGCAAAAATGGCAGGTACGGTCATTGAAGGCGAAACCGTTTTCCAACTTTACGACACTTACGGCTTCCCTGTGGATTTAACCGCCGATTTTGCGCGTGAACATAATTTAACTGTCGATTACGACGGCTTTGAAAAAGCGATGGAAGCGCAACGTGACAGAGCGCGTTCTGCGAGTCATTTTGGCGCAGATGCTCACAAAAATATCGAACTTGATTCGCAAACGGAATTTACAGGTTATGAATTATTAAACGACACCGCGCAAATCGTGGCGTTATTCAAAGGCGGCGAAGCAGTTGAACAATTAAACGCTGGCGATGAAGGTGTCATTGTTTTAGATAAAACACCTTTTTATGGCGAATCAGGTGGTCAAATTGGCGACAGTGGAACGATTAGCGCAGACGGCGCGACGTTTGACGTTGCCGACACGCAAAAACAAGCAGGCAGTTTATTTTTGCATCAAGGCAAAGTCAGCACTGGCGCGTTGAAAGTGGGACAAAACGTGGTTGCCGCTGTTGATATGGTGAAACGCAAAGCGACTGAATTAAACCATTCGGCGACCCATTTATTACACGCCGCGTTGCGTCAGACTTTGGGTGAACACGTCGCGCAAAAAGGTTCGCTCGTAAATACCGAACGGTTACGTTTCGACTTTTCACATTTTGAACCGTTGACCGCTGACGAAATTTCGACCATCGAACGTTTGGTGAATGAACAAATCCGTTTGAATAATGCAGTTTCGGCGCAAATTATGGCAAAAGATGATGCTGTCAAAGCAGGTGCAATGGCGTTATTTGGTGAAAAATACGGTGCAGAAGTTCGGGTGTTAAAAATCGGCGAATTCTCCACCGAATTATGCGGCGGCACACACGTTGCGCGTGCTGGCGATATTGGATGTTTCAAAATTATCAGCGAAAACGGCGTAGCGGCTGGCGTGCGTCGAATT